>JAFQBW010000050.1 GCA_017399555.1 Methanocorpusculum sp.
AGGTGCTCTAACATATTAGTCATTAGAACTTATAAACCCTTCGAAGCAACTTGCTTCGAAGAAAGTAAAGCATGGCAAGGCCTCAGATTCAGTCCACTCAGGGAGAGTGACTGTCTGACTTGCGAGGTAACATAGTTGTATACGGAAGCATAAATAAGCTTCGATTCGATTATTCAGTAGATAAAAATCGAACTAAGAGCAGATATGAGAATAATAATCATCGCAAAAATCCATAAAACCAGGAAAACACGAAAGATAATTTCCCCTCTTGTCATAAAATCATTCGCCCCCTGCATCTTCGCTGCCGGTTAGAACAACCCACAAATCCCCGAAAATCTCCTCCTGTTCAATCTCAACCCTCCCCCCCTGCGCGAGGAAAAGGCAGGGTAAATAGACCATATAGAGCGGCCAGTGGAATGCCGCGCAGATTTCCATAATCGAAACTCCCACATCACGCGCATCCGAAGAGCGCGCAATAAACGCATAAATCTCCTCGGCGAGTTCCTCATACTTCTCCTCATGGGCAATACCCACGACTTCTTCTGCATCCGGAGAAAACAAATCATCCTCAGAATCAATCAGCCGCTGGCGCCGGATTCTTCTGCGTTCTGATTTCTCCGCCAGACGCAGCTGTTTGATTAACTCATACAGATTCGTATGCCGCTTTCTTACATCCTTGCGCTTAATCCGGCGGTCAATCTCCCGCTCCAGAAGTTCAATAGGGCCAAGAGCGCGCTCCGAAAACTCCCCGTCTTCCCCTTCCTCAAAGAAATCATCTATATACTCCTCTTCCGGTTCCGGCTCATCCAAAAGCTCGGACTTCATCCGCACCAGAACCGACAGATAAAAAATCGTCAGACCGGAGACACGCAGACTCATTGCCCGGCGTGCCTCAAGCTCTGCTAAAAACTTCTCGGTTAAATCTGCAATATCAATATTCCAGGGGTCAAGGACACCGTCTTTGACCATCTTTACCAAGATAGCAATAGGCTCCTCATTTTCCCCCTGGGGCAGAACAAACTCCGGCATTACTCCACCATCTTCACGCCGGTCACCAGCGTACTCTTATCTCCCGGTCTGACGGTTACCCCCATCATCCGGTCAGCCGCTTCAATCATTGGTTTTCTGTGCGACACAATCACGAACTGCGTATTTGCACAAATCTCGCGGACCAGCTGGGACAGACGCTCAACATTCAGACCATCCAGGTTCGAATCAATCTCATCCAGTGCGTAGAACGGTGCCGGCATATACTGCTGAATAGCAAAGATAAACGAAAGTGTTGTCAGAGACTTTTCTCCGCCGGACATCATGTTTAAGCGGTGAACCTCCTTTCCGCGGGGAGACACCTCAAAGGTCATACCGCCAAGGAACGGATCATCATAGTTATCCAGAACAAGCCGTCCGTCACCTTCATTTAAGCGGTTATAGATTCTCTGGAAGTTCTCATTGATTGCGGTAAACGAATCCATGAACGCATCATGCTTCATCTGCCGGAAGCTCTCAATCTTTTCCAGGATTGCCTCGCGTTCGCGGGAGAGCGTATTCTTCTTCTCCGTCTTTTCAAGCGTCTTGCGTTCCAGCTCATCGAACTGCTCAATGGCCAACATATTCACATTGCCGAGCTTTCGAATCGCCCGCTCGGTTGTGATAATGCCGTCCTGAATCTCGGAAAGACTCAGTTCGCACTCAATCTCCTCCTCGACCGACCCCTTCATCTCAGAAATTTCGGCAGTCAGTGCCGCAGACTTTTCATCGAACGCGGAAATCTGCACCACACAGCGTTCCACATCGCCCTGGAGAGAAGTGATTCTGAACTGTGCTTCATCTGCTGCTTCCTGTACGCGGGCACGTTCGCAGGAAAGCGCTTCCAGCTCTCCGGAGAACGCCTTTAACTGATCCTCGTATGCGGCAAGTGCAGCCTTTGCTTTTTCGATATCCGCATTGCAGGCAGAAATCTCTGCTTCCAGCTCTGCATTCCGCTCTTCAATCGTTGTCCGCTCGGCCGTGCGTTCTTCCACATTCTGCTTGAAGTGCCGGCGTTCCAGAAGAACATCATTTAATGCGTTCGTCTTGGTCTCCAGACGGCGCTCGGCATTTGCGAGGTCTTTCTGTGCCCGCTGAAGCTGATCGGTTAAGAGATTGAACTCCTCTTCATCAAGGACAGCGCGAATCTCGGCAATCCGAGCATTCAGTCCCTCGATTTCGGTCGAGACCTCATCAATCTCTGCCTCAAGGGCGGCAACCTTTGCCGCGTTCTCCTTTGCATCGCGTTCCGTCTCTTCCAGAAGCCGTGCAGCCTCGATTTCATCAGCCGCAATCTTGTCCAGCTTTCTTCCGCAGTCCGCAAGCTTCAGCTCAAGGGTGGTTATCTTTGAGTCAGCCGCAGTCCGATCTTCACGAAGACCTTCGGAAACTGCACGGTGACGGCGCTCGGCAGCCGCTAAGTCCTCTTCCTCTTCGCGGAGTTCGGCAATCTTTGCCGAAAGCTCTGCCGCCTCGTGACCGACAGCCACCCCGAATCCCCGGATATTCTTGTTAATAGAACCGCCCGTCATAGCCCCTCCCTTATCAAGCAGTTCTCCGTCTAAGGTCACCATGCGGTATCTTCCCATCAAACGCCGTCCGGCATCCAGGTTTTCGACGACCACCGTCTGCCCGAACACCAGATTAAAAGCGTCGCGGAACTCCGGCTCGAAGTCGATTAAGTTGATGGCATAATCAATGATGCCGTTTCCGGCCAGGGGCGGAAGCGGCGGCTGAATCTTCATCTTGTTCAGCGGCAGGAAGGTAAGTCTTCCCAGACGCTCTTCTTTCAGGTAGCGGATGGCGTTTGCTCCCGTCTGGTCGGTATCCACAATAACATTATTGAGTCTGCCGCCGGCGGCAATATTCAAAGCAACCGTGTGCTGGGCGTTTAAGACCTTACCCAGTTTGGATACAGTGCCGAATACCCCATCCATTCCGGAGACCGCAGAGATTGCCCGGTCGGATGCCCCCGATGCCTGCTGGTGTGCTTCCAGCTGCATCTGCCGTTTGGAAAGCCGGGAAATCTCTTCGCGGACACCATCCAAGAGTTTTCTGGAGTGGAGCATCTGCCGCTCGGCCTCGGCAATCTGCTTGGTGATTACCGCCTTTTCCTCGCGGGCATCGGAAATCTCTGCTTCCAGACGGGAAGCCTCGGCAGTTACCTCACTTCTCTCTTCGGCAAGCGAACCCTGCTCACGCTGACAGCGCTCAAGCTCATTTCTGCGGACGCGGCTCGCTTCAATAATTCCGTCACGCTGGACAACAATTGCCCCACGGGCTTCCTTCTTTGCCTCAGTCTTGTTCATCAACTCCACAAGCTCAGCCTGTGCTCCCTTCGAGTCGCGGCTCTTTTTGTTGACCAGTTCCTGAGCCTTTTCCAGAACCTTCTTCTGGGCTTCGACCTCCATCGCCAGATTGGCGCGGTCAATCTGCATCGTCTGGGCTTCTTTATTCTTGTCGTTGTACGAGTTCTGATGTTTGAGAATCTCTAAGTACAGTGAGTTCATCCGGGCAAGATTCTGTTCCTTGTCCTTCCTGCGGCGGGAAATTGTGTCCTCCGCAACCCGGATGTTTCCTTTCTCCGCTTCCTGACCGGAGATGATGGAAAGATATGCCGGACCCTGCTTTTCCGCAATCCGGCGGTCGATGTCTGCCACTTCCTCGCGGCGGGCATCACGCTCGTTTTCCTCCATCCGGATGCTCTCCTCAAACATTGCCTTTCTGCCTTCCTGCTCGGAACGGGATGAGGCAATCAGAGCAAGCTCTGTCTCAAGGGAACGGATGCCGGCAATCTTTCGGGCCGCGTTTAAGTAGTCCAGCTCCTTTTTCAGATTCTGATACTTGACCGCATCCTCGCGGGCTGCGCTGAGTTCCTCCAAGCGCCGGGCATAATCTTCGAGCAGAAGCTCTTCGCGTTCAATTTTTGCCCGCACCTGTTCAAGTTCAACTAATGCCTGCTCCTTTTTCGTATCGAACGCCGCAACGCCGGCAATCTCGTCAATGATGCCGCGGCGGTCACGGTCGGACATGTTCATGATACGCGTGATATCGCCCTGCATCACCACATTATATCCGTGGGGGCGGATACCGTTCTTTGCCAGATACTCGAGAATCTCGGTCTGCGAGCTGGTCTTTTCGTTTAAGTAATAGTAGGAGTAGGTGGAAGATGCCGTCTGCTTGATTCTCCGGCGAATCTTGGTACCGTCGGAGAACTCGAGGGTTACTTCTGCCGTATTCTTTCCGGAGGTGAAGTTGATAAAATCAGTAATCGTATCGGCACGAAGCGAACGGGAGGAAGAAAGTGCGAGAACAAAAAGAATCGCATCGATAATATTACTCTTTCCCGAACCGTTCGGTCCGGAGACTACCGTATATCCTTCAAAAAAGGGGATTTTGGTCTTCCGTGCAAAGGACTTGAAGTTGTCTATCTCGACCTGGACAATATGCAACGCTTCAATCCTCTTCAGCGGTCTAAGTCTAAGGTGTCATCCTCGTCAGCCTCAATTACGGCGTGGGAATCTGCACGGATAGCAGAGGAACGCGATGTTCTGCCGGGGCCGTATCCGGTTCCGGCAACAATAACATTCTGTGCCTTGGTCTTTCTGCGTTTGAGAATGGTGCCGTCCGGCTGCATGACGAACTCATACTCGCCTGCTTTGAGGTTCTCGACATCCTCTTCAACCGGAGCCGGAGCCGAGGCTGGTTCCGGAACAGGAGATGAGATGCGGCGTCCCTGCACCGGCTGCGGGGCAGGAGCTGCCTGCGGCGGCATGCGTGCTGCCGGAGCCTGCGGAACAGGCACTTCACGGACCGGTGCTGCCGGCTGAATGCCGCGTCCGGTATGGACCGGAGCAGGTGTCGGCTCTGCTTCCGGCTTTCTCATGCCGCCTCTGATAACAGTCTCCGGATGACTCTTGACCGGAGTTCCGCCGAGTTTTTCAATCTGGGCACTTAACTTGCGGGTAACCGACTTGAGGTCAAGCAGTTCTTCGGTTAATCCGTTGACGAGTGCTTCCAGTTCACGGACTTTGCGTTCCAGTGCAAGCGTATTGTCCGGGACGACAGGGACTGCCGGCTGTTCCTTCTGCTCTGCTTTGCGCAGCTGTTCACGTTCCTGTTCTGCCAGTTCGTGTTCGAGGAATTTCATACGGGTATTCATGATGGACGTCCGAAATTAATTACTAGGTTTTTCGGTGACTATCATATATTAGGCTTTTGTTTCACGCCGTTTAACCACTTGGTGCCGCCGAAATACGCAGATATTTATATCGTGCAGGATAAAGGGAAGAGTTAAGGATAGAGTCATGCTGCGAAAGATTATCAGAATTGATGAAGAGAAGTGTACCGGCTGCGGGCTGTGTGCAGACGCCTGTCACGAAGGAGCGATTGGAATCGTGAATAATAAGGCAAAGCTCCTGAGAGAAGATTTCTGCGACGGCCTCGGCGACTGTCTGCCGGCATGTCCGGAGAATGCGATTACCTTTGAGGAACGGGAAGCACCTGCCTACAATGAAGCGGCAGTCAAAGCGGCAAAGATGAATAAACAGCCCTGCGGATGTCCCGGCATGCAGGCAAAAAAGCTGGAAAGAACTCCTGCCTCAGAACCGGCAGGGACAGTCCCAGGACAGCTTTCCAACTGGCCGGTTCAGATTAAACTGGTCCCGGTTCTGGCCCCCTACTTTGCAGACGCGGACCTGCTGGTTGCGGCAGACTGTACCGCGTTTGCCTACGGAAACTTCCATGCCGAATTTATCCGGAACCGGATAACGATTATCGGCTGCCCGAAGCTCGACGGGGCGGACTATGCAGAAAAGCTCAGCGCAATCTTTGCACAGAACAGTATCCGCAGTATCACGGTTACCCGCATGCAGGTTCCCTGCTGCGGAGGGCTTGAGGCAGCGGTCAGAAGAGCGATTTCTGAAAGCGGTAAAGAGATTCCGCTCTCTGTTGTCACAATATCTGCAGACGGCAGAATTCTCTAACTTTTTTTCAAAAAAAGAGCAGGGGTGTTCCCCGGTTACTGAAGAGCCATCTGCTCTTCAGTGGTAACGCGTTTCTTATCCAGCGGAAGCAGGACTAAAAGCACAATTACCGAGAGAACGGTTCCGACAACCAGCGGGTCAAGGTAGCACCACGGGCTTGAAACAAGCGTGTTTACCCCAAAGAGCATGTTGCAGATGCCAAGTGCAGAGGACTCTGCAGTGTGGGCAAAGACCGTCCAGAGAAGCCAGCCGGCAGCACCTGCGAAGATACTCCAGGTTGCGGCAAGGCGGGACGGGCGTTTGGAGATGATTCCATGGATGAATGCCGGAAGAAGGGCGGCCGTACACAGACCCATAAACATTGCCGTTGCCCGGGCAATGATACTGCCCGGCATAACAACGGCGAGCAGGATACTGACCAGAAGCATAATTCCAATACCTGCCTGGTTTGCACGGACAGAGTACTTTTCACCCTTGATACGGGAGAATAAGTCTCCTCCAAGCGTCGTTCCCATCGTGTGGAGAAGAGACGACAGCGTGGACATGGCAGCGGACAGAAGCGTCAGCATGAAGATGATGACGAACAGCTCCGGCATTGCCGAGTTGATGAACAGCGGGATAACCGAGTCCGCGTTTCCGCCGGCGGCCTCAAGTGCGAGCTGTCCTGAGGTCTGCATGAAGTACACATTGGTAAGCGGTCCGACAGTGAAGGCAACGCCGGTCATCATAACGATGAAAAGTGCTCCCATTGGAACAGCACGGTTTAAGGACTTACCGTCCTTTGCCGTCATGAAACGGACTGCAAGCTGCGGCTGAGAGAGAACACCGATTCCGACACCTAAGACCAGAGTGGTGATAACGGTCATCCAGAGCGGGCTTCCAAACTCCGGCATGGAGGTCCAGCCGGTCATTCCCATAGCGATAAGGTTATCCGGAACAAGCGGAGTCATAGCCTCAAGTGCACTGTGTGCCGCGGTAACTCCTCCGAGCATAATGTAGGTGAACACCAGAAGGATTCCCATTCCGACAAACATAATTGCCGCCTGGACTGCATCGGTGTACATCACCGCAATCAGACCACCGATAATAACATAGAGCGCGACAATTACCGCAAATCCGAGAAGTGCAGTCATGTACGGAATGCCTAAGGTCGTCTCAATGAAGCGGGCGCCGCCAATTAAAACTGCGGCAGTGTAAAGCGGCATGGAGGCAATGAAGATGATACTGATTCCATAGATAATCTTCTTGGATGCAAAGATTTTACCTAAAAGCTCCGGGTAGGTCATGGCACCAAGCTCCTTACCCTTTCTTCTGACTCTCTTTCCGAAGAAGATGAAGGCAATAATAACACCCACAACAATACACAGAACGGTAAGCCACATCAGACTCATACCGTACTGAGCTGCCATTCCGCCGAATCCGACGATTGCAGAGGTACTGATGAAAGTAGCACCATAGGATAGTGCAAGTACAATTGGAGGCGTGTTTCTGCCTGCAACCATATAGTCGTCCGCGGATTTTGTCTTCTTGTATCCGTAGTATCCGACACCAAGAATCATCGCCAGATAGATGATAGCGATTCCAACCAGTAATTGAGTACTAACAGCCATCGTCGTCACTATCCTTGTTCCAGTGAACAATTCCATATACTATGCTGAATATCAGCGAGACGATGCATATCACGTAGGTCATCCAGACCCAGGGATCACTTATTCCAAACATGCGTATTTCACACCTTATGTACCTGATTCATTCGGCAGCATCAGCAGAAGAGTTTTTTCACGAAACCGTCTGCTGAGGCTGACGGTTCCTTAGTTAAATCTAAAGAAAAAGACGATGCCGGCATACACGATCTGTTCGAGTAGAGGGGTTGTGTATGCTTGCATCTGAATCACTATCATATACTCCGAGAAAGTATTTATATATTGTCACTCGTTGTCATGGCACATGTTGACATTGTTCAAACACAGAGAAAAGCAGTAAATGCACAGCATTACAGATACGGGAGAGAACAGAGAGGGGAAGCAGAAACAAACCATGCTTCCCTTTTTCGTCTTCGGATAGAATCTTAAAAGAGACTTCTATCGGTCAACGAGCGATTCACAGTATATCCTCATCTGTTTCAGGAGGATAATATCCTCAGAGTCGGGAAGCCAGAGGCTTCGAATCTGATGTATGATTCCCCAACAGAAAAGATTCCACCGGACTTTCAGAGCACGCCGGTTCAAACCAACAGGCTTGCCGAGAATAATCAGTACTGCAAGCAGACCGTCTTCTAATGCAAGGTGATAAATCCGACAAAAAGCCGCGATGATTTCATACTCTTCATCAGTAAAATCCAAATCAATAAACTGATACTCCATGTCAAAACATAGTGCACAATATTATTTATACTTTGCAATAACGATGTTGAGAAAATAGTGCAAAAAATCGAGAAATAACAGCAAATTCTACTGAAAAACAAGACAAATCACTGCACAGCACACACATTCCGGGATGCAGTATTGTCCCGGATGACAGACAGTCTGTCTTGTACTTAACAGAGATAATTATTCTTACAAGAATATATTAATTGCGTATTTTCAGAAGTAAGCGTGAGGAATTTCCTCACGCAGTTGCCGAAGCATCCAGTGTTTTGTACCGCACGAAAAGAGCAAGCACCGGTGCCAGAATAATAGGGATTACCAGCAAAGAGAGGGCGAAAACAAGGTTTCCGGTAATATCTGCGGCAAGACCTACAGCTGCCGCACCGAATCCGCCAAGACCCATGGTAAAGCCGAGCGTCAGTCCCGAGGCAAGCCCGGTCTTTCCGGGAAGAAGCTCCTGCGTCATAGTAACCGACGTAACATAGCAGAAGCTGGCAAAGAATGCATAGCTCATGATTCCGGCATACATCAAAAATCCTCCGGCAAAGATGAGCAGGAAACACGGAATAGCCAGAACAAGACCTGCAACCAGCATGCGCTTTCTGCCGTACTTATCCGAAAGCCTGCCGCCGGCAAGCTGACCTGCAACACCGAAGAACAGCATGATGGTAACGACCAGAGACGAGAGAAGAGTACTCAGTCCCGCAGATTCGGTCAGGAGGGTTGGAAGATAGGTGATGACGCCCATGTATCCAATAGCCCGCAGAGCACAGACCGTAACAACCAGTGCCGCGGCAGAAGCCGAACCGGCAATAAGAGATGTTTTCTGTACCTTAGCTGATGCGGCAGTCTCCGGCATGCGCCGGGTTAAACGGAAAATCCATGCCGCACCGATAATTCCCGGAAGAACCATCCAGCAGACAGCAGGAAGTCCGCCGAATGCGATTAACGCCCCGGCAACCAGCGGACCAAACGCATAGCTGATGCTTCCGGCAGTGGTAAAGACGGAGTTGTACTTGCCGAGTTTGGCAGGCGGGCTTACGCGGTAGACCAGATCCATCGCAGACGGGTGGAAAAGAGCGTGTCCTATAGCGGCCCCTGTTACCAGCATGAGGAGAATCAGGTAGTTATTCGCAAGCGCGGATAAAGAAATGCCCACTGCGCCAAGCAGGACACAGAATGCTACATCCGCCCGCTTTCCGGTTTTGTCGCTCCAGATGCCGACCAAAGGCTGAGTTATAGAAGATACAACGTTAAAGACGGTAACGACAAGTCCTGCAAGCAAGTAGGACAAGTCCATCGTTTCCATCAGCAAAGGGATGATGATTGGCAGAATCGGGGTGTAGAGGTCGATTAAAAAATGACCGGCAACAGCCCCGGTAAGGGGAGAGGATTTAGCCATTCGTTATGCGGATTCTGTTTCCCGGTGTACTTCGGTAATCGTCAGTTCTGCTTTTGCAAGGAAGGCTTCGCATTTTGCAATCAGTTCCATTCCTCTGGCGTGCAGTTTTACCGCATCTTCGACGGAGGTCTGTGCGTCATCGAGTTTGCGGGCAATGTCACGCAGTTCAGTAATCATTTCTTCATAGTTTGGTTCTGGTGTTTCAGTCATATGATTTTCTCCACGGTTGCGGTTACTTCTCCGTCTGCAAGACAGAGGGTTAAGCGGTCATCTTTTTTCAGCTGGTTCTTGGAGCGAACGACTGCCCCTCCCATCTGGACGAGGGCATAGCCGCGTTCGAGCGGCTTTTTCGGGTCGGCGGCAAGGATTTTTTCCTTTTCTCCGGCAAGTTCAAGGGAAGCTGTTTTGATTTTCGCAGATGCTCCTTTGAAGATGCGCTCCTGCATCTGGGACAGCAGGTCGCGCTGGGATTCTATCCGGCGGACAAAGGCGGAGCGAATCCGTTCTGCGAGGTCTGCGGTCTGCTGCTGCATCATGTCAAGTCTGCGGGAGAGACGCGAGGGGTCGACCCGCAGTTTCAGTTCGGCAACGGTCCGGTGATTTTCGGCGATGATGCTTCTTGTTCGGTCATGAATTCTTCTGCGGTACTCTTCGAGAGTGTTTGCAAGAATTGCCCGGTCGGGAACGACGGTTTCTGCCGCGGCAGACGGTGTCGGCACTCTGCGGTCGCTTGCAAAGTCCACGAGGGTGACATCAGTTTCGTGTCCTACAGCACTGATGATGGGGACTGCAGAGTTTCTGACAGCCCGGACAACATCGGGGTGGTTGAAGACGAAGAGGTCTTCGAAGCTTCCTCCTCCGCGGGCAACGATTATCACATCGACTTTTCCCTGCAGGGATTCGATTGCTGAAACAATCGAGACCTCAGCTCCTGCCCCCTGCACCTGTGCGGGAGCAAGGAGCACCGGAAGCGGATAGCGTCTGGACAGGACATTTCTGATATCCTGAAGTACCGAGCCGGTTTTGGATGTGACAACACCGACACAGGTTGGAAAGAGCGGAGGACTGCGCTTTTCGGATTCGGGGCGCGGGATAGTGCCTTCCGCTTCGAGCTGTTTTCTCCACTGCTCTTTCTGCAGGTAAAGACCGGTCTTTCCCCCTGCCGCAGGTTCGATTTTTTTGATGATAAACTGCATCCGCCCGGAAGGAGGGTAGAAGTCCACGTGTCCGGTGATGTTTACCGCAAGTCCGTCTTTTATGGGGAAGGCGAGATTTTTTGCGGCATACTTCCACATAACGCAGGAGACTGCGGCGTCGGTGTCCCCTTTTTCGGTTAAGGAGAAGTAGAGGTGTCCTGATGCATTCGGACGGTATCCGGTAACTTCTCCGGTAACAGTGATGTTCGTTAAGCCATCGCAGTCCAAGATATCGCGAATCCGTTCACCGAGTTCGGAGACGGTCAACACATCCGGTTCTTTCTTCGGCAGAGGATTCGGGTCTCTGACAGGGCTGATGAAGGTGGAGGCGCTTCCGCTCTCGCTTTCGTCAAAGGAAAGGGTGGTTTGAACGGGCGCTTTTTTTGCCATGGTGATATATTGGAGTTTAGAGAAGATGAAGCGTTCTGTTTTCTTTAGGTGTATGATGTTTTTCCATCTACTCGCACCCCCAAGCCAACACCTATTTAGATTCCCGCATACAATCCCATTACATGTACACGCTCGAAGCATCCAGCATGTTCTTCCACCCATACAAGACACCGGAAATATTTGCCGCCATGCACTCTGCAGGGCTGGATTCCGTGGAGTTCTGGATGGAGACTCCGGAGTTCTGGATGGCAGGCGCACGGATAGATGAGCTTCTGGAAGAGAAAAAACGCTACCCGCATCTCTTCCCGTTAGCCATGCATGCGCCAATCTTCGACCTCAACCCCTGCTCCTTCAACCCCAAAGTAGCCGCGCTTTCCGCGGACTGTACGATAGACTGCATTGAGATGCTGGAGGCGCTCGGCGGCGGCATCGTCACGATTCATCCGGGAAAACGTACCGCAAAACGCCCGGTTACCTACCTTGACAAGGAACGCTTCCACCAGTATCTGGGGCGGCTGTCTGAGGTTTCCGGAAAAAATGTCATAATCGCCCTGGAAAATATGCCGCCTGCAGTAAATGCACACATAACAACCGCTCCTGAAATGCGGGAGGTCTTGGATGAATACTCCTGGCTTTCCTTTACCTTCGACTACGCCCACGCCCAGGCGGCAGGAGACCCGTTTTCCTTTATCGAACTGTGCAGCGACCGCATGGTAAACATCCATGCAAGCCTTGGCCGCTCCGGTGCGATGCACTCACCGCTTGCCGGGACTGCGGAAGGGGATGCACTCAAAACTGTCCTGAAAGATATCGGCTATACGGGACGCGTTACCTACGAGTTCGAGGACTTAAACTTTGGAGAGCTGAATCTTTTGGACCGTACGGAAATTCTTGCAGAAGAGACCCGGTGGTATCGGGGATAAAAAAGGGAAAAGGATTATTCGTCCTTTTCCGGCCAGACGGAGACACCGTCAGCATTTGAAAGACAGGACGGAGTGAAAACCGGTTTCTCCACGCCTGCTTTCTTCTGTTTCCGGTAATCCTGCAGAGCTTCAACTGCATGCTTTCCGAGGAAAGTAAGAGCGAAGATGTTGGTTACAGCCATGATTCCCAGGAAGATATCATTGAGCGCCCAGATAAGGTCAAGACTCATGACACAGGAAATGAAAATCATGATGATCACCAGAACACGGAAGACGACCATTGCGGACTTCTTTCCGGAAAGGAACTTTACGTTTGCTTCTCCCATCGAGTAGTAGCTGATAATGCAGGTAAATGCAAAGACCAGCGTGAAGAAGGCAATCAGGTATGGAGCTGCTGCTCCAAGGAATCCTGCACCTAAGATGTCCTGCACAAGCTGAACACCGGTTGTTCCAAAGGACTGGTAGTCTCCGAAGAGGAGGACAATAAATGCGGTTGCACTGCAGACCACAAGGGTATCGATAAAGACACCGAGGGACTGGATTAATCCCTGTTCTGCCGGGTGTTTTACTTTTGCGGCAGAAACAACATTCGGCATAGAACCGACACCAGCCTCATTCGAGAACATACCTCGCTGGACACCAATCACAATCACACCGCCGATTAAACCGCCGATTCCAGCTTTCAGACTGAATGCCTCGGTGAAAATCAGGGCAAGCATCTGCGGGACAGCAGTGATGTGCATGAGGATGATAATCAGGGCGATACCGAGGTAAACCACAGCCATAAGCGGAACAAGCCATGAGGATACCTTGGCAACACGTAATACTCCGCCGCAGATGATAAGAGCGGCAAAGAGCGTAACTGCCAGTGCCATAAGAATCTGGCTGACGCCGAATGCATCACTGAATGCAATAGCGACCGTGTTTGCCTGAACACCGGTGAAGAGGAATGGATAGGCGACGATAACGAGTACCGCCATGAAGAGAGCGAACTTCGGCTTCTTCAGACCGTTTTTGATATAGTATGCCGGTCCTCCGTGGTAGAGACCGTCATTCTGGAGTTCTTTGTAAATCTGACCGATTGTACACTCAACGAAACTGGTTGCCGCTCCAATAATGGCAAAGAGCCACATCCAGAAGATTGCGCCCGGACCGCCTGTCATGATAGCGATCGCAACGCCGGCAATGTTTCCAACGCCAATCCGTGCTCCCATACTTACACAGAATGCCTGGAAGGAGGAGACGAACGTGTTTTTCTTCTTTACTGCTTCTCCTGCAAGTCCGGAGAAGGTCAGGCGTACAGATTCCTTGAGCATGCGGAACTGTACTCCTTTTGTTTTGATAGTGTAGGTCATTCCGAAGAGGAATAATACTACGATGAGGACGTATCCGACAATACTGCAGGCAGTACCGGCGGCATTGATGAAGGCGTCCTCAAATAATGCCATTGACTCCATCAGTACAGCGTCGGTCCGGCAGTATAAAGAGGCTTACTTTTTCATACCAATAGGTATTTATAATTGCAAAAGGCCACGATGTGAACCCTACTGAATAGGATGAGGGGGCGCAGACTGTTTGACAAGATATATTTATGCTGTCACAACTCATATAGAGTAAGAATAATTTATGACCGTTTGCAGACATCCGCTTAATCGATTAGCCGCAGATGCGGCGTGGGTTTTTGAGTAATGTATACGAATATCGTTCTTTTTGTAATTCTGCTGGCTCTTTCAGCATTCTCCTCGGCTTCCGAGGTCGCTCTGGTCGGTCTGAACCGGGCAAAGGTAAAGGCGCTTGCCGAAACCGGAAAACGCGGCAGACGGATTGAGAAATTAAAGGAAAATCCGGATCACTTCTTAATCACGATTCTGATTCTGAACAATGTGGTAAACACCGGTACTGCCTCTCTTGCAACAGCAATTGCTCTCGATTTATTCGGCAACGCCGGTATTGCGATTGCAACGGGAGTTGTAACCCTGCTTATCCTGGTATTCGGCGAGGTTGGACCGAAGACGTACGCCAACACGCACCAGGAGCAGATTGCACTCTTTGCCGCAACCCCGATTTACTGGGCAACAACCCTGCTTACCCCGTTCTTCTGGGTATACGACAGACTCCGCGGAGTAGTAAAGAAGGATGACGACGGACCGGCAGTGACCGAAGAGGAAATCCGTGACTGGATTGATGTCGGAGAAATGGAAGGCGCTATCGAAGAAGACGAGAAGGAGATGATTTACTCGGTTCTCCGCTTCAACGATACCACCGCCAAAGAAGTTATGACTCCGCGTCCGGATGTCTCCATGATTGAGGACTCCGCAACGCTGGATGAAGCGGTTGCCTACATCAGAGAGACCGGCTACTCCCGTCTTCCGGTGTTCCATGAGACCGTGGATAACATCGTCGGTTCGATTAACTTTAAGGACGTATTCGATGCATACACTTCCAACGACCACACGAAGCTGACGGTCAAGAACCTGATGGTGGAAGTCTACTGTGTTCCGGAGTCGAAGAAGATTGACGACCTGCTCCGCGACCTGCAGGTCCGCCGTGTCCATCTGGCTATTGTCTTAGACGAGTTCGGCGGTTTCTCCGGTGTGGTTACCATCGAGGATATCTTAGAGGAGCTTGTCGGCGATATCATGGACGAGACGGATGTTGACGAAGTAGAAGACATCATTGAGATTGCTCAGGGTATGTACATGCTGGATGCTCAGGTCAGAGTGACGCAGTTAAATGAGTACTTCGAGATTGAACTGCCGGAAGACCCGGGAAGCTATGAGACAATCGGCGGTCTTATCTTCTCGCAGTTAGGACACATCCCGCGTCTCGGCGAAGCCGTAAAGACGGTGGATGATATTACGCTGGTGGTAACGAAGATGCGCGGCCGCCAGATCTTAAAAGTAAAGATGATTTTCCCGCTTTCCGACGAGGACGCCGAAGGCGGAAACGAATAACTTTTTTTGTCTGTTTCTGTTGTCCGACTCTTCACGGGCGTAACGAACCAGCCAGACGCATTTATCTTATCTTACGCCATACAAGAAAGCATGGAAGATGTGTATATTGCCCGTGCCGGCGCTCTTTCTGCGGACCGCTCAACAGAGAAGAAAATCCAGGCGCTCTGTACGGCAGCCGGCCTTGATATGATGGTCTCTGAAGGAGACTTAACGGCAGTCAAAGTGCATTTCGGCGAACGCGGGAATGATGCGTTTGTTCCGGCGTTAAGTGTTGCCGCAGTTATTGAGGAGATTAAAAATCTCGGGGCAAAGCCGTTTTTAACCGATACCAATACGCTCTATATCGGCGGTAGAAGAAACAGCGCTGACCACCTGGAAACCGCGGCAAAGCACGGCTTCTGCTATCCGGTCGTTTCCTGCCCGGTGATTATCGCAGACGGATTAAAAGGCCAGAACTATGAGGAGGTTGAGGTTTACGGAAAACACTTCGACTCGGTAAAGATTGCCTCAGATATCGTCGCGGCAGACAGCCTGGTTGTTGTCTCTCACTTCAAGGGACACGAGGTTGCCGGATTCGGCGGCGCAATCAAGAATCTTGGAATGGGCTGTGCGGCAAATGCCGGAAAGCAGGAACAGCATAAGACACGTCCCTTTGTCTTAGCGGACAAATGTATCACCTGCGGGGCATGTATGAATGCCTGCGGCGAGTTCTGTATCGGGCTTGAAGGGCCGTCGATTGTTATCGACTATGACCACTGTGTGGGATGTCTGATGTGCATGAACGTCTGCCCGGAGCATGCTATTGATTTAGACTGGCAGGACGACGGAACAGAGTTCGTGGAAAAGATGGCAGACTACGCGGCAGGTGCTGTGGCAAACAAGACCGGAAAAGCATTCTACATCAACTTCTTAACCAACATCACCCCGCACTGCGACTGTACGGCATGGAATGACATTCCGTTCGTCAAAGATATCGGCATTCTCGCATCCCGCGACCCGGTGGCTCTCGACAAGGCATGCTATGATTTAGTGAACGCGGCAGAAGGAGTGCAGGGTTCACTGCTCCCGGACCACCACGAGCCGGGCGAAGAGAAGTTCACCCGCGTCTGGCCGGGAACCAACCCGGAACTCCAGCTCGAAGCGGCCGAGGAAATGAACGTCGGACGGCGCGAGTATAATCTGGTGGAGATTTAAGGATATCCGGAAAAATCCTCAACCCCGTATCTTTTTTCCCCGATTTCCGCATCGGAAACCATTTGCACCAAATCCCTCCCCATAGGGGCAATGCAGAAAAAAAGTCTCTTCTGGAAAAAGACGCACAAAGTATTACCCGGCTTTGGTATTCGTTGCACCAGATACAATACTCACGAAAACCGCGTATGATATTTTGAGGAGAGAAGCCCCCTGCAGTCACACAAATAACACAAATAATACATTCATACCACATTAGTATTACGAATATAATTATCGTAACATTATATACACATGAAATTGAATCTGTT
The DNA here is from genome assembly GCA_017399555.1 of Methanocorpusculum sp. Lineage (GTDB taxonomy): Archaea > Halobacteriota > Methanomicrobia > Methanomicrobiales > Methanocorpusculaceae > Methanocorpusculum. The sequence continues at coordinate 16,745 of JAFQBW010000050.1, forward strand.
TATGCTGATAACGCAGGAGTCCCTCATGGCATTTTACCAGATTACCTACAACAAAAAGTACGATTTCGCAACCCTCCACAACTGGGGATGCACCTTCCGCTGTCCATTCTGTTCCTACAAACTCAGAGGCGGCGCTGATTCCAAACCCGGATTCATGACTCCAAAGCCTGCGTCCTTTCTCACAACAGAAGAGATAAAAACCGTCCTTGCCGGACAGCGGCCGAAAACGGTATCTCTTATGGGTGGAGAACCATCTCTTGCACCGGATTTGGAAGAACTTCTGGCATTTGCAAAACAGGAGCTTGGAGCAAAAACCAAACTCGGACACACCAACGGGACACGAATCCCAACAGAAAATCTGGATTATGCCAATGTCGGATTTAAAGCATGGAGCCGCGACCTGCACTACAGGATTACCGGAAAACCAAAGGACCTTATCTACACCAACTTCAAAAACGCTTGGGAAAGCGGAATGCAGATGGAGGCAAACCTTGTCTATATCCCGGGTTTTGTCGGGCTTGACGAACTGGAAGGGCTGTGCGGATTCCTTGCAGGACTGGATGATACCATTCCTTTACGTATCTCCGGATACATCCCGGTTCCGGGACAGCCGTGGAAACGGCCCACGAAAAAACAGATGGCAGAGGCAAAAGAGACCGCGGAAAAATATCTCAAAACCGTGGAAGCATCACACCTGACTGTCGCCGAGGCACTGGATTTATCCATGCGGGACGACCGGTTCGATGTTGAGGTGCTTATCTGAAAATCATACTGTTTGCCTCAACAGAATTTCAAAAAAGAACCGGGGAAAAATCCCCCTACTGCTTCTTCATCTGCCGAAGGAACAGCAGAACAGCAGCAACAAGAGTTACCGCGGCATAGCCAAGTACCCACCAGATATGCGGGAAAATCCCGGCAAAATTCCCGGCAATTACCGCACATACCAGGTCTACCGCATGCACAAACGGCAGGAGATAGGCAATCTGCTGAAACAGCCCGCCGACAAGGGAAAGGTCAAACCAGATTCCCGACAGCCATCCGGCAAGATTCGTCAGTAACGCACCGCAAATGCCGCCGACCTGCTTGTCGGTAAAGATACTGCCGCAGAGAAGCCCCAAAGCGATGAAGAACACGGACACCGGAATACTGAACAGGAGGGCATAGAGAATGTTCACCGAAATATTCAGCCCGAGAAGAATCCCTGCCGCATAGCAGACTGCACACTGCGCAAGAGCAATCGGCACAATCGGAAGTGTATAGCCGAGAATAAAATCCCCTGCAGTAAGCGGGGTGGTATAGAGACGGGCAAGAAGCGAACTTTCCCGGTCTTTGGCAATAATCGATGCGGAGAACAGCGTCATAAAGGAAAGACCGAATATCGTAATGCCCGGCGCTAAATCCGGTATCTCAAAAAGACTGACCGGGATATTTGCCTGGATTGCCGTAAGCAGGAAAATCAGTACAAGCGGGAAGCCGAGACCAAACACCAGCGTCCCCGGGTCACGCAAAATCTCTCTGGCAACTCTTTTGGCAAACGGCAAAGCCCTCATTTTACCCCCTCAGTCACAATAGTGACAAATGCCTGTTCAATACTCTCTGCCCCGGCAGTTTTCTTCAATGCATCGACGGTATCGCAGATAAGCAGCCGTCCATCCTTCATGATGCCAATCCGGTCCGAGAGAGCTTCTGCCTCTTCCATGTAATGGGTGGTTAAGATAATCGTTGCTTTCCCTTTGAGGGAACGGATAATCTCCCAGAGTTCACTGCGGGCGAGAACATCAAGTCCCAGTGTCGGCTCGTCGAGGAAAAGAATCTGCGGCTCGCTGATTAAAGCCATCGCGATACTCAGTCTTCTCTGCCATCCTCCCGATAACTTCCCCGCCTTTTTCAAAAGGACAGAATCAAGCCCGAGAAGGGCGGTAAGCTCAGCAATTTTCGCGTCCTGCTTTTCCCGCGAAAAACCGTAAACTCCGCAAATCAGTTCCAGATTTTCCCGGACGGAAAGGCCGGGAGCTACCGCTGTCTCCTGCGGAGAGACGGCAATCAGCTTTTTTACCGCGGCAGTATCCGTTCGAATACTTTTCCCGTGCAAAAAAGCATCCCCGCGGGTAGGAGCGGTAAGACAGGAAAGCATTTTGATAGTGGTGGTTTTTCCGGCACCGTTTAAGCCGAGCAGGGAAAACAGCTCCCCCTGGCGAATGGAAAGCGAAAGACGGTCAACAGCGACAACATCTTTGTACGTTTTCGTGAGCGCTTCAGTTCTGACTGCGTCCATCGCTACTCCAGACCATAGTGTTTTTTCATGCCCAGATAGGCGTCAGTGAGCATTTTGCTAATCAGCTCCCGGTCGAGATGGCAGAATCCGGTCGCGGTCATGGTCGCGATTCCGTGCACATATGCCCACATCTCCAGATGAAAGAGCCGGGTGTCGTCACCTTCAAGCCCGGTGTTCTCGTGAACGATACGTTCCATCCGGCTGTTCTGTGCAGTTTCTTCCGGGATGGTTTCGGAGGAGCGGTCACGCATATATAAGAGTTTGAATAACTCAGTCTCCTCTTTTGCAAAACGAATGTAGGCCATACCGCTTGCCTTGTAGGGCGGGTATTCGGCTTTTTCGACCTCACGCGTAATATACGCATCACACAGCGTCTCTGCCGCTTCAATGACGGCGCTTCGGAGTTCTTCCATAGTTGCAAAATTCGAGAAGACCGGCTGGGTGGAACAGTTCAGAGAAGATGCAATATTTCTCGCATTGAGAGCACTCTCTCCCTGTTCCCGTACCAGGTTAACGGCGGCAGTGATAATGTCCTGTTTTTGAATTTTTATTTTCGGCGGCATGGTGTTGTTAAAATAACATATGTTATATATCTATAAATATATTATCCTGAGAGAACGGAAGATGCATACGATTTTGAAAAAGAGAGTCGCTTTCCACCTCCAAGAGATGAAGATATCCCCACCGCGAGCCGCTCCGCGGTGGAGGTATCTTCTGATTGTTATAACCAAGAAAAAAGATATTGTGTAATATTGTTAAAGGAAGAGATTTACTTTTTCAGATTTCTGAAAGCATCTTTGAGCTTACCTCTATCCTTCCACAGATTTTCCAAAACGGAATGAGTATGATTCTCTCTGAATGAAGAACACAAGATAAGCCCGCAGGTATGGCATCTTTTCAGTTCATGTTTAGAGAAATAATTCCCGCAATTATCACAACGAGAGTACTTCTCTGGTTCTTTAGCTCTTTCACGATTCGTCTTTTCCTGTTCTATACGACGAATACGCTCCTGCTCTGCACGAGTTTGAATATGAAGACGCTCTAATTTTTCATGGTATTTCTGAACATCTGCCTGATTACAAACATGCACGTTTATGCATTCATCACAGAAGTATTTCCCACATTTTGGGCAGAGATGAGCAGCACTTTTAACAAGGACATCACCACATTTCGAACAGAATACACGCTCAACTGTCTGTTTCTTCCCAGAGTCCGAATCCTTCTTTTTAGAATCAAAGAAAACAACATCATGTACTGTTGGCGTATCTTCAAATAAATCAACAGTATCTCTCTGATTCTTCTGACCAAATGGATCAAACGGAAGAATCTCAACAACACCATCTTCAGTAATCCTACATCTATGACGTTCCTGACAGGAAGGACAATAGAAATACCCTCAGGTTTCACAACAGCGAAGTTCTGAAAAATCAACCTGTATTCCGCAACCGTTACAGGAATATTTCCCATTCTCTTTTCTCTGCGGCATGTGTATTTCCATAATTTATCCTCGTTGAAATAAACGTCTATAACTTATTGGTAGATTGGTTTGTTCAAGATTTATAGGTATGGTATTCTCTGACAAATAAGATGCAGACACAGTGAAAAGTGTATCATCCAAGAAAAATGAAAAGAAAAGAGCCTTACTCGCTCTTCTCTGCTTTCGGCTCGTCTTTGGGGATTTCCATGTGCTTGCCCATCCGGGTAAGCTTCTCCTCAAAGTCTGCCTTATCGGTTGGAACTAATGCGTAGCGTAAGACTTCCTCGATTCTCGTAACCGGAATAATCGAGACCTTATCTGCATACTGGTCCTCGATTAACACATCGTTTAAGTTCGACTTCGGAATGATGACCGTCTTAATGCCTGCCTTGGCTGCTGCCTCAATCTTATAGGTCACACCGCCGATTGGAAGCACATCGCCTCTGACGGAAAGTGAACCGGTCATAGCCAGATCCTGACGGACCGGGATGTTTTCAAGTGCACTGATAACCGCTGTGGCCATAGTTACCGAGGCAGAATCTCCGTCAACATTGTACGTTCCGACAAACTGCACGTGGATATCCATCTTGCGGATGTCAGCTCCGGAGAACTTCTTGATTAACGCACTCACGTTCTTGATGGACTCCTGCGCAATCTCTTTGAGACCTCCGGTTGCCACAACAGAACCTGCTCCCTGTGCCGGCGTTACCTCTGCCGCGATTGGGAGAACGGAACCGCCGTCGTTTCCAACGACCGCTAAACCGTTCACGTGACCAACGAGAGTTCCCTCGACAATCGTTAAATCATAGTCGCGGGTTCTTCTGATGTACTCATCTGCCATCTGGTCCTCAACCGAGCGGGCAATCTTCTTTGCATCAAGCACATGGCGAAGCGTGGTCGTCGATGCTCCTTCCTTAATGGCTAAGTCTCCGGCAACACGCACCAGACCGCCTAAGTCTCTCAGTTTTACCGTCAGGTGTCCCTTGCGGCCGGAACGTCTGCGTGCCTCGCGGAGAATTTCAGAAACTGCAGACGGGTCAAACGGCGGAATCTTTCCGTCGTTTTTGACTTCCTGTGCGATAAAACGGACCAGCTTTCCGCGGTTCTCTGCGGTATCGTCCATGGTCTCAGTCATATAGACCTCGTAACCATAACCTCTGATACGGCTTCTGAGTGCCGGGTGCATGTACTGCATCGCATCCAGGTTTCCTGCGGCAATCATTAAGAAGCGGCACGGGACAGGCTCGGTTCTAACCATTGCTCCCGAAGAACGCTCGGACTGGCCGGTAATCGGGAAGACACCTTCCTGCAGGGCAGTCAGCAGACTCTGCTGGGACTGGTACTCAAGCGAATTAATCTCATCAATGAAGAGAACTCCCTTGTGGGCACGGTGGATTGCACCGGCCTCGACACGGTCATGTGCCGGCGTTTCCAGACCGCCGGACTGGAACGGATCGTGGCGGACATCACCAAGGAGCGCTCCTGCGTGAGAGCCGGTTGCATCCACAAACGGTGCAAAGCTGTCCGGTTTGTTTGAGACAATCAGCTTCGGAACCATAGCGCTCTCTTTTGGAATCAGCGAGCGGAATGCCATAAAGAGGAAGGCAACCGCGATAATTCCCATCAGGAACTGACCGGAGATAAAGGAAATTCCCAAAACCCCAATTACCAGCACCAGAAGGAGCGTATTTCTCGACGAAGCCTGACGCTTTGCATCCTCCTTGTGGTGGGCGACAATCTCCTTTCCGCGGCCTGCCGGAACCACCCGGATAATCGGGTTATTGTTATCTTCCTGGTTCGGATAGACCAGGATGTCCTGCATATCCTCTTTCGGGAGAAGCTCGGACATTGCCTTGGCAAGCATGGACTTACCCGTACCCGGGCTTCCAATCATCATCACGTGGCGGCGCTGAGTTGCCGCCTTCTTAATCACATCAACAGCATGTTCCTGTCCGATAACCTGATCGATTAACGATTCGGGAATTGGGATATCTGATGTTGTATCGAAGCGGACGCCGCCGAAAAGCTCTGCATCATAGTCGTCGGATGCATAGTGCTCTTTGACCGGAGTTTCCTCCCGCGCAGGCTCTGCAGCATCACCGCTTGGGGACGCCTGTGCTAAAACCGGCTCTAAAACAGCCTCGGTCTCCCTGACCGGCGTAGTATTTGGCTCTTCCATATCTGTATATACCTGCCTTCAGATGAAGTCTGTATTATTTGTACTTGATTATAATTTAAGTACTTTCAGTATTAAGATAGTATCTGCAGAAATATGAAGGTCATCTATACAGAAAAAAGTCAGCTGCTTGCGGCACGTACAGCCCAGAAACTCGGATGCGGGCTTTCCAGCGTCGAATACACCACCTTCCCGGACGGGGAGTTGTATGTGCGCGTAAAAGAGCTTGATGATGAAATGGTCGTTGTAGCAAGCACGGTTGATACCACTACCGCCCTTCAGGTTATGCTTCTGATGGACGCCTGCGAAGGAAGAGATGTCACCCTGGTTCTTCCGTACATGGGATACGCCCGTCAGGACAAGCGCTTCAAAGAGGGAGAGCCAATCTCCGCACGCGCCCTTGCACGCGCACTTTCCGAAGGTGCTTCCCGTGTGTTTACCGTAAACATCCACGACCCGTCTGTCTTAAACCACTTCCGCTGTCCGGCAGAGAACTTAAACATCGCACCAGAGATTGGCGCATACATCCAGACGCAGCCAATTGAAAACCCGCTCATCTTATCCCCTGATATTGGCGCATGGGAGTTTGCAAAGAGCGTTTCCGCTCCGTTCGGCTGGGACTGCGACCACCTGGACAAGACGCGCCTTTCCGGCTCTGAAGTCAAGATGGCGCCAAAGCACCTTGATGCAGCAGGAAGAGACTGTGTTATTGTCGATGATATTATCGCAACCGGCGGTTCGATGGCTCTTGCAGCAAGCATGCTCCTTGAGCAGGGTGCAAAGTCTGTTCGCGCAGCAGGTGTCCACGGTGTCTTTGCTTCCGGCGGATACATTAAGCTGATGCAGGGCGGTCTTGCAGATGTTGCAAACTCGGATACTATCGAGCGTGCATCCACGAAGTTCTCCGCAGCAGGTATCATCGCAGACGCAATCAGAAAATAAGCATGCAGTATATTCTGGATGCTTCCTTTTTTTTCGCGGAGAATCATTTAGAGGGTGACCTCTGGACTACCGCGGAGGTCGCAGAGGAGATTCGCGACCATGTCTCAAAGATGCGTTTTGCGGTGCTGACCGCAGAGGGTCTCAAAATCGGCGGGGCAGGACCGGCAGAGGTTTCTGCAGTGAAAGAGGCGGCAGAGAAGTCCGGAGACCTTCGGGTGCTGTCTGAGACAGATATCTCGGTTATTGCCTTTGGTCTCGCTACCGGCGGGACGGTTGTCTCCGGAGATTTTGCGGTGCAGAATGTCTGTAGGCATCTGAAAGTCCCGGTCAAGAGTCTGCTTTCCAAGACAGCGAAAAAGAAGGTCTGGAAGCTTTTGTGCTCAGGATGCGGAGCGGAGATTCCGGCAGGAGAAAAGGACTGTCCTATATGCGGTTCTCCGCCGAAGATGCGGGGAACGGAGAAGCGTGCTAACGGAAATTAGAGACGCAGATAAATAGAGAAAATCCTTTTTTTTTTACACCCTTGCATACATCTTCTTCCACTTTTCCGAAATCCGATACTCAGGGTTCGCCGCCTTGATAATTCCGCGAAGCACTGCCGCATCATCTGCGAAATGATATGTACAGACAGCAATCTTCGGCGCATCCCGCTTCAGCGTCGAAACAGCCCCCTGCATCATCTGCCGCTCAGCACCCTCAATATCCGCCTTGATAAAGTCCGGGGAAACGCCTTCCGCCTCACAGAACGCATCAACAGTCGTCAGACGTGCCGTCTCCTTTCTTCCCTGCTGGGAAAGAACCATCGAAGAACCAACCAGAGTCCCGTCAAGCACCGTAAACTCTGCTGAACCCTCACAGTCGGAAAGCGCCGCCGGCACAATATGCACCCGCTCCTTTAACGCCGGATTCAAATCAAGCGTCTTTCGAAGCTCTGCGCGGGCGGCGGAAATTGGTTCGAAGGCATAGACCTCTGCACCCCGATATGCCGCAAGAAGAGAAAACACCCCTAAGTTTGCTCCGCAGTCAAACACCACATCCCCTTCCTCAATTCTCACATCCTCCCACTCATACGGACCCTCATCCACATAGCGGAACGAACCAAGCAGTGCCGGATAGAGAATATCGCCAATCTCCATCGCATAATACGCCTCCTCGCGGGTTGGAAACTCCGCATGAGACAAACGCGGCAGATACAGCGGACCGACAGCAAGGCAGTCCCTCTTTCGCACATAATGCCGCCGAAACATCCGCTCATACTGCACCCGGTAGAAATCCTCCGTTCTTCCGGCAACCGTCAGGCGATAGCGAAGCGAATCAAAAAAAGCAGGTTTAGTTCTCATCATCCAGCGTTACCGTTGCATTCTTTGCTTCCCGCTTTACAATGATAAACGACGCAATAAATCCAAGTACCAGATTCGAGTAGTACAGGATGGCACGCAGGAGAACAACAAAGAGACCAATAACCGAGCTTGGCAGAATCAGCGAATAGAATCCCGCATAACACAGCTCTGCAATACCCGTACTTCCCGGAGTTAACGGAATCATCAGGATGACCGCGATAATCAGCTGGAAGATAATCGAGAGCAGAATATGCGGCTCATAGCCCATTCCCATCATGATAACCGAGGCAATCGAGTACTCGCAGGTCCAGAATGCCAGCGAGAACAGCAGACCGAGGAATAGACCAATTCTTCCCTCCTTTCCGGCGAAGTGGCGGAAGGTGCTGTAGAACTGATCGATTCCACCAGTGATGTCTCCCTCCAGCTTCTCGCGGCGTGCCGGCTTCATCTTCTTGGTAACGAGTCCGAGAATCGCAAGTCCCCACTTCTTGACGGTCTCGGGTTTTCGCATAATCAGAATCAGAACCAGCAGAATGCCGACAAAGAATGCCGTTCCAATCCAGGCGGCGGTAATCAGTTCCGCGGGAATCTCGCCGTTGCGGTAAACGATAGAGAATGCCCCCATACCAATGATGACTCCCAGAACCAGCAGAACCGCTTCAAGCAGACGTTCAACGAGGACGACAGCCGTTGAGTCTGCAAGCGGCACCTTTGCTTTGTAGAGCTCGTGGACGCGAACGGGCTCTCCGCCAATATTCGACGGCGTAATTGCCGCAAGAAGCTGGCCGGACGCCGCCATATTGATACAATGGCGAAGCGGGACGCGGTATCCAAGCGAGCGGCAGAGAACCAGAATACGGATTCCCCAGAACACAATCGCCAACAGATGCAGACCAAAGGCTATCAGAAGGAATCGGTAGTCAAAGTTTTTCAGCGCAACCAGCGTCTCTTCGTCAAAGGTGAAGAGAATCACCAGAAGCATGATTCCAAGCGAAAGGCCAATGGAAATCCAGAGAAGTTTTTTGTATTTTGCGTCCATTTATGTCTCCAGATGGGCTTCGCGGCGTACGATGCGCATACTTGCGATAAAACCCACGATGAGGTTGAAGTAGTAGAAGATAAAGCGGTACAGCAGCACGAAGATACCGACAATCGAGGTCGGAATAATCAGTGCATAGAGACTGCCTAAGGAAATCTCTGCAACGCCGACTCCGCCAGGGGTTATCGGGATCATGAGAATCACCGTAATCAGCACCTGGAAGATTAAGGAGAGCAGGAAGAGTGCCGGGGTTGGTTCAACACCGAGTCCCATGCAGATGAAGAATGCGATGATAAACTCGTTTACCCAGTAGAGGACGGTAAAGAGCAGACCAAAAGCGAGTCCTGCCCGGGCTTTTCCGCTGAAATGTGAAAGCGTGGTGTAGAACTGTCCGACATAGCCTTCGAACTTCTTAAAGCTCTTCTGCATCTTCTCCGGGCTTTTTTTGCGGGAGAGGAGATTAGATATCTTTCCCATGAATGCGTAGCCGAGCTTCGGGTTTCTGGCAAACACCAGGAAGAGCAGCACAAGCCCGGCAAAGATACCGGCCGCAAGATATGCGGCAAACATGCAGACTGCCGGAAGCTCAATTTCCCCGAAGAACATGCCAAGCGCAAACACGCAGATTCCGGTGCCGACCGCAAGAACGATTCCGTCAAATACCCGCTCCATGATAACGACCGCGGTCGCGTTTCCGCCGGGAACGCCTGCTTTGGTCAGCTCATAGACACGAACCGGCTCGCCGCCAATCTGCGAAGGCGTGACCGAGGCGATAAAGGTGTTGGAACAGACGAGATTTATGCAGTGGAAAAAGCGGACCTTGTAGCCGAGCGAGCGGCACATCAGCTTGATTCTTCCCGACCAGAAAAGAAGGGATACCGCATGCATCGCAAGGGCGAGAATCAGCAGACCAGGCATACAGCTTTTCAGTGCGGTTAAAGTGTCTGCATCAATTGTCAGGAGGAGAACGGCAAAGAGAACTGCCAGACTGATTCCAACAGAAATTATCAGCAGTTTCTTCTGTCCTTTCTCCATGTATGCTTAAGATATGGTCGCTGTCGGCATATATGCCTTCTTCATAGTATAGAGAAAGAAAGGAGGAACGAAAAACCAAAACAGCAATGCCGTTGCATTGCTCAAAAGAGGTGGCGGAAAAAGATAGGAGAATTTCTAACAACCTCTATTTTTCAAAAACTTCATGAAGCAACACGATAGTGTTGCGTTACAGAAAGCGAGCGATAAGCGAAGCTTTCGCCATCTTCATGATGAACATTATGTCCGAAATTCGTGTAGATTCGCGTTTGAAAGTTAAAACACGCGAATCAACGCGAATATTGAAAATATGTTTGGAGGATCTTTTGTCGCTCCGTCGCTAATCGCTCCTCCGCTGCTCACGCAACACTATCGTGTTGCTTTTGTGGTTGTTAGAAATCCCCGAGAAGGTTATTCTACCGGGATTTCTTCTCCTTCTTCCTGCTTTACCTTCATGAGGACAAGCTCTAAGACGCCGTTTCTAAAAACAGCCCGTGCCCCTTCAGCGGTAACTTCTTCCGGCAGAAGGATGGTGCGTTTTCCCGCAGCGGTTCTTCTTTCGCGTAAGTGATAGACGCCGGAAGAGACCGTCTCGGTACAGACGGATGTCTGGATGAGCAGGGTTGTCGGGTTGAGCAGTTTTACCGAGACATCCTCTTTGGTCATGCCGGGAAGGTCACAGGAGATGACTAAGGCCTCATCAGTCTCGGTTAAGTCAACCATGAAGTTTCCGGAGATACGCGGAACAGTATTTCTCACGGTGGTTCTGATATATTCCGGTTTCGGCATCACCGAAACGGCACGGGATTCGATATCGGACAGGAAGGAATCAATGGTGTTTCCAATCGATTCAAAACTGAATGCATATGGGGTAAGTGACATGGTTTGTATTCTCCGTATGGTATTTGTCAGGTCTTGACTTACTAATAGTAAGTCATATTTATTTAAGTAGTTTTTCGAAACGGCAAAAAGAAGAGAGGAAGGTGTTTATGATAAGAAAGAGAAATTATATACACACATGGCTGTACAGAAGAAAACAAATGCCGGTGACAAGCCGGCGGAAGAGAAGAAAACCAACTGGATGCAGATTGGTGTAATCGCATTCTGTATCCTGATGGTTGTTATGTGCGTTCTCTCGTTCGCAAACTTCCAGAACTTCTTCGGCGGAGGAGGAACTGCCGGACCGGCAGAAGCAGGAAACCCGGTTGCCGTTCAATATACCCTGTTCATTGGAGAATCCCCGGTCTTTACCAACGTTGACGGATTCATCGCAGGATACGAAGTAAACGAAAGCGCCTACATCTCTGTTGCAAACAAGACCGAGCCGTACATCCTCTACGCATCTGAACAGAATGCAATCGCAAACGGTGTTATCGGTATGAACATCGGGGAAAGCAAGACCGTTGACGGTTCCGGCGCGGCCCTGAAACTGACCTACCCGAAGGCAGATGTCGAGAAAATGGGACTGAAGTTCGCAGAACTTGAAGTCGGAGATATGCTGCAGTTATCCTTCCCGTACATTGACGAACTTGATGAAGTGGCAAACGGATTCCGCTCCGCAATTATCACCGAAAAGACCGCAGAGAATATTACAGTCCAGTACGGTACCGACAAGATTGTCATGCAGTTTGTCGGATACATGCAGATTGCATAACCCCATATCTTTTTTTTCCTGAGTCAATAAGAGCAGGTTTTTCCCGTATTCCCGCGAATATACCTGTATGTTTGATACGCCGACGAATCCGATGCGCCCTGAAGCATCAGTAGACAAGCTTCTGGAGAATATGAGCAGATCGGGTTTTCAGGGAAGAAAGCTTGGCGAGAGTTTCCAGATTTGGAAGGAAATGATTGAGACGCCGGGAATCCGGATTGTGCTTGGTCTTTCCGGGGCGATTGTTCCAGCCGGTATGCAGGAGTGTATCATCCAGCTGGTGGAAAACCGCTTTGTGGACTGTATCGTATCCACCGGGGCAAATATGTTCCATGACCTCTGCGAGCACATGGGCATTAAACACTACAAGGGAACCCACCTGGCAGATGATGCGGCACTGTTCAACAGCGGAGTTAACCGGATTTATGATGTGTTTGCATCGGACAAGGAAATCTGTTCGATGGAAAACTGGGTGTGTGCGCTTGGTCTGTCTCTTGGAAAACAGACGATGTCCTCCCGCGACTTCCTGCGCCTGGTCGGGGAAAAAATCAATGAAGAGCGTCCCGAGGGAAGAAGTATTCTTGGAACCTGTGCAAAAATGGGCGTTCCGCTCCATGTCCCAGCACTGGCTGATTCCTCGATTGGTATTGGGCTTGTTGCGGCCCGGAGAAAAGGGGCAGAACTTACCATTGACCAGGTAGCAGATGCAGATGAGCTTTCGGAGTTTGTAGAACTTGGTGAGAAGAGCGGCGTTATCTACCTTGGCGGCGGAACGCCGAAGAACTTCATTCAGCAGACAGAAGTTATCTTCCCGAAGTATCACGACCACTATTTAGGCGGTCATGAGTTTGCCCTGCAGTATACAACCGACGCCCCGCACTGGGGAGGACTTTCCGGCTGTACGTTTGAGGAGGGTATCAGCTGGGGCAAGGAACGCCCGGAGTCACGCAAACTGCAGTGCTTCTGCGATATCACGATAGCGCTCCCGATTGTAACCTCCGCCCTGATTGCCTCCGGCGTAAAGCGGGCATAACCCGCACCTTTTTTGAAAGAGAAAACATTCGACAACGTATTGCACGTTGATGTCCGGTACGATACTCTTTTGCACATTTTGTTCCATAATCTGCTGTTTTCTTTAAATACTAAGAACATGAATTACTCAGTGTTATGAAGAAAGTAGCTATCCTTGGAGGTACTGGAAATATCGGTGAAGGTCTTGCCCGCCGTATCTGTCTCGGTGAAAAGTTCGATGTGGAAATCGGTTCCCGCGGTGCGGAAAAAGCCGCAGAAGCTGCTGCCGGAGTCTGCACCTGTCTTATCGAGCACAACTGTACCTGCACAACCTGTACCGGAGGTACCAATGCAGATGTCTGTGATGCGGATATTCTGATTCTCTCCCTGCCGTTTGAGAGAATCGAGTCTACCATTGAGACCGTCGGCAAAGAGTGTTTTGAGAACAAGATTGTGGTTTCCTTAATCAACCCCATGATTAGAAACCCGAAGGAGAAGTACTTCCTCCCGGACAGACCGGCAGAAGGTTCTGCAGCTCTTGCCATCAGAAAAATGCTTCCGGAGTCTGCCAAACTCGTTTGCGCATTCAACAATGTTGCCGCAAACAAATGGATGCTCTTAGATGAAGAACTGGATTACAGTGTTGCCGTCTGCGGAGATGATGAAGAGGCAAAGAAAGTGGTCATGGAACTGGTGGAAAGCGTTTCCAAACTCCGTGCATTAGATGCCGGACCGCTTGAGATGTCCGCGGTTATTGAAGGAATCACTCCGCTTGTGATAACTATAGCCATGAGAAACGGCTTAAAAGACGTTGGAGTATATTTCAAATAGATACCATACGGGTCATTTGGAGTCTCCCCCACCCATCTTTCGCCCTTTATTTTTTTATGAAACGCGGTCTTTTTCTTGGAACATTTCAGCCCTACATGCATCAGCACCGGGCAGTTCTGGAGCAAATTGGGCAGAATGTTGATGAATTGATTGTCGGAATCACCGGCGCTCAGATCAGCCATGAGCTGTATGCTCCGTTTACTGCAGGAGAACGGGTTCAGATGGTTTCGGCAGACCTGCGGGATTTTGAAATTCCGGTGTATGTTCTCCCGATTGAGGATATCAAGCGAAGCTCCCTTCTGGTTTCTCACATCGTCTCTCTTGTTCCCGAATTCTCTGTCGTGTACTCTGCAGATTCTCTTGTCAGAAGGCTGTTTCGGGAAGCAGGGTATATCGTGAATTCTCCCGATATTGATGATTCCACACTGCAGGAGAGATGGTGCCGTCTGGCTCTCGACAGCGAAAAATGGGATGAACTGATTCCAGAGTCAACAAAAGCAGTTATCAGAGGACACGACGGTATTTCCCGAATGAAGAAGATTGCAGAAACAGATTATTAAAAAAGTGAGAGTCAGGTATCTACTGCTGCCCTCTGCCAAGCCACCTGCAATGTCGCAGGTAATCGAAGACAGTATTTTCGGATATTACTCTCTAACCACAACGTCTGCCTTTTCTGCAAACGGACTTTTGCGAAGAGACAGAGAGAAAAGATACGGATAACTGCCGCTTAAGTATTCGATGTGCGAAAGCCAGACGGAGGCAAGCGTGCAGTACACGCGGCTGATGTCTCCGGTCAGATGCCCTATGTCGGATTTCGGCAGATTCGAAAAGTCTCCGCGGCCGGCGAGTTCTTCGCCTAAGTGGAAGAGAGCCTGCATCAGTTCGGTGATTTTCCCGTGTTCCAGAAACACCGGGTTTTCCACTAAGCGGAGCAGGAACTCATGATGGGAATCCAGAAGGCTTCGCATCTCGATGAGGTCGGAAATCTCCGGAGATAACCGGCTGCAGTGATTTTCCAGAACTTCCTGTGCTGCGGAATAGTCCTGCTTGGTCCAGCTTTTGGTTACCGCCAGGACTGAGCAGATGCTCTCTTTGGATTTGTCGCAGCGGACAAAAAGCCGCAGAAGTTCCGAACCGAACTCGGAGAAGAAAAGCCCAACAATCATTTTCATCTTTTCCTGCTGTTCTTTTTTGGCCCGCATGGACAAGAGGCCGTTTAAGATAAGGGTTACCAGCAGGACATTGAGCGGCAGAAATCCTAAGGCATTGAAGATGTAGGTGACCGTGTTGCTCTGTCCGTCGTCACCGATTATCAGAATTTTTGCCGTGTAGATGAGAATACAGGCGGCAATCAGAAAGAGGGAGAGTTTCATCTCCCAGGTGAACTTTTTCAAAGAAGTGCCTCCAAAACCTTCTTTGAAGCAAGGGAGGCGTCAAGAGTTCCGCACTCGATTACCGGGCAGGAGACACCATACCGGCGAACGGCTTCACAGACCGCAGTCATATTGATATTTCCCTCGCCAAGTGCCGCGTGAGAATCGCTTGTTCCGTCGTTGTCATGGATGTGGATGTGAGAGAAGGGAACATTCAGGAAGGCGTCAAGAGTTCCGCACTCGTTGGCATGCCCGATATCCAGACAGAACGGCGTATCTCCGACAAGGGGGACGTCTCCCGTGTCTTTGAGGAAGAAGTATCCCCAGTTGCCCATGTTTTCCACGCAGGCAGAAACCCCCGCATCCTCGGCATACGCAGAGATTGCGGAAAGCGAAGTCTTCAGGGCAGAGACGGCTTTCTCATACTCTTCGGTGAAGGCATAGTATCCCGGATGGAACACGACGGTTTTTGCATTCGCTGATACCGCAAGCTCGATGCTGTCACAGATAATCTCGGTCGATGCCCGGCGGATTGGTTCTAAGACAGATGCAATGTTTACACTTCTTGCAGGAGCATGAATGCTGTAGGTAAACGAGTGAGAAAGAAGCGGTTCTGTATCTTCGATATAGTGTCTTCCGTCATTCATGACCTCAACGTGAGAAGTATGCCCGGCAAGCATTTCGAGTGCCTCGTTAAGTGTCAGAGATGACAGGCAGTGAGTAGAGAATGAAAGAGGCATAATAGTATAACATGAGGCGCACTGGGATAAAAAATAATCACTTGCGGATGGTGCGCAGGAGGCACAGGCGAATTTTGTGAACACATAATGCAATGTGTTCACCAACATACACTATGTCTCTATATTGTATTACAATTCACCTATATCTTTATCCCTCATTGGATGTGAGTTAGAAATAGTCCTGAAACGCTTTTGGTATACCTTTCCCAACAGCGTATGGGACGGAGGAATTACTAATGAGCAAATTAACAGGTAAAGTTGCAGTAGTTACCGGAGCATCGTCCGGAATGGGTCACGCAATTGTTGAACGATATGTAAAGGAGGGAGCAAATGTTATTGCTGTTGCCCGCAGAAAAGAGCGTCTTGATGAACTTGCAGAATCACTGAAAGATGCACCGGGCAAAGTCATTCCTTACGTTGGCGATGTCTCGCTTCTGGAAGTAAACGAAGGCATGATTGATACTGCTGTTAAAGAGTTTGGCAGACTTGACATCTTAGTGAACAACGCAGGAATCATGGATGATATGGCAGGTATTGGAGATGCATCAGATGCTATGTATGAGAAGGTCTTCAAACTCAATGTCTATGGTCCAATGGCAGCTATGAGAAAAGCAGTCAACATCTTCCTTGCTCAGGGCGGGGGAGGATGTATTATCAATGTTGCCTCAGAAGGAGCATTACATGCATGTGCCGGTGCGGTATACTGCGCATCCAAAGCAGCACTTGTTTCCTTTACCAAGAACACTGCATTCATGTACTTGCCGCAGAACATCCGCTGCAATGTCATAGCTCCGGGTGGAATCTCCACTGAAATCGGTGCATCCATGGGCAATGTCAACATGACTGGTGCAGCAAGAGTTCAGAATATAGTAAACCTTGCCCCGCCGGCAGGAAGTTCGGAACAGATTGCAGGAGCTGCATTCTTCCTCGCATCTGATGATGCATCATACGTCAACGGTGATGTTCTCATGGTTGACGGCGGCTGGAACTCTATGTAAAATAGAAATAGTCTCCCCTCCTATTTTTTAATCGTGACTGACAGGCCGGATCGCAGATTTCTCCGTACAGAAAAGCTCATCAAAGCTGCATTCATTAGTCTGCTTGCTGAAAAGAGCTTTGCAGACATCTCCATCAGCGATATTGCAGAGCGGGCAGAAATCGGACGCGGTACATTCTACAAACATTATGCGGATAAGCATGCACTTCTTTCATCCTTTGAGGAACGTATCAGACAGGATCTGGAACAGAAACCATACCCGAAGTTCATGCAAAACCGCGAAGACTATGTGCGGAAAAAGATTCTCTACCGTTATCAGTACTTTGCAGAGCACATTGATATGATGCGCTCTCTTTTCGGACCAAACGGTGACGCAGCATTTCAGCAGCGAATGCGGGATTTTATCTGGAAAGACCTCTATATTGAAGAGGATGAGGTTGCGCTCGTTGTGAGAAGAGACAAAATCCCGCCGGAATATGTGAGTATTATCAATACCACTGCCTCCTTTGTCTTTGATGTCTGGCTGAAGAAGGAAAATCCCGAGTCACCGGAGGAAATTGTGGATATTATTGTCCACATGACAGGTCTTGCAAAGTATAAAATTCTCGATTAAATGCGTCTGAAATGTCTTCTTTTCTCTAACCTACATATCTTTATACTGTGAAATGCAACATAATCTCACTATGTTGGAAGAACTCAGAAAAACCCACGAGCTGGCATGGGGCATTAGCAAGCGCATTCTTATGCTTCTTGGCCCAATCGCCGCCTATGGGATTCTTCTGGTGTTCTTCTGGTTCGTTTTCCCGCCGCCGGAAGGAGCGGCATTTCCTGCATTCAGTCCACAGTTTATTGTCCTCGTCGGACTGTTAATCGCGTATCTTGTCCCGCCGTTTGGAAAGGAGACGATTATCCCGGCGGCTCTGATTGGCGGCGCGGCTGTTGCGGCGCTGATTGCCGGAATTATCGGAATGCCGATTGACCCGGCTGAGATTACCGGATTTCCTCTGTGGGTAGTGGTCCTCGCAATTGTGGGAATGGATATCGCGGTTGCCGCATTTATCACCTTCAACTTCAACCTGCTCTTAAAAATCCCGTTTATTGGAAACTGGCTTCGCTGGATTATGCGGGGAGCAGACAATATCATCCAGTCCAAGAAATGGATTCGGGATTTATCCAGTGCAGGACTCCTGCTGTTTATGTATATCCCGCTCCAGGGTTCCGGGGCAATGACAACGTCAGTTATTGCCAGACTCCTGAACTATCCGCCAATGCTTGCCATTGGACTCGTTACTATCGGCAGTCTGATGTCGAGTCTGACGGTGGGACTCGGTATCTCTTCGATTATCAAGCTCTGGGAAGTAAATCCGCTGCTTGCAGTCCTTGAAGTGATTGCAATTCTGGGATTCATTGTTCTCGTTGCGGTTTCCTGGAGTAAGATTGTCCGCAAAATCGGACAGATGCAGAATAAGAAATGAGCGAGGCAAAACTCTATAAACCGGATTTATCCATCCGTCTTATTTTTTCCCTGGGCATTATTGCCGTCCTTGTTCTCTGGGTTGTTCTGCTGTTTTTCCTCTTCGGCGGCGGTCAGCTTGCAGTGTTTCTGGGACTCTTCGGCATCTATTTCGCCCCCGGATTCGGAAAGGAAAGTATTATTCCAATTCTTTTAGCCGCAGGATGCCCGCTGTGGGTGATTATCTCCGGCGTGATTATCCTGGATATGGTGCTTGCAGTCCTTATCGCCTTTAACTTCGATTTGCTCTTAAAAGTCCCGCTTCTGGGACGGGTGCTGTCTCATTTCACGACCAAGACCGCAACGCTTCTCAAAGAGCACCGCTGGATTGTCGGACTGGAAGGTATCGGGCTGTTTTTGTTTATGTACATCCCGTTTATGGGTTCGAGTGCGATTAATACGGCACTTATCGGAAGAATTCTCGCCATTCACCCGAAAGTGCTTCTGCCGATTATTTTTGCCGGAAGTGCCGGCGCAACCTTAACGGTTGCTGTCGGCATGCAGGCGATTATCAATCTCTGGTTTGTAAATCCGTGGTATGCGGTAGCGGCTGTTGCCGGAGTTGCGGCAGTTGTGTTTATTCTCTGGAAACTCTGGCAGAAGCATGTCGCCGCCAGATTCGAAAAGGATAGAAAATAAGAGAAAGATTATATTATCTGAAACACTTACATTATGTAAGCAGGTAATTAAACATGTTTGAACAGGAACATATCGCCCAGCTTCTCGACATCCTGGGAAACCGGAACAGAAGACGTATTATTGAGCTTCTGCGGTACAAGCCATGTTTTGTTACAGAAATATCCGACCGGCTTTTGCTGAACCCGAAGACGGTCATTGAACATCTGGCACTGATGCAGAAGGAGGATGTGGTCTCGTTCTATCAGGATGAGAAACGCAGGAAATATTATTATCTGATTCAGGACTTCAGGCTGTCTGTCGAGATGCAGCCGAAAGAGGATCCGGTGCAGGCTGCAGAGGAGAAAAAGGAGGAAGAGACGTTCCAGATTCTGCCGCTGATGGATAAAATCGGACAGATTAAGAGTCTGCTTGATGCCCGCGAGAAGCTTATCGAGCATCTGGATGCGGTAGAGAAGGATATTGATGATAAGATGGAGGAGGTAATGACCGGCGGCCGGGATGTTTTGAAGAACAACCTGGAAGCAGAGATTCTCCTCTCGCTGATTTACTCTCCGCTGACACCGATTGAAATATCCGATACAATCGGCCGCAGTATTCCGGATGTAACAGCCTCCCTTCGCTCGCTTGCATCACAGGGATATCTGGAAGCACATGCCGGCAGATACTCGCTGATCGAACCAAAGAAGCCGGCGGCAAAGATGCTCTGATGGAAGTAACCGAGGTCATCCACTGCCGCGGTCATGAAAATGTCCGGGCATTCCATAAGAGTACGTTTGAGATTACCAAAGAGACCGAACTCTCGCCGAAAGGTGACTGTATTATTGCAGTCGGCGCAGACAAAGGCGCGGCTGATTTGTCCCCGGAGTTTCGGGAACTGATGGCAAAGGAAGGCTCCCGGCTGACCGCAGTGTTTTCTGCCGGAGGCATCACCGCAACGGTTACCGCAGACGGGGGAGCAGGTATCTGCCTGACGCATCCAACCGACCTTGTCTGGCGGCGAAGCTCGTTTGTGTGCCCCAGAACCATTGGTGTCTATGCAGATGCAACCGCAGCTCTTCTGCCGCGGGAGTTAATTGCAGTACTGCAGACCGGCGCGGAAATGACCGTGACGCTTACGGTCTCTGCTGAATAATATTTGGAGAAAAGAGAGAAGGAAGGGGTGAGGCAGATCCCCTTAATTCTGCATTTTTATCTGCTGGCCTTTTATCATCGGGTAACTGACCAGCATGTCGGAATCAAGGTCTTCTTTGTGCATATCAACAGCTGAGATCTGACTGTTTTCATAGGTGGTGTAGTAGAAGATTCCTTTATCCGTGTTACAGCATGAGGTATAGATGGTATATTCGTATTTATCCTGTCCCAGATGTACTAAACCGCGCTGCTGTGCAACGGAACCTAAAATCTGGAAGAACTGACTGATGCTTTCCGATTCGGATGTGCCCGATACGGAATTGAGACGGGTGAAAGCAGCTTTGATGAACCGGGAGTTGGAGGAAAGGTCTCCGGGGAGACCAATTGCCCCCATACCCCGGCTGTAGGTTTCGAGAGTGAGGTGTGGAGAGAAAGAGTTTGTCGGAGGATTGGACGAGAGTGACATGCAGTTGTTTAAGGAGAACATCTGCATGTCGAATGTCGGGTTGTTGGTCATTACATGGACCGGGTTTTCGTAGACTTTCAGGCCTTCCCTGACAGATTCCACAACAATTGCGGAACTGCGGTCGGCAATCATCCAGTGGAGCGGGGAGAGTGGTAAGGTATCGCTGAAGGGGAGGGCTATGATATTGATATTGGCGAGGATGGATTTGGCTTCGGACACACTTGAGCACTGGCCGAGAATGTACGGTATCAGTTCGAAGGGTGTGATGTTCTTTTTGCCGGGTACTTCCGGTTTATAGTCGGCGTTTCCCGGGAAGTTGAGTCCGGCAATCCCGAGTCCCTTTTCGTTTACGGCATCATAGTAGAGCGGGTAGTTGTCTACTACAAAGGCAACACCGATTATGGCATAGTGGGAGGTCATTTCCTCGGATTTGCGAAACGTAAACGGATAGTTCCTCGGGGTGACCGTGATAGTCTCGTTGTACGAGTACTCAAGGTCGAGGTTGCGTCCGAAGTAGTGGTCGGCAGTTTGGTAATCCAAGGCGGTACACATGGCTTTTACTCCTATCTGGATGGTTCTTTTTTGTTACAGGTTGGTTGTTCCTGCAAATAATTCATAGGATTTCTGAATATAAATATTTACGAATCGGGATACTTTTTCGGTCGAGGTATTTTTGATATTTTGCCGTTTTTGCCGATATTTCCACGAATTAATTTTCAAAATAATTTTTAATTTACATGGTGTTTGGATGGGCTTTAGGGAGGATTTTTTCATTCCTGCCGCAACCAAAAAAGTACCGGAGACAGGAAAGCTCAATAAAGTTTTCAAAAAAGTGAGGTTCTGAGAAATCCCCGTAATTACTGTCCGACTTCCCGCTTCTCAAGTTCCGACAAAGCAT
The DNA here is from genome assembly GCA_017399555.1 of Methanocorpusculum sp. Classification (GTDB taxonomy): domain Archaea; phylum Halobacteriota; class Methanomicrobia; order Methanomicrobiales; family Methanocorpusculaceae; genus Methanocorpusculum. The sequence continues at coordinate 38,276 of JAFQBW010000050.1, forward strand.
TCTTCATAATGCCTGCCAGAATCGGGTTTCGAACCTGCGATGCAGAAACCAGCGCAGCCTTCGCTTTCTCCCCGCCAATTTTTCCAAGAGAGTTTGCCGCAGCCGCACGGATTCCCGGCTTGGGGTCAGAAAGCGCGGCAATTAACGCATCAACAACAGCGTCCCCTTCTGCATGCGAAAGTGCCGCGGCAGCAGCCCGGCGAACGCCCGGCATATCATCTGAGAGAAGCGGAATTAACACTTCATCCATCCGCATGCCGCGTTTTCCTGCGGCATCAGCAGCAGCTGTCCGCACAGATGAATCTACGTCCGTCAGGAGCTTTCGCAGAATTGCCGCAGAATCCGTAACCTCAGCCATTGCCCGGCGCACCCGGGAATCCGCATCCTCTGCCGCAGAGTCCGGAACTGTCGCATCTAAAACATAGACGGCAAGCGCCCGAACGCCGGCATCCGCATCTGAGAGAAGCGGCATCACAGAAAGCAGTGCATCCGAAGAAAGCGCCCTTCCTTTCAGTCCGGAAAGAGCCGCGGAACGGACATCCGGCTCATCCGAGAGACGGGAAAGCAGAGCGTCTGTTACCGCATCATCCGGATACCGGGCAAGAGAATATGCCGCAAGAGCGCGGACTTCCGGTGCTGACGCTGAAAGCGACGCCAGAAGCGGCTGCTTTGCGCACTCGCTTCGCATCTGGCCAAGCGTCTCCACTGCCCCGTACTGCAGATTCAAATCATCAGAGGAAAGTGCAGAAACCAGCGTTTTACACGCGGCCTCCCCTCCTTCCATAAACAGCACCTGCGCTGCCTCACGGACATCATCGTCTGCCGAACAGACAAACGGCAGAAACTGAGAATAATCCGCTATCGTATAATTGCGCAGTGCCCAAAGCATCACCCGGCAGATAAGCGGGGTTTCACTTTGCAGTGCATCCAGAATCAGAGGATAGGCATTTGCATCCCGCAGGGAGCAGATAGTATTTGCCGCATCCTCAACCTTTGCGAAGTCCTCGGATGATAAATCTGCAACAAGACGGGCAAAGGTTTTTGCGTTCATCTTAGTTCTTCACGTCAACGACTTTGATTACATGATAGCCGAACTGAGTCTTGACCGGGCCTACAACATCACCGGCTTTTGCATTGAAGCATGCAGTCTCGAACGGCTTGACCATCTGGCCTTTGCCGAAGTATCCAAGGTCGCCGCCGGCATTTCCGCTCGGGCACTGGGAGTACATCTTGGCGAGTTTTGCGAAGTCATCGCCTGCGGCAAGCTTCTGCATAATCTGTTTTGCCTCAGACTCGGTCTTTACTAAAATGTGGGATGCTTTTACACGTACCATAGTAAATACTCATTTCGTCCGTGAGCGTATAAAGGGTAGAGATTGCCTTCGGATGACATGTACAAGCATTGAATATCTCAGCCGTCAAATGAATATACACTATTCCAATCTGGAGTAATACATACATGACTGAAGAAGCACAGAAAGGAGGAAAAGGCACTGTTGTTCTTGCCTTCTCCGGAGGACTTGACACCTCCATTTGCGTTCCAATCTTAAAGAATATGTACGGCTACGACAAGGTTATCACCGTCGCAGCAGACGTCGGACAGCCGGAATCGGAAGTCAAGATGGCAACCGACAAGGGAAACCTCATCGCTGACAAGCACTATACCTTAGACTTACGCGAGGCATTCGTCAGAGAACACGTCTTCCCGGCAATCAAGGCAAACGCACTCTACGAAGGATACCCAATGGGAACTGCACTTGCAAGACCGCTTATCGCATCCGAGATTGCAAAGATTGCAAAGCAGGAAGGAGCAAAGGCAGTCGGTCACGGATGTACCGGTAAAGGAAACGACCAGCTCAGATTCGACTACATCTTCCGCTTAAACGGCCTCGAAATCATCGCACCAATGCGTGAGCACAACATGCGCCGCGACTGGGAAATTGAATATGCAGAACAGAACAACATCCCAATCCCGGTCAAGAAGGACACCCCGTGGAGTGTTGACGAGAACATCTGGTCCCGCAGTATCGAAGGCGGCCGCTTAGAAGAGCCGGCATACCACCCGCCGGAGGAAATCTACCACTGGACCGCACCATTAAAGGACGCACCGGATGAGCCGGAAATCATCTCCATTGGATTCGAGAACGGTGTCCCGGTCTCCTTAAACGGCGAGAAGATGGCAGGTGTTGACTTAATCGTTGCCTTAAACAAGATTGCAGGAAAGCACTCTGTTGGAAGAAACGATATGGTCGAGGACCGTGTCTTAGGTCTCAAAGCACGTGAGAACTACGAGCACCCGGCAGCAACCGTCTTAATCGCTGCACACGCCGACTTAGAGAAGCTTGTTCTCTCCCGCTTCGAACTCAAGTTCAAGCACATCGTTGACGACCAGTGGGCAGAACTCGCCTACATGGGATTAATCCACGAGCCGCTCTACCACGACCTGGGAGCCTTCATCAACAAGACCCAGGAACGCGTTACCGGAACTGTTGACGTCCAGCTCTTCAAGGGAGGACTCCACATCATGGGACGTTCCTCTCCGTTCGCACTCTACTCCGAGGACTTAGTTTCCTTCGATACCAACACCGGCATCGACCAGCGCGACTCCATTGGATACTCCAAGTACTACGGTCTTCAGGGAAGACTCTTAAACCAGCTCCAGAACGAGTAAGATGACCGAGATTAACCGGGATTTGGTCTGTGTCTTACTGCCGACGCTGAATGAGAAGGATACCATTGGTCCGGTGATTGAAGGACTGAAGGCACAAGGATATCATAATATCCTTGTTGCTGACGGCCGCTCTACAGACGGAACGGCAGAAATCGCGGCAGATCTCGGGGCAAAGGTCTTTGTTCAGCAGGGCAAAGGAAAAGGTCAGGCAATGATTGAGGCGTTCTCAATCATCGAAGACCCATATGTGTTAATGCTTGACGGAGACGGAACAAATCCGCCGGAGTTTGCTGATGCCATGGTTGAACCGCTCTTTGCAGGACGGGCTGATCATGTTATCGGAAACCGCCTGGCAGATTACGAGAAGGGAGCTCTTACCAAACTGAACCGGTTCGGAAACGATGTGATGAACCGGATGTTTAAGTGGGCGCATGGGGTCTATATGACGGATATTCTCTCCGGATACAGGGCTTTTACGAAAGCATCCCTGGAACAGATGCACCTGACAGAGTCCGGTTTCGAGATTGAGACAGAGATTTCCGCAGAAATCGTGCACCACAATCTCCGCTTCGAAGTTGTTCCAACGTACTACAAGAAGCGTCCGGGATCTCCTACCAAGCTGAACCCGATTAAGGACGGAGCACGGATTCTCCGTGCCATCAACAGATACGGAAAGATGAACAATCCGATATTCCATTTCGGAACTATCGGTGTGATTCTCTCGGTTATTGGTTTCCTCTGCGGTCTCTATGTTGTCTCCGAGTGGTTCCAGGGAATTGAGCACCTGCCGCTGACGATTCTGACCATGCTTCTTATCGTCACGGGTATCCTGGTGTTTATGATTGGACTCTTAAGCGATATGATTGTTGCATACCACCGCGAGGAGATTCGCGAGATTTCCCTGCTGAAAGCAGAAATTGAAGAGTTAAAGAAGAGATAACTCTCTTACCAACGTTTTTTCTTTTTTGTATTTCCCGTCACCATACAGACCTGCATCTGCATTTTCCCCGTATATGCCGAATGCCGTTACTAGAAACAATATTTTTGTGCAAGAAATAAACCATATAATGATTCACAAAAACATGTCGAAATTCCTGCCGCATCCAAGATTTTGATAACCTTTCGCGGCAAGAAAAGTAGCATAACCACAACAGAGAAAAGAACCATGAAGAAACTGCTCATTATTGGAACCCTCCTGCTTCTCTGTGTGTTTGGAGCAGGATGTGTAAACACAGAAATAACTGAACCGGGAAAAACCATCCCAAACATCCCGGCAGAAGACCATCCGCCGGTAACGCTGCAGCCAATTGTCGGCGAGTGGGAAGGATATGATGCACAGACCAAAACAACATACGAGGCAACATTCCTCTATGACGGCTATGCAAAACTGGAAATCGAAAAAGAACAGCCCAGTGAAGACAAAGAATCCATACTCTTTGGAGCATGGGAAGGAAACAGCCCGAACTACCAGATTAAACTGAATCTCGGAAACTATACCCTAACCATACTGGAAGAAGGAAAGTCCGCAAAGCTGACCACACCGGACAACAGAGCAGTCACTCTGCGCTATGAATCATTCTGAAATCCGACAGACAGGTTTAGCAAGATGCCTGCGGGCATCCGGCGGGACCTCATACCAGCCGGCAGAAAGTATGCGTTTTGTATAGACCGGTTCACGAACTCTGCCGGAACAGTCCCGGCACTTGTATCCCTTGCCCTTTCCGGCAGACGTCATTCTGCCCCCGCATACCGGACAGCACGGAGACACCCGCACCTCTTTTTTTGCCGGACTGCGCAGACAAAACTTTTCCACATGGATAACTCCACCCTGGAAGCTGCCGAAAACTGTCAGCTCATCCCCTTCCAAGAGTTCGCGCACCACAGAACGGAACGACTTCGTCGGCTCAAACGCATAGCAGACCACCCCGTCAACAGCGAACGAAACATGCCCCCCGCGCTGAGTCGTCGGCAGAGCCGTAACTGTTCCGTCGAAAACATAAGACCTTCCTTCCAGGAACTCACCAGTGAAGGAAAGCATATGCGCATCCGTTCCCTGATTTGTTTCCCAGATAACAAACCGGCTGACCTCTTCTGTTTTCAGATACGAGACAGCTTTTTTCACCCACTCCGGAGACTCCCCGCGGATTCCAAACAGCACCGGATCTTTTCCATGCGGAATACAGACCGGTTTGTCTGCGGAAAAATCCCAGGTATCCCAGACATGCGGAAAGGTCGCTTCTGCAGACTCGCGAATGGATTCCGCATCAAAAACCCGCGGCGTTCCAAACGCTTCCGGCTTCCGGTATGCCAGATACTCATAGGTTTTATCCGGCAGCTCTGCGCAGATTGCCGCAAGTGCCCCAATCAACCCCCGTTCGTTTTTGTATCCGCGATACACAGCCCCGACCGAATCAAGAACCGCCTTTGCTTCCTCTACCGTACAGAACTCCCGAAGCGCCTGATAGTAAAAATCCGGCGCAGGCTTTTTTGCACAGACCGCAAAACCCGGATTCGTATTCTCACAATCAAACATCCCGTATTTTTCTATAAACTCGCCGGCGGTTTGTGACGCAAATTCCATATCCCCGTCAAACTCAATGCACACCCCGGCATTTCCGCGTGTTTTCCACGGCACATTCGGATTCAGACGGATTAAACGCATATTTTTAACCGTACAGCCGCCCGCCTCGAGCGCTTCTGCTATGAGCGCTGCAAGGTACGTTGTACACATACCATCCGGAGAATCCGTATCATCAAGTCCCAGATACATAAACGAGTATCATATATTGGCCGCTGGAAGAAGATAGTATTTTTCCTTCCCCGTTGAGGACATTTATATGGAAATCCGTGAAAATTATAGATAACAGGCTATGTACGGCATAATAGATATCGGGTCAAATACCATCCGCCTCGTCTTGTATATTGTCAGGGACGGAAAAATTCTCCCGATGCTCAACAAGAAGTTCACTGCAGGACTTGCAGGATACATCAAAAAAGGACATATGAGCGACAAGGGAAAAGAGAAACTCATCGAAGTTCTGATCGAATTCCGCCATATTCTCACCCATATACAAACCGCAGAACTGTTCTGTATCGCAACAGCCCCTTTAAGAAATATTGACAATACCAAAGAGATTTGTGCCGCTGTTCTGGAACGGACCGGGTTTTCCATAACTGTCCTTTCCGGAGAAGAGGAAGCGCTGTATGATTACTATGGTGCAATGCAGTCCGTACAGGAACCAAGCGGGCTCGTAATTGACATAGGAGGCGGCAGTACCGAGTTTGTGTTCTATACAGAAAATTCCGTAAAATCCGTCTATTCTCTTCCAATCGGTTCGCTTACTGCATACACCACCTATGTAAAAACCATCCTTCCAAGCAAAAAAGAGGAGAAGCTGATTGCCGAAGCGATTCGCGAGGCCGCATCAGACCTGCCGAAAGAGCGGCCGGAGGTTATCTGCGGAGTCGGCGGTTCAATTCGTGCCGCAGTAAAAATCTACAATGAACTCTTCGAAAATACCCTGCCTGCAGGACGAGTGGATTTGAAAAAACTGCAGACTCTGCTGAAGATTCCGCAGGACACGCTGGCAAAGGCAATCCTGAAAATCTCGCCGGAACGGATTCATACCTTCATCCCCGGACTGATTCTTCTCTGCACGATTGCAGAGATGTGGGACATCACGAAGATTTCTGTCAGTACCTCCGGCGTGAAGGAAGGATATCTGGCAGCACGTCTGCAGGAGCGCGGGGTGCTCTGATGCCTGCCCCCTATATGCAGAACCGGGAGCTTTCCTGGCTGCGGTTCAATGAACGTGTTTTGGCAGAAGCGGCAGATGAAAGCGTCCCGCTTCTGGAACGGCTCAAGTTCCTCTCCATTTTCACGAGCAATCTGGACGAGTTTTTCATGATCCGGGTTGGAAGTCTCTTCGATTTACAGTCGGTGAACGCTGAGGCGCTGGATTCCAAGACCGGGATGACCCCGAAAGAACAGCTCGATAAACTGTATGCGAGTGTACATCCGCTCATCAAAAAACGTGATGAGGTGTATTTCACCGTGGAGCAGAGGCTTCGAAAAGAAGGAATCGTCAACCTCTCAACAGCAGAGCTTTGCATTGAGGAGTTCCGCTTTGTCAAGCAGTACTATGAACAGGAGATTGCCCCAATCCTTTCCCCGCAGATTGTAGATTCCCATCATCCCTTCCCGCATCTGCAAAGCAAAGTCCTGCATATCGGGGCTGTCCTGAAAGAGGAGGAAAAAACTCTCTTCGGTGTCATCCCTGTCCCGTCATCCCTGCCGGATATCATACAGATTCCGGGAACTGGCGTGCGGTACGTCAGAGTCGAGGACATCATCCTCGACCATGTGGAGCAGGTCTTTTCGATGTATCGGATTGCAGAAAAGACCATATTCTGCATCACGAGAAACGCGGACATCCATCCGGATGATGAAGCCTTTGACGTGAATCAGGATTTCCGGTCGAAGATGCAAAGGCTCCTGCAGGAACGCAGGCGTCTTGCCGCTGTCCGCCTGGAACTGAACAGCCCGGTCTCCGCAGAGTTTGAGAACTATCTCTGCGAGACGCTGGAGCTGAACCCTGAGCAGGTGTTTGTCTCCCGTGCCCCGCTGAAACTGTCCTATGCCTTCAGCCTGACAGCCCCGGACGGAGCAGAGAATCTGTGCTACAAGCCGTTTTCCCCCTGTCGGACGCCCGGGGTTTCCTACGACGGGCTGTTTCGCCAGATTGCAAAGCAGGATATTCTGCTGTCCTACCCGTTCGAAAGCATGACGCCGTTTCTCCGTCTGATAAAAGAGGCCGCGGCTGATAAGAACGTTATTTCAATCAAGATTACCATCTACCGCCTGGCACGCAAGGCAAAGCTGGTGGATTATCTCTGCCGGGCAGCAGAGAACGGGAAGGACGTCACAGTCTTTATTGAGCTTCGTGCACGCTTTGACGAGCAGAACAATATTGACTGGTCAGAACGTCTGGAGGATGCAGGATGCAGAATCATCTACGGATTCGAGGAGTACAAGATTCACTCCAAGGTCTGTCTGATTACCCGGAAAGAAAAGAGTTCCATCCGGTACTATACCCAGATTGGAACGGGCAATTACAACGAACGAACCGCTGCGCAGTACACGGATGTATCGCTGATGACCGCAAACCAGCAGATCGGATTGGAAGCAAACGAGTTCTTCCGCAACATGGCGCTTGGAAATCTCTACGGGAACTATTCCCATCTGCTGGTCTCTCCGGTGAGCCTTAAGGAAACAGTGCTTCGGTTAATTGACGAGGAGACGGCAAAAGGCCCGTCGGGCAGGATTCTGGTAAAGATTAACTCCATGACCGACGTGGATGTGATTGAGCATCTGCAGAAGGCTTCCGCCGCCGGCGTGCAGGTGAATCTGATTGTCCGCGGCATCTGCTGTATTCTGCCGGGAATCCCGGGCCTTACGGAGAACATCACCGTTCGAAGCATCGTTGGACGGTTCCTCGAACACTCGCGGATTTATGTGTTCGGAGATGGAGCGGAGGCGAAGATGTATATCGCATCAGCAGATTTCATGACCAGAAACACCGAGCGCCGGGTGGAAGTTGCCTGCCCGATTTACAGCCCGGCAGTGCGGGAGAAACTGATGCACATCTTAGAGACCGAGCTTGCGGATACCGTAAAGGCCCGGATGATGAAGCCTGACGGAACATATGAGCGGATTTCAGCTGACGGAATTGACAGCCAGCAGGTACTGCTGGAAGAAGCGGAAGCCGCAGAACGCGCCATCCCCGAGCAGGTTGAAGGATTCGTGCGGTCGCTTCTTACAAAGTTTCGCGACTGGCGGTAAGCGGACGGCACATTAATCCCTTCGCAGATGAAATGGTTATCTGTATGCGGTATTATCTGCGAAACGACACCCTGATTATCCGCGGCGATTTCCGTGCGGCAAGCAACGGCGCGGAAGGCGGATTAAAGGATGCAAAGACGCTTCTAAACGTCAGCATACCGCGGGGCTTTTCAGAAAATGCCGCAGGGTATCTGGAACGCATCTCGGCGCGGAACGGATTTCTGCATCCGTACTTCGGGCTTTTAACAGCCGTTCCCATGCAGAATCTCTGCATTGCCCAGTACGATTACATAACAGCCTTTGTAACCGCCGCCGTATCAGACAGAAACCGCACCATCAATATCATTGTAACCTCCGCAAAACCGCTGACGGATGCCGCGCTTCTTGGTGCGATGATGACCGTAACGGAGGCAAAGATGAAGGTTATTGCCGAGCGGAAACTTCCGGCAACAGCCCAATCCACCGATGCGGTAATCGTCGCCGCGGAAAAGAACGGCTCTGCCGCAGAAGAGTTCGCCGGCCCCTTAACGGAGGTCGGCATGCGGATTGCAAAAGCCGTATCCCATGCTTTAACAGAAGCCTTTGTCCGCTTCGACAACTATCTCTTAACCAACTGGGGAATTTCCAGGGGATGGGGAGGAGGGGCATCTGCTCTTATGAAGCGCAAACGCCCGTCCTTTTTTATCCTCAGCCGCTACGGAGGCGAACACTGGAACGAATGGGTGCCGGAAGGCTGTCCCTACCATCCCTGCCATAATTTTGCAGAACAGCAGTGCGACTTCTGCTACTGCCCGCTCTACCCCTGTAAGGATACGGAACTCTCGGAAGAGATTGATACGCCTGCAGGAAAACTCTGGAGCTGTATGGACTGCCGCTTCATCCACGAGCCGGCGGTTGTAAAACATCTCAAAGAAAATCCCGAAGCGGGAATGGCTGAACTGAAAGCGGTTCTCAGGAACGCGGGAAAATAGAATACAAAAGGGAAAAACCCTTACTTTCTCTTTTTGGGTTTTGACTTGCAGGCACATGCCGCGCCGCATCCGCATCCGCAGTCGCCCTGAAGCGCCTTGCGGACCATCTTTATGAAAAAGAAAAGGATTGCCGCGGCAACCGCCACAAAGGCGATTCCCCAGACAATATCAGAAACCAAGGAGGAGACCTCCCTGGTAGATGATAAACGAGACAATCCATGCAACTGCGAGCATCAGAACTGCTGCGAAGAGAGTGAACTTCCAGGAGTGAGATTCCTTCTTGATGGTGAAGAGTGCTGCAAGACACGGGATGTAGAGCAGGACAAACGCCATGAAGGAGAAGGAAGACAGCGGAGTGAACACGTTGACTAAGACATCGCCGAGTGCCTCCTCGCCGACACCGTAGAGCGTTCCAAAGGTACCGACGACAACTTCCTTTGCGAGAAGACCCATGATGATAGCAACAGCCGCCTCCATGAATCCGAATCCAAGCGGAGCGAAGAACGGTGCGATAGCATTTCCAATCATACCGAGGATGGAGTCAGCAGAGCCGTACTCGACGCCCATTGGAAGGGATGCAAGAAGCCAGACAACCAGACAGGCTGCGAAGATAATCGTTCCGGCTCTTACTAAGAACTCCTTTGCGTTGTGCCAGGTGTGGTGCAGAACTCCCTTGATGGTCGGCAGTCTGTACGGCGGCATCTCAAGGACGAACTCGGTCTGTCCCTCTCTGAAGATGGTCTTTCTTAAGAGGAAACCAACGATTAATGCGACCACAATTCCGAGGAAGTAGATGGCAAACATTGCGAGACCCTGGAACTCCGGTGCAACAAAGATACCGACTAACAGAAGGTAAACCGGCATTCTGGCACCGCAGGACATGTACGGAGTCAGAAGCATCGTAAGCTTTCTTTCGCGTTCGGTCTCCAGCGTGCGGCAGGCCATGATTGCCGGAACACTGCATCCGAAACCAAGAATCATTGGGATGAAGGCTTTTCCGTGGAGACCTAAAGCGTGCATAATTCTGTCCATTAAGACAGCGACACGGGCAAGGTATCCGGAACCTTCCATGATTGCGAGCAGGAAGAACATGATGATAATGTTCGGCAGGAAGACAACAACTCCTCCAACACCGCCAATGATTCCATCGACTACCAGGGAGGTAACCCACTCAGGGGCTGCGATTGCTTCAAGTGCACCGCCGCAGACTTCTCCAAGCCATCCGAAGAATGTCTCAATCCATTCCATTGGCGGAGCACCGACAGTAAAGACAATCTGGAAGATGAGGTACATAATGACCGCAAAGATCGGGAATCCAAGCCAGCGGTTGGTAAGAATCTTATCGATACGTCCGGTCTGACTCTTTCCGCCTGCCTGCATGGTGTGGACGGACTCGTGAAGGATGCCTGCGATATATGCGTAGCGTGCGTCTGCGACAACTTCATTGATTTCTGCACCGCAGACGGTTTCGATGTGCTTTCTGGTGGCGGTAATCTCTGCCGGCTCACCCTCGGTCTTATTTAAGAGGGCAAAGATTGCGTCAAAGCGGTCTGCCGGAGTCTTGGCGATTTCTCCGAGGTGCTCTTCGAACTCGTCAGAGTAGTGCGGGAGCTTCTTTGCCGGAGCAGGTTTTGCGATGACTTCCTTCAAGAGCTCGTCGCGTCCGGTTTTGTCGATTGCCTCGATTTTGACAACCGGAACACCAAGCATATTGGAAAGTTTCTTCGTATCGATAACAAACCCTTCCGCTTCCGCATATTTATTCATGTTGAGTGCAAGGATAAGCGGACAGCCAAGCTCGATGAGCTGGAGGGTTAAATAGAGGTTTCTTTCGAGGTGTGCCGCATCAACGATGTTGACGACAGCATCCGGTTTTTCGTTTCTGAGGAACTCAGATGCAAGCTCTTCATCTAATGCACGGGAGGATAAACTGTAAGTTCCCGGAAGGTCAACGATTTCCAGCGTGTATCCGTTGTATTCTGCCTTTCCTTCCATGCGTTCAACGGTAACGGTCTTACCCGGCCAGTTTCCGACATGGTTGTGCAGACCGGTTAATGCGTTGAAGAGCGTGGTCTTTCCGGCATTCGGATTTCCGGCAAGGGCGACGGTGAGTTTCTTCCCGCTCATACCACCGTCACCTCAATACCTTCTGCTTCCTTCTTGCGTAATGCAAGACGGCAGCCTTTTACCTCGAGGACAATGGGGTCCCCGAGAGGTGCTTCTCCGCACACGGTAACACGCGTACCGCATGTCATGCCAAGCTCAAGGAGGCGGTGACGAAGACTGTCACTGACTCCGTTGAACCTGGTAACCTGGACGGTCTGTCCGGGTTTTACATTCCGAAGAGACATGCTCGTAGATTGCATGAAATCTATGTTTTTTGTTCGGTTGTAATAAGCTGAATCCGAAAAAGTTTCGGAAGAGTTCGATTATCCGAAACTTTTTCGGATTAAAAAACCATTTCCGAAAAAGAGCGCAGGAAGGCATTTAATGGATGAAAGAAGCCCAGTATGCAGAGGTTTCGGATTTTTCCGGAAAACCGGAACTTTTGCGGCTCTGGTTTATCACAACCGAACGACAGAATATAGTTGGGAGGAGATAGAAAGAAAAAAAGGAAACAATACCGCGGGATAAATCTCTCCATAACAATAAAAATACACAACCTCACAAAAAACTTCTTTGCATGTAAAGGGACAATCCCTTTCTCTTCTAAAAAAAGTTATGCGGATTCCACAGCCGTGACCGTGAAATCCTCAGCCTCGACAGCCGCCTTTAAGTCAGCATCAGAGACCTCTTTGGTAAGTGTTACCACTGCTTTTTTCTCATCCAGACTGACATCGACCGCTTCGACGCCGTCAACTGCCTGGAGCGCGTTGGTTACTGCTTTGACGCAGTGTTTGCACATCATTCCTTCAACACAAATAATCTTCTGCATAGTTTCTTCACCTGCTGGTTCTGGTTTGTATTCAATCTCTTCTGCCGGCTCTTTAAAGAACCGGAGGCGCAGTGCGTTGGAGACAACGCAGACGGACGAACAGCTCATCGCAAGAGCCGCGATTCCCGGCGAGAGCAGGATGCCGAACGGCGCATAGAGAATGCCTGCCGCAAGCGGGATGCCGACTGTGTTGTAGATGAACGCCCAGAAGAGGTTCTGCTTTACGTTTCTGATGGTTGCCCGGCTCAGGCAGACGGCGGTTGCCGCAGCCATTGGGTCACTGTTCATGAGGATGATATCCGCAGATTCGAGCGCGATATCCGCACCGGCGCCGATAGCCATACCGATGTCTGCCCGGGCAAGGGACGGCGCATCGTTGATGCCGTCTCCGGCCATGATAACCCGGTGACCTTCCGCCTGCATTTTGCGGACGGCGGCTTCCTTATCCGCCGGGAGGAGGTCGGCATAGTATGCGTCAACGCCGGTCTCTTCAGCAACCCGGGACGCGGTTGCCTCTGCATCGCCGGTCAGCATCACAACCCGCATACCAAGCTCATGGAAGCGGGCAACCGTCTTTGCCGCGGTCGGTCTGACCGCATCCGAGACAGTCATCGCCCCAAGCGGCACGGACTCGCGGGCAAAGAAAATCTGTGCCCGGGACGCGGGAATCTCCGGAAACGCTCCGGAAACGCCGGACTCCTGCATATAGGCAGGATTTCCGGCATAGTAGCGGACACCGTCTAAGACCGCAGTCACACCGCGGCCCGGAACTGCTGTAAAGTCCGAAACCGGGGCAGGGGCAATGTTCTGCGTCTTGGCAAACGCCAGAACCGCTGCTGCAAGCGGATGCTCAGACGGCGCCTCAACGGCGGCCGCGGCAGCAAGCAGCTCCTCGCGGGAGATACCGTCTGCTGCAAAGATGCCGTCGACTGCCGGTTTTCCCTCGGTAAGCGTTCCGGTCTTGTCAAAGACAATCGTATCCGCCTTGCCTGCGGTCTCCAGCGTCTCGGCGGACTTAATCAGGATACCAAGCGACGCCGCCTTGCCGGTTCCAACCATAATCGCGACCGGCGTTGCAAGGCCCAAAGCGCACGGACAGGAGATGACCAGCACCGAGATGGCAACGCCGAGCGAAAAGGAAAGCCCGGCTCCAAGAAACATCCAGATGCAGAAGACAATAAACGCGATTAAGATAACCGTCGGGACAAAGACGCCTGCAACCTTATCTGCGAGACGGGCAATCGGCGCTTTGGATGCAGAAGCATCCCGCACCAGTTCGATAATCTGGGCAAGCGTCGTATCATCGCCGACCTTCTCCGCACGGAAACGGATCGTGCCGTACAGACAAATCGTTCCGGCCTGCACCGAATCGCCGGCACGCTTGGTGACCGGCAGACTTTCTCCGGTCAGCGCAGAGGTGTCAACCGAAGAGCTTCCTTCCAGGACCGTGCCGTCCACCGGGATTTTCCCTCCCGGACGAACGATAACCACATCGCCTGCGGCAACGTCTGCAATCGGAAGCGTCTGCTCCTCTCCATTCCGGATGACCGTTGCCGTCTTCGGGGCAAGGTCAAGCAGGCGGGTAACCGCCTCCGTGGTCTTTCCCTTCGAGCGGGACTCTAAATACTTGCCGACCGTCACCAGCGTCAGAATTGTTCCCGCAGACTCAAAGTAGAGATGCGAAGCCGGAGCACCGAAGAGCATGCTTACCAGAACCACAAAGCTGTAGAGCAGGGCAGCACCAGAGCCTATGGCCACCAGCGAATCCATGTTCGGAGAAGAGCGGACAAGCGCCGGAATACCCTGCACGAAGTACTTCCGGTTCAAAATAACAATCGGGATAACGATAATCAGCTGCAGAATGCCAGAGGCAGTTGCCGGAATCGGCAGCGGCAGGCCAAGCATTGGACCCATGCTCACATAAAGCAGCGGGATTAAGAGACACAAAGAGCCGACTAACCGGCGCTTCATGGACTGATACTCAGGGGCTACCTCCTTTCTTCCGGAAAGCGCCTTGTATCCGGCATTGGTTACGGCATCGATGATAATCTCCTCCGCAACGCCTTCCGCTTCCACGGTCAGCGTATTGGCGAGCAGATTTACCCGGGCCTCGGTGATTCCCGGAATCTTCGATACCGCACGCTCTACGTTTAATGCGCATGCCTGACAGGACATGCCAAGGACGGTATAGGTTTGTTTCATAAATTAGTGAGTCTTGATATAGTCAGCCACCTCGTCGAGCAGTGCTCCCGGCCGCTCAATACGTCTCGTTTCCAGATTGACGACCGTACTCGGCATTCCGGGAAGCGCGCCGTCCTCGAGGAAATAGTCATGCGGGACATTGACCTGTCCGGGATTTACCGGGGAGATTTCGCCGGAGATGTTGGCTGAGGTGGAGGTAATCGGCGCATCCAGGGCCGCGATTAACGCAAGCGCTAACGGATGGTCCGGGAAGCGGATACCAATCGTTCCCGTGCCGCAGGAAAGGTCTCCCGGAAGGGAGCTTTTCACCGGAAGAACGACCGTAACCGGTCCCGGGAGGAAGCGGGAGATGAACTCCTCGGCAAACTCATCCACGTATGCGATGCCGTAAATCATCTCCAAATCGGAGACGGCAACGGAGATGGGTTTTCCAAGAAGCCGCTGTTTTGCCTCAAAGACCTTGAGGACCGCTGGCTCGGAGAGTGCGTCTGCACCGAGACCGTACACGGTTTCGGTCGGATAGACAACCAGACCGTCCCGGGAGAGAACGGATACTGCTTTTTCGATGCGTGCGCTGTCTGAGGGGCTAACTGTTTCCTGCATTAAAATTCCTTTCCTTTGACGCGGGCGATGTCAAATACACCGATTGTACTGATATGCATGACAGCCATAACTCCTGCCTGAATGGGGTCGGTTACGACTAAATCTGCGGCAGAGGTAACACTTCCGGCCATTTTCAGGCAGACCACCGGAATGCCGCGGGACTGCACAAAACGGACGGCATCGGTAATCCGGCCCCCCATAAGCGAGCCGGCTAAGACCAGAATTGCCGCACGCGGCAGACGGGGAACCGCCTCTACCGCACGGGCGATTGTCTCTTCTCCAACCAGCGGGATGGTATCCACTGAGATTCTTTCGCCTCTGATGTTGTGACGGTCGGCTTCGTTTACGGCGCCGAGTGCCACCTGGGCAACCTGAGCACCGCCGCCGATAACGATTACACGCTTTCCGAAAATCTCCGCTGCGGACTGGTGGTTTTCCACGGACACGATGCCTTCGATTTCCCGGATGCGGGAGATGAGGTCAGCAGGATCTCCGGAGAATTCCGCCTCCAGGCTGATAACCGCACGGCCTGCATCCTTTCCTTCGGCAGAGATTTCCTGCTGGGTTGTTAAGATATTGGCATTAATCTCTGCACATGCAGATCCGATATCCCGGAGAATACCGGTTTTGTTTTCCGCTATGATAGTTACTGCGCAGTTTGCTGTCATGATGGCGATACGATAAACGGGGGAAACGGGGAGTACCCGTATTTCCGTCACCGCGGGATAGAATTGTATTTGTTTTAAACGATATTAGACGTTTCCATATCCGGCTCTTTTCCCCAGATAATTGCCCGCAGACAGGCGAGTTCCTTTGCAACGCCTCTGAGTCCTGCAATAAGTACCGGAATATTGGATGCCGCAAGCATGAGCACTTCCGCCGCCGCGGATGATTTTGACGGCCGCATTACAGGAATTGCCCGGCGGACAGCAAGAAGCAGCAGGCCTGCGGTAAGCGACGAGGTCAGAAGCGAATAGAAAAGCTCTGCCAGATGCTTGAGCGGCCCAAAGAGCAGGCGGTCCGCTTTCTCCGCGGAGGCCTCCGCCTCCCCGCCGGAAATGAACAGCAGGCCTGTCAGATACGGAGCGGCCGCGGATGCCGCAGACACATACATCCCGGTCTCGGAAAACAGAATATCCCGCATCGACTGCTGACCGGATAACAGGGAGAGCAGAATCTGCAGGATACTGAAATCCGCAGTTCCAGCCGCCGCCTCTTCTGCCTCAGCCTCCGCTTTTTCGTAAATCTCCGATACTGCGGCAAGCATCTCGGAAGGGCTTGCGGCATGCTCCGGCAGAAGCGCTGCTGCTTCCGGCATCAGTACGGAAAGCTCTGCTGAATCCGGCAGCGTATCAAAGACCGAAAACACCCGGCGGACGGCAGAAAACAGCGGAGACTCAAAGCCTTCGGACGAGATTGACGAGACAATCTCCTTGCCGTCGCGAGACAGCAGGCGGACTGCTTCAAGCAGTTCAGACGCAGCGGCAGAATAATTCCCGTTCTGGAAGAAGATATCAGCACTGTCCAGGCGGGCATCAACGGAATCCGGCATAGAATACTAGCATGTATGCTATCAAATGAAATAAAATATTGCAAACAGGACAAAACAGATATTCAACAAGCGACACATGCTTCTTTTGTTCAGAAGCGCTCTCGTATAACCCTTACAGACGTATTACGTTTTTTTGGCAGTTCACCTCCGCGAACTGTCTTATAATACAATCTACCTCTGAGCATATAAACCTATTGATTACAGAGAAGAATTCAGAAAAAGAAACGGGCCTGGAGGGATTCGAACCCCCGGCATTCGGGTTAGAAGCCCGACGCTATATCCTGGCTAAGCCACAAGCCCGCAGGTGTGATGCCTTATACTATGGGTTTTTCTTATAGATAAAGGTGATGTTTGGAAGTTATCCAAACATGATGTCGCCCTCGTACGTGATGGGCACCATGTCGCTGTTTTTCACATCTTCTGCCAGCTGCAGGAGCATGGGTTCGACGGTGTCAGCCTGTTTAATGAGTTCTTCGGTGTCTATGGTGAGGCTGTAGAGTGTACCAAGAGCAGTCAGACCGGCGGCAGATGCGCGCGGATCGACATCAAAGTTGGTCTCAATTAAGAGGCCATATGCTGGGATGTTGCGGAATGCCGCCTCGTTTAAGATGCCGCCGGTGATTCCCGTGATGTTGAGCGCCGGAAGGATTTCTGCAACTGCTTTCAGCTTTTCCAGAATCTCCGGAGTCGTTGCCGCACCAAACACGCGCTCTCCGGTACCGCCTGTCACAACGCCGCCAATTACGGCAATTTCTGTTATTCTGGAGCGTTCCAGAATCCAGTCAAGAACACCGCAGGAGATATCATAGGCTGCTTCATCCTGCACCGGGACATCAGAGACGAGAGCCACCAGGTTTCCCTTCTCATAGACGCGGATGGACGGACGGGCAAGACCGTTTACGGCGGCAGAGGTTACCGGAAGAAGCGGGGAGCTTACACAGCCAAGATAGGTAAAGCCGAACTTGTCGGTTAAGTAGTTTACCGCGATACTTCCAACAAGTCCCGAGCCGGGAAAACCTGCAACCAGAACGATATCGCGGGCAGAGGGGGCGTTTGCCGCGATACGGACAATATCAGAAGAACTCATAGTTACATGTAGTTTGTTCAAAGGGATATATCTATGTGCACCCTGCAAACGGCAGGTAATTATGAGAAAACGCTCTAACATATAGAGCATGCAGGAATATGAAGTAAAACGCGGCAACACCAAGGACCTTGACGACAGAATCAAAGCAGGGTTTGCCGACATCTTCTGCAAAGAGCCGGAAGTAAAAGACGGTCACTATTCCATCTCCTACGGAAGCATGAAACTGCTGGAAGTCTGGGCCGGGGAGAAGAACAAGACGGTCTTAGTCGATACGGTAACGGATGAGACCGTGCTTGCCATGCCCGACGAGGAAGCGGATGTTATCATCTTAGATACCAACAAGAAGTTCAGACAGTTCCTGGATTTAGTTACCTGCTTTACCACCAAAGAGCGTGTTAAGCGGGCAAAGAAGGCAGCAGAGAAGTCTGAATAACACCCATCTTTTTTACACATTTTTGTGCGTTTTCCGCCCGGCTTCGTAGGAACGTTTTCCCTACACACCCCAAGAGATTACCCAATACAAAAAAGAAAAAAAAGTTAGAATGCCGAGAAGGGAGACATCCCATCCGGAATGGACGGGATGGAAAGCACCTTTGGATAATAGAATCCTGCAGGCGCTTCGTCTCCTGCCAGAAGCCAGACTATGTCTGCGAGGGCCTGCAGTTTGTCTGCTTCGGTGTCTGTGATGAGCATGGAGAGTGGATGATACACCGTTATCAGTTCTACCGGAAGCGGCAGAGCAGTTCCGAGAATCGGCATGATGAGCATCGTCTCACCCTCAATGACGTCCGGCTCGAGAGTATCTGCTCCGGCAAAACCGGTGCCGAATCCGGCAATGCAGAAGAGGACAAGAAGGAGTGCAAGAGTCTTTTTCATACAGAGAGACTTAACGCGGTGAAAATATATACTTTCCGGGAAATGTACAAAGAAGTGTCGAATGTCTGAAACAGTGTACGAGTGAGAACTGAATGAAGATAGAATAAGATACAGTAAGAATAGAGTAAAGTGGAGGAGGATTACTCCTCTGCCTCTTCTTCCTGTCTGAGTTCGACATTTACGATGTCAAACTGACGGAAGGCGAGCCTTTTTGCTTTGATGATATTTCTTCCTTCTTTTCCGATTGCAAGTCCTCTGTCTTCCGGTTGGACTTCGATGTATGCAACTTCTGCACCGTCTTCATCCTTCTCGAAGGTGACGACCTGAATCTGGACCGGGAGGAAGCAGTTCCTTAAGAACTGAACCTTGTCGGTGTTGTATTCAACAACTTCGACTTTCTTTCCGAATGCATCGGATGCCTTCTTGACGCTGGCACCTTTCTTTCCGATTGCGAGACCCATTTCTCCCGGATTGATGACGAAGAGGATTCTGCTGAATTTTTCGTCAACAACGCAGTCGCGAGCACCTGCACCAGTCAGGTTCTCGAACTGGGCGATAAGACGCATATCGTCTTCGGAAATGGTAATTTCACCCATATTTATTCACTCTTGAGGGAAAGAATGTCGGACTCGCCTGCGTCGACGACTGCGAGGACGCTGACCATGTGGTCGCGACCGATTTCTTTTCCGAGCTGACGGGAGCTGCCGTTGAACTCATAGACAGAGACACCCTCTGCTGCTGCAAGGATTGCGCGGACCTTTGCCGGTGCGTTCTTTGCAACGATAACAAGCTGTGCCTTGTTCTCTGCGATGACTTTTTCAACAGTGTTCTGACCGAGTGCGACGTCTCCGGTCTTCATTGCTCTCTTTAAGGATAAGTTGAAATCCATTTTATGTTCACCTTTTGAGGTTTTCTGCACTCAGGACAAAACTCAGGGAGGTGAATCCCTATAGTATTTCTTTGTCCGTCCCGCAGGGCAGGACTGCATCAGTGATGCAGACCTTGTTTCCATAGGAAACGGTATATTGTTGGCGCTGTGAGATAATCAATGTTTGCCGAATCTGTCCATACAGGAATATCTGGACAAATCAAAAAAAAGAAGGATTAGTCGTAGAAGTCGTGGGACGGTTCGCGGCGGAAGTTTCTTCTGTCTCCGCCTCTTCTGTCCCCGCCGCGGCGGTCGCCGTCTCTTCTATAGTTATTTCCGCCCTTGTTTCCGTAGCTTCCGCGGTTATTATTGTACGGCTTTCTGTCACGGAATCCTCCGCGGTCGCCTCCGCCTCTTCTGTCGCGGCGGAAATCATTTCCGTCACGCTCCGGTCTTGGGGTTGCAACGGAAATCTGCAGCTCCTTGCCGCGAATGGTGGCTCCTCCCATAACCTCTGCCACATGGTCTGCGTGTTCGAGCGGAACCTCGACAAAGGAGTAGTTGCTGTAGAGATCGATTCTTCCAATAGCAGAGCCTGGAATGTCACACTCGCCTGCAAATGCTCCGACAATATCCTTCGGGCGAATCTGCTGGTTCTTACCAAGCGTGATTCTGAAACGAACCATGCCCGGCTCTGCTCCGCAGTTCTCGTAGGTTCCTTCCTCAACCTCACCCTTGAACGGGACAGGCTCTGCACGCGGCTGCAGCTCGACAATCTCCTCGCTCATCGAAGTCTTGCTGTCTTCTAAGTGCATCTTCAGAAGTGCTGCTGCCACCTCGATACTGGTTACTTCCTGCTCCTCGCCTTCGGTCTCCGTCTCTAAAAGCTGTTCGACAAGCGGGAGGTAAATCTCCAGCTCGCCTGCCTTCATGACATCGCGGACCTTGTCAAGGAAGAGCTGCTGCTTCATCTCGGCAACATCATCTAAGGACGGAATCGGCGTCTTTGCAATCTTAATCTTTGCATAGCGCTGAATGTCGCGGAGCTTGTAAATCTCACGCGGAGCAACAAAAGTCACCGACTTTCCGGTTCTGCCGGCACGACCGGTTCTGCCGATTCGATGCACATAGTACTCCACATCCTGCGGAACATCATAGTTGAAGACGATATCCACATCATCCACATCGATACCGCGGGCGGCAACATCCGTGGCGATTAAGACATCGATAGAGCCTGCTCTGAAGCGTGCCATGACACGGTCACGCTGAATCTGCTTCATGTCACCGTGGAGTGCTTCGACAAAGTATCCGCGTGCCTGCATGCGCGACATTAAATCGTCAACCGTTCTCTTCGTGTTACAGAAGACGATAGCAAGCTCCGGGTTGTTGATATCAAGCATACGGCAGAGTGCTTCTAACTTGTCACGCTCGCGGACCTCGATGTAGGTCTGCTCAATCTGCGGGACGGTAAGTTCCCGGCGGGTGATTTTGACAAAGACCGGGTCTTTCTGGAAGCGCTTGGTGATGTCCAGAATCGGACCCGGCATAGTTGCGGAGAAGAGAATCGTCTGGCGTTCTGCCGGCGTCTCGCGGAAGATTGCCTCGATATCCTCACGGAATCCCATATCCAGCATCTGATCTGCCTCATCGAGGACAAACATGGACACTTCATCCAAGTGCAGGGTTCCGCGGTTGATGTGGTCGATAACTCTTCCCGGTGTTCCGATAACCACCTGAACCGGGCCGCGCAGTGCACGAAGCTGGCGGTCAATCGGCTGTCCGCCGTAGATTGGCACGACATTTAATCCGTGCTTGTATTTCATCAGACGGGAGAACTCTTCTGCCGTCTGAATCGTTAACTCTCGGGTTGGCGAGAGGACTAAAGCCTGAACATTCTTATTTTCCGGATCGAGTCTTTCGATAATCGGAATACCAAAGGCAGCAGTTTTTCCCGTTCCTGTCTGTGCCTGACCAGTTACATCGTTCCCCTCAAGAATCTGCGGTATAGCCATCAGCTGAATCGGCGTCGGCTCTTCAAATCCCATGTCGCTGATTGCCTGAAGAACATCTTCAGAAATCGCGAACTCCGCGAATGTTTTCGTTTCCTCCATGTTGTATTACTATAGGATTTGAAAGAATATAGTTTGAACGGGTAGAAATCCAAAAATCCTTTTGGCAGGAAGACCTATCCTATCTTATGTATAACCGCGATATCCTGCAGAATCTGTCCAAAGATGCCCTGCTGGACCTGATTGATATTCATGCAAGAAACTTTCTCGCGCTGGACGGCGTCTGGTTTCAGTCGGTGGAACGAACGCGTGGAATGGATGAGGCGATGTTCCATGATACCGAAGCCTGGAAGCGCTACACGGTTACCGAGGCGCGCCGGATAAAGAAGTTCCTGGGACTTGCAGAGCATGGCGGAGTTGCAGGGCTTAAAGATGCTTTGCTTCTCCGGTTTAATGCAAGCGTGAATGATAATCTGGTGGAAGTTGACGGAAATACGGTTACCTGTACAGTTCGGACCTGCCGGGTGCAGACCGCACGAAAGGAGAAAGGTATGCCGTATCATCCGTGCAAACCGGTCGGGTTTGTCGAGTATGAAGGGTTTGCAAAAACGATTGACCCGCGGTTTACCTGCGAATGTCTCAGCTGTTTTCCGGATGTGACGGATGAGACCTGCTGCTGTAAATGGCGGTTTGTTCTGCAGGATGAATCCTGCTGAAATGCTTTGCTCCTGAATAAACCCTCCAAGGCAGTGCGATAGCACTGCATAACAGCGGAGGTGCGATAAGCACCAAAGCGACGATGATTTGGGTAAGCATTTTATTCCAATTCGTGGAGATTCGCGTGTTTGCAGATTTCTGGTTCGGCGGCAAAAGAAGAACACGCGAATCTGCACGAATCAAAACAGAACATCTAATCCACGGCAGGCCGCTTCGGTGTTAATCACACCTTCGCTTGTTACGCAATGCTGTCGCATTGCTTAGAGGATGTAAGAAACCAAAAAAAGAGAAGTCCGTTTCGGACTTTACTCGACGACGATTGCCGGCTTGAACGGTAAGGCGGACTTTGCCTTTGCGTGCTCGCTGGTCTCGGCTGCGACAACCTCGACGGTGAGTCCGGATTCCTTCTCGATGAACTCTTTTGCGGCGGCAAAGACCGCTGCCTCGTCAACACCATCAGCAATGCCGGAGACGAGTTCTGGTGCAAGAGAGTGGATGAGCTTGACGGTCTGGAGTGCGGCATCGGTTGCTTCCTTGCCCTTTGCGCGGAGTGCTTCGTTTGCCATGACGGTCTTTACCACATTGCGCTTGTCCTCTGCTCCTGCAACGATTCTGAAGACTTCCTTCTTCCACTCCGGAGCGATGAAGAGAGTGACCTTCTTTGCCTCAATCTGGACGAGCTTTAAGATGGACTGAATGTCTTCCACAGTTCTCTGGAGGAGTTCCTCGGAGACTTCAACAGCCTTGTTAATCTTTGCTTCATCTGCAACCGGCCACTCGGCAAAGGAGACGAGACCGTTTGCGTCGCGTCCGGTCTTCTTCCAGAGCTCTTCTGCGGTGTACGGAATGACCGGTGCCATTAAGCGAATCCACTGGGACATGACATCCTTAACCACTGCACCCTGGGAAGCACCGGCTAAGCGTCTGCGGTACCAGGCAAGGTCGGAGACAACACCATTGTATGCTTCCTGGAGTGCCTGTCTGGTCTGGAATGCGGTAAGGCACTTGGTTGCGGCAGCGATTCTCTGCTGCATGCGGGACTCAAGCCAGGAGTCGATTGGGGTCGTTCCCTCGGCGGTTTCTGCGTCGAGGACTAACTGCCACATACGCTCAATCTGTTTCTTGACGGATAAGACAAGCTCGTTTCTCCAGTCAAAGTCCTGCCACGGCTCGGCAGAGCCGACTAAGAACATACGGACGGTATCTGCACCGAACTCGTTTGCGGCATCCTCTAACAGGAAGACGTTTCCTTTGGAGGAGGACATCTTCATACCGTTTAAGAGACCCATACCGAAGACGACCATTCCCTTTGGCTGAAGCTCTGCCGGGAAGATTGCCTTGTGGTGGAAGAGCTGGAAGGTTAAGTGGTTGGAGATTAAGTCCTTTGCACTGAAGCGGTAGTCGTACGGGTACCAGTAGAGGAACTCAGCTCTGAGGTCCTTTAAGGTTGCCTCATCGACCGGCAGGTTTGCGGCGTCGCCCTTTCCAAGGAAGATGTAGTCGAAGACTTCCGGCGTCAGCTTCTCGGCATCAATCTTTTCGATCTTGTGCGAGATGGTGTAGTATGCCATGTAGATGGTCGAGTCCGACAGTGGTTCAAAGAGCCACTTCGGGTCCCACGGGACGTGAGTTCCAAGACCGACACGGCGGGAGCACGGCCATTCGCGGAGCCAGTCGGTGGTTCTCTCGAACTCTGCTCTGACTTCTGCCGGGACAAGCTCAAGGTTCGGGAGTTCCTCGTGGACTGCCTTCTTCCACTCGGCGTCACCGTAGTTGATGAACCACTGGTCGTCTAAGATTCTGACATAGACGCGGTTTCCACAGCGGCAGATGACACGCTTCTGGCTCATCTCGTGGAACATGATAGAACCGCGCTGTTCGACGAACTCCTTGGTAACATCCTCTCTTGCCTGGCGGACGGACTTACCTGCGTGCTCTCCGCAGTTCTCGTTGAGCTTACCCTTGGAGAACTCGGCAGTGTAGAGCTCCTGGGTGAGGTCGTCCATTCTCGGATCGTCCTGGTTTGGAATCTTGTTCTTCTCGACGATGTCCTGGGCCGGAATCTTTCCGTAGTTCGGAACAGTTACAAGCGGGATTGGGACGATGTCAGTGTACTTGCCCTGCTGCTGTAAGTCACGCAGTGCAATGTAGTCGAACGGAGCATGTGCCGGAACGGACATGACAAGACCGGAACCCATGTCAGAATCGACGAAGGATGCCGGAAGGATTGGAACTGCAGCGCCGGTGTACGGGTTTACCGCGTTCTGGTCGATGAGTTCGGTTCCCATGATTCTTCCAAGCTCAGTGACCTCGTGCTTCTGCATGCGCAGTTTCTCTGCGGCTTCCTCGGAGATAATCCACTTCTGACCGTCAACTTCTGCTTTCAGGTAGTTGGTCTCCGGGTTTGCCCAGAGGTTGGTGACACCGAAGATGGTCTCAGGGCGTAAGGTTGCACATGGAATCTTGTACTCGCCGAACTCGTACATGACAAAGACGAAGTGCATGACCTCTGCACTGTCTCCTTCGAGGAGATCGTGGTCACCAACCGGCTGGTCACAGTGCGGGCAGTATCTGACCGGGTACTCGCCTTTCTGGACTTTGCCCTGGCCGTGAATGTGGGTGTACTGCCACTCGATGAACTTGCTGTACTGCGGGATAATGGTGGTGAATCTGCGTCTCCAGTCGATGGAAAGACCGAGCTGCTGCATGACACGCTGGTATTCGTCGGCGAAGTAGTTGACGATAGTAATCGGGTCAGTGAACTTCTCTAAGGTCTCTTCCGGAACACGGTAGAGACCGCCGTAGAGCTTTAAGGTCTTCTCATCCTTGTTTGCAATACGCTTTGCAATTCCAAGAACCGGTGCTCCGGTAACGTGGAATGCCATCGGGAAGAGGACCTGCTTTCCGCGCATTCTCCAGAAGCGGGCAACGACATCCGGGATGATGTAGGTTCTGCCGTGTCCGACGTGCATGGCACCCGACGGGTACGGGAATGCGACGTTTACGTACAGCTTGTCTTTTGCCGGGTTCGGATTCGATTCAAACTGCGGAATCCAGTTCTCGCGGATTGCAGGTTCAATTTCACTCATTACGAGATTTTCAGTCATGTTTTTACCTTTGTCTATTGTATTTCAGTCGACGGGGCGGAGTTTGAGGTCTTCTCCAGCTCCGTAGCGGCGGATCATTTCAGCGGCGATACTTGAGTTTCTTGCGAGGTGGATTTCTCCGTGACCATCCACCGTTGCGGTGAAGAGGTATTCTTTGCCGGAGAATACGTCAACAATCTTTCCGGTGTGTTCCGGACAGATGATGGCGAGCTGTTTTTTCTCGCTGCGTAATTTGAATCCCGGACCGCTGCGGGCTGCAGGGGTCGGGATTTCAGTTAGGGTCTCCCTCCCCGGCAGGTCTGATAGCGGGCGGACGTCGATACCGATGCCAACCTTGCTGACAACGGCGGCGATGTTTTTGCCGGCTTTTCCAATGGCTGCCGGAACATCTGTATCTTCGATGTAGACGGCGGCTTTGGTGTCGGAAATCATGCGGACAACGATGTCTCCTTCGGTGAAGCGGGAGATTTCGTTCTGGATTTCCTTCTCCAGAACAACCCATGCCGGGTTGTCCTCGGTTACTTCAAAGGACGGCATGGAGTGGATTGGCGGAGCCTGACGCTCGGCTTCAACCTGTGCCGGAGCCGGTGCCGGCTCTGCCTTCGGTTTTACCGGTTCTGCCTTCTGGGCTTCCTTTTCCTTTGCTTCGGCTTTTGCCTGCTCGATGGTTTTTACCGGCGGGGCTTTGGGAAGGCCGGATGCCGGAGTTACCATTACTTCGCCTTCATAGCGGAATGCTTCGGCAACGGTTTCGGTGGTGATAATGTTGGTTAAGCGAACAACGGGGCGGACCTGCGGATCGCCAATCTGCTCTAATGCCTTCGGGACGCCGAATCCGGTGGAGACGTTGTAAATCTCGGAGATGTCTCCTCCTTTGACAAAGACCATGGTTGCCACAATCTGCGGAATGAGGTTTAAGTCAACGAGGCTTGCAAGGCGGATTAATGCATCGAGAGCGGACTTTGCATGCAGTCCGCCGATGACTTTGATGCCGGATAAGCGAAGGTCTGCAAATACCGCAAGCTCTTCGCTTCTTCTCATCTCGTCAAAGACCACATAGTCCGGACGAAGCAGAGTGATGACCTCTCCTGCCGCGGCAATACTGCCGTCAAGCGAGGTGTACTGGGTAATCTTGTCGGTCACCATTAAGTCACGCGGGGACTCAATGGTTTTGACGATGTAATTCTCACCGGAGAGGTACGTTGCGATGTTCTGCTCAAGCGTGGATTTGCCGGAGCCGGGGGTTCCGACGATGAGCATACCGCCTGCGCTTTCCTTTAAGCGGTCCTTTAAGGCTGCGGCAAAGTTGTAGGACTCAAAGGAGACCTCGCGGGTCGGCCGTACAATCGTTACCTCGATTCCGTCTGAAAACGGCGGGCGGGTGGTGGTGATTCTCATCGAGCCAATCTGGGAAACGGTAACTCCCGGAAGCTCAACCTCGACGAATCCGTCCGGGTGGCGCTTTGCACGCTCCAGGCATTCCTGGGAGATTGCGCGAAGTTCGTACTCGGTACACGGAGAATCGCGAATCGTAACGAGTTTGGACTCGCGGATGTTGCCTTTTCTGGCGTACGGTGAGACGCGTTCCTTGAGATATACGGCAAAGGTGTTCTCATCGAAGAACTCATCGATAAGTAACGGAGCAAAGTTATCAATGGTCTCGGATTTGAGGAAAACAACATCTAAGCCTTTTGCTTTGGCGACTTCCGCCTGAACATAGTCGCTGGTTAAAAAGGTTGCATTATTCTCGATAGCGACAGCGCGAATCATCGAGTCAATCTCTCCGCCGCCGGCGAGTTTGACCTGATCAAGTTTCGGGCGTTCTCCAACGTATTTTAGAGTGATAAGATTTTCTTCTGCAAGTTTGCAGAGTTTCTGGAGTTCGGCTAAGCCGGAGAATCCTATTTCACGTCCCTGATTGGCCTGTGCTTCGAGTTCTGCAAAGACTGCCTCAGGTATAATTATTGTTGCGTCATGATATTCGCCTTTCTCGATTAAGGCTGTGACGCGGCCGTCAATGACGACACTGGTATCTGGTACAAGTATCATGTGATATTCATCTATATTATGGAGTTTCCATCAGATATATTCCCACCGCCTTCACTGCTTCGAGGCAGGAAAACCGCTGCGACAGCCGTGGAAAAATATGCCTTTCTTCAACCGTCAGACCTATACTTTCTGCAAACCAAACAATTAGCATATGTGGGAATCCTTAAAGGAACAGATTACCGAAGTCGGCTCCGCAGTTCTTACCGGCGCTGACGCATCATCATACGTAAAAGACAACGCAGTCGTCTTTGTTTACGAAGGAAACAAACTGCAGATTCCGGTATCAGACGCATCCGATATCACCCTTCGCCACATCGGAGGCGGTACAGTCATGCTGAAATACAAATTCATCGAAGTTCTCGGAAAGATTGAGAAGCCGGAATGATATTTCCCGTAAGCTGTAAGTTCGTTGGAAATGCGTCCTCGATGCCGCACGGAGACAAGGTGTACTTTTTATCCCAGTACCTGCTCCACAAGACCGATGCAGGAATTGAGATTCTCGAGGTCGAACCGGCAGAAGGCGAGACGCTGGTGCGGGACATCAAGTCCGTGAAAGTTCTCGCAAAAGCAGAGGATGTGCATATCTGGGAAGGCATCGTCAACCCGCACAACCGGGCGGACCTAATCCGCAAGGCGATGTCAACCGGAAAACCCGCAACGGTCTTCGGCAGTGAATCAGACCACATGACCTTTGTCCTGCATCCGTCGCTTGACGGGTTCGAGACGGTGCATGTGTATGACAACGTCCCGCCGAAGGCAGCGCTTTCCGAGACGCTGAAGTCCCTGGAATCAATCGGCTACTTCGAGCCGGACAATATCATCTTCGAACACCACATCGAAAACATCGCCGAGTACGGGGCAGATGTCTATCCCTGCCGGGCAGGCGGATTTCCGCGCACGCTGGACCGTGCATCCGTGCAGGACGGGGATGTGGTTGCCTGCTGTAAAACCGGCAGACAGATTTGCGAGGAGACATCCGATGCCGACCTTGAATTCCGCGAGACCTGCCCGGTTACCCGGATTGAGGAAGAGCCGTTTATCGCACGCTGCTGCAGAATGGACGAGGCAGGAATCCAGATTCGAAACGGATGTTTCGGCGTGGTTGTCCACTGGGCAGCTCCGCCCCGCGAAATTGCCGAGGCGCTTGATGGGATGCTTTCCGAGTGGAGACGGAGGAAATAATTATGGTAAAATTAGGATTTCATGTATCTATAGCCGGCAGTCTTGACCTTGCCGTGGAACGTGCCGCAGCGCTTTCCTGCGATACGTTCCAGATGTTTACCCGAAGCCCGCGGGTCTGGGCGGCAAAGCCAATTTCTGACGGGACGGCGCTTGCCTTTAAAAAAGCGCTTGAGCGCTTCGGCATAGGACCTGCTGTGGACCATATGCCCTATCTGCCGAACCCTGCCGCAGAAAAGCCGGAGATTTATGCAAAATCGATTTTCACGCTGACCGAGGAGCTGAACCGCTGTCATCAGTTAGGAATCCCCTATCTGGTAACCCACTTAGGCCATCATGGAAAAGAGGACGGGCACAGGAAAGGACAGGAGAAGGTAATCTCCGCGATTGGGCAGGCGCTCGACGATTCCGAGGGAGATACGATGATTCTTCTGGAAAACACCGCAAACGAGAAAAACACGGTGGGCGGCACGTTTGCTGATGTGGGTGTTATCGCAGACGGACTTTCGCGCGAATCCCGCGTCGGCTTCTGCTTTGATACCTGTCATGCGGCAGCCGCCGGATATGACCTCCCGGGATACGGTGCGGAGACGGTGTTTGGCTGGTTTGCAGATGAAGCCGGAAGTCTTGACCGCCTCAAGGTGATTCACTTAAATGATATGAAAGGCGGCGTCGGCTCTCACCTGGACCGGCACGAACATTTAGGCCTTGGAACGCTCGGCGAGGATACCATCCGCGATGTACTAACGCTTCCGGCGCTTTCTCACTGCTCGTTTATCATGGAAACGCCGGTGAATGAGGTCAGAAGCGACAAGGAAAATATGGAAGTCGCAAGAAGACTTTCCGCATAACTTTTTTTCCATACCATCAGCCCAAGAGCAACACGATAGTGTTGCGAACAAGCGGAGGAGCGATAAGCGACGAAGCGACGACGTCTTGTTCAAGCGTTTTCTTCTGATTCGCGTAGATTCGCGTGTTTGTATTATTCAAATCGAGACAAAGCAGATATACGCGCGAATCTACGCGAATAAAATAAACCAAAATCAATACGATGTCGAAAGCTTCGCTTATCGCTTGCTTTCTGTAGCGCAATGCTATCGCATTGCTCGGAAGAGAACGCGCCGCATCTCAATTTTTCCAACACAAATACTATTTGTGTATAAGTAAAATACTATACCTAATCGGAGATTTCGTATGGTTTACCGGGACGACTCAATCACTACATTTGAATACTCAGAAGAAACCCTTCGCTCACTTTACAGCATGTTCTGCTATGGATACAGCCACGGCGGACCGCAGGCAGAAGCACTTTGGTACTTTGACACCAGAATTTCCTATCAGGAACTGATGGATTCCGTCCACGCCTTTGCGGCAGGACTGGTGCAGGAAGGGGTAAAGAAGGGAGACTACGTCACAATCTTCCTCCCAAACATCCCGCAGTGTGTAATCGCCGTCTATGCCGTAAACCGCCTCGGTGCTGTCTGCAACTTAGTCCACCCCTTATCCACCCGTCAGGAGCTGGAATACTGCGTCAAACTCACCGACAGCCGCCTCATTCTCGCCTTCGACCAGAACGCAAAACTCTGCGAGGGACTCGGAGCAAAAATCATCTGCTGTGACACCACAACCTACTTCCCGAAATCTCCCAAGGGATTTGTTCTCCGCTACGGCTACAAATTCTTAAACCGCAAGATTGCAAAATCCGCCGAGGCAAAAGCATGGACCGCGGTCTTTGCCGCCGGAAAACAGTACCTCAAAGAAGGCGGAAGCCTGCCGGAAGATACCATGACCGCTGAAGATACCGCGGCTGTTATGTACACGGGAGGCACTACCGGCGACCCGAAGGGTGTCGTGCTTTCCAACGCAGCAGTGAATGCCAGTACTTCCGAGATGATTTTAGAGAAGCTCGACAATGCCCCGCACATTGGCTATGCGTTCCTTTCCGTGCTTCCGGTGTTCCACGCATTCGGTCTCTCTATTGTAATCCACGCCCCGCTTTCCGGCGGTATGCGCTGTATTCTGATGCCGAACTTTGATACAAAGAAGTGCGCAAAGACGATTCTGCAGGAGAAAATTGAAATCATCGCCGGAGTTCCTGCAATGTTTGAGCGGATGTATCCGCTGTTAAAGGACGCTGACCTCTCGTTCATCAAGCACATGGTCTCCGGCGGAGACAAAGTGTCCCCGGAGATGGTTGCCCGCTACAACGCGATTATGAACACGCAGTTCCTGCCGGGATACGGTCTGACCGAGGCCTGCGGAGCATGCCTGCTGACAAAACTCGGCTACGACGAGTTCCCGGAAGGCTGTGTCGGAAAACCGCTTCGCAAAAACACACTCTGCTTAGTTGAGCCGGGAACAACTAAGGTAGTAACCGATGCAGGTGAGGGTGAGCTCTGTATCAGAGGTCCGATGCTGATGGACGGCTACTACAAGAATCCGGAGGCAACCGCCGATGTCATGCGCCTGCATGATGACGGCCTTGTCTGGCTGCACACGGGAGATGTGGTAACACTCGACGAAGAGCAGAATGTTATCTTCAAGTCCCGCTACAAGAGAATGCTCAAAGTCAACGGATACAATGTTTATCCGACGATTATCGAAAATGTAATGGAAAAATGCCCGGCAATTGCCGAGGTCTGTGCGGTCGGCATGCCGTGGAAGAACGGAGACACCCGTGTTAAGCTGTTTGTAACGCTTGCAGACAAGAATGCAGATGAGGCGGCGGCTGTTGCAGAAATTAAGGAGTATGCACTTGCCCAGATGAACCGCTGGCATCAGCCGAAAGTGATTCGCGTTATCGAGAAGCTTCCTATGACGAAGATGAATAAGGTTGACTATAAACTCCTCGAAACGTTAGAGTGAGGGGTTTCACCCTTTTTTTCTCAATAATCAAAGCCGAAAAAAGTAAATAGGCTGTCTGCCTCGTTTATCTTACTCCAAATCCATTATCTGCATCTTTTCCATCTGCTTTCTCTTCCGGAATTTTCCGCGGCAGAGGAAATAAATCAGAAGCAGAAGGGCTATTGGAAGAACCGCGACAAGCCAGAGAACATTCGGACCTCCGGTAATCGCATACATGAAGGGCAGATACCCAACAATCATTACCGCAGGCAGGATAAGCCCCGGAATTCTGCTCTCCGTCTTCGACAATACAATCTGCAGCAGAAGCACGCAGATAACAACTATCAGCATAATCAGTATCCGAATCATCTTTTCACTCCAAATCCTGAATCTTCATCTTTTCCATCTGGTTCTTCTTCCGGTACTTCTCACGGCAGACGAAGTACACCAGAAGCAGAAGAACTGTTGGAATGTTTACGATAAGCCAGGCAAGCAGAACTGCACTGTTTGCCACAATCATATTGAGCGGGACAATCAGACTGCACACAAAGCACAGTACGGGAAGAACCAGTCCCGGCCACTTGCTCTCCGTTCTCGACAGGAATACCTGCAGGAGAATAACGCAGACAAGTACCAGCAGGACTATCAGTAGATTAATCATTTCTTTACCTCCTTTGTTTTCTTATACTCGCCAATCAGAAGCTTGGCAGTCTCAAAATCCAGTTTATCCTGCACTGCAAGCCGCTTGATAAGGCTGATGTACGGGTCGGCTTCTGTTTTCTCGCTGATCTGGATTTTCTGAATCAGCCGGTCAAGCCTAAGACGGACCGTCGGATAGGTAACCCCGTACTGGGATGCCATCTCTTTCAGAGAGCCGGATGCCAGAATGAACCGTTTGATAAAGGAAACATCCTCGTCTTCCAGATTTGCCATCCAGTCAGGGATAATCTGCAAAGCCATATTCTTTAACAATATTCAATATGTGCTTTAACAATATTAAAGATTCGGGTAAAAAAGAGAAAGAGTGTTATCCCCGCTTTGGAAGCGGCTTTGCCACAGCAATGCCTAAAATATCCTTTGCGCCCTCGAACACATCCTTTGCCGCAAGCGCCATGCCAAGCGATGCCGCCCACTCATCAAAGACCGCGACAGGCTTTTGCAGGAGGGCAGAAATCTCCTCGGCAAGCTTCGGGGCAAGGCTTCCGGCAAGGGCGATAGATGCCTGCGGAGCAAGGAGGAGAAGAGAGGCGCACTCCATAGCGGCCCAGAGAGCGATTGCCGGATTCTGATACTGTTCCTCTAAGTGATAGGAAGCGCCGGCGGTCGTAAACGCATCGTTTGCTGAAAGCTCGCCGTCATCCACTTTGCGGATAGCATCCACATCAAGTGCGCCGTGCTTTGTTCCCGGGGCAAACACGCAGGCATCAAACGCACCGACAACCTTGTTTTCAGAAACAAGGAGAGACACCGTGTTTGAACTGATGTCGGAGACCACAAACGTATCCTCATTTAACCGCTGCTTCACATAGTAGGCGATACCGAGTTTCTCCGGGCTTGTCTGGTGCGAGTACACCTTAAATCTCGGGTCAGTGTCAGAGCCGCGGTGAATTCCCGGGAACGCAACAGCCGGAATTCCGGACGCCGCAATCTCATCAAAGACCTTTGTACCGCCGCCAATATGCTCTCCGGCTCCTTTGCGTGTAATCACTCCGCGGTTCTTGAGCTTTTTCACATCAGTAATCTTCGTGAAGTTATCCCCCATCGAATAGCAGAGTGCAATTCCTTCAATCTCTGCTAAAGGACAGAGCCGTTCCAGCATCTGAACCGTGAACTCCTTTGCTTCCTCGCGGGTAATCTTAAAATATTCGCCGGTGTCTGCCGCAAACCGGAGGGAGGTTGTCCCGTGGTCAATGCCGATATACATAGAAGATATTTATGTGTCTGCCTCCTATATTAGCTCAATGGGAGAAGACAGCCACTACAGCGTCCTTGGCGTTTCCAAAGACGCAACAGCAGAGGAAATCAAGAAAGCCTATGTCTCTCTGGTAAAACAATTCCACCCCGACAGAGCCGGAAACGACGAGGCGAAAAAAGAGGAATATAACGAGCGCCTGCTCAAAATTATGGCGGCATACGAAGTTTTATCGAATGCCGAAGAACGCACGGCTTATGATGCAGACCTTGCCGCAGAAGCCGCAGGGACGCCCGCACCTTCCGGTCCGCGCGGGCGGAAAATGTCAGGGATGGCGAAGAAGAGCGGAGATATCGAGACGGATTATCCGATTTCCTTAAGCCTTGCCGCCTACGGAAAAGGAAAAATCCCCATGAAGGTTGCCGGAGAACACGTGGCAGTCAAGGTCTATCCGGGCGTTCGCCGCTACAGAGTCGAAGGGTACGGCATTCCGGTTGACGGAAAACCGCGGGGCGACCTCTATGTAAATCTGAAAATCATCCCCGAAGAGAACTGGGAGATGGACGAAGCAACAAACAACCTCATCCACAAAATGGCCATCCCGAAAAAGATTGCCGAAAACGGCGGTCAGCTCCCGCTGGAACTGCTCTTCAAGAAGACAATTAAAATCACTGTCCCTGCCGGAATCAAAACCGGAGACCGGTTTGCCCCGCCGGAAGGAAAGGGCCTTGGCGTTCTTTCCCCAAAGAAGCGCGGAAATATTATAATTGAGGCGGAAGTTGTCGAAAAGAAGGGGCTGTTTGGGTTTCTTCGAAGATGACGGTTGTTGACTCTCTGGAAAGGATTGCGTCCTTTCGTGTCCGGATTCTTCTGCTGAGTGTCGGTCTTTTCTGCATTCTCTTTCCAACGCAGTTCTCGGAACTTATCCCGCTGATTGTAGGGCTTTCCATGACCGCCGCCGGAGCGTTCGGCGTTGTTGTCAGCAGGATTGAGAAGAACTACCGGCATCCGGGAACATCAACAATGGGAGAGTCTCTGGTTCTCACACTCCTCGGAGTAGTTGTTTTCCTCTCGCAGAACTCGTCTCTTCTGCTCCTCGGAGTTATCTGGGGACTGCTTGGTCTCGGCAAAGGAGCGAAGGAAATCAATACCTTCCTCTACCGGCTGACCAATAAAGAGAACTTCCTCTTCCCGCTGATTATGGGTATTCTGGAAGTCATCTTCGGTCTGATTCTTATCTATGAGCCGACAGAACACATTGCATTCCATGTGATTATCCTTGGAATCAACATGATTCTCTACTCCATCAAAGACCCTGCCCCGCACAGGAAACATCCGGTGGAAATTCTGCGGGAGGTTCTGTAAAAAATATGGACTGAGGGTATATCACAACCCCTCATTTTCAAAAAAATATACAACGGAACGCAGTTCAGTCTTTTTTCTCAAGCGCATCAACAATAAAAGCACCGGCAACAGCAAGGGCGCAGACGGCAACGCGTCGCTCTCGCTCCTTACAGTCGCGAGCTGCTGCCGCAGCCGCTTGGGCGTTGCTTATTTTATACCACTTCCCCGTCTTCTCAAAGCAACGCCCAAGCGGCTGCGGCAGCAGCTCGCCGAAGGCGAGAGGCGCGAAGCGACTCAAGCCGCGAGCACGGCTGAAAGGCGTGCGAAGGCGAGAGCGACGCGTTGCCTTGTCTGTGTGGTCTGTGTTTTTTCCAAAGGCAGTCAGTGTCAGCCCGTAAAACAAACAGATACAATAATGCAATGATAAAAAAGATTGAAATGTCTTAGAGATTTATTCGTCTAAGACCATGCGGCATAAGTCAAGCGGCATGATGTGTTTGCCGTCCTTGAATGCACGCATGTTTCCGCCGGAGATTTCGTCGATTAAATAGACCTCGTCGCCGACTTTTCCGAACTCGAACTTGATATCATAAAGCTCGATGCCCTTCTTTGCAAGCTCGTCCTTGATTACGGTGGCGATTTCCTGGGTTGCAACTTTTAAGTTCTCGTAGTCATCCTCGGACATGACGCCGAGAGCAACTAAAGCATCCTTGGTTACCGGCGGGTCTTCTCTTGCATCGTCTTTGAAGGTGGTCTCGACAAATGCCGGAAGCGGCATGCCTTCCTCGCAGTAGTCGCCGTATCTGCGGTAGAAACTGCCGACAGCACGGAAACGGCAGATAACTTCCAGTCCCTTGCCGAAGGTCTTTGCCGGCTTGACGGTCATGGTTGCGTTTTCAATGTCTGCACTGACATAGTGCGTCTTGATACCCTTCTCGTTTAAAATCTCGAAGAAGTACTGGGTAAGGCGAAGACCTGCCCTTCCGGCACCGTCAATCTTCAGACCGACAGTATTCATTCCCGGGTCAAAAACACCGTCTGCTCCGGTACAGTCATCTTTAAACTTTAACAGATAGTTACCGTCTTCCAGTGCGAAGACATCCTTGGTTTTACCGGAGTATACCAGATTCATAATTAGAGTTTTGACAAAATACTTTATATTTTTAATCCCTCGAAAAAGAGTCACACAGGGAAAAAAATCCCTGCGGAATTATTTATGATACGGCTCGCCGCTGACAATCCGAAACGCGCGGTAAATCTGCTCAAAGAGAATCAGACGGCACATGGTATGCGTAAAGGTCATCTTCGAAAACGAGACTTTTTTGGGCACAGAAGAGAGAAGCGCCGGAGAAAGTCCCAGGGGACCTCCGATGATAAAGCAGAGGTTTGCGCCTTCGATTTTTGCATCGCCGACGGATTTTGCGAGGTCCTCGCTTGAGATAAGCGGGGCTCTCGGGTCGAGCGCTACCGGAACAAAACCGCTTTTGATGTTTGTAAGAAGAAGCTCGCCTTCCTTTTCCTTTACGCGCTGCTCCTCAGTGGCTGAGGCATTGTCCGGGATTCTGACTTCGGCAAGTTCGGTTACAAACACCTTGGCATAGGGACGAAGGCGCTTTTCAAACTCGGCGATACCGGAGGCTATCCAGGCATCCTTGATTTTTCCAATGCAAAGAATCTGAATCTGCATACTCAGTTGATAATCATGTCGCGGTATCCGCTCTTTTCACGGCGCTCGCCGTAGCCGTATTCATCCTCACTGTATGTTTTCTTCGGCTCGGGCTTCTTCTCTTCCGCCGCCGGATAGGGGATGTCGTCTCCCTCATCAAACTCCTCTGCGGCAAGCATTCTGTTATAGTAAGAAACTGCCCCCTCAAAGTCTCCAAGGCCTTCTAAGGATTTGGCTTTCAGACGAAGGGCGGTTCTGTTCTCCGGACGGCGCTTTAAGGCTTCAGTCGCCGCTTTGTCGCTCATATCAAAGCGGTTCTGCGAGAGGTAGATAAACGCTCTGGCACAGTAGAGGTCGGCATCTTTACATCCCGCACTTTCTGCTTTGTCGAAGAAGGAAAGCGCCTCGTTCGGATGTCCGGAGAGAGCGTAGAGATAAGCAACGCCGGCAAGAACCGAAGAGTTTTTCGGATTGACGGCTGCGGCATCCTTGAGGGCAGAAAGGATTGCCTGCGGGTTTCCAATCTTTACCGCATTTGCCGCACGCTCAAGATAGGCACGCTCGTTTCTCGGAGACGCGGCAATTATGCGGGAGTATGCAGTCTCTGCGCGGGCGTAGTCGCCGTTTCGAGAGAGCAGGTCAGCGTATGCCAGGAATGCGCCGGTATTCTCCGAGCCGTTTTTGAGAATCGCCGCATATTCGCTCTGGGCGGCTTCGGTCTCGCCCGCGTTTGCGAGAGCCTCGGCATACAGCAGGCGGACTCCGGCATCCTCTCCCTGTTCGAGAACAGCGGCACAGACAGCAACGGCCTCTGTAAACTCGCCGAGTGCAAAGAGCGCTTCTGCTTTGAAGCGGAGAGTGATTTTATCTGCCGGGTTTCTTTCGAGAATCATCTCGTAGCCGTTTAATGCCGCCTCGTTTTCTCCTCTCATGCGGTACACCGCAGAGGCTTTGCGGAACACCTCCATGTTTTCGGTGTTGAGTTCCAGATAGCGGGCATAGGTATCGAGCATCTCATCAAACGCGCCGCGGCGTTCATAGACGTCTGCAAGAAGCAGAAGCCCTGCCTGATGCTCCGCGTCGATGTCTAAGAGAATCCGCAGAGTCTCTTCGGCTTCGGTGAGTTTTCCAAGATTAATCTCACAGACCGCTTTGTCATAGTAGGCTTCCGGCTTTGCTCCGGAGACCGCAGTCCGTTTGAGATAGGTAAGCGCTTCGCGGTAGTTGCCGGAAGCGGTCAGGGCATGAGCGAGCGCGGATGCGGCAGAGAGGCTGTCCGGCTCTGCTTCGAGAGCCTGTGTGTAGTAGGAGACGGCATCATCTATGCGGTCAATCTGCAGGCAGGCGTCTCCGCCTAAGCGGAGCAGGGAGTATCCGGCATCATTCTGCGAGACCGCATAGGAAACCGCGTCTGCCGCATCGGCAAATCTGCCAAGCGAGAAGGCAAGGCGGGCAACCTCGCCGGCAACGCCGCGAATTTCCGGATAGCGGTGTAAGACATCCATGTAGAGCTTCACGGCATCCCCGGTCTCTCCGGCATCAGCCGCGGATTTTGCCTCGGAAATCAGCAGGCCTGCCGCTCCGTCTGCGGCAGAGGCAGCAGCGGCAAAGGCCTCCTTTGCCGCGGAGAACTTCCCGGCAGAAGCGCGTGCTCTGCCAAGCGCGGAAAGGACGGCAGGGTTTTCCGGCTGCAGGTCTGCGGCTTCGCTGTAGCGTGATTCTGCATCGCAGTATGCGCCGGCGGCATATGCCGCATCTCCTGCGGCAAGCAGAGCAAACACGTCTGAAGAGACATCGGCAAGCAGGGCATCTGCCGCCCGCTTTGCCTCGTCATATGCCCCGCAGGCAACCGCGGACTCAACCAGCCGCGAATAGACAAGTGTGTTTCCGGGGCAGAAGGAGAGCAGTTTCTCCCAGGCCTCTGCCGCCTTCTGATACTCGCCTTCGAGCATGAGAATCTCCGCATGTTCGAAGAGCACGAGGTAATCTTCAGGCATCTTTGCAGAGACACGGGCAAAGGCATCGGAAGCTGAGCGGTATTTGCCCTGCCCTGCCAGACAGCGGATGCGGAGCAGTTCCATGTCGGGACGGTCTGATGCGGCATCAAGCACCATGCGGGCTGCTTTGTCCGCTTCCGCGTAGCGTCCAAGGGCGGCAAGGCAGACTGCCTGCATGGAAAGAAGCCCCACGTTTGCCGAACCGAACTCCACTTTGGCAGGCGCAGATTCACCTGCGGCAAAGAGGGTATCCTCCTCGTCGAACATGGAGGATTTGACAACCGAACTGCCGCCTGTCATGCGGGAGGTCTTTTCAAAGCTTTCGACCGCATCCTGATACCTGCCGGAGAGGAATTCCGCGGCTCCTTTCATGTACCAGAGAGACGGGGCAGGAGAACCGATGCGGATTACGGTATCGAACGCTTCAACCGCCCGCTTCAGCGAACCGTTCATGAAGGAAACTGCCCCTAAGAGATACCAGAGTTCCGCAGAGGAGTTGGCACGCGAGATGATTTTTTCAAGCTGGGATGCGGCTTCCTTTCCGTTTCCGGCAAAGAAGAGCGCAAATGCCCGCCGTGCGGAAACAGAGATGTCATCTCCGTCTGTTCCCTGCTGGACTTTGGCATAGGAGGCTGCGGCCTCTTTGAACTCGCCGGCGGCTTCTTCCAAGCGGGCACGGCGGTAGCGGGAAAGCAAGTCTTCCTCGTCTGCATTTTTGTAGCGGAAAAGAGCGCCTTTGGCATCTCCCATAAGTTCCGAACAGAGACCGGCAGAGGCGGCATACTCGGCACCGCCTTCAAAGGAGCGGGATAAGTCGTCGTAGATTTCCCGGGCTTCCGCATATCTTCCGGCGCGAAGGAGAAGGTCGGCACAGCGTGTGCGGTATGCTTTGCTGGTCGGATGTGCCGCGGAAAGGGCGGCGGCAAGAGCTGCGGCATCCGCGTATTTTCCGGTCCGCTCAAGCCATTCGCATTTGCGTTCCCGAAGGTACAGCTCGCTTTCGGGGATTACCACATGGGAAAGAGCAGAGAGTGCCTCTTCGCACTTTCCGCTGTCTCCAAGGAGCAGGGCAAGCTGAATCCATGCTTCCCCTGCGTCCGGGTTTGCCTCTGCCGCTTTTTTATAGGAACGAACTGCCGCATCGTATTTTCCGGTATATTTCTGTGATGCGGCAAGTTTTATCCAAAGATTGGCGTTGGACGGCTCTGCCTCTGCCGCTTTGGAAAATAATTCCGCGGCGTCTTCGAAGAGGCCTTTTTCATATGCCTGTTCGGCTTTGGCTATCCACTGGTTCTGCTTGTCTCCTTTGCTGAAGAATCCCGCCATGTTGCTGTCTCCTGATGTGTAAGTATTTCTTCTGCAGGTATAAAGAGTATCTGACAAGGATAACAAAAGAACAAAATGCCGTGACGCACAATACTATCTTACATGTCATACGCAGAACTTCCTGACACAAACGCTCTTTTCGCAAAGCTTACCTTTGATGCCGCAGGGCTGATTCCGGTAATCGTGCAGGATTCTGCAACGAAGGATGTGCTGATGTTCGCGTTTGCAAACCGGGAGGCGGTGTCGCTTACCTGCGAAACCGGATATGCCCACTATTTCAGCCGTTCACGAAACAAGCTCTGGAAGAAGGGGGAGGAGTCCGGACATCTGCAGAAGGTGCACGATATTCTAACCGACTGTGATGAGGATGTGCTCATCTATCTGGTCTCACAGGAAGGATGTGCCTGTCATGAGGGATACCGGAGCTGTTTCTTCCGCGACCTTGCAGGAAATGTGATTCTGCCCCGGCTGAAAGACCCAAAGGATATCTACCGCTGATTAGAGGTGCGCAGAGGATTCGCGGGAGTTTCTGCAGGATTTTGCATAGTGCATGTTTGACAGGTAAGAGTTCTGTGCTGTTTTGAACAGTTCTCGCTGTGATTTAAGTTAATATGAATAAAAAAAGTGTCCCGGAAGGCATTTGTGGGCATGTGGGTAGCCCACACCTTCTCAATAACCTATATAAATTATTAAAATTAAATGATAACAACAAGGAAAAACGCTATTTTAAAAGAGTTGTCTCTTTTGGAAAGAAAAACTCTTTTACGAAAATAATTCTGTAAAAATATTTTGATTGATTTTTGATTTGTGGGCAGTTGCCCACAACTTTCTCCAAGGGTTATCTTCTAAAATGTTATTTATTTTTTAACAGAAGGCATCCCCCATAAACGATGTTTTACGGGTTTTGTACTGCACATATTTTGAAAAACCGCATGGTCTTTCTGGAAAAATACGCCGGGGAAATATCCCCGATATTAGAAATGGCTGTCCGTATCTGCGTCTTCCTCGTTTCTTTCGCGGATACGCCAGAGACTCTTCTCTGCCCATTCAGCAGGCATGCCGTGCTCGTCTCCCCAGGCGGAAAGCTTTGCCTCCCAGTCAGCCCACATCTCAGGATAGCGGGCGGCAATCTCTTTCATGCAGGCGATATCAGACGACGGACACATAAAGCAGCCAATCCGGTCAAGCCCTAACTCATAGAGTGGATTGTACGGCGCTCCCTCTCTAAAGAGGTACAGCCAGACATGCATCGCCGTCCAGTGCTGAATTGGAGCGGCAGACAACTGGCAGAGAACATTTTTGTTTCTCCAGACACGCGGACTCTGCATCCGCTTTGCCGACTCAAACTTGCGCTGACCGATAAAAGAGACAGCCTCTCCCCACGTGTTTTCGATAATCCGGCGTACCGGCGATAACTTGCAGGACTTACAGCACCAGCGGTAATCAACCGCCGGCGGACCCTGCACGGCAAAACCCTGCCAGAACTCCTCGCTTCCTGACTCGGAAATCACCGAGAGTCCGTACTTCTCTGCAACGTCTGAGACGTTTTTCAGCGTCTCCGGGAACTCGAGTCCGGTGTCTGCAAAAATCATCGGCAGTTTCAGGCCTGCCTTGAGCGTTATCAGAAGCGTTACCAGACTGTCTTTGCCGCCGGAGTAGGAAACAGTCGGCGTTAAGTCAGGATTCTTCGAGATGACGTCGC
The DNA here is from genome assembly GCA_017399555.1 of Methanocorpusculum sp. Classification (GTDB taxonomy): domain Archaea; phylum Halobacteriota; class Methanomicrobia; order Methanomicrobiales; family Methanocorpusculaceae; genus Methanocorpusculum. The sequence goes on from JAFQBW010000050.1 coordinate 79,735, forward strand.
GGACAAACTCCACAGACTTGTTCTCATAGATGTCAAGGATGTTCTTGTTCGCCTTGATTGCAGACTCCCACGAGGTTGGCGCAGTATCTACGATTGGCTTCTGGGTTCTGCGGGTGCGGACTAACTGACCGCGGGCAGCACCCACCGTTTCCTCGTAGGACATCTTGGCGCGGCCTACTGCCACGCACTCGCCTGCCTCGCTCATGACAAAGACCGCATCGCCGACGGAAATATCCGGCGAGACAAAAGTCACGCCCGGCATTAAAACACTGCTTCCGTCTTTAATGTAGCCTGCCGCCTCGTCATTCACGCGGATGATGCGCTTCGTCGGATTGACAAAGGCTGCCGCCGCCTCGCGGGGAAGAACCTCCCAGCGCTCTTCTGCCGGCAGATAGCGGATTGCACAGACAACAGCGCCCCCTAAGATAATCTCCTCCATCCGGTCCTCATCCGGGACTTTGTTCAGAATGGCTATCTGGTCCTCCGGAATTAACGGGCAGCCGAACTGCTCTTCAAATAAGCGGTTGACTAAGTTTCGGTCGCGCTCAAAGGCAGGGCGTACATCTCCCGGCGGGGTAACAGACACAGGGCGTGTCTTTTCTCCGCAGGAACAGAGGCGTCCCATTACCGGGGCGTGGCATTTATCACACCAGTAAAACGGGACCGGTGCGAGGAACGGGGAATTTTTTGCAGGTCTTCTCTGGGCCATTTTTACTCCAAAAGCAGCATCATTACAGTAGTCATCGGCGAATCAAGTTTCTTTCCGCCCGGAACATCCGAACAGGTGAGGATGCCAAGCTCCCAGCCGGCGGCTTTTGCGGTCGCATAGACATCAATTCCTGCCGCTTCCATACTGGGGCGCATCTTTTTACGCAGGCGGCAGTCAGCGGCTGTTGCCCCCTTCTCCTTTGCAGCGCAGGATTTGCACCAGCCGCACTGGTGTCCGGTGTAGCAGAGGACTTTGTAGAATCCGTCTTCAAATGCGGTCTTTTCCAGCTCGTACATCATCTGCTGAACATAGGCGGTAAGCTCACGGGTGACAAGGCGCTCAGGCCCTGCTTCTCCGACATCTCCGTCGAAGCGGACCAGAAGGGCGGTTTTGAACTCTTTGAGAACTGCCGCAGTCTCCTTCGGCGTCGGCGAGTACGGCGGGCATCCAAAGCGGCGTCCGAATCCCTGACAGCCGAAAAGGCATTTCATCCGCACCCATTCCGCAGTAACAACCGCAGAGGCAGGAATTGCCGCGGCATCTCCGCCCATCTCGCGGACGATGCCTGTCAGTTTTGCGATTTCCTCTTCAAGCGTGTTCATCCTTTCCTCTCCGGCGAACCGCCTCTTCGATAATCTGCGTAGAGGAGGTGAACTGCGAGCCGGTGTATGCCCCGATTCTGACAACCTCGGCGCGGATGCCGCGCTCAGCAAGCTGGGTGCGCAGTTTTTCCTCATCGAAATACTGGTTGAACCCTAAGGTGATGATGTCCGGATCGATTTCGCGAATCGGGCGGAACATATCCTCCTGGTCGCCTAAGATTGCGTGGTCAACGCATTTTAGGGAGCGAATCATCATGAGACGCTGTTCCTCAGAGACGATGGGGGAAGGTTTATGGCGGACGTTTCTGACCCGGGAGACGATTACCCAGAGTTCGTCACCGAGTTTCTTTGATTCGGAGAGGAAGTGTACATGCCCCGGATGGAGGATGTCAAAGGTACCTGTTGCGACAATCTTTTTCATATTATACGATATCCAGATGTTTCGGCTGTCCGTTTCTGCCGTATGCAGCCCATGCCGTTTCATCAAAGGGCTGGCCGACGATGAGATGAATCTGACCCGTCTCTGCAAAGGTCGCAAGATCCGCATCAGAGGGGGTGTATGGTCCTTCGGGGTGGCTGTGCGCTGTTCCGGCAAGTCCCATCCCTAAGGGTATCATGTCCATAAAGATGGAGGCGGAGTCTTCGGATGTGACCGTGCCGGCGATGGGGTAAACGGTGTTGATAACCCCATCTTCTGCGCCCAGCATGACCATGTATTCGTTTGGGTGTGAGGATTTTCCCATCTCAAGCAGAAGCCTGAGTGTTTCCTTCTCTATCGCCCGGACAAACATGCAGTTAGTTATATTGGCACGCAGATATGATAATCTAATCTATGAGTTCGGTGGAGTTTGCAGGAGAGGTTATTCCGGTATCCGTGGTGCGTTCTGCACGCCGCCGGACTGTGGGAATCACGGTTAAGGAGTCAGGAGAGGTTATTTTGCGGATTCCGCCGCAGGTATCAGAGGCGGATGCTCTGCGGTTTGCGCAGGAGAAGGCGGAGTGGATTGTGCGGCACAGAGAAAAATTTGCGGCGCGAAAGAAACAAACGCGGGAGTATGCAGAAGGAGATGTCATCCCGTTTTTCGGGCGGGAGCTGACTATCTGCCGCGTGGAGGGAAAGACGCTTCGGGCAGAACTTGACGGAGATGTTCTGCGGCTTTTTGCACCCGAGGGAACTGATGCCGCGGGCTTTCGGGAGGCGGTTGTTTTTCTGTACCGGAGAGAAGCACTCCGTCTTCTGCGCCCGCTGGTAGCCTCTGTTTCAGAGGCCGCAGGTGTTGAGCCGCCGGCGCTTCGGGTGCGTCTGCAGGAGCGTAAATGGGGATGCTGTACACCGAAGAACGGGATTATTCTGAATGTGCGTCTTCTTCTTGCCCCAAAGATTGTTATCCGCTATCTGGTGGTGCATGAGGTAGCGCACATCAGATTCCGGCATCATCAGGAGAGTTTCTGGGCGGAAGTGGAACGGCTGATGCCGGAGTATCGGGAGGCGGAACGTCTGATAAAAGAGGAAGGGTGGCAGTGGGTATTTTAATCGTCTAAGAATGCGAGAAGTTCTTCCATCCGCGCCTCTGCGTCCTTATATCCTATAGTATAGAGCGCTTCCAGACGAGGACGGTCGCGGCACACGCCGCCTACGCCGGCATCCGCGGTCGGCGCGAGAATAAATGTCCTGCCGGAAGCTTCGGCTTTGTCCAGATAATCCAGCGTTTCGTTGTAGCGGATGTGTCTGTCCTGACAGCGGGCGATAAAGTTTGGATAGTTCCGGTAGCGCAGGCGAATCAGCGGCATCGTCTGGTTCTTTCCCTTGCGGTATCCGCGGGGACGGGTGCGGATTACAACTGTCTTCTGATACCCGTCGGCTTCGGCTCTCCTGACCGGGATAGAGTCTGCGATACAGCCGTCAAGATACGGTGTGCCGTCAATTTCGACAGTGCGGGCTACAAGCGGCATGGAGCTTGACGCCTGCATGTATGCCATTTTAGAGTGCATGTACTCCGGCGTCATCTGAACATATTCGGCGTCTCCGGTCTCCAGATTGGTGATGACAACAAAGTATTTTCCGGCAAACTCTTCGAAGGCGGCATAATCGTACACATCCAGCGTGTTCGGTATGGTGTCAAAGAGCATCTCCGGACCAAAGAGATTGCCGGTTTTGAGCAGGTTGGAAAAACTGCAGTAGTCTTTTCTATCCAGATAGTTCACGTTTACCCGAAACGCCCTGCCCCGCTGTCCGGAGACAAAACTTGCCCCGTGGCATGCCCCGGCAGATACCCCATACACGGAGGCAAAGGAGATATCATTATCCAGAAAAGCGTCGAGCACTCCTGCCGTGTATACGCCCCGCATGGCGCCGCCTTCCAGCACCAGTCCCGCATTGTACATGAATGTAGTATTTGTGTTCCCGCGATATAAAAGAGGGCATAGTATTTCCCCTTACACGTCCAATAGATAGGGATATGGTTAGTTCAGGCGAACAGAAAATCCAGTGGGCATACCAGTACATGCCTGTCCTGCAGGCAATCCGCAAACGCTTTGAAGAAGAAAAGCCGCTTGCCGGACAGAAGATTGGTATGGCACTCCACGTAGAGGCAAAGACCGCATGTCTTGTCAGAACCTTAGCCGCAGGAGGCGCTGAGGTCTATATTACCGGATGCAACCCGCTTTCCACGCAGGACGACGTTGCAGAGGCGCTCCGTGAAGGCGGAATCGAGTGCTATGCAAAACGCGGATGCAACACCGAAGAATACTACGAGGCAATCGACAAAGTGCTTGATGCAAAGCCGACGCTGACAATCGACGACGGAATGGACTTAATCAACCGCGTCCACATCGACCGCCGCGACTGCTTACCGCAGATTGTCGGCGCATGCGAGGAGACCACTACCGGTATCCACCGCTTAAAGGCCATGCACGCAGACGGCAAACTCGAGTTCCCGGTAATCGCCGTAAACGACACCCCAATGAAGCACTACTTCGACAATGTTCACGGAACCGGCGAGAGTGCACTTTCCTCCATCATGCTTACCACCAACTGTCTTGTTGCCGGAAAGCATGTTGTCGTTGCCGGATACGGATACTGCGGAAGAGGAGTCGCCACCAAAGCCCGCGCTCTTGGAGCACGCGTAATCGTAACGGAAGTCGACCCGCGCCGCGCCCTGCAGGCACACTTTGACGGATTCGATGTGTTAAAGATGTCCGAGGCAGCAAAACTGGGAGACCTTTTCATCACCACCACCGGAAACTGCTCCATCATTACCGGCGAACACTTCCCGCTCTTAAAAGACGGTGCACTCCTTGCAAACGCCGGACACTTCAACAACGAGATTACCATCCCGTGGCTTGAGGAGCACGCATCCGAAATCGACCACAGAGACGGAATCGATACCTACATCGTCGACGGCAAGAAGATTCACCTGCTTGCAGAAGGCAGACTCGTCAACCTCGCAACCCCGAAGGGAATGGGACACCCAATCGAGGTCATGGACTTAAGCTTCGCCGTCCAGGCACTCTCTGTTGAATACATGGCAAAACACGGAAAAGAGCTTGCCGCAGGCGTTCACGATGTCCCGACCGAAATCGACGAGTACATCGCACGCTTAAAGCTGGAGTCCGTCGGCGCTTCCTTAGATGAACTCACGCCTGAACAGATTGAGTACATGGGAAGCTGGAACCACGGAACATAAATCCCCTTTTTTTGGTCTGTGACACGAGAGTTAATTATTCAAAAAGACGAATAGTCTTTTATGGATACAAGCGCGCCAACCAGTAAAGCGCTGAAGCTGATTATCCTCTCGTCAGCTCTTGCCGCGTTTATGTCGTCTCTTGACGGCACAATTGTAAATATTGCTCTTCCCACAATTTCGGATGTTTTTGACCTGCCAAGCTCTTCGGTTGCCTGGGTTTCCACTATTTATCTGCTGGTTATGGCAGGTTCGCTTCTGGTAGTTGGAAAGCTGACTGATATTATCGGGTACCGGAAGATTTTCCTGACCGGTTTTGTTCTGTTTACACTCGGTTCGTTTGCCTGCGGTTTCCTGCCGGAGATGACCGGTATGTTTTCGCTTCTTCTGCTCTCCCGCGTGTTCCAGGCATTAGGCGGCGTGATGATGACAGTTATCGCCCCGGCGATGCTTTCCCGCTATATGCCGGGCGCTGCCCGCGCGAAGGGTATGTCGGTTGTTGTGCTGTTCGCATCTCTCGGTATGGCGCTTGGACCGACACTCGGCGGTCTGTTGACAGAATATCTTTCCTGGAACTGGATTTTCTACATCAACGTCCCGGTCGGTATTGCCGCGCTGATTCTGGGAATTTTTGTGCTTCCAAGGGATGAAAAGGCAAAGTTCACGCTCAAAGGCTTTGACGGTGCAGGAGCAGTTCTTATTTTCGTCGGTCTTGCAGCGCTTCTGTATGCGTTCTCCGAAGGATACAAGCTCGGCTGGACCTCTGCTCCGGTTCTCATCTGCATTGTCCTTGCGGTTCTCTGTATCGCTGCATTTATCGTCTGCGAGAGAAAGGTCAAGTCCCCGATTCTGGACCTGCATCTGTTTAAGAATCCGTCCTTCCTTCTGCTGAACGTAGTGCTTTGTGTGATGTACTTCACGCTTGCCGGCGCACAGTATCTGCTTCCGTTCTATCTCCAGCTGATTCAGTCCCTGTCAACCTTCGAGTCCGGTCTGGTGCTGACGGTGATGTCCTTGGGAATTATGACCGCAGGCGTTCTCTCGGGCCAGATTTATGCGAAGATGGTCGGCAGAATCCGGGTGCTGATTTTATCCGGCGTTGCCGTTCTCGCGCTTGGCTACTTCTTCCTCTCGAAAATCAGTCCGGTCTCGGGCCTGGGAATTATCGTGCTCGGCTTAGCACTTATCGGCTTTGGTGTGGGCCTTACCACGACAACCGCAACCACACTTCTGATGGGCTCGGTTAAGCCGGAGAAAAACGGCATGGTTTCCAGCATCACAGGCCTTGAGCGTTTTGCCCCCATGACTATCGGTATCGCCTTCTTCAACCTGCTCTTAATTGCAGGAGTAAAGGCGATTGCAAAGCATACGGATATCACCACGCGCCCTCTGCAGGATGTTGCGGCAGGTATTCTGACGTCAGGATTTGATCTGTGCTTCTTTGTCTCTATGTCCCTGGCTGTCGTCGCGTTTGTGATTTGTCTGTTTGTCAAAGAGAGCAGATTAAAACAGGCATAACCCCCTGTTTTATGTATCCGGAATACGTATTTTTCTGCATGAAAAAAGAACGGGCTGCAAGCATCTGTTTTCTGTTAT
>JAFQBW010000051.1 GCA_017399555.1 Methanocorpusculum sp.
GCGGAGGCGACAGCAAAAAAGACGGACGCGCCGAGCCGAAGGCGAAGGAGCGGTCGGAAGCAGAACTCCGCAATCCGCGACAGCGGATGGAGGAGGGATGCGGTTTTTTGCAGCCGAAGCGGATGCACGCCAAATCCCAAATCCTTCCTGACCTCCCCTGCCGTCTCGAGCCGCCGCGACAGCGAGCAGCGCGAGGCGCCGTAAGGCGACTCAAGCGGTGAGCACGGCTCGAAGAGACGTGCGAACGGCTAGGCGGGGCAGTCGAATAAGACCAAAAGAGAATACCTCCTCTTCCTCCTTACACATCACCCGCCTACCCGCTACGCTGTCGCGGCGGGCTTAACGGCGGGACTCCCTCGCTGTCGCTTCGGGGAATCACAAAAACCCACACAACACCCACACCCATCCCCGCCGCATAGCTCGCCAACGCTCAGAAGCGGGCAGGCGGAGTACGAGAGGCTCAATGAGACTCGAAGTTAAAGCACGACCAAAGGGCGTACGGAGCAGTAGAATCAGACAAAAGAAACATTCAACAACCTCCTGTTGCCAGAACACAACAGAGACTATTTCCCCCGCAAACGCCCATTAGAAATATACGAACAGCTCCATGAAACCCGCATCCTTAGAAACCGCCTGCAGTCTCTTCCTCGAACACGCAAAAACCAACCCGTTCGACACATGGCTCATCGTCGAAAATGAAGACATCAAACGCCGTGCCTTCGAAATCATCCAGACCCCGGTACTCGAAACCCGCATCACCACCGTAAAAACCCTGGCGCATACCATCCTCACCGAAAAAAACTCAGGCATCCGCATCATCTCCCCCGAAGAACAGTACCTGCTCTTCTCAGCATATGGAAAAGAAATCTTTGGAAAAACCCTCGCAACCAAAACCTTAACCGAAAACCTCATCGACCTCTACATCACCCTGACGCTGAACAAAACCGCCTGTCCCACAGACACCGAAAAAGGAAAATATGCGGCAGAAGTATTCTCCCGCTACGCAGAATGGTGCCGGAAAAACCATGCGGCAGATGCCATATCCGCTATCTCCTATGCAGTCCCCTATGCAGAACAGATGCACCCTGCTTTTTGCATCTGCGCTAAACTGCAGAGCATCACCCCTCTTGCAGAAACCCTCCTTTCCGCATTTTCACCGGATGCTGTCCGCATCGAACCGGGAATGCCGGATATGACACTGCCGAAAACCGTACAGGAAATCTCCGCATACAAAAATCTCCGCGAAGAACTGGCACAGACCATGGAAAAAATCTGCCGGCTCGAAGAAAGCGGCATCTCCGGCTCCGACATCCTGCTTCTTGCCCCCTCTCTTCAAACACTTCTTCCGCTCCTGGAAGAAATCACCGCGGATTTTTACATCAATCAAAGCATACCGCTGACCTTCAAAACATCCGAGCGGAAAAGCATCTTAAACCTCCCGCTGATTCGATCCGTCCTTGCCTTTGTCTCTGCAGCCAAAAACCCGCAGGAAACTGACCTCTCCCTCATTCTTGAATCCCCGCATTTCCGCTTCCGTCAAAGCAGAGTGCGTGCCGGACAGCTGAGAAAAGCCGTCAAAATGACCGGATGCACCAACTGGCGTTCCATAGAGAGCCTGCTTGCCCCCTCCAGAAAACACGACTGGCAGAAAAGCGAAGATGCAAAACTGCAGGCTGTACTCTGCGACATCTTAGACACCGCAGAATCCCGGCAGAAAACAGCCAAAACCCTGCGGGAGAGAATTGCCGCCCTTCGCGCTGACCTTTTGGATATCGGCTGGATGTATGCCCCGCTGACCGGAACTGAATCTGCCGCACGGACGGCATTTCTCCGCCTTCTGGAACGGCTTGAATCCGCAGGCACTGCGGATTTGCGCTGCAGTTTATCTGAATTCCGGACAATCCTTGCCCGCGGCTGTAAAAAGAATGCCGGAATCCCCTATCCGGAAAACGAAACCGCATTCCGCCTTGGAAAAATCCGTTCCGCCGCCGGAACAAAAACCCCGTATGTCTTCATCGTCGGTCTCACAGCCAAAAACATCCCGAACATCTCCGCAACCCTGCCGCTCTTAACCGTCCGGGAAACAAAAGCTCTCCTGCCGGACCGGTACAAAAAAGCCGCAGAAGATACTGCCTACTATCTCTCCGAAGCCCTGCACTCCGCATCAACTGCGCTTTACCTCTCCTATGCCGAATCAAACGGCAGAAACAGCGAAAGCCCCTCCCCGTACCTCACGCGGTTTGCCGAACCGAAGCCTGCCAAACAGCTTGAACTTCTTCATGCAGTTTCCGGAAACCAGAAAAACGCAGGCCGCCTGATTGCGGAACAAAAGGAACTGCCGCCGGTATTCGGCATCCGCGACCTTGCAGATACCGCCGTCCGCATAAAAATCGAAAACTGCGACCGATATGCTCCTGGAGACTACACAGCATGCTTTGCAGGCGACTCCTTTGATGCTGAGTACGCACAGAAAGAGCATGTATCCCCGACCTTCCTTGAAAACTACGCACTCTGCCCCTTCTCCTGGTATCTGACGCATCACCTGCATCTTGAAAATCCGCAGGACTTCACGGCAGAACATATTCGCATCGGAACGGTCATGCACGATGTTCTGGAACAATACTTCCGAAAACATCCCTGCATCACCGCAGATATGCGCGAGGACGCCTATACAGAAATCTCCTCTCTCCTCCGCGAGGAAATGGAAAAGACCGGAATTGATACCCCGTCCTGGAAAGCGAAGTATCTGCAGTACTGCGGATTCGAGATGCTTGAAAGTGCTCTGCAGAAAATAATCGACACAGAAATCCAGCTCGCCGAAGAAGGATTTTCCACCGGCCCTGAGTGGCTGGAGCGGGATGTCTCTGCTGTCTTTGACGGAATTACCGTCTCCGGCAGAGTGGACCGCGTGATTTTGCGGGGCAGTGAGTTCCGTGTTCTTGACTACAAGACCGGAAAGTCCAAGAACAAATCAGATGTGTCGAAGGGGTTGGTCTTACAGCTTCCGGCATACACAGAAGGAATTGCACAGGAAACCGCTTTAACTCCGCTTACCGGATACTACCTGCAGACATCCCCAACCCATGTCGGCGTGATAGACCTTTTCCCGGCTGGTGCATATGTGATGATTACCGAGGCAAAGGAGAGAATTTCCGAAATTCTCGCATCGATTCGCTCCGGCGTCTGCGCAGCAAAGCCGGACTGCGGCGTCAAATACTGTGCGTACCGTTCCATCTGCCGAAATGATGACGGAGGAGAAAATGACTGAATATACCTACACGCCGGCACAGGAAAAAGCACTGGAGAGAGGAAAAAGCATCTGTGTAACCGCAGGTGCCGGCACGGGAAAGACCTTCCTCTTAACTCAGAAATATCTCTCTCTTCTGGAATCAGGTGTTCTTCCGCGCGATATCGTGGCACTTACCTACACAGACAAGGCTGCCGCCGAGATGCAGACAAAGATTTCCCGCGAGCTCAAGAAGCAGGCAGAGACCAGGCCGGAACTGCGGGAAAGCTGGGAGACATTTTCGCAGGGAACAATCAGCACCTTCCACGGATTCTGTCTATCCATCCTCAAAGAGTTCGCCTATGAGGCAGGCGTTGACCCGGGTTTTTCCGTGATGGACGAGCTTGACAAAACCGAACTTGTCGAACGCACTATCACGGATGTTCTGGAACACCCGCCCGAAGAACTCTTCGACACGGTTGTCAGAATATTTGCCTACACATCACCGGGAGATATTAAACAGATTATCCGTTCCCTTGCATCAGCTGATGCAGAGTGGTTCTCTGTCCTGCAAAATGATTCGGAGAGCATTCGCCTTGCATGGATTTCTGCATACCGGGAGTATATGGGCAGAAACAATGTGGATACCTCCCATCCGTTCTTCGCTCTTCTGGAAACAGCAGATGAAGCCGAGTATCTGCTGTATCTGAAAGACTGGTTCTTCACCGACCCGGTAAACTGCGGCCTGATAGAACGCCTGAATGCTGCAGATTCCCGCCTGCGCAATGCGTGGAGAGGGAAGTATCTCTTTTTCGTACAGGCTCTTTCCGCGGCGCAGACTCCGCAGGAAATCTATTCGGTCTGTGTTCATTCCCCAGATCTGACAGTGAAAAGTAAAAAGGACTTCCCGGTTTTCTCTAATGAGCCGGAGACCGTATCCTCCTTCCTGCAGATTTTCAAATCACTATCCTTCCTGCCGGGAAAAGAGAGCCGCGTGTTTACTCTCACCAGAGTTCTTCTTCTGGATTTTTACCGGACCGCAAAGTACTGTGCGGAAAAAATTGCCGGGGAGAAACGGCGTGCCGGTGTTCTTGATTTCGACGATCTCATCGAACTGACAGACAGACTGCTGTCCGATGAACATCCGGAAATTCTGCAGACGGTGTCGCAGCGCTGTCGGTATGTTCTGGTGGATGAAGTGCAGGACAATGATCCAAAACTTATCCGGCTGGTGAAGAAACTCTGCGGAGACCCGAAGGAAAGTGACCGGCTCTTCATCGTCGGCGATGCCAAACAGTCGATTTACCTGTTCAGAAATGCGGATGTTGCGGGATTCATGGGACTGCAGGCGGAGTTTCCGGAAAAACCGGTTGCTCTTGACACCAGTTTCCGTTCCACGCCGGAGATTATCTGTTTCGTAAACGAACTCTTCTCCGGAGTTTTCCAGAATCAGAATAAACCCTGGGACCCCCCGTATGATGCAATACATGCCTCCCGCAAAGATGCCTGCGGCTCTGTGTCCTGTATTCAGCTTCCCTATGACGGAGATAAATCTGCACAGAAAATCCATGAGGCAGAAGCGCTTGCCTCGTGGATTTATGATGCGGTTGCTCTGCAGACACGGTCTGTCTATCAGGCAGACGGGACTCTTCGCCCTGCCCGGTTCTCGGACGTTGCTATTCTGATTGAAAGACGTACCCGCCTGCCGTATCTTCGCCCGGCTTTGGAAAAGTACGGCATTCCGTATGAGGAGGCGTCCGGGAAGGATTTCTATGCAAAGCAGGAGACAGCAGACCTGCGCAATGTCTTATCGGCTGTTCTCTATCCGGAAGAGGATGTTTCGCTGTACGGGGCACTGCGTTCTCCGTACTTCTCGGTCTCTGATGCAGAGCTTGAATCTGCGGCACACAAAGAGTCCGGCACGCTCTCCTATCGTCTAAACAAATATGCCAAAGCCAATCCGGAGAGCAGAATTGCCGCGGCTCTCCAGGACCTCAGACGCTGGAGAGAGTATGCAAGACATCTCTCTCCTTCAGCTGCTCTTCAGCGGATTTTACAGGAGTCAGAGATTTTCTCCCTCTATTCTTCTGTTTCCGGCGGAACACAGATGGAGGGAAATCTGATTAAACTGCAGGACATCCTGCGCAGCAGGTCTTCGGCAAAACCGTTTTCCCTGCAGGAGTTTGTCGCACTTCTGGATGTCAGCATGGAAGGGGATTTGCAGGAGGGAGACGGTGAGCCGGCAGACGACAGCGGAGACCGGGTAAAGATTATGACGGTCCACTCCTCCAAAGGACTGGAGTATCCGATAGTATGCTGTGCCTATGCCGGATATTTCCGTGCCTCCCCTGCCACGCCTCTCGTATTCCACGAGAAACTCGGGTATGGAATCTCTGTCCGCCCGTATGACGGAGATTCGGTAAATATTCTCCGCACACTCATCAAGAACGAAACTGAGGATAAAGAAGGAGCGGAACGCAAACGCCTCTTCTATGTTGCCGCAACCCGTGCCCGGGATCATCTGGTTCTCTGCGGCTCGGAGGAGACAAAGGCCGGGTATTCCGAGAAGTCGTTTATGAAGATGTATCAGGATGCCAAATCCGGTCTGTCTCAGAACCCGGTTGTCTATTCCGGTGCACTCTGCGTTCCGGATGTGCCAATATCTCCTGCATCGTACACAGCAGGTGATGCGGTGTCCCATCCAATCCCGGCAGAGGATGATGAGCCTGCGGTTATTTCCCGGGATGCCGAGTATGCAATGCAGCGCGGAACGCTTCTGCACTCCGTTTTTGCCGGGGAGAGTTCCCATGCTGATTTTGCAGACATGTATGCGGAGTTCCTCTCCTGCCCGCTGATGGAAAATGTTGTGTTCGAACGCTGTGAAATGCCGGTTGTCTGCGGAGGAGAGCGCCGGGTAATTGACCGGTTTGTCCGCTATGCCGACGGAACCTATGCGGTTATCGACTACAAAACAGGAAGTATTGCCTCGGCGAAAAGCAGCGGCCGCTTTGCAGAATATGAAAATCAGGTCAGAACCTATATGGAACTGATGCAGGAAATTGTCGGCTCTGCCGTTTCCGGCTGGCTGTATTTTGCCGATGAAAACCCTGATGCCCGGATTATCCGGATTCAGTAATCCGGTGTCCGGCATTCAGCAGAGCCTCTTCGGCTTTTCCCTGCATTGCTTTTTTCACCAGAATATAGTCTGTGTTGTATGTGGATACTGCAAAGATGCTGACGCCGGCGTCTGCTAAAGTACGGGAAATATCTGCAAGGATTCCAACCAGGGAGAACTCCAGTGTTCCGCATATCCGGTATGCCGTCCAGCCGTCCTCGCGGGCTATCGTATTTTCCGGAACGCTTTCTGTTCTGCAGACCACAGAGAGTTCACTGTCCGTTTTTCCAATGAACAAAAACTCATCGTCAAACCGGATACCCGTCAGGTCCTCTGCCTGACAGACCGAGAACTCACAAGACAGCTTTTCCAGATGCATGATTCATTGTTTGTTCTGCGGTGATATGGGTGTTTCTGCGTGTCTCAACCACAAAGTTGTTTAATGTTCGATATCCTATAAAGAATACAATTTATGCAGAGAACAAAACTCTCAGACAGGGAACTTCCCGAGTATACGAAGGGAGAGGAAATATTCAATATGGTGTCTCACATCGTAGGGGCAGCTCTTGGCGTTGTAGCGCTTGTCCTCTGTGTGGTCTTCTCTGCGATAAGCGGTTCTCCCTGGGCAGTTGTCAGCAGCTGTATCTACGGGGCATCCTTAATTCTTCTCTATACAATATCCAGCATTTATCATGGACTGCGCCGGTCAACCGGAAAAAAGGTGTTCCAGATTTTAGATCACTGTACCATCTACTTCCTGATTGCCGGCTCGTACATGCCGGTTGTTCTCTGCGCAATCCGTGAGGTGTCTCCGGTTCGCGCCTGGATTCTCTTCGGCATCATCTGGGGACTGGTAGCACTTGCAACCACGCTTACGGCTGTTGATTTGAAGAAATATTCCAAGTTTTCGATGGCCTGCTACATCGGAATCGGCTGGAGCATTATCCTCGCCGTGGATATCTTCTTAACTGCAGTTCCGCTTCCGGGAATCCTGCTGCTTCTTTTCGGCGGCATTGCCTATACGCTCGGAGCAGTGATTTACGGAATCGGCAAGAAGACGCAGAAGCGCTACGTACACAGTATCTTCCACCTGTTTGTGATTCTCGGAAGCGTCCTGCAGTTCTTCTCGATTCTTCTCTATATCTTATAGGAACTTCCAGAAGTAACCTACATATTGATATAAAACCTATGTATAAGGCATGAAAGCCTGCATTATGTGCGGCGGAGAAGGCACGCGTCTTCGCCCGCTCACGTTTGAACGCCCGAAACCGTGTATTCCGGTGGCAAATCAGCCGTCAATCGCCCACCTGGTAACACACCTTGCAGACCTCGGGTTTACTGATATTGTCATTACCATCGGATACTTAGGAGACGATATCCAGAAAGCCTTAGGCGACGGCTCACTTTATGGAGCAAACATTACGTATGTTTCCGAGGAAGTGAAGCTCGGTACTGCCGGCAGTGTGAAAAATGCCCAGAAGTACTTAGAAGATGCACCGTTTTTAGTTGTCGGCGGAGACCACATGACGGACTTAAACGTCCTCGAGTTCTACCGCGACCACATGGCAAGCCCGGCAGTTACTTCAATCGGCTTAATCAGCATTGAAGACCCGCGTGAGTTTGGTATTGCAGAGATTGATGCAAACCTGCGTATCAGAAGATTCCGCGAAAAGCCTGCTCCGGGAGAGATTTTCTCCAACCTTGCAAGCACGGGAATCTATGTCTGCGACCCGATGATTTTCGACTACATCCCTGAAAACACCAAGTTCGATTTCGCAAAGGATCTCTTCCCTCTGCTGATGGAACGCGGATTCCAGATTAACGGCTGGCTTGCCCGCGGAAACTGGACGGATGTCGGAAATCCGGCTATGCTTCGGGCAGCAGAAAAATGGAAGCTTCAGGAAAACACCGCAACCAGCATTGCAGGCTCATTAAATGTAAAGGATGCACACATCGCAGGCCCTGTCACCTTCGGTGACGGCATCACGCTTGGCGCAGGGTCCCGCGTGGTAGGTCCGGTTCTTGTTGGAAACGGCGTTACCATTGGCGAGAATGTTATCATTGGCCCGTACACGAGTATCGGAGATAACTGTGTTATCAAGAGCGGGGCGAAGATCTTCTCCTCCTCCATTTACTCCGGTGTAGTTATCGGAAAGGAGACCACCGTCTCCGGAAGTATCCTTGATATCAACACCACAATCGGCGATGACTGTTCCATTGAACACAACACCGTAATTGGTCCCCGTTGTGTTCTGCGTTCCGGAATCACCATTCATTCCGGCGTGCGCATCTGGCCGGATGTCATCGTGGAAGAAAACGCTGTCGTAAAGGAAAACATCCTAAACGACCGCTATGATACAAAAGCTGACGGTTCATAAACATGGCAGAACGACATCTATTCTCAAACAGGATGGGATTCATCCTCGCAACCGCAGGTGCTGCGGTTGGTCTTGGAAATATCTGGCGTTTCCCGTATCTTGCAGCTGAGTACGGAGGAGGTATCTTCCTCTTAATTTATCTGCTCTTAGTAGTTACGCTCGGATTTACGATTATGATTACCGAGATTGCTATCGGCAGAAGTACCGGCAGCGGAGTTCTCGGCGCATTCGCAAAAATCAGCCGTAAGTGGCGGTTTATCGGATACCTGTCCTTAATGGTTCCCTGTATCATTCTGCCGTACTATTCCGTTATCGGCGGATGGGTCATGAAGTACGGATTCGAGTTCATCACCGGAGGAGGTGCATTTATTGCCTCTGATGCAACCGGATTCTTCAATGCATTTACGCAAAGTATTGCGTCTCCTATCTTCTGGTCAGTGGTATTTATCCTGATTACCGGCGTTATCATGATGTTCGGCGTCCAGAAGGGAATTGAGCGGACGGCACGTGTTCTGATGCCGGTCTTAATTCTGATGCTCATCGGTCTTGCAATCTACTGTATCTGCATGCCGGGAGGTCTTGACGGTCTCTGGTACTATCTCTATCCGGACTTCTCGAAGTTTTCGTTTGATGCGGTTGTTGCCGCTATGGGGCAGCTGTTCTACTCGTTAACCCTTGGATTCGGTGTGATGATTACCTACGGTTCCTACCTTGCAAAGAAGGAGAATCTGGAAAAGTCCGTTCATACAATCGAAATCTTCGACACGGGTGTTGCCCTTCTTGCCGGTCTGTTAGTCGTTCCGGCTGTCTTCGTCTTCTCCGGCGGTTCTCCGGAAGCACTCGGTTCCGGTCCCGGTCTGATGTTTATGGCTCTCCCTCAGGTTTTCGAGACCTTCCCGGGAGGAGACATTGTCGGTGCTCTCTTCTTCATCTGTGTGTTCTTCGCAGCCCTGACATCAGCTATCTGCATGTATGAGGTACCGGTTGCAGCAATTATGGAGAAGTTCAATGTTTCCCGTCCGATTTCTGTGGGAATTGTTACGGCATTTACGCTCCTTGTCGCAGTTATCGTCTGTCTCGGATACAATGTTCTCGACTTCATCGTCCTGAATGGTTACAACATCTTAGATATGCTTGACTTCTTCAGTAACAGCATTCTGTTGCCGGTTGTGGTGATTCTCACCTGTATCTTAATCGGCTGGATTGTGAAGCCGAAGATTGTCATTGATGAAATTGAGGATGGGGGTCATACTTTTAAGATGAAGAAGATTTACCTCTTTGTCTTAAAGTACTTCGCACCGCTTGCTATTGCAGTTATTCTCCTGACGAATCTTCTCTAAATGTCCTCCCGCAGCAGCTTCACGAATCGCATGGGTTTTGTCCTGGCGACCGCCGGAGCTGCTGTCGGACTTGGTAATATCTGGAGATTCCCCTATCTTGCCGCAGAGTACGGCGGGGGAATCTTTCTTTTAACTTATCTTCTTCTGGTCTTTTCCGCGGGTTTTGTTCTGGTGCTTACCGAAAGCGCTCTTGGACGTATGACTGGTTCGGGTGTGCTTTGCGCGTATGAGAAGATAAGCCGAAAGCTTTCGTTTGCAGGATATCTGACCTTTATCACTCCGCTGATTATTTTTTCATTCTACTCGGTTGTCGGAGGGTGGGTTATGTACTATGCCCTGCAGTTCATCATCGGAAACGGTTCTCTGCTTGCAGATTCCGGATACTTTTCGGCATTTACTGCAGAACCTGTAATCCCTGCTGTCTTTACGCTTATCTTTATCGCACTGACCGCATGGATTGTGCTTCGCGGTGTGCGCCGGGGAATTGAAAAGACAACACGTCTTTTAATGCCTGTTCTGCTTGTCATGCTTGTGGTTCTGGCTGCTTACTGTATCTGCATGCCTGGCGGTCTTGATGGTCTATGGTACTTCTTCTATCCTGACTTCTCGCAGTTCTCGGCAGAGCTTGTGCTGGCAGCTCTTGGTCAGATGTTTTTCACGCTCATGATAGGCTCTGGTGTTATTATGACTTACGGCTCGTATCTTTCGAAGAGTGAAAATCTGGTAAAGTCTGCTCATTCGATTGATTTTTTCGATACAGCGGTTGCAATTTTAGCCGGTCTTCTGGTGATTCCGGCTGTCTTTGCTCTCTCAGGAGGCTCTCCTGAGACGCTTGGTTCCGGCCCTGCTCTGATGTTTATCGCGCTTCCTCAGGTCTTTGCGACATTCCCGCTTGGAGGGCTTATCGGTGCGGCATTTTTCCTGATGGTGTTCTTTGCTGCGGTAACCTCTTCTGTTTCTATGTATGAGGTGGCTGTCGCCTCGCTTACTGAGAAGTTTTCGATTTCAAGAAGGAAGGCGGTTCTTGGGATTACTGCCGGGGTTTCTATATCAGCAGTAATTGTTTCTCTCGGTTTTGGAGTTTTGGACTTTGTTCAGGTAAACGGAATGAACATTCTCGATATGCTTGATTTCCTTGGCAACAGTGTCCTTCTGCCAATCTGTTCTCTTCTCGCATGCTTTGCGGCAGGATGGATTTTGAAGCCGAAGGCTGTTATTGATGAGATTTGTTCATGCGGGGTAAAGTTCCGTGGTCAGCAGGTGTTTTCGTTTGCCCTTCGGTACTTAGTGCCAGCGGCTATTCTGATTATTCTGATTACTGGTATATTTTAACCGTCTCTGCAACCAGGTAGTGTTTGCGGTTTTCCACAATCCGCACCCGCAGTTTTGTTCCAAGCGGGAACTCTTCTAAAATTACAATGTTCTGATAACTTCTGTCGCGGGCAGTGACACTTCCTGCTCTGTCGGTTTCCGTTACCACGCAGTCAAACTCGCGGCCGAGCATGGCTTCTCCGTTTGCCTCATAGACTGCGTTTGCCGCGTCCGTTAAGGCACGCGAACGGGATTTTTTAATCGGCTCTGGAAGACGCTTCCATTTGGCGGCAGGAGTTCCCGGACGCACGGAGAATCGTGTGATGTTGACTTTTCCCGGCCGGGTCCGGAGAACCTGCTGAACCGATGCCTCTCCGTCTTCATCCGTCTCTCCGGAGAATCCGGCAATGTAGTCTGTACAGATTCGAATGTCCGGGAATGCGGCACGCGAACGCGTGATAATCTCCTCGTACTGGGCGGTGGTGTATCTGCGTCCCATCCGCTTTAAGACCTCGTCAGAGCCGGACTGTACCGGGATGTGGAGGAAGAGGAAGATTTTCTCGCATTTGAGTGCGTCAAGGAAGTCATCTAAGATTGGCAGAAGGTTGTCCGGGTTTGCCATTCCAACGCGAATCATGAAGTTTCCGTCCAGCTCTCCCAAGGCCCGCAGAAGGTCCGGAAGCCGGAGGGGCGAGTCAGTATCCATTCCCCAGGATGCAGTGTCTTGTGCTGTGATTTGCAGTTCGGTAGCTCCTGCGGCGATGAAGGCCTTTGCCTGTTTTACGATGTCATCTAAGGGGAAGCTGTGGAGTTTTCCGCGGGCAAGGCGTGTTATGCAGTAGGTACAGTGTCCGCTGCATCCTCGGGCAATCTGCAAAACGGCCTGCGTTCCAACAGAAGCCGTGCCGACAGCACGGTAGCAGGAGTGGATGTCGTCCGGGTTGATGATGTATGCCTTCGGGAACTGTGAGCGAAGTCTGCTTTCCGCTACCGGCGGCAGACAGCCGGTGATGAAGAGTTTTTTCTTCTCGTACATCGTCAGGCGTTCATACATGTGCGCCTCGGTTTTTTCGATGACGATACAGGTATTGATAAGAACCGCGTCCGCTTCAAACGGGGAATCGACAATCCGGCATCCGTTTGCTTTGGCGATCTCGATGATTTTTTCAGTATCTCCGGTATTATAGGTACAGCCGTAGGTTTCGGTGTAGAGAGTGAGATTTTGCAGAGCCGCAAATGCTTTTTCGGTGCCGGAGAGTTCCATGTCTGTATTATGCGTCGGCTGAAGGGAAATAAGTATGAGTGGGAATTAGAACGAAGCAAGACGCGCTGTAACTATCCTAGTCGCCCGTATGCCCGCGACGCCTAAGGGGCATGCGGTTGGCGAGAGCCGAAGGCTCAAGCCAGGAGCAAGCCTTCGGCTTGCGACCTGCGCCTTATCCCCACTGTTAGATTGAAGCAAGAAGCGCCGTTACAATCCCTGTAAGGAAAATTCCGTCAAAGGTCCCGGCACCACCAATAGAGACCATCTTTGCCCCGTGGGATGCGATATCTCTCAGGTGGAGAATATCTGCGCCAATCACGGTTCCAAGCGTTCCGGCAACGAATGCGATACCTGCCGCCGGAAGACCGAATCCGCCGGCAAACAGCAGGCCGAGACAGAGGGCAACCAGCGGTGCCGTAAAGAACGGCGCGGCAATGCCGATTCCCTTAACCGGACGGGCAACAAAGTACGAGACCGCAGATACAACCGCGACTGCTGCAATCATCTTCGGGAAGTACCAGACATCATCAGTAATCTGACCAGTCAGAGCAGAGAACACCAGATAGACTGCAATCAGCAGCGGAATCAGCGCTCCGCCGACATTAATGCAGATTTTCATGCCCTCCTGCTCTTTTGGCTCCTCCACCTCGAACCGCTCGGTGCGGTACATCTTATCATACATCGAAGGCGCATACTGTCCGCGCGGCTTTCTCGGCTCGCGCGCCGGTTCTGCAATTTTCTTCGGATACAGCGTTGTTACCGGCAGATTAACAAAACTGCCGACAATAATTGCCATTATCAAAAGGACGATTCCCCAGAATCCGAATCCCAGATTCGCCAGAGCCGCGCCAATCAGTCCGAAGAACAGAAGCGGCAGTCCGATAATCACCAGGAGGATTAACAGAATCAGCACCCAGGGGGACACCGGGCTGTACAGTATTCGTGACACAGTACACTATCTATTTTCGGAGGATATAGATTCTCTGGTGAATCCAAACGAAACGTTAATATAATTCAAAGTCCCATTTATTTAGGTAACATAGCCCGTTAGTGTAGTGGTCAATCATGGGGGACTCTGGATCCCTCGACAGCAGTTCGAATCTGCTACGGGCTACTTCTTTTTCTGAATTATTTTCCTCAAGCGAAAGCGTTCCGCAAAATTATAACTCATCAGAAACCCAATACTGTTTCAGCATGAAACTGATTCGCGCACCCACGCTTTCCCGTGCCCACGAACTGGTTGTCCGCTACATCTTAGAGAAAGGATACTACCTGAAAACCGAAAACGGCGAGGAGACCATGGAGACGGATGAAATCTGCATCTCCGTGGACCACCCGTTCGAAGCGCCCATGGTATCTCCTGCCTCCCGCTTCAAAGAGGCATTCCTCAAAGAGTATGCAAACAACCTCATCCACGGCTCGGATGCCGTCTTCGAGTATGATTATCACGGCCGCCTCTTCGACTGGGGCTGCGGTCTCGAGTTCGGCGGAGAAGTGCATCAGAATCAGATTCAGTACATCATCGACAAACTGAAGGAAAACCCGGAGTCACGCCGCGCAGTGGCCGTTACCTGGTGTCCGCCGGTAGATGCAAAACTTGCAGACTGCCCGTGCCTTCAGCTGGTCCAGTGTGCGGTTCGAAACGGCAAACTCGACATGAAAATTGTATTCAGAAGCAACGACATGCTCTCTGCCGCCGGTTCGAACATGTACGCTCTCGTGTATCTGCAGAAGTTTATCGCTGATGCAGTCGGTATCGAAGTTGGAAAATATACCCACATCTCTCTCATCCCCCACGTGTACTTTAAGCGCGACGCGGCAGACATTCCGCCGTTCTGCGCAAAAGGTTCTGAGTTCACCCCCCAGATAGAGGTCTGCAGAGTTTGCGGCATGTGCGCGAAATCCAAGCGCTAACCTTTATTTTTTTATGACATTTCCTATTAAACGAATTCTTATCTTTATTGCAGGATTATACTGCATGGGATTAGGCGTTGCGCTTTCCGTAATCGCATCGCTTGGAACGTCCCCGATTTCCTGTTTCCCGTATGTGGTCAGTGAAATTCTGCCGGTTTCGGTTGGAACAGTCACCTTCATCATGAACTTCATCTTCCTGCTGGCACAGATTGCTATCCTCAAAAAGGATTTCAATCCCTGGCAGATTTTACAACTTCCGGCCCTTCTGGTGTTTTCCGCCTGTATTGACTGGAACATCATGATGTTCTCGTGGCTTCCAATTGACACCTATCTCCTGCAGATTGTCTGGATGCTTGCCGGATGTCTGATTCTCGGAACCGGTATCGGACTGCTGCTTTTAGCAGACTATGTGATGATGCCGGCAGATTATCTCTCGCGGACTATCGCCTCGGTTGTTGTGAAAAAAGATTTCGGCAAGGTAAAGGTTGCCTTTGATGTAACACTGGTCTGTATCGCGGCAGTTACTTCTCTTGTTTTCCTGCACGAGATTGTGGGAATCCGCGAAGGTTCGCTGATTGCGGCTCTGACCGTTGGTATTATTGCCCGCACCGTTGCCGCAAAGCTTTCCTTCCTGCTGAAAAATTAGATGCTCCGGTAGTCATCTACCGGACCTACCACGATGTGGTCAAGAATGGAGATTCCCAGTATCTCCCCGCATTTTTTGAGTTCTTCTGTCATGAGGATGTCCTGTCTGCTTGGCTCCAGGTTTCCCGACGGATGGTTGTGTACAAGAATTATCGAGGATGCCCTATCTTCTATTGCGCCGGCAAACACTTCCCGCGGATGTACCTGACAGTTGTCGAGAATGCCTTTGGTGATGTGGCGGACGTTGATTACTTCATGTGCTCCGGTTAAGGTGAGGACGAGGAAGTTTTCCTGCGAGTCATAGCGGTACTGGGTTACAAAGGGAAGCACATCCTTTGGCGTGTGGATGGTTGCCTTTCGCATCTTCGGCGGCGGAAAACGCCGGGCAAGTTCCAAGGCCGCTAATATCTGACAGGCCTTTGCTTCCCCCATTCCCGGAATATGCAGGAGGTCGCGGATTGTTGTCTCATAAGTGTAGGTCATGAGAATTTTGCCGACCAGTTTTCCGATTTTTACTGCATCATATCCGGCAGTCCCTCTCCCGATGATTGCCGCGATAAGCTCTTCCAGCTCCAGCGCCGAAGCTCCGCGGGCAATCAGTTTTTCCCGGGGTTTGTCGATGTCAGGAGTGTTCCTGAGGTCCATATGTTTTCTATCGTCCGGGTCTCTATTTATGCGTATCTTCGGCTGTTTTGTGGCGGTTTTAGGTCTCTTTCGGGTGTTTGTTCTGCTGATATCTCTGTTCTGTCCGGAGAGTCTCAGTCCTGCCTCCGGTTCGGAGGCATTCTGTCTGTAAAATCCGTCAGCCTGAGTATTTCCGGCGTATTTTTCTTCTTTCGGTTTCGGGGATGATTTCGGATTTTCCTGCGCGTTTATGTCCTCTTTCCAAAAGTTTATTCCTGTGCTGCTACCAATTATAGACTATGAATACTCAAGACTGTATTGCAAACGCATTTGCCGGAGAGTCCCAGGCAAACCGCAAGTACAAATCCTTTGCAGAGGCAGCAGCTGATGAGGGATACGATCAGGTCGCAAAGCTCTTCCGTGCAACCTCTGCAGCAGAGGAGATTCACGCAAGAAGACTGCTTCGTGTCGGCGGATACATTGGAACTACTGTCGCAAACCTTGAGGCAGGACGCGAGGGTGAACTCTACGAGACTAATGAGATGTACCCGGAGTTCATCACTGTCGCAGAGGCAGAAGGCAGACAGGATGCATTAATCACCTTCGAGCACGCAAAGCAGGCAGAGGCAGTCCACGCTGACCTTTACCAGAAGGCACTCGATGCAGTCAAGGCAGGCAAGGACTTTGATGTTAAGACTATCTACCTCTGCCCGGTCTGCGGAAACGTTGAGCTGAACCACACTTCCGACCGCTGCCCAATCTGCGGTATTCCGGGAGCATCCTTCAAGGTTGTCGAGTAAGACAATCTTTTAATCTTTTTTTTTTCCTGTATTTGTTTTTGAGTGTTTTTGGTTTTATTCGACTGCCCCGCCGGAATAGGACGTCGCGGTCGCAAGCCAAAGGCTTTCTCAAGGCTTGAGCCTTCGGCTCTCGCCATTAACAGTCTCCCCGGCGGGCACACTAAATACACTCAGCACTTACAAAAAAAGAAGCCGGAATTAATCCAGCAGAGTAATCTTTCTCTTCAGACACTTCTCGCACGGAATATCCACCGGATACTCGCCGCACGAACAGGCAATACAGAGATCCTCTGCCGGAATACCGACAGACTCAACCAGTTCTTCTGCTGAGATATATTCCAGAGTCGTTGCATGAATCGTCTCACGGATTTCCTCAACCGAACGGTTCGTCGCAATCAGCTCCTCTCTGGTCGGGAGGTCAACACCGAAGTAGCACGGGGCAATAATC
Organism: Methanocorpusculum sp.; assembly: GCA_017399555.1. Lineage (GTDB taxonomy): Archaea > Halobacteriota > Methanomicrobia > Methanomicrobiales > Methanocorpusculaceae > Methanocorpusculum. The sequence continues at coordinate 17,066 of JAFQBW010000051.1, forward strand.
GGTGTAGAACCGATTCTCATATGAATCTCCTTTGCCCCGAACTCCTTCACCATATCAACGATATGAAGCGACGTCGTGCCTCTCACAATACTGTCATCCACTAAGACAACCGACTTATCCTTAATGTGGCTTCTGACCGGATTTAACTTCATGCGGACCGCGTTCTCACGCTTCGACTGTCCCGGCATGATAAACGTCCGTCCCACATATCTGTTCTTCAAAAGACCCTCGATATACGGAATGCCGGACTCTGCAGAGTATCCGGTAGCAAATGCAGTTCCGGAATCCGGAACCGGCGAGACCAGGTCTGCCTCAGTCGGGATTTTCCCTAAGCGTGCACCGATTCTTCTTCTTGCATCATATACTAACACCCCGTCTATAACCGAATCCGGACGTGCCGTATAGACATACTCAAAGATACAGTGTGCCTTGTGTTCCGCTTTTGCAAACTGCACCGACTCAAAAGCCTCTTTGGTAAAGATAAGAAGCTCTCCTGCCTCCACATCACGGACAAGTTCTGCTCCGGTGATATCTAAGGCAACACTCTCGGAAACAACCAGATAACCTCTCTCGGTCTTTCCGAAACAGAGCGGTTTAATGCCAAGCGGATCGCGGAATGCATAGAGTATTCCGTCCAGCGTTGCAACGCCCGTGTATGCTCCTTCCAGACGGTGGAGTGTGCGGACAAACGCATCGCGCGGAGATGCTCCGCCGATTAACTCATGTGCAATAATTGCCGCAATTATTTCTGCGTTCGATGTTGTTGAAAAGATATGTCCCTTCCCCTCGTACTCAGACCGAAGGCTCTCGCTGTTGATAAGCGATGCGGAAACAGACACGGATAAATGATGTCCCTGGAACGAAAAGTTCAGCGGCTGAATATTTTCATTCTTCCCGCGGGATGCTTTCTCAGTATAGAGAACCTGAGCAACGCCGCAGAATCCGGGAAGTGTACGTAATCTGTCTTCAGAAAAAACTTCGGAAAGCTGACCGGGTGCCTTATAGAGATAGGCTTTTTCCCCGTCAAAAGTAGAAATGCCTGCTGCCTCCTGGCCTCTGTGCTGGAGGGCGTGCAGTGCATAATAAAGGGGGTATGAGACATCCTGCGTTTCGATGATGCCTGCGATACCGCTCATAATGTGACCTTTTTAATTGTCTCTTGCTTTTGTCGTCCAGTTGTACTTCCGCAGCTTGGAGCTCTTGCCGAATCCGCAGGAAGAGCAGACTCCGTGGCGTGCGTGGTAAGACATCTTACCGCAGCGGCGGCAGATAATGTGGGAGTGCTTGTTGCGCAGACCCATTGATGGTGTGCCTTTTGTCATTGGTTAGTTCACCTCGTATTATTTACTCAACAGTCGGAGAGATGTAGATAACATTGTCCCCGCGCACGATTAACGTGCCGAGTCTGACAGTTCCGTTCTCTCCTTCTTCCTCAGCTTTGTCAAGAACCAGGTTCATGTGGACATCGTAGCCCTGAAGGACGCCGCGAATTTCTCGTCCGCCTTTCAGCGAAATGATGACGGGCTGGCGGTTCAAGACCTGATCTAAAATTTCCAGTGGTCGCTTTGTCATAAGGATTACCTTGGGTTTACTCTTGTCATAAGGAATCCCGACTGCCGTCATTCGCGGACGTCAGGATGCCGCATGAGACTTGGCTCATGGAAGAGTGCTTAATGTATTCGACGTACACAGAAATAAAGATACCGCCGCCTGGTATGAATCGCCCTCCCTCCTCTGTCTGACAGACGCCTTATTTACCCTGACAAAACCAATACTATAGAAATGACCGCATCGAAAATATTACTCTTAATCATCGACGGCGTAGGCGACCGCCCGTGTGCATGTTTCGGCGGAAAAACTCCGCTGCAGGCAGCCTCCATCCCCAACCTTGACCGCCTCGCAGCTGACGGTATCTGCGGAATTATGGATCCGGTAGCACCCGGCATCCGCGCAGGCTCTGACACTGCCCACTTAAGCCTCTTAGGCTACGAACCGCAGAAATACTATACCGGAAGAGGACCGCTCGAGGCTGCCGGTGTCGGTATCGCTATGAAGCCTGGAATGATTGGTTTCCGTGCAAACTACTCTACCGTAGATGACGATGGCCTTGTCATCGACCGCAGAGCCGGAAGAATCGAGGACACCACCGAAATCTCCCGCGCAGTCAAAGAAGGTGTTGACTTATCCAAGTACGGAGTAACCATCGAGTTCGAGCCGGGAACAGGACACCGTGCCGCACTCGCCCTCAAAGGAGACGGACTCTCTGCCGCAGTTTCCACCAACGACCCGAAAAAGACCGGTGTTGCCCCGCTTGTCATCGTCCCGGAAGATGACACGCCGGAAGCAAAGAGAACAGCAGAAATCTGCAACGAGTTCTCCCGCCAGGCATACGAGATTCTGAAAAACCACCCGGTAAACCTTGCCCGCAAAGCAGAAGGCAAGAACCCGGCAAACGTCGTCTTAATCCGCGGCGCAGGCGAGATGGGCGTCTATGAGACCTTCGAGGAAAAGCACGAGCTCTCAGGCAGTGTTGTCGCTTCCGCGGCATTAATCGCCGGAATCGGCAGTTCCGTCGGCCTTGAAAGAATCCCGGTTCTCCCAAGCACTCCGCTTGATGAACAGGTCCAGCTTGTCTTAAAACAGTTCGAGACCAAAGACTTTGTCCTCTTCAACATCAAAAACGCCGACGAATACGGACATGACGGCAAGGCCGAAGAGAAGAAGGCCTTCCTCGAAAAGATTGATGCCGCTATTCTCCCGTTCCTCGAGAGAACCGATATCATGATTGCCGTCTGCGGAGACCACTCCACCCCGTGTTCCGTCAAAGACCACAGTGCAGACCCGGTCCCGCTGATTATCAGAGGAGACGGATGCCGCGTGGACAATGTTTCGGCCTATGATGAAATCTCCTGTGCGGCTGGTGCTATGTGCAGAATCAGCGGTGCCTATCTCATGCCGGTTTTACTCGATTTAATCGACAAAACCCATAAGTACGGTGCATAACGATATACTAAGTAGGAAAGGATGTCGAATCATAGAATAATTGTGGCGGAGTCCATTCCGGACTATCCGGCAGGGCCTGAGGAAAAATTCCTCAACCTGCCTGATGTCGCGGAAGAGGAAATCATCGAAACCGAACAGCAGACCCCGCCTGCGGAGAAAGCCGAGCCGCTGTTTTCCGAGATTCCCGAACCGGAAGTCCTGAAACAGCAGCTTGCTTCAATAGATGAAGATACCGCCGCTTTTGTTGTCTCATCCACGGAACTGTTCAAGACCTGCGTTCTGCCGAACAAGACGGAACTGCAGGAACGAAATCTGAAAACAAAAAGCGACATTTTAGTCGGAGACCACTGTAATATCGGATACGGTCTCTACGGAAATGATATCGCAATCTGCGAACTCTCCACCATGCACGGAGACGTCGTTGCCGAAGGAGATCTTCGTATCGACAACTTCTGCGAAGTGCATGGAACGGTTATCTGCAACGGCGACGCCTACTTAGGCGAAGGCGTGAAGATTCACGGAAAACTCACCGTCGGCGGAAACCTCGACATCGGCGATAACGTAACGATTGACAAAGAGTTCAAGGCCTTAGGCGACATCGCCATTCGCAACCCCATGCCGGTGGTTCTCTACCTCCTGCTGTATGTCATGACAATGCTCCACATCGAAGGAGAGGAGTCCACCAAGAGAAAACTCAACGAGCTGGTTGCCGAAGCACAGAGCACACCGCTTGTTCTGCCGCCGAAGACGACCATGGACCTTCGCTACTTCTCTGTGCCGACTCCAATGGAGATTGGCTCCAACTGCCGTCTGCACGGAAACATCAAGGCAGAGACCGTCAAGGTCAGAAAGGATACTACCATCTTCGGCAGCATCCAGGCATCGAAGCGGGTTAAGGTTGGTCCGCGTGATGCGGTCCACGGAGATGTTGCGGCAAAGAACATCCGCGTTGAACGCGGGGCAGATATCTTAGGAGACCTTATCGGCAATCTGGTCTGGCTGCATGAGGATGCCAGAGTCAGCGGGGTAATCAAGGCAACGGAAGGCCTGACGATTGGAAGAAACGAGTAATATGAAGTCTTTAGAAGAGATGATTGAGGTTGAGGAGCTCCGGTTTATCGAGCCGGATTATGCTTCTCTGGTAAACAACGGGGAACCGGCAGTTCTTATCTGCGAGGCAAAACCTGCGGCAGGCGGGGCCCGCATTCTGCTGGATGAAGAGGGAAACCCGTTGCTGTTTGCGGTGAACAATGAAGGTGTCTGGTTTGCAACGTCCTGGATGTTCCGCGACCCGACGCCGGCAGAGCTCTCCCTCTTTGAGGCGGCAGATGGAGACATGTATGAAGAGCCGCGGGCAGAGGTCGAGGCGGCGCTTCGGGCATACTTTGCACAGATTATCATCGAGGAAATCCCGCCGACCCGTGAGGATATCACGGAAGAGAGAATCGATAAAATCCGCTCGCTCGTTCGCGAAAAGTTCGGCGAATCTGTTTCCGGAATCTGTATTGATGCCTGCTGCGGTTCAGGTATCGGTTCACAGGTGATGAGAGAGATCGGGGCGTCTCCTATCGCCTACGACAACGACGCAGAACTTCTCTCGCTCGGATTCAAAAACGGCAGACTGAAGCCGGAAGAGACGGTCTGCATTGACGGTCGCACAGCTTCTGCCTATATGCCGGATGCAGAGTTTGGACTCGGCATTATGTTCGGCCAGATGTATCAGTACACGAAAGAACTCTGGCAGCCGATTGTCGAAGAGCTTGCCGGTATCACGGAAAAAACGCTGATTACGGTGGCTACAGAAGAGGAAGCAAAATGGGTCCAGGAATGGGCGGCCGGGGTTGGCCGGTATCTGGAAATCTCGGAAAACGACCGCGACCCGATTTATGACAGATGGGTTATTTTCGGGTAACGGTAACTGTGGATTTGCTCCTTAATAGCGGTTGAATTCAGGGAGCAAATCCCTCTTTTATCTCTTTTCTATCTTCCAGTTCTTCACTCTGCTGATTCTCTGTTCCTGGAATATTGTATTGTCCCGCATGAGAACTGTTGCGGCAGTGACTGCAAGCACAGCAGGGATTGCCAAATCAAAGCTTCCGGTCATTTCCAGAACCATTAAGAGAACCGCAACCGGGGCGTGGGATACGCTGCCGAAAACAGCTATCATTCCGATTACAACAAAGACCGGGATAGCCGAAGCGCCGACCAGTTCCGGGAAGAGAAGATGCAGTCCGCTTCCCAAGGCCCCGCCTAAAAATCCGCCGACTGCAAGTCCCGGGGCAAACACACCGCCGGATGCCCCGCTGCCGATAGTTAACGAGGTTGCGAGAATTTTTACAAACGGCAACAGGAGAAGCACGGTAAACGGCAGGAGGTTGTAGAGGGCAAGCTGGACAAATCCGTAGCCGGTTCCAAGACACCCGACTCCGACAATCAAGGTCTCCGGCGAAAGATAGGCGAGGAGGATGATAATCAGCCCGAAGATACCGGCGCCGATAACCGGCTTGAGGAACTTGGGGATGCGGTATTTTTTCTCTGCGGCATCAAAGACCTTTTTTGTTCCGTAGAAGGTTTTGATGTAGAGATATCCCATGCCTGCGGAAAGGATTCCAAGCAGGAGGAAGAAGGGAAGCTGTACCGCAGTCCATCCCATATCAGCAGTTCCGAAGAGCGGGGTGAACCCTTCGAAGAGGCCGAAGATTGCATATCCGGTAAGGGAGGAGACAAATGCGGGAAGCAGAGCGTCGTACTTGAAGTCTCTGAGATAAAGAATCTCCGCGGCAAGAATAGCTCCGCCAAGCGGAGCTTTGAAGATGGCGCCTACTCCGCCCCCGATTCCGACCGCTATCGCGATACGGCGCTCGCGGGGAGAGAGTTTCATGATGTCGGCTAATATCGAACCGAACCCGGCGGATATCTGTGCCGTCGGCCCTTCACAGCCCGCACTGCCGCCGGAGGAGATGGTGATAATCGAGGAAAGCGCCTTGACAAACGGGACACGCCAGCGGATTTTTCCGTCTCCGTGATAGGCTTTGAGTGCTGCATCTGTTCCGTGTCCTTCGGCTTCGGGAGCGAACTTCCAGACGATGAGTCCGGAGATGAGTGCACCGAGCAGGAGAATCGGGAGAATGAGCCAGACGGTTTCCGGCGGCGCCCAGGATGCGGCATCTGCAAAGTTCAGCCCTTCGGTTGGGTAACTGTATCCTAAGATGTTGTTCAAGAGAAGGTGTGAGCCAAGCTCGATTCCTTTGAAAAAGAAGACTGCTCCAATTCCGGAGACTGCACCGACAAGGAGGCCGATGAGGAGAAGCCGGGGTATGGAGGTGTCTGCCATATGTTGTATATTGATGGGCAGAGGGTAAATAGATTGGCTTAGAGCAGACCACACAAAAAAAGAGAATTATTCCCTTCTCAAAACCAGAGCATACAGCCCGCCGAGCACCATACCAAAGAGTGGCAGGGGACTTTCCGGAACAGCGGTTCTTCCTGTATCGGAACTGCAGTCAGAAACCGTCCCGTAATTCTTCCCGACAAAGGTATCGGAAAACACATCCTCCGTTCCCGCAGCAGAAACTGAACCATACACCGCACAGGAACTCACCTCGCCGCTTTCTTCATTCTGCCCGACCGCTCCGCCGAGAGAAACCTTACGCGGCATATCAGACTCCCGGATACCGGAAACATCCGAAGACACATCTGCCTCCGTCTCAGAACCGTACACCGCTGCATAATTCCTTCCGACAAGACCGCCGGCATACACAAACATCTGCCCTGCTCCGTTAAAGACCGCGGAAACCGCAGACTCTTTTACCGTACAGCGTTCCACAAACCCGTGATTCTCTCCAGCAACTCCTCCCGCATAGAGATTCTCCCCGGAACCGGAAGCAGTAACATCGGTCTCTGCAGTACAGCCTGCCGTCTGACCGTTCATCGAACAGCCGGAAATACCGCCTGCATACACCCAGTTTCTTCCTTCGGCAAAAACCGTTCCTAAAACCGCACAGTCAAAGACATCTCCTGTCGTCTCTCCGACAACCCCGCCGGCTTTCACATCCTCTGTTATCGAACCCTGCACAGAAATATCCGCCGTACCGCTGCATCCCCGGATAATTCCTGCGGAATCATACCCGACAACCCCGCCCGCACAGCGTACCTTCTCTGCCGTAATCTTCGTCGTAAACCGGCAGTTCTCAATCGTACCCTGGAAATTCAGACCGGCAACGCCTCCGGCAGTAAGCGGCTCCTCGGCACAGATTCCGGAAATCTCCGCCTCTACAACCAGATTCCGGATAGTCCCGGAATTAGAACCGAAAAGCCCGGCATACGGGGTTTTTGGGTTTGCTATCGTATAGCGTACGGACTTCCCGTTTCCGTCAAACACTCCATAGAACGTCTCTGCCTTGCTTAGACCAATAGGCTTCCACTCGCCGCTGAGAACAAGGTCTGTTGTCAGCAGATACCAGGCTCCTCTCAGCTCTTCACTGCCTGCGTCAACCTGCTCGGAAAGCGTTCTCATATCATCCTCAGACTGAATCAGATACGGACTGTCCTCCGTTCCGGAGCCGGAAAATACTGCGGCGGCAGGCGATGCCAGAAGCAGACATGCGCCAAGCAGAACACAGACTGCAAAAATCCGCCGTGCCACTGTTGTTTTATTCATAGTTAACTATGTGAAGTCTGAGATATAATAGATTTCCGGCTTAGAGATGCTCCGACAGATACAAATGGAATATGGAATTTTTCTGCGTTGTTCCTAAATTGAATTACTCTGTTTCCAAAGCCCTAAACCCATGAGAACAAACCGCTGATTACGCTGATGCTCGCTCACGCTCGCGCAGCTCGTCGCACAACCTGAGCAGGTATGTGCTCCCGACTCGAGCTTGTCGCCTTCGGCGACCTGCTGTCGCAGCCGCGACTGAGCGTTGCTTTTTGATTTAGAGATTTATTTTGGCAGCTCCAAAGCGGCTGCGACAGCAGGTCGCGACTGAAAGGAGCGACAGCGACGAGCTGCGCAGGCGTGAAACGCCTGCATCAGCGTTATCAGCGGTTTTATCTCATGCGTCCAAAAAAATTGCAAAAACCCAACGCCAAACCCACGGTGCATGTTATCAGCGGTTTTTTATCCAAATAAAGCCGGAGATGATGATAATTCTTCTTTTTCCAAACACAGCCAAAGTACTCGCGAAAACCCGTACACAAAAAAAAGAGAAAATTATTTTCTTCTCAGGACACCCGCAGCACACAGCCCGCCGAGCACCATACCAAGTGCCGGTATCGGACTCTCTGCGGAATCATCTGATGGAGTGTTGTCAAACATGGGTCCGTCTCCTGCGGCACAGTTCTTCACCGTGCCCTCATCCTGTCCGACCAGAACATCAGAGAAGACCTCGCCTTCTGCCTCTCCGGAAACAGAACCGGAAGTCAGACAGTCTGCAATCCGTCCCTCATTGTATCCGGCAAGCCCTCCGGCAAACACCTGCGGCCAGTTGTCGTTATCATCTGCCGGGACTGCGGAAGCAGAAGCGGATACATCTGCGTCAGTCACACAGTCTTTAATCTCTCCGCTCTCATAATTCCGTCCGGTAATTCCTCCGGCATATGTGTAGGTCCAGTCCTCTCCGGAACAGACTGCTGAGACATCACAGCTCTTTACGGTACAGTCAGCAATCACACCCTGATTCATACCGGTAACGCCTCCGGCATACATATCATCAGAGACTCCTGCCGCGGAGACGTCAACACCTGCGGTACAGCGGGAAATCTCCTTGTTCCAGCTGACTCCGGCAATACCTCCCGCATACACAGACTCTGCACCGTTTGCATAGACCGTTCCTGCCGCGGTACAGGCATCAACTTTTCCGGACGTATCTCCGACAATTCCGCCGACACCGACGGTATCATCATCCAGACTCTCTGCAGAAATCTCTACCTCAGAAGAACACTCCTGAATAACTCCGCCGGAATCATAACCGGCGATACCTCCTGCATAGACCGCACCGCTGAGCACATGAATCTCCGCAGAAGAGACACAGTTCTCAATGGTTCCCTGGAAGTTCATACCGGCAATTCCTCCTGCATACAGTCCCGGGTCATCATAGACGCCGGAAATCAGACACTTGACATACAGGTTCTGAATCGTTCCGGCGTTGCTGCCGAAAAGACCGGTGCAGCGGTATGCAATCTCATCGATACTGTAGGTTATGGTCTTCTCGTTTCCGTCAAAGACACCGGCAAAACTCTTGCCCATGGAACTTCCAATCGGCGTCCAGTTCTCGTCCTCTAAGGCAAGGTCTGCGGTCAGCAGATAGTGTGCGGATGCATACTTCTCCTCGCCGGCGTTCACGAGTTCAGCGAGCTTTTTCATATCCGCATTCGACTGAATCAGATACGGATCGGCCTCTGTTCCGGAACCGGAAAATGCCGCGGCTGCCGGGGATGCAAAAAGCAGACAGACGCAAAGCAGAATCGCGACGGCAAAAATCCGTCGTGCTGTTTTGTAAGACATAATTAACTATGTGAATCTTGTGATATAATATCCTTCCGACTGATAATCACATTGAGAAAACAAGCGCCGAGAGGGAGATTTGAACTCCCGAGGTGTTACCACCAGAGGCTTTCAAGGCCACCGCCTTTCCGGACTAGACTATCTCGGCTAATCGCCTTTACATATTGGCAGTCTGCATAAAAATAGATTTCTGAAATTCAATCAAATACCAAAGAGCAACGCGACAGCGTTGCGGAACAGAAAGCGAGCGATATGCGAAGCTTTCGACAGCGTATTGATTCAGGTTTTATTTTTTTATTCGTGTAGATTCGCGTGTTTATCTGCCTGGCTTCGATATGAATAATACAAAGACGCGAATTTACACGAATCAGAAGAAAACGTTTGAACTAATCGTAGCCGCTCCGTCGCTTATCGCTCCTCCGCTGTTCCGCAACGCTCTCGCGTTGCATCTTGTTCGATGCCTGCAAACAACTCTTGCACCATGTTAAAGTACCTTCCCGCCAAATATATACCACAACATGGTTCCATCTCTTGACCCCATCTTCTTCGTCGGCTTATTCGGCGCCGCCGCAGTCTCCTTCCTCTGGCTTCGCGACACGCGAATCTTCGTCAGAACCGGACAGCCCGGCTACCGAAAAGCCGCCTATCAGGGAGTGTTAATCACTGCCCTTTCCTGGTTCGGCTGTGCCCTTTGCGGGATGCTTGACGTAACCCTCCTTTACTTAGGAATCGGTCTTATCCTGCTTGCCCTCTACCTGCAGTCAAGAATCAAAAAAGAAGATGTCTGGGTTGGAAACGAATCAGCCTGGAAACGTTTAATCGGATCAGCCCCACGGAGAAAATAAATGATACAGAAACCACGCGGAACCCGGGATTTCCTTCCGGATGAAATGGCCCAGCGCCGTGAACTCGAACAGAAGATGAGAAAAGTTGCCGCCTCCTTCGGCTACGGCGAAATCGTAACCCCGATGTTCGAGGAACAGGAACTCTTCGTCCTCAAATCAGGAGAGGGAATCCTTGGTGAAATGTACGCCTTCGAAGACAAAGGAGGCCGCGGCATCGCCCTTCGCCCGGAGCTTACTGCTCCGACCATTCGTGCCTACGTAAACGAAGCACAGGTCGCCCCAAAACCGCTTCGCTGGTTCTACTTCGAAGAATGCTTCCGCTACGAACGCCCGCAGAAAGGACGCTACCGGCAGTTCTGGCAGTTCGGCTGTGAGTTAATCGGCGCAGACTCTGCCGCCGCCGATGCCGAAGTCATCGCCCTTGCCTACTCCCTTCTCAAATGCACCGGTGTTAACTTCATCATCAAAGTAGGACACCTCGCTCCGATGAAGTCTCTCTTAGCAGATCTCGACGCGGTCGAACAGAAGAAGGTCATGTCCGCTCTGGACAAGAGAGATGAAGAGCTCCTGAAAAACACTGTGGCATCCCTTGGAAAGCCGGAACTCTTCGAACCGCTTGTCGCTCTTACCAAAGCACAGAGCCTTGCCGAAGTCTTTGCCGTCGTCGGCGACATTCCGGAAAAAGCCCGCATTGAAGAGACCTTCGGCTTCCTTGAAGCACAGAACATCCCGGTTGTCTACAACTTCGGCATTGCCCGCGGCCTTGACTACTACACCGGCATGGTCTTTGAAGGATTCGCCGACAACTTAGGCGCAGAGAACCAGATTTTAGGCGGCGGCGTCTACCGCTTAGCCCACTTATTCGGCGGAAAGGACACCCCGTCCTGCGGATTTGGCATCGGCTTTGACCGCGTTGCCGTCTCTATCGGCGAGTTCAAACCGGCACGCGGACCGTCGGTTGCGGTCGTCTGTACTAAAGAGACCAGAAACGCTGCATATGCCGCCGCTGCCGCATTCCGCGAGGCAGGCATTCCCGCTGTCATGGACCTGCTGGACAGAGGATTCGGCGCACAGCTCTCCTCTGCCTTAAAGTCCGGCGCAACCCACGCGGTTGTCATCGGCGGAAAAGAGGCAGAAGCCGGAACGGTCATGCTCAAGAACCTGGAAACCGCAGTCCAGACCGAGATGACCTTAGAAGCCGCAGTTTCCGAGGTACTGCATGGTTCTTGCTGACGAGCTTGCCAAGAAACAGCGAAGCATCAGTGTAGCGGAATTTTTTGAGAAGAACAAACACATGCTCGGTTTTGATTCTCCAACCAGGGGAATCATCACCACCGTAAAGGAAGCCATTGACAACTCGCTGGATGCGTGCGAGGAGGCACAGGTGCTTCCGGATATTTTAGTCTCGGTTCGCCGTATCAAAGAGGACGTCTTCCGCGTGGTTGTCGAAGACAATGGCCCTGGAATCATCCCGGAGAAGATGCCGTCGGTCTATGCAAAACTGCTCTACGGTTCCCGTTTCCACCAGGTAAGACAGACCCGCGGTCAGCAGGGTATCGGAATTTCTGCGGCAGTTCTCTATGCACAGCTGACAACCGGCAAGCCGACCACCGTCATTTCCAGAACCGACGCCTCGCGTCCTGCGCATAAGATGACGCTTACCATCAAGACCGAGGACAACGAGCCGGAGGTTTTGTCGCATGAGGAGATTGACTGGATTCTCCCGCACGGAACAAGAATTGAGCTGGAGTTCAAGAGCAGTATCGCCGCAAAGAAGAAACTGCTCGAGTACCTGAAATACACATCCATCGTCAATCCGCATGCAAAGTTCCGCGTGGAACTCGACGACGATGCGTTCATCTTCGACCGCGTCTCTTCCGACGTTCCGCCGTGCCCCGTGGCCATCAAGCCTCATCCGTACGGCATTGAGCTTGGCGTCTTAAAGCGTATGGCGGCGGCCTCTTCGCTTCCGCTCTCTGAGTTCCTGGTTGACAGCTTCTCCAAGGTCGGGGCAAAGACGGCAGCGGAAATCTGCCTCTACTCCAAGTTAAAGCCGGAGACCAAAGCAGACACGCTTTCTCTCGAACAGCTCTCGGCACTCCTCGAAGCCATGCAGACCACAAAGATTCCCGCCCCGCCGGCATCCCAGTGTCTGTCGCCGATTACTGAAGAGCTTATCGTCAAGGGAATGGAAAAGGAGTTCGAGCTGGACTTCATCAAGGCAAGAACCCGTCCCGGAAATGTTTTCGGCGGCCACTCTTTCATTGTGGAGGCGGCTATCGGATACGGCGGAAAACTGCAGACCGAAGGTCAGGCAACGCTTCTGCGTTTCGCAAACCGTGTCCCGCTGCTGTATCAGCAGGGAGCATGTGCGATTACCAACGCGGTACAGGGCGTCAACTGGAAAAACTACAATGTCTCCCAGCAGGGACTGCCGACGGGACCTTTAATGATTCTCGTCCACGTTGCGGCAACCAATGTGCCGTTTACGAGTGAGTCCAAGGATGCGGTTGCCTCCGTTCCGGAGGTCGAGCGCGAGATTACCCTTGCCTTACAGGAACTTGGACGCGACTTAAAGCAGTTCTTATCGAGGCGTGAGAAGAACAAACAGCAGGACGACAGAGCACGCGCAGTCTGTGCGGTCATCCCCTTAATCGCGGCAAAGGTTGCAGAGATTGTCGAGCTTCCGGTACCGGACACCTCGATTATCGAAGGCAGAATCATGCGTCGGGTTGTCTTAAAGAAGAAAACAACCGGCGGACAGATTCTGATTCATATCGACAACTACACAACCAAAGAGCAGGAGATAACCCTCTACGACATCTCCTCAGACAGTGCGGAGGATGCAAACATCCCGCCGACGTTTGTATCCGAGATGGACGGCGAGTATACGAAGCTCTGGAAGTTCACGCTTGCCGGCGGTGAATCCTTCGAGGTAACTTATTCCGGAGAAGGCGGCGGTCTTATCCAGATGCAGGGTGTGGCAGAGAATCTGAAAGTGGAGGTTGATTTGGATGTCTGAGATGAACGAGAGAGACCAGGCAACGCAGAAGCGTCTGATGGAAATCGCCAAGGTCTGGTACGACCAGATTGGCGGCGGAGATGTTCCGTCGATTACGCTTCCGACCAGAACCAAGCGGAATCTGACCTATGATGACGACTCCGAGGTCTGGAAGTACGGAGAGAAGGAAAGTACAAGAAACGCAGGAACGGTCAAGTCCTCCCTGCAGATGCTGAAGATGGCCTATGTGATGGGCTTTATCAAGATGCAGCTCCAGGAAAACCGCTCGTCAACCTTAAGAGAAATGTATTACATCTCGGAAGGCTGGAAGCAGGCAAAGTTCCATGCCCAAAACGAGAGTAACTATCTGGTTGAGGACCTGGAGATTATCACGTCTCTGCAGAGAGAGCATTTCCACATGCGTCCGGAAGAGGACGGGGCATCCATCTTCGGTCCGCTGCGTGTCCGCGAGAACACGCGCCGCGGTATGAAGGAGATTCACTGTCAGGATGATGTGGGAGAGGCAGGATACAACATCCCAAACAACGTGGAAAATGTGGAGCTTGTGGACCACGATGCCTGCTGTGTTATCGCCCTGGAGACTGGTGGTATGTTCTCCCGTTTGCAGGAAAACGGGTTTGATGAGGACTATAACACTATCCTCCTGCACTTGAAAGGTCAGCCGACGCGGGCAACCCGCCGGATGCTCAAACGCTTAAACGAGGAGCTTAAGCTTCCGGTCGTGGTCTTCACGGACGGTGATCCGTGGTCTTACCGTATCTACGCATCCGTTGCCTACGGTTCGATTAAGACGGCACACATGTCCGAGTTCCTGGCAACGCCTTCGGCACACTTTATTGGTGTCAAGCCGTCGGATATCCAGCGCTACAACCTGCCGGCGGACAAGCTCTCGGAAAAAGACATCGAGGCACTTAAAGCGGAGCTTACTGACCCGCGGTTCTCCAGCGACTTCTGGAAGAATGAGATTAACCTGCAGCTTAAGATGGGATTAAAGTCTGAACAGCAGGCATTCGCAAGCCATGGTCTGGATTTCGTAACAAAGGAGTATCTGCCGGAGATGCTCTCGGAAATCGGGGTTCTGAAGAGATAACATGAACCTTGCGACAAAAATCACTCTGCTCCTTGGGGTGTTTTCTGCAATGGCGTTTTCCAACGCCCTTGTCCCGGTTCTTGCAGATATTGCTCCGGATGCCTCTATTCAGGGTTTTCTCTATGCGGCATACTTCTTCGGGGCATTTGCCACCGTCTTTCCGGTCGGCTGGCTCTCGGATAAAACCGGTCGTGCCCCGCTTTTAAAAATCGGTCTGTTTGGAACGTTTGTCTCGGCAATTCTGCTGTTCTTTGTCTATCCTGACCTGACGCTATCTATTGTCTTCCGTGCTCTGGAAGGAATATTTACCGGCGTCTTTGCGGCAGCCGCGTTTTCGTATGTCAACTCCCAGGAGGACCATCTGAAACTTTCCGGTCTCTACATTGCGTTGATGAACATCGGTATGGTTGCAGGCCTCGTGGTTTCCGGATTCCTTGCGATTCTGCATCCGTATGCCGGCGTTCTGTTCTTCGGCGTGCTCTGCGGGGCGGCAGGAGTTGCTTCGCTGTTCTTCACGGATTCCAACGAAACAAACGGTGCGCTTTCTGCAGGCGAGACCTTCTCGGTTGCCGGCTTCCACTTCTGGCTCTGGCTTGGTATCTTTATGTTTACCGGAGTTACGGGGGTTGTTACGAGTACCTATCCGGAGATGTCCGGGCTTTCCGCTGACCTGACCGGAATCTTAACCGGGCTGATGAGCGTGGCAACGGCTGTTACAGTATACATCACCTCCCGCTTTGCTATCCGCGATTCGCTTGCGGTGGTCCGCTTTGCCGCGGTATGCCTTGCGCTGGTGCTTCCGGTTGTGTGTTTCTCTCCGCTCGGAATTGTTCTGGTCGGCGCGGTTTACGGAGTAATTAATGCAGGCGTTATGGATTATATCGCAAAGACCAACCGCCCGCAGGGAGTTATGAACGGATTATTCCTGTTTGTCCAGTACGGGGGTATGTGGTTTTTGCCGGTTCTTGCGGGACTTCTTGCGGTTCCCGCCGGATACCTTGCGGTTTACCTGCTCTGCGGACTGCTCTGTCTGGGAGCGGGCCTGCTGATTGTCCGCTGTCCGTGCTACGTTCGGCCGTGACCGCTTCTTCCCCTTTCCTTTTTTCGGCTTCGGCAGGTTCACCGGGTCGGGCTGGCGTTCCGGCTTTCCGGTTTTCGGAAATGCCGTAAGCTCGCTTGCGCAGTATTCCAGAACAGACTCCATGCGCTCACTGCCAAGCCCCGGCTTTACGGTTTCAAGCCAGAGATAGAAGCCGACTCTCGGCGGCGTCGGGCGTTCGTACTTGAATCCGCCGGTACTTGCCGGCACCATCTTCAGGTACTGCCGCTGTTTTCTCGGCTTCAGATAGACGACCGGCTCAATTTCCGGGAAGTCCACGGCAAGGATGACCTTCGAGTAGTTTTCCATGACTGCCTGCACGGTCAGCTGTTCGGATTTAATCCGCAGTCCGTAGTTCTGCACGAGATTTTTGATTGCGGAAGGGTACATGCCGCCGCAGATAACCTTCTTCACCAGCGGGGAGACCGACGGGTTGTCGAAGAACTGGTTTGCGGTTAAGTCATGCTCCTGTGCGAAGTAAAGCTGCGAGAGTGCTTCGTCATGGAGCTTTTTGTAATCGAATAACTGTGTCCGCAGGTCCTCGGCACGCACCAGTTTCGGGCTGTTCTCCTGCTGGGTTGGGAGATTCATAATCCGCATGCCTTTGAGGCAGGACTTCATGACCTCACACTCGCGGGTACAGATGTAGGCATTGTCCGGGTCGGATTTCAGGCGGCGGACCACCTGGGTGTTTTCAATATCTACGGAAGAGAAGAGGATGAATCCCACATTGTCCTGTCCGAAGAGGTAGCCGAAGAGTTTTTTCTTGTAGATGATTTCGGCTTCGAGGTCTTTTAAGTCGGAAGGGGATGTGACGATTTCACAGAAAACCACGCGGTCTTCATTGTCGAATAAGAGTAAATCGACTTCCGCTAAGTCCTGACCGTTTCCGCGGACACGGATATCTCCTTTGTCTGCGGAGTAGATGCCGTTTGTTCCGAGCTGCCGTTTGGTTTTGTGTTTTTTGACGTCGGTTCCTTTCCGGACAATTTTCTTAATCGTTTTGGTCTGCTCTGCGATGCGGATTAACTGTTCGTAGATGAGGTATTCGAACCAGTATCCTTCCGCAGTCCGCATGACCATGATATCTTCGGAGAACAGGTTCTTTCTGTCTGCCGAACGCATGTGGCGAAGGGCGCGGACAGCTACCGCTCGTTCCGGCTTATAGCGGGTAAACTGTTCCGAAATCCAGGAGAGCATCGCAGATGTCTCTCGTTTTTCTTGTTTCATAATTATTTGAGGACGTGGATTCGTCGAGTGAGGCTTTTGTGCACGTACTGCTCAAAAAAGCCCTCTATCTCAAAACCAAACTCCGGTATGAGATGGCGGATATCGCGGTGGGTTACAATAACAGCTCTTCCGTCTTTTCTCAGTACGCGTCTGATTTCGGCAAGTGAGCCGCGGTAAAGTGCTTCAAGGCTGTCTGCTCCAATAGACGTGGACTGCCCGTAGGGCAGGTCGGCTGCCACTGCATGGAAGGTTTCATCCCTGTATGGCATGGAGGTCGCGTCTGCTCTGATGCAGATTCCTCCCGGATTATTCAGTCGGCATCCGGCAAGCATTTC
This sequence comes from Methanocorpusculum sp., assembly GCA_017399555.1. Classification (GTDB taxonomy): domain Archaea; phylum Halobacteriota; class Methanomicrobia; order Methanomicrobiales; family Methanocorpusculaceae; genus Methanocorpusculum. The sequence continues at coordinate 34,195 of JAFQBW010000051.1, forward strand.
TTCATCATAGTCGCTTCCGACAGCATTTACATTCAGCATGCGGCATTCGAGGATTACTCCGCCTGTTCCGCAGAAGGGGTCGAGGAGGAGTTCTCCGGGCTTTACCCGGGTAAGGTTTACAATGGCCCGGGCAAGGAGGGGCATGATTACTCCGGGGTGGAAGTATGCCCGCTGTTTCGGGTCGCGCTCTGCGTAGCTTCCGCGGTCGATTTTGTGGATTACGCGCCCGAACCAGCACTGACCGTCGCTGAATACCGCACGGTATTCAATCTCAGGGTTTTTCAGGGAAACTTTTCCTGTGATTAAAGAACCCATCATTTTTTCCAGCTCAAGCTGAGAGATGTCAACGACAGCCGGATGAATCTTTCTTGCTCTGCAGCAGTAGGGTTTTTCTGCGGTGAGGTTTAGGGAAGTCATCAGTTCTCTGAGATCTTCTGCTGTTCCCCCGCAGACTCCGAGAAGTTCGGAGACGATGTGTGTTTCTGCGAGCCGTAAGACGTCGTCAGGATTTTCAGTTTCGGCAACGGCGATTCCGTTCGCCCGTGCGGTAACTGTTCCGACACAGGCAATTTCGGCTTCGGCTAATGCCTGATTATCTCCTGAGAGTTCATACAGCAGTTTCATCCGTCTTAGATATGGGTTCTCAACTATTATTATAGGTGAGTGTTGCGGGGATGTCTTCCGGGAGGATATAGTATGCTTTGACGAAGAAATCGGGGTGGTAGCGGAGTTTTGCCTCGCGAAGTCCTGGATGTCCCATGTCGCTTTCACGGTTTATCCATTCGACTTTTCCGAAGAGTTCCCGTGCGGTTTCTTTGTTTATGATTTTGTAGATTCCGGGATACTCGGAAAGTCCTTTTTCAAAGTGGATGAGGGCCTGTTTTTCGTTCTGGATTTCCCAGACTGCCATACCTGCAAGGGTTCCGGTTTCTGTTATCCGTACCGCAATTCCTGCAAGCGGAAGTTTTTCCCAATGCCGGAAGGAGTATCGAACGGCGGTCAGCTCCTCCCGCATGATTGGGTTTGCTTCCAGGTCTTTTGTTCTGCCCCATGTTTCTGCGAGGGCAAGGACTTCGGGGATGTTTTCCGGAGTGATTTTTTCGACGCGGTATTTCCAGCGGGAGGTGAAGGTGTTTATCTGTCCTCTGATGTTCAGGTATTTTCTTCCTTTGAGCATTGCGAGGTTTTCTGTACTATAGACGTATTCGAAGTATTCGCGGTTTTCAGTAATCGGAATTTCCGGGTGAGTGTTTTGCAGGTACTCTCTGCTTTCCTCTTCGTAGATTTCCAGCGCGAAGTTTTCGTCCCGCACAAAGATGAGGAGTTCTTCCAGGAGCTCTGTATCAAATTCTCCAATAGGGGTATGGATTCCGTGTTCTCCATCCACACAGCAGTCTATTATGAGGTGGTTTTTGTATTCGGCAAAGGAGCACTGTGCGTAGTGTTCCCAGGAGAGTATAGTAATAATGGATGATTCGGAGTGGTACTGCGGATAGCGCGCGAAGTATTTTTCCAGGATATGTTTGTTTTCCAGAGTGACGGGGGTGAAATCTGCGCGCGATATCATTTATTCCTCTTTGAGCATCGGGGTGTAATTTTCCATGCGCGAAAATCCTGCGCGCTCATAGAACTGTTCTTTGCCCGGCGCGGAGATGAGTCCTATCCAGGTGTGTCCGGTAAGTTCTGCGATGCGTTTGAGCGCGGTAACTATGCGGCTGCCGATTCTCTGTTCCCGGTATTCGGGGAATACGACGACGTCTTGTATATAGCAGTCGCTTGAGCCGTCACTGATTAACCGTCCCATGCCTACGGCGTTATTTTCCGAATCGCGCGCGATTATTACGAGATAGCTTCCGTTAATTAAGGAGGGAATCTGTGATTTGTCCCATCCCATTTCCCACCATCCGCCTGCGCGGTAGAGGTCGATTACTTCTTCGGCGCTCCATGCGCGGACGGCGGTCAGGGTGATTTCTTCCGGCGCGATATTTATAGAGGACATGGGTTTTCCTGCTATTTTGTAGGTTCTAAGGGGTTATGAGGGTAGCGGTTGGGGTGTTTTTGCGAATTAATTTCGAAGCTTATTTATGCTTCCGGATACAACTATATTACCTCGCAAGTCAGACAGTCACTCTCCCTGAGTGGACTGAATCTGAGGCCTTGCCATGCTTTATCTTCTTCGAAGCAAGCTGCTTCGAAGGGTTTATAAGTTCTAATGACTAATATGTTAGAGCACCTTTCTGGGATGAATCATCTCGAGAAAGCTTCTCTCTTCGAACTTCAGTTCGAAGGGTATAAATAGTCTTTACAACTAATATGGTAAGGCTGTTTAAGTGGAGAACGCGACGCGAATCACCGAACACCTTGGATAGTTCGGAGGGATTGTCGGTTCTGACGTTGGTATTGTGGCGATGCGGACATTCATTGAAATGACCGCTGATTCCTAAAACAAAAGCCAAAAACATGTTTTTGGACTGTTTTACTTGTTTCTTAAGAAAATCGTAATTCATTCAAAAACGTGTGCGACGAAGCGCAAATCATCATAGCTTCAAAATATAGTAATTCTGGTTGATCCTGCCAGAGGCC
>JAFQBW010000052.1 GCA_017399555.1 Methanocorpusculum sp.
GCCGGGCGGGAATCGTTGGATAATGCAAGGGCATCGGTTGCCGGAGCCTCTGTCGGGCAGTTCTCCGGAATGATGTTGACGCCTTTTGCAAACTCCGGTTTGAAGAGATACATCTCGTCATCCACATTGAAGAGGAAGGGCATGGTGCCTACCGGATAGCGCTTTAAGCCGGTTACTCTGCGGTATAAATCAACAGAGCGCGGTGCGTTTTCGTAGTCTAAGCGGATGTCGATGATGTCATCTAAGGAGACAGTGTAGAGGGAGACTTTTCCTTCCTTTAAGACCTCTAAGGTGTAGGATGGCTTCTGGTCGATGACGATTCTTCCTTCGACGTCGCGGTTGTCCGCCATGACTTTGAGACCGCGGGCTTTTGCTTCTGCCACTGCGTCTTTTAAGAGCATGCCGCGGAGGTCAAGTAAAGGCGGGATGATGTCGACTGCGAGCTTCTGGTTCGGAGATGCAAATTTTGCAAGCTCAATTCCGTTGGTGACGGTTCCAACACGGGTGTGGGATTTGTTGCTTTGTACGTCAGAGGTGTAAATGTATATTGCGCCGGAACCTTTTCCTGCCGTTCTTGCGGTTACCACTCCTTCACGTCTCGGCTTTTGGAGCTCCTGCGGGACATACAGTTTTCCTTCTGCGTGGTCTCTGATGTAGGTTGATGCGGACCGGTCGATGTCGAATGTGCGGTCCCTCATGCGAAAGAGCATGTGGTCAACGGATTCTGCGGCATGCGTGGAGATTTCTTCGTGGTTTTTAGAATATCCCTCTGCGGTTATGGTGAGGGATGAGAAAATCTGCATGCCGTCTTCGACAACTTTTTCGAGGTCGGTTACGGCTTCAGCGTCGCTTGCGTCAACGCTGGAGAAGACCTGCTCGATTTTGGTGACGCGGTCGCCGTTTTTCCAGCGGTTCATGATGCCGAGACCGAAGATGACTTTTCCAATGATGCCGCCGTCTTTGGCTGCTCCATGATCTGCTTTGTGCTCGGTTCTGCAGAACATGAGATATGCTGTTTTTGCATCATATCCTCCGCATCCGAGACAGACGTCTCCTCTTTTGTAGCGGTGCTCTTCTGCTGCCGGCACGAAATCCGCCGCAAACGGTCCGAATGCCGCGGCATTTTTGTCTTCGAAGTGAACGCGGAGGAGGTCTGCGTTTTCTTCGGCAATCGGGAAGGATACTCCTTTTGCAACTTCTATTACGATGTCGCCTGCGGTTGTTTTGAGCCGCAGGTGGGAGGTTTTCTCCTTCGAGACATTTCCGGGTTTTAAGAGAACAACACTTGCTCCTGCCGGATGGTTCGGCAGGAGAGAGGCAAGGGTTGTGCCTTCCGGAACAGTTCTGGTCTCACCGTTTACGATGATGCGGATATCTGTCATGAGTTACATCTCAAACATTTCTTCTGTGGATTTGTGAAGAGCGTTTTCGTCTTCTTCGGCTTCAGGTGCGCCGCCTGCTAAGGTTGCTTTCTTTGCAACACCTGCTTCTACTCTCTGGCGTTCGGCAGTGACGGCTTCTTTCATGATGATGAGTTCTGCTTCAGAGAGTTCTGCTAAGACTTTGTCGGTCTCGCCGATAGCTACAATTTCTCCATTTCTCATGAACATGCAGCGGTCGCAGACGTCGCGAACGAATTCCATGTCGTGGGAGACAATGATGAAGGTTTCGTCCATTTCTTCTCTTGCGTGCATGATTGAGTGCTTGACGTCGACTTTGGTAATCGGGTCCATGGTTCCGGTCGGTTCGTCAAGGAGGATGATTCTTGGTTCGCGGATTAAGACCTGTGCTAATGCAACACGGTGCTTTTCTCCTTCGGAGAGGCTTCCCGGCAGGCGGTTTAAGACATCTTTTGCCTTCTTCTCAGTGAATCCTGCCATACGAAGCGTAATCATTGCTTTACGGGTGGCAAGCTCTTTGGGGAATTCGAGGCCGATTGCATCGGTTAAGTTGTCGATGACGGTTCTGTGCGGGTAGAGGTCGTATTCCTGGTGGAGGAGGGTGATGTACTGTTTTGCGCGTCCTCTGAACTGGAATCCAGGTTTTTTCATGTCGATCCATTCGTCGCCGACGCGGACGGTGAGGCTTCCCTTGGTTGGTTCGTAGATTCCGGCAATCATCTTGGAAAGAGTTGTCTTTCCTCCGCCGGAGACACCGATGATTCCGAAGATTTCGCGTTCTTTGATTTCGAAGGAGACGTTATTTACTGCGTTGATGACTCCGCGGTCGACTGCGACGAACTTCTTTAAGAGGTTCTCTGCTTTGATAATCGGCTGTCCGACGTCCTGCGTTGTATATTCTGCATCATCGTAGTAGTCCTTCATGAACTCCTCGACGATTTCTTCAGGCATACCGACTTTAGTGATCTTTCCGTCGTCTAAGAGGACTGCACGGTCGCAGGCTTCTTCTAATACCTGGGAGAAGTGGGAGGTGATAATCATTCCCATGCCTTCTCTGTGTGCGGCCTGTTTTAAAAGGTCGTGGACAATGTTTGCGGTTTTCGGATCGAGAGTTCCGGTTGGTTCGTCTGCACAGAGGAAGAGGGGTTCGCGGGCGAGCTGACGGGCTAAGACGACACGCTGTTTTTCTCCACCGGATAAGTCGCGGGCGACGTGTGTCATGCGGTGGGTTAAGCGGACTTCATCGATTAAGTCTGCTGCTCTGTCGATTGCTTTCTCAGACGGGTATTTGATGTCGTCTAATGCACGGAGAACGTTTTCGATAACACGGTCGTCACCGTAGAGTGCGAAGGTTCTCTGGAACATGAGCGCAGTTCTTTTCATGATGTCGGTCTTGAGTTTTTCGTTTTCCGGATTCCAGAAGTCGACATCGAGTGCAACGAGTTTGTCGCCGCATTTCGGGCAGGCGGTTCCAGCTTTGCTCTGGAACTCTATTTTTCCGCATTTTTCGCAGCGGGAGATGTGGTAGATAATCTGTCCTGCAGTTGGCGCGTTGTCAATTCCGCGGATTAAGTGGATGAGGACGGTTTTTCCGCATCCGCTTCTGCCGATAACACCAACGATTTCTCCCTCGGAAATCTCGAGGTTGATGTTATCTAAGACACGAATCATTTTCTGATTTTCGTCAGTAGTAACCCCTGATTCAGGGAAATCCATACAGAGGTCTTTGATTGTAATGAATGGAGTGGCAGCCATACTTACTTTCCTTTAATAATTCTATACATATTGGCTCTGTAGTATTATTAGGGTTGTCTTACTGCCCATCGCAAGTCTCTGCGATACTGGCTCAAGCCTTGAGTCATCTTCGATGCCTCTCGGCGCACTCCTATTCAGTGTGAAAGTGAATTGTGCTGTGAGAAATGCCGATTTTAAGACTAATGCGAACAATACCTGTTGATATAAAAAAGAAATAGCTGTCAGCTAACAAAACCCGTACGGGCGTGAAAAAATGTATTGTGTTGGTGTAGATTATTTATCTGCGGCGCTGGCTGGTGTTAACTAA
>JAFQBW010000053.1 GCA_017399555.1 Methanocorpusculum sp.
ACATGTATTGGGTAGGATGGGGCGGGGCACAGGCGTTTCCCCGCGAGAGGATAACCCGCGTCGGTCTGTTCGCTCGGTAACCCTCGCTCTCATCCCGCCGGGGATATCGTCTCGCGGTTTACACGCCCCTGGTGTAAGCCCGCCTGATTTCCGGGCAGGCTTCGGAGTTATACTATGAAAAGATTAGATGACAACTCGGATTTACTGAAAATCCTTCGGTGCGCTTTTGAGACCTACAACACGTTAAAGTCCGGCTATTTGGAGTCGGTGTATGAGGCGGCTTTAGAATACGAGCTTTTGCAGGCGGGATTTTCGGTTTCCCGGCAGGTTCGGATTCCGGTGTTCTACAAGGGTGTGGAGCTGAGGAAGGATTTCTATGCGGATATGATTGTGAATGATTGTATTTTGTTAGAGCTGAAGGCTGTTTCTTCGCTGAATCAGGCACACGAGAGGCAGCTTGTAAGCTATATGAATAGTACCGGGATAAAGGAGGGTATGCTTCTGAACTTCGGGAATGTAAGGAGGTTAGAATGGAGAGTAAACTCTCCATGATTTTTTTAGTCCCAAAGGAAGAGACAGGGATTTGGTTTTGCACTGAATTTTGTCTTACATTCTTTGCAGGTTATGGTGAAGGGGATATCCATCTCCAACGGGTTACAGGCTTGCAGTTCTGCTCCGCAGGTGCAGGAGTATTTTGGCGTATAGATTGCCCCCTCTTTTTCGAGGGTGAATACCGTACACTCTTCGAGGGTTTTGCAGTCCGGGCAATAGCAGACCTGATATTTGTAGTCTACCGGATTCCACCCGTCTTTAAGGAGGGTTTGCACAGTTTTCCATTCAGCAGGGGCATTATCTTTGAGTTCTGGATTTTCGCCGGAGAAGAGAGCTTTGAGGGATGAAGGATAGCAGAATCCTATTCCTTCGAGGAAGTCAACTGATGATTTGCAGTTTGGGCATTCAAAGCTATATCCATGTCCCATGATTGTTGGTATGTTGGGGCTGAGGGAGGATAAGGGTTTGGATGAAAGAGAAAGGCACTTTAATCTATGTTAGAGGATAATAGTATCTTATTCACAGGGCAGATATGGCGACAGTAAAACAGAAACTTGCGGCAGAGAAATTTGCGAAGGATTGGGAAGGAAAAGGCTATGAACGCGGGCAGAGCCAGACGTTCTGGCTGATGCTCTTAAACAAGGTCTTTGGTGTTCCAGACCCGGATTCGTTTATTTCTTTTGAGGATAAAGTCGTCCTCGACCATACGAGTTTTATTGATGGGAGGATTCTTTCGACAAAGGTTTTGATTGAGCAGAAGAGTCAGGGGAAGGATTTACGCAGTCCTATCCGACAGTCTGACGGTTCGATGCTGACGCCTTTGGAGCAGGCTCTCCGTTATGTTGCCCATCTGCCGCTGTCGGAACATCCGCGTTGGGTTGTTCTGTCGAATTTCTCGGAGTTCCATGTGTATGATATGGAGCACCCGGAGATTAAAGAGCCGGAAGTTATTCTGCTGAAAAATCTGGGGAAGGAGTATTCCCGTTTGCAGTTCCTTGTGGATTCGGAGAATGATCGAGTATCTAAGGAGGAGGATATTTCCTTACAGGCAGGAGAGCTTGTAGGGCGGATTTATGATGCTCTTTTGAAACAGTATCATAATCCAAAAGACCCTCATGCCCTAAAAAGTCTGAATATGCTTTGTGTGCGGCTTGTGTTCTGTATGTATGCAGAGGATGCGGGTATTTTCCCGTATGCTTCACAGTTTACAGATTATCTGAAAGCATACCGTGCTGAGGATGCCCGCGAGGCTCTGATTAATCTGTTTAAGGTTTTAGATACGAAGATTGAGGAGAGAAGTCCGTATCTGAAAGACTCTCTGAAAGAGTTCCCGTATGTGAACGGCGGTCTGTTTGAGGATGAGGAGATTGAGATTCCGATGTTTACTGAGGATATTATGTCTCTCCTCTTACAGAATGCAAGTTCTGATTTTGACTGGTCAGGTATCAACCCTACGATTTTCGGGGCAGTGTTTGAGAGTACACTGAATCAGGAGACACGGCGTTCTAACGGTATGCACTATACGTCTATCGAGAATATCCACAAGGTTATCGACCCGCTGTTCTTGGATAGCTTAAAGGAAGAGGCAGACCGTATCAGAAATGTCTCGAATAAGGAGAGCCGGAAGAAGTATTTTGCAGATTTCCGCCGGAAGCTTGGAGAACTTCGGTTCTTAGACCCGGCTTGCGGTTCGGGTAATTTCCTGACAGAGACATACCTTTCGCTTCGCCGTCTGGAAAATGAAATCTTAAAAGAGACGTTTGCAGGTCAGATGGTTTTTGATGTGGACGGGGTTATCAATGTGCACATCGACCAATTCTACGGCATTGAGTTAAACGACTTCGCGGTAAATGTCGCAAAGACGGCTCTCTGGATTGCTGAGTTCCAGATGATGAAGGAGACGGAAAAGATTGTGCAGATGGATTTGGATTTCCTGCCGCTTAAGTCTTATACGAATATCGTTGAGGGTAATGCTCTGCGTATAGATTGGGAAGATGTTGTGCCGAAGGATAAGCTGAATTACATCATGGGCAATCCTCCGTTTTTGGGATATTCATTGCAGAGCAAAGAGCAGAAGGAGGATATGCTCTCTGTTTACGTTGATGAAAACGGCAAACCATTCAAGACAGCGGGCAAAATCGATTATGTCTCTGGATGGTACTATAAGGCTTCTCAGTATATGCAGGGAACAAATATCAAAACTGCCTTTGTTTCTACAAACTCAATTACACAAGGAGAGCAGGTTGCATCTGTCTGGAAACCGCTGTACGAGATGTTCGGAGTATCTATCAACTATGGATATAGGACATTTAATTGGAGCAACGAAACAAGAGGGAGTGCTGCTGTACATTGTGTAATTGTTGGTTTTTCCACATCACATAATCCTCATGCAATAAAATACATTTTTGATGAAGATAATAAGAGATGCGGAGCTTCTAACATCAGTCCATATCTTATCGATTCGCCTGCTGTCTTTGTTGAAAATCGCAAAATCCCATTATGTGATGTTCCTAAACTATTATCTGGAAGTAAACCAACAGATGGCGGACATCTTATACTTTCAGAATTAGAGTGTAGTGAATTTATAGAAAAAGAACCACTTGCACAAAAATACATTAAAAAATACTCTATGGGCAATGAGTACATTAATAACATAAAGAGATATTGTCTCTGGCTTGTTGATTGTCCCCCCGATGAGTTACGAAAAATGCCTCTGGTTATGGAACATGTAAGGGGTGTTAAAGAATTTAGAGAGGCAAGTAAAAAAGAGGCAACACGAAAGAAAGCATCAACCCCGACTCTCTTTGAAGATGTTAGATGTGCAAAAAAAGATTACATCGCTATTCCAAAAGTCTCATCCTCAGCAAGAGAATATATTCCAATGGGCTTCTTAACTCCTGAGACTATTGCTGGAGATATGTTATTTGTTCTTCCAGATGCCAACCTGTATTTGTTTGGTGTTCTCACATCAAACATACATATGGCATGGGTAAATGTAGTTGGAGGACGTTTAAAGAGTGATTTTAGATATTCTAACAACGTAGTTTACAACAATTTCCCCTTCCCCACACCAACAGATGCCCAGAAGGAGGCTATCGAAAAGACTGCTCAGGGCATTTTAGACGCACGGGCACTCTATCCAGACAGCAGTTTAGCAGACTTATACGACCCCTTAACTATGCCGCCGGAACTGCGCAAGGCTCACGAAGCGAATGACAGGGCTGTCGAGAAGGCGTATGGGCGCAAGTTCGCGGATGAGGCAGAAATAGTTGCGTATCTGATGCAGGAGTATCAGCGGTTGGTTGGGGAAAATAGATAAGATGTACGGGGTTTCCGTACACATCTTTAATTCATGCTATCTAAGTAGAGTTTTCCTAATCCAGATATTTTCACTTCACGGTTCAATGTAGGGACTATTCCAAGAACAGGGAACGGCTCTAAATATTTCAAACCAAGCAAATGGTCAACCTCATCACACACTACATTGGGGGGTATGTCCAATAACTGAACAAGTTCTTCGACCTTCACATAACCTCTGGGCTTTTGACGCCCAAGAGTTTCGAATCCATCTAAGATGGGAATTTGTATGGAATTATTTTTCTCCATACTTATCTATCTGTCGCCCAAAGTTAAATACTTATGCTTTACAAATATATAAACAATTATATTAATTGCATTTAACCTGCGAACTTATGGTTCTTTAAATTTCAACAGATTACCTAAGCGATTCTTGATGTACGGGCACTCTACCAAGACAGCAGTTTGGCGGATTTATACAACCCCTTAACCATGCCGCCGGGAAAAGCACATGAAGAAAAGATAAGTCACATCAAAAGAAAGAAGTGCCGTTGAACGGAGTAACCACACTCCTGCGGCACAAAGGAACGCTTGTATGATAATCTATCAGTGGGATAATCATACTAAATGTGGCACGGGGACGTGACTCACATTACAATATAATGCGCCGTTATCGATAATTAAGTTTCGCCAAAAGAAAATGATAAAGGAGGTTTGGTTTGAGAGAGATTCTCTCTTACCTCACAGTCCCTATCTCTGCTTTTCTCCTTTATCAGGGATGTTAGTAAAACTATCCAACCGCGAATCTCGCGGGAAATATATGCCGCCAGAATCACGGCACTGATGAGTTTATCCATTTTACAATACGTTCCTAACTACAGCGAAGGTGGTTATGCTGTAGCAGATATGTATTGGATTTTCATGCTATTTAGCATACTGTAGATTCGTATTCCCCCCTCTATTCCTAATAAAAAATCATAGAGAAATTCAACTCTCCATAACTCTCCACTCCAACCTCCTTAAATTCCCAAAATTCACCAGAAGCCCGCTCTCCATCCCTGTCGATTTCAGATAACTCTCAACCTGCCGCTCGTGAATCTTTGCGAGGTTCGACACTGCCTTCAACTCTACAATATGTGCATCATTTATCACCATATCCGCGACAAACGGCGCATCCAGAAGCTCGCCCTTGTAATACACCGGAAGCTTCACCTGACGCCGAACCGCAAAGCCTGCATTCAGCAGTTCCTTTTCCAACGCCTTTTCATACACCGATTCCAGATAACCGGGCTTTAAGTGATTGTACACCGCAAGGGCGCATCCGACAATTCTGTACATATCTGAGTTAACATCTAACTTATTCATGGTTACACTCCGAAGCCAACCGGGAAAC
>JAFQBW010000054.1 GCA_017399555.1 Methanocorpusculum sp.
TATGAATAATACTTAGCTGTGTAAGTATATAGGAATTTCCCTCATGAATGAGGTGATAAAATAATAGAGGTATGACCCTCTATTATTTCTTTTTGAGAAGCTGATACCACAATCGAATCTCTCTGGATATGAGAGCTGCAAGAGTAGCCACAGCTAACAGGAAGGGAAGTATTGTATCACCTCCATTTCAGTTACTCCGGGTCATTACTCCGGGCATCTTATGATTCACTCTTCGACTATATAAACCCCAGACCGCGCGGTGCGAAAGTGCCCTGGATATTGAAAAATGCGAAAAATCCGAAGCCATACAAGAGAATAAATGAAAAATAAACCAAGCAAAAGAGCCAAAACGCACTTTCGCGAAAATGATTTATTGAGATCCAAAAATAGAGAATTAGACTTGAAAAAAGGCAATTAATTGCCTCTTCGAAGGTCTACTGGAAGCATATTGTCAATTTCCTCATCAGACAGAAACTGTTCTTCTTCCTCATTTATCGCCTTTTGGGCCATTTTGTATGCTTTGGCAGAGGTCTGTGGGGCACAACTATAAACCTCCTCTGTTTTCTGGATTAGCAAATCTCTCTTTCTCCTAACATCATCCACAGGAATATACTTCATATCCGCCAGTAATGATAAGTACTCTTCTCTAAGCTTCCAGAGAGCATTGGCTGTATTCTTATGCTTGTAACTCCTCTCCTTATGGTTAGCAGTTTTAATGATGATGGTCAGAGTAACTACGATAATCGAAAGACAGGCAGATGCAATACTAAACCAGAAATTAATTTCTGGGTAGAATGCATTGACAAATGGGAGTAGAATTCCCGCCAATGTTAAACTCGAAGTAATGATTAAAGCAAGTTCCAGACTATCTGCTCTCTTCATTAAGATATCAGCCATTTTATTGTGTGTCACATAGGTGAAAACTAAACGACCATACTGATTCCTAATCTGTGATTCCAGCCCATAAACCTCAGTATTTTGGGAATTTTGAACCATAAATTTCTCTCAAGAGTTTATTTTCTTCAGCATAATTACCTAATTTCGCATAGTTTAATGCCTTTGAAGAGAGTAATAGTGCTTCTTTTGCTTTACTAGTGAATCGATTCTCATAAACTACAAAACGATTACTGCCAGGAATAAACCAATACTTCTTATCGATTGGACATCTTGAAAGATGTTCAAAGAAGAAGTAGCTCATATAGTTGTACAAAACATATGAACACTGGTTATATTCCCATCCTTTTAAGAATTCATAAGCCAGTATATCTATCTGGATGCCTTTGATGTCAACATTATTTTGGTCACGCCAGGCTCGTGCCATCTTGCAAAGTCGTTTGAGATTGTAACATGTCTGTTTGTTCATTCGAGTTATCTCATCAATTTCAGCCTGAGGGTTCGTCATCTTCCAAGAACCTCCGTTATGAGTATCAGGGTACAAATATGTTCCGTCAGTACGTTTGAAAGCAGGAAGAATCTCGAAAGTCATTCCATCACTGAAAGATACTACAACCACTTGCCCATCACCTCTCATTCTTGTATTTGGATAAGTTGATGCAAGTGAGTTTTTTACATCCTGTAGTAAATCAGACTGACCATTATATTTTCGACCCGAATATTTATCATAATCTCTCGGAGGCAAAACAAACAGCAAATCAATATCACTAACCTCTGTTTCAGTCCTGCGCCCATATGAACCAACATAGATAAGATGCTGATCTTCTGAACTAGTACCCCAGAAATCACTGTTCAACCTCTTTGCAATTTGACCCTTTCGAGAACGTATAAGGTCTCTTGTATCTTTATCAATCGAAATATTCGAACAAAATGCCTTAAATTTTTCTGCTACTGTCATAAATAAACCTCGACAATTGTAAATTACTTATTCCTAGAACCAATACCATCCCACTCTCTATCAATATTCAGATAGTGGTCATCATCTAATCTCTTACTAATATCCCGCTTAAGGTAGTAGGCCTTTTCAAACTTAAGGAAAGTTTTCCCTGTTAAAGAATTTGGAGGGAGAGAGCGAACAAGCATATAGTATTTCATATTAAACGCTTCAGCGTTCGACTTGGCATCATCATCACTCATCCAGTTTAATTGATTTTTTCTAAACCACCGAGATTCCTGCCTATAACTCTTCCATGCTTTAAATGCATATTGGTAAGAAGCAATATTTTCTGACCATCCAAATATAGAATCAAATACTGATGAAAATGCCACCCCTAAAGAAATAAAGGCGACAATTTTTGAAATGAAAGGTATTGATGTTTCCGATAATCCAAATAATTCTGGACAGAGAGATATGCCGGCAAGGACCACACCAACTATAATTGACACTATGAGTGTTATTCCTCTCTTGCGTCTATCTATTCTTTCAGAATGAAGATACGCTTCTGCCGAAAAATCTGCCGTATTTTCACGTTCTTTCAATATTTCAGCAATCTGTTTCTTTATGGGGGACATAGTGTCCCCTGATTTATTCTCCGTCATTGGTTACCTCCTAAACGATTCATTCTTCTTGCACGTGAGGCAAAACGTCTCGAGAGGACACGTCTTGCTTCAGAGTCCGGACCGCCCAGGCTTCGTTTGTCAACATAGGTTGATTGTCCAGTAACATCACGCATCCTATGCATGATATGACGGGAAGCATGCTGGTGATAATACACAGCCATCACCCCAATATCACGTGTCTTTGAAGCAGGAGCCTGCTTGAAGATTCTGTTCGCCATCACCTCAATGTGGTGACCGCTCATCCGCTGACCCTTCGGATTGTCAACATTTTCCTTCTTCAGGATGCGTATGAGGGTGGTTAATCTTCCTCCGCACTTCTTGTTCGTCCGCTGGAAATCACGTCTGAAACGGTTCTCATAGACTACATTGGACCAGCGGTTTCCATCCGCTACCCGATAACCGTTTTTAGTCTTAATTACCGGCACGTATTGCATTTCAGTCCCGTCACGATATGTGGCCGTGACTGTTCTGCTCGTCTCAGTAACTGATTTGACATTTGGAAGCTTGGATAGTTGCTGTCGTATGTAGGCTTTAACTTCAGCAGGACTCTTCTTCTCGAGAGAAGTTCCGTTAATTCTAACATGGTTATCCACATCACTGATACCTTCCACATAGGTCCCTTTCGCAACAGAACCTGCATAGACGATATCAACAGAATCGTCAATGCCATCATTAATCAGGTCTTCGGCTTCATTTCGATACCGCATATGCAGTTCTCTATTCCGCTTTGGCTCAGGTATGTCCTCTTCCTTGGGCTTGTTACTGAAATCATCAAGAGTTGATTGCGAAATAGTAGGTCCATACGGATTCTTGACAACCTTTCCATCCTCGTAATAGGGATGAGTTGAGGAAACAGTGCCCCCTCCCATCAGCACTTCCCCCTTGCAGTGTTAGAAGACTTGGCAGAACATATTTCGTCATCAAGATTATAGTACAAGTCTTGATACGTAAACTGTTCATGATATTTTAGACCAGCCAGTCTGCAATCCTCTTCTATCCTACGATATGTCCTGAAAGCTTCCAAATCCATGTCCGTCACAGGATAATATGGTGTCTTACCATTACGTCCTGATTTAACAGAACGCGGGACTCCCTCTTTACTAGTGAACTTTCCATTTCGCGTCTCAATTATGTAATTAGCAGTTACTGCTCCATCTGAGAATGCAAAATCATCAAGGGACTGCCGAGAACCAAGACCGTAAACTGAAAGTTCAGGAACCATAGAGCGAATAAATGTTCCAAATTGTATAGCTTTCCTTATATCATACCGTCTTCTGGTAGCCAGGTAAGCCCCAACATGGAATATATAATGTTTAGTTCCCAAATGTTCTAAGTCACGAATACTTTCTTGAATCTGCTCAATATTACTGCCCTTGACAATCCCACGGAATTCACAGTTCGGATTGTTGTGTACCAGATCCTCATTCTTTGTTCTAAGTTCCTCTACCTTACGTGCCCCCCATGCAGGGCGATTAAGATATGTTGCTTCGTCAAAGGTAGTAGATGACTGAATGTCTAACACATCTAATGCTTCAGATACAAGCTCAGGGCTCAGACCAGAACATTGCCTATCATTCACAATAAGGGATAAGCAGGGTTCTGCTTCACTCTCAAAGAACTGTTTACATCCACCAGCGTCTACAATCTCAGCACAAGCATCAGTCATCTTTTTTCCATCTGCTGTGAATAACTGAGAACTCCGAAGATAGTATTCAGGGATATTTACATCCGGATTTTTCAGCAGAGCAACTGAGTGTTTATTTGTCGATACGATAACCGGCTTTACGCCATGAGTTGCATATCCACCTTTTGGAATAGCAACTCTTCCAGCCTCATACGACTGGTGAGTATTAACGGGTTCTCCCCGATTATTTTTATTCATGGATAAATAAATCCCCAAGATTTTACCACAGGAAATGTGGGAGTCTAATACAATACAAGCTGATGAGACTCATTAGTAATGACCAAAAATAAGTATGTCCTACACAAATTATCACAAAGGCTAAATCTTTTTACCAATTAGTGACATATAGTGTAAATCATACGAAGTATTTGTGGCCATCAACCCCACGAGTCTTCGATGTATTTTCTGCGGGAGGGAGCCGCCAAACTCAAACCTCTCGCGTTATATTAGCTATATTATACCACCCCACAACACTATTTTCAGTTCACTCATACTTGTATTACCTCACGCGCTTTTATCAAATTTTGGAATGCCGGCATACTCACCATTCAGATAGGCCTTAACAACTTTTTTGTCGAACCTCTCATTATACTTATCAAGAGTATCAAACTCAGAGCTACCATATTCATCTTTGGTTACAAACCGTATCTCATCAGCTCGGAGTAACGAGAGATCCATCAGTTTTGACTCATGTGTTGTCACGATTAACTGGATTTCTGTATTCTCAATAACATTCAAGTACTCTTCTACGAATTTCAGGGTTAAGAGGGGATGTAAACCACTGTCAATTTCATCGAGAACATACACCTTTTCGCCCCCAAGTTCCGCTGTAATGAGAACTTCCACGATATCAAGCAGTCTTCTAGTTCCATCCGACTCTTCATGGTATTCGAATGTCGTGTCGATGTTTGTATGCAGGAATTCCAACTTTTCCAGCCGGATATCTCCAGTTTCCTTGATGTACGACAGGATGAAGAAGTTTCTGAAACCACGGAGAATGAATCCGCCATCAAATTCAGGGCACTGTTTCATAATTTCGGAAACATCCTTTTTGAACTGCTCGATGAACTCGTCTACCATCTTGGAAGGGAAATAGTGATGCAGTTCATCCAGAGATCCCTCAACGAGTTTCACTTCAGATATTCCAAGATCCATACGAGATAAGAAGGAATTAATCTTTGACAGATTTGTTGCATTGGTGAAGTTGGTTGGTGAAGAGTTGCTGTCTGGATAGTTGATAGCTAATGTCCCTTTGAACCAGGTATATAATGACTGAAGGAACTGTAAATTCTCGTTGGATGCAAAGAAATCCGACTTATTCCGCGACATCTCTGTCAGGAAGAGCACAGTGTCATTAGAGGCCATACTCTCTGCAAATACTTTGATTGATGCATTACGCGCAAGAACAGATTCAAGGCGAGATATTTTTTCAGCGGGTTCGCGGACAAAAAGCTCTTTCGTCTCCCCATTCGCCTGAATCTCACTCAGCCATTCCTTACGGATACTCTCTTTGCTGAGAAGGACTTCGAATCCATACGCATACATTTTGTTACCGAGTTTTAGCTGGAACTCGAAGGTCGTATTCCTATCACTGTTCTCTGGATGGATGCGACAATATTTCGACCGGTCACCCGATTTCAATCCATCACAGATAACACGCCGGGCAAACTTCATTGCCGTAACAAGGTTTGACTTCCCAGCCCCATTTGCCCCGTAGACCGCCGCAAATTTCAAGAGATTACACTTGCGGCTTCGAGAAACATGGTTCATCTTCAAACGAACGTTCCCGCTCCGCATTGAGAACGTTTGCCTGTCGTTGAATGAGAGGAAGTTACTTACGCTGAATTCTATGAGCATTGACGGCACACCTTTGTGACATATATATGTTCTAATATAATATAAAGATGTGTTATGAAATGCAGATTTATCTCACACAACGCACATTTTATAACGGAATCCTGTATGGTTGGGGCGTAAAGAGACTATTTCAACATAGATTGCATACTCGTCGTAGACATACGCAACAGGAACAGAGTCCTCTGCCCCTCATGAAAACAAACACTGTAAAAGGAAGGTGATACCGGCCGGAATGAACAGGTTACCAGTCTGTTCAGCTGGATATACCACTCTTCGACTTAACAGGAAAATAATTAGTCGTACAAGGATATAATCATTCTCCAAATAACAGGATACTCCGCAGATATACCGAAACAACACAAAAAAAGTATTCAAAAAAGATATCTTAATCCTTCATCTCGGAAAGCGGCGTCATCTTCGCACCAGGAGGGAGGAAACAACGCTCAAAATCTTCCCGCATCTTCCGTGCTTCGCGTCTGTCCTCCTCAGTTAACTCCTGATGTCCGACATACTCAAAATATTCGCCGGTTGTTGGATACATAATATATCTTATATCCTCCGAAGCATATAAACAATACTCTCACAGACTGGTGAGAGCAGACCTTTTTCAACGTGACTAATCTCATCAATACGATACTTACAACCACGACCAGTCAACATCTCTTCCTCCTTACATCCCAGATATAATGCATTTTCATCAGGTTTAAGTGAGCGGGCAAGAAACACCATTTTACCATCCTCATCCATCCTCGCATAGCGGAGAGCAGAATCCACAGACAAAGAGTAACTCCCGTAAGCCCGCTCAATATACACATCTCCTTCTACAAGTCCCTCTGTCCATCGCGAATCATACAACCCGCGAATCACATTCAGCCTCGCAGGCAGAACACTCTTAGAAGAATAACAGAAGCGGCAAAACCATCCAAAAACCAATCGAAAAGAAGTTGCGTGAGTCGGAGTAATAAGCCTCCTTCTGTTTTTGCGGCATTCGGCTTAGCGTTGTACCCGGACTATTGGATCAGACAGATTCCGTAGCAGTCCTGTTTCAACTTTCACCCACAGAGATTCGCCGTTCCATCACATTCCCCGACATCAGCGCTCGGCATTCTCTGCCTCATTGCTCCATCGGGAGTGTATCGTTTCTGTTCCAGAGCTGTGACTCTCGCCACCCGTACTTGCATACGGCTGTGCTGTCTGAGCGGTGGGAGGACTTTCCTCAGCGCATACTGCACCGTCGGCCGCGTGCTCCCTCTCACGCGGATAAATATTAGCGGGAAAAGCATATAAGAATTACACTCGTCCCGCGAAAAAAGACGGGAAAAACAGATTACTGCTTTTCCTCTTCCTTCTCATCCATCTGTGACACGGTCTTCATCATCTTCGAAAACTGTGCGGTTGTCACGGTCTCCTGCTTTCCGCAGAACCATTCCAGAAATCCTTTCCAGAAACTCATTATTCCTCCCAGGTTTTTACCGCCATGGCAAGAATTGCCGACGCGGTTTTTTCTCCGATTCCTTTGACACCCATCAGCTCCTCCTTGGATGCCGAACAAATCCGGCGAAGCGTTCCAAACTCCCTAAGCAGTTCGCGGGCGGCTTTCGGGCCGACGTCCGGAAACGCGGTTAGGATGTAGAGCAGGGCGTCATTGGTCTGCCGGGCAGTCTTTGCCGAATGCCTGGAGCGTTCGCTTCGTTCACTGCCTGCCTCGCGCCGGGCAAACGCGTAAATCATCTCCGCGGTCTCCTGCGCATCCTTGGTAAACAGCAGGGAGACGTCGTAATCCGCAGCGATGGACGCCAGGGTGTTGCGGATGGCATTCGGATGGATGTTTCGCAGGTCGTAGAGGTCTGCGATACTGCCGCCTTCGACAATCATCACCGGACGGATGGCTGACTCCGCAAGCGCTTTTACCTGCCCGAAGAGGTCGCGGTCAACTAAGGTGTCCACAAAGTCCTGGATGGTCTTTCGCTCGATTAAGACTCTGCCTGCCGCGTAGTCTCCTGCCGGCAGGTGTTCGAGGCTGATTTTTGCCCCGAGGTTGCTTAGGTACTCCGGGACTTTGGCCTGCATCTCGCGGTTGTCGATGATGACTGCCGGGTGTTCCTCGTCGTCCTCTTCTTCAGGTTTGGCAAGCACGAGGTCTGCTAACGTCTGCTGGCCGGAAACGCCGTAGGAGGCGTCTCCTGCGGCAGGGACGGTGAACTGCCGGGCGGGAACTTTTCCGCTGCGCATGGCTGACACCCCTTTGAGCATCTGCTTTTCCTTGGCATTGGATACCCAGCGGAAGGTTTCATCCGCCGTGCCTTTGGTGATTAAGACGATGACCTTTCCGGAGGTGTTTCTGCCGGTCCGCCCTTTCCGCTGGATGCTTCGGACCTCGGACGGGACGGATTCATAGAAGACCACAAGGTCGGTTGCCGGGATGTCGAGTCCTTCCTCGCCCACAGACGTTGCAACAAGTACTGCGTACTCGCCTTCGCGGAACTGCCGGATTGCTTCAATCTGCTGTTTCTGCGAGAGGCCTTTTTCGCTGTCGCGGGATGCCTGGCCGACGAAACGCCGGGCGGATATTCCTGCTTCGTTGAGGTAGTCCACCAGCATCTGGACCGAGTCGCGGTAGGTGACAAAGACGATGACCTTCGAGTCGGGGAACTCGGTCATCTGTTCCCGGATGATGCGGACGACCGCGTTCGCCTTCGGGTGGATTTCGCGGGTCCAGGAGTCCGAGAGGGCGAGCAGCCGCTGGAACCGTGCATCCGCACAGATTCTCTGCGAAGCCTTGCTTCCTCCGCCCTGCCCTTCGGTCTGGAGGCGGAGCAGGTATGCCCGAAGCGCGGTAGAACCCTGCGATTCTGCGAGCATGACGCCGTGCTTTAACTTCATCAGCTCGGCATGCACGGAGACTGCGGTGTATGCGGTCTTGTCCTTTTCCTGCATGCGCATCTGAATCTGTGCCCGAAGCGCATTCAAGGCCTTCATGGAAAGCGCTTCGCGTTTGGGCACGCGGTAGTTCAGTTCGGCAAGTTTGGTGAGCCGGTCATCGAGCATGCCGTTTAGGACCGAGACCGCAAGCCAGAGGTCTTCGGGGAGTTCGAGCATCATGTACTCCAAATCCCGCTCATGCACATAGGGCCGGACGTCGGCGTCCGTTTCCACACGGCTTTCCACTGACGTAATGGATAAGTGCTCGCAGATTTCTGCGACATGTTCGCGGTCCGAGCCGGGGGATGCGGTCATGCCGAGAACGAGCGGATGCGCTGCTGTTTCGTTGTAGCGGTGTCCGATGAAGACATAGGCGTAGTTGCCGACGGTTCGGTGACACTCGTCGACAATTAAAAGCGAGACTTCTTCGAGACCGTATCGTCCGGCAATCAGGTCGTTTTTGATGACCTCCGGCGTTGCGATGACAAACCGTGCCGCATTCCAGGCGGCAACCCGTTTCGGCGACGGAGTCGACCCGGTAAACATGACGACGTCTCCTTCTTCGAGCAGGAGATTTTTGGAAAAATAGCGGAGATGCTGTTCGACCAGCGGTTTGGTCGGGGCAAGCATCAGAACTTTGCCTGTGTCAATGCGGTCTGCCGCAACCAGCAGGGCAACGGCGGTCTTGCCCATGCCGGTCGGAAGAACAACAAGAGTGTTTGCAGACAGCGCACTGTCTGCAATCGCGGTCTGATACGACCGCGCCTCAATCGTGTTCTCCGGAATATTTTTGCGGCTTACGTAACTCATCTTACAGAGTGTCGAAGGTGAGTCTGCCCTTTAAGAGCAGCGGAATCTTTGCGGCGATGTCTTCCATCTTGCCTCTGACCTGCTTCATGGAGTCGCGGTCGCGGATGGTGACGGTGCCGTCTTCTTTGGTGTCGTAGTCGACGGTGATACAGAACGGTGTTCCAATCTCGTCCTGTCTTCTGTAGCGGCGGCCGATAGCGCCTGCGTCATCGTACTCGGTCTGGATGCCTTCTGCCTGGAGGTCGAGGACGAGTTTTCTTGCAATCTCGTCCATGCCGTCGCGTGCCATGAGCGGGAGGACTGCAACCTGGACCGGGGCGACGCCGTTTCTGAAGCGCATGACGGTTCTTGCCTCGCCGTCTGCAACGTCTTCGGAGTAGGCGTGTTCTAAGACCATGTAGCAGATACGGTCAATACCGTAGGACGGTTCGATGACGTGCGGCATGACGTCTTCGCCGAAGACATCGACCATTTCGTCTTTGACGGTGTACATCTCCGGTGCGACGAGGATTTCTTCTCCGTCAACGGTGACGCGGATTCCGTCTTCAGCAGGCTCTGCCTGTGCCATGGCTTCTGCGACTGCCTTTGCTTTTCCGCGGAATACCGGTCCCATCTTGCCGTAGTTTGGGACAATCGCCTTGTGGTGAACTTTTTTCGGCTCCGGGTACTGGACAAAGACGGTGTTCTTCTGTCCGGAGACTGCGGCGTGTGCTTTTAAGTCGTAGTTGGTTCTGTCTGCAATTCCGACAATTTCAACCCAGCCGAAGCGGTCGGAGAATGCTTCTGCGTCCCAGCAGTCGGTTGCGTAGTGTGCACGCTCATCCGGCATGTGCTGGCGGAATCTGATCTTCTCCGGGTTGAATCCGACCGTTGTTAAAATGTCGTGCGTCATTGCGACGTAGTATGCGACGTACTCGTTTGCGATGATGCCTTCATCGACTGCCTGGCGCATGGTCTTGACGACTGCCGGCTCGTCTTTTTCCTGCTGGGCGATTCCGCACAGCGGCATGGAGTAGTCTGCGTAGCGGAAGAACTGCGGGTGGTCTTTTTCCTCCGGGTGGACGAAGATTTCTGCTTCTGCCTGGGTGAATTCGCGGAGGCGAATCATTCCCTGACGCGGGGAGATTTCGTTACGATAGGATTTTCCAATCTGGACTGCGCCAAACGGCAGGTGGTCACGGTAGAATCTAAGAAGTCTTGGGAAGTCGACGAACATTCCCTGTGCGGTTTCCGGACGTAAGTATCCTTTTCTCTGTCCTCCAGGTCCGATAGAGGTGGTGAACATTAAGTTGAAGTCAAAGACTTCTACGTCTCCTAAGACTTTGTTACAGGACGGGCATTCTTTGTCGAGTAAGACGTCGTGGAGTTCTTCTTTGGACATGGTTCCTGCGTGCGGGATGCCGAATGCTTCGGCGACGTGGTCTGCACGGAGGAATTCCTGGCAGTGCGGGCACTGGAACATTTTGTCGGAGAAGCCTCCGACGTGTCCGGATGCGACATAGATTGGTTCAATGCCGACGGTCGGGCATTCGATTTCGTAGTAGCCTTCCTGGACTACGTAGAAGTTTCTCCAGATATTTTCGATGCGGCGTTTGAGCATTGCACCGAGCGGGCCGTAGTCGATGAATCCGGCAACGGAACCGTATATTTCGGAAGACGGCCAGACAAAGCCTCTTCTTCTGGCGAGTTCCATTACTTTTTCATAGGTATCTTCGTATTCAGCCATGTGTGTCTAGTTATGGGTTTTGTAAAGTAATTAACTATCCTATAAGGAGGGTTGGAAAAAAAGAGTTAAGCTGCTTTCCAGATAGCAGTTACTGTGGTGTTGTATTCGGTCAGAATTATCTCTTCTCCGGGAAAGATGTGGTTTCCGTAAATCTTCCATCCGGCATATACATATCCTGTTTCAGCCGTAAACCGGCATTCGGGAACTTTCCATGGCGGATTCGCTGAACCGCTGAAGAGGGAGGTGCTGTATACTTCTCCGACACCGTGATATCCCGGGTCGAACTCAATCACATACAGATAGAAACTTACCGGCTCTTCTTTTAGCGCATGGACAAAAGATGAGAAAAGCCCGACCCGGTCTTCTCCAAACTTGCCGAGGATTATCCATTTTGCCGCTATTTCATGCGGGACAGGTTCTATCAGAACCTCAGCGCATGTCTCGCAGTCCTCAACAGGGGCAGGACTGATTGGTGCGGGACTTATCCGAAGCGGCTCGTCTGCCGCGGCAGGGCAGGCAAGAATTCCAAGAAGAAAAACCGCCAGCACAAAAAGCATCTTCTTCATAGATGGTAATTCACGGCGGGAAAATATGAAGTTTTTGGTTTCTCTAAGATACGTTTCAGTACAAAAAAAGATGAGTATTTCTTACAACCGCCATTTTTGAAAAAGGTATCATGAACACTTATTTGAACATAAGATATTTCCACCGCGAGCCGCCGTCGCAAGCCTACGGCTTGCTCATGGCTCGAGCAAGCTCTCGCCCCGCGCCGGAGTCGCGGCTCCGCACCCCGAAATATATAATAAAGCAATCCCAAGTATTATTTCTTGAAATAGGGGTGCGGGGCGGCGACTCCGGCGCGGAGCCGCCCGCGGTGGAAATATCCTCTTTTTTTGGGTAAAGTGATGAGAATGAACATAGTCAAATCATGCTCTATGAAGTATAGTATTTTGAAAAATAGGGGTTGTTAGAAATCCTCAATAATTTAATCGAGGTTCAGTCTCTGCTACACGCCCGTATCCCCGCGACGCCTAATGGGCATGCGGATACTGCGTCTCCTTAGCCCAAATATTGTGAGAAAAAAAAAAAATAATTTAATCGAGGTTCAGTCTCAGTTTCATCCAGGAACCTCTCTTGTAGAAGAAGAGGTCAACAAGGAAGACCACAACAGAACCAACGACAATAGCGAACCAGATCTGCTCGATTGGATGTCCGGTCATCATCAGAATTGCAGAAAGACCTGCCTGTACGATAACCTGTCCGGTGATTGCCGCATACATACCTGGTCTTGTAGCACCTGCACCATTCATTGCAAATCCCATCGTCATTCCCATAGCGATAACGAAATAGGAGAACGGTACAATCTGCATGAATGAAATTCCAATTTCAAGAGAGGCATCCGTTGCGCCGAAGAATCCAAGGAGATACGGAGCGGTAAACAGATAGAGCACTGCAACACCGAGCATGAAGATAGCGTTGGCCGTTACCGCATAGCGGACAGTCTTTTTTGCACGCTCCGGCTTGTTAGCTCCTAAATTCTGACCGACCATAACAGCCACACCGGAACATAATCCCATAGCGACGATTAAGCCGAGCATATCAAGTCTGATACAGATACCGTAGGCTGCGATAGCCGCCTCGCCGTATGCAGCGATAATTACCATCATTAAGACCATTGCAAAGCTTCTGATACCGCTCTGCACGGCAGACGGAATGGCAATTACAAAAATATCCTTTACCAGACGCGGCTCGAAGGTAAACTTCTTCGGGAACTTGATTGGACCGTATTTGTGCTTCGGCAGGAAGTACATACAAAGAATCAGCAGAATAACACCCACTGCTCTGGACGAGAGGGATGCGTATGCAGAGCCTGCAAGCCCCATAGCCGGGAAAATCCAGAGACCCTGAATTAAGGTCGGGTTTAAGATAATATTGACGATGTTGACGCCGACCATCACAAACATCGGCGTTCTTGAATCACCAGTACTCTGGAAAACGGTCGTCAGCGTCATCAAAAGCATCATAATGAAATTACCCATCAGTGCCGGACGCAGGAACTTTGCCCCTTCTTCCGCAAGGGCTGCATCTCCCTGACTCATAAAGTACAGAATATCCTCAGACCAGAAAAATCCGATAACTGCCAGGATAACGCTGAAAATCAAACCAAGGTAAATTGCATGAGCCAACACAACCTGAATTCTTTCATATTTTTCGGAACCGTACGCCCGGGAAACGAACGCAGCGGTAGCGGTTACTATACCCATAAGCACAGTCGTTAAGACCATGATAACCGATACACTTAACGTTCCGCCGGCGATAGAAGTATCACCAAGCTCACCGATAAAGTGCATATCAACAACCTCCAGAACGCTCTGGAGCATGTTGCTGATAATAATCGGCAGGGCAATAATGAGGAGGGCTTTTCCTACATTACCGTCCGTTAATGTATTCTTGTGTTCACTCATAACGATACCTCTATTAATGCAATTTCTGAGACAATAAAACTAGTGGTAAACCGCTGATTTTTACCCGGACTGCCTGGATGCAAGCATCTTCTACCATATCGCCGGGGAAACCGGCAGAAATCATGCTAACTCAAAGAAGGAAATAAATTATGAGAAAAGAGACTTCTCTTTCCCAGCATCATCGGTAAGCAGTATCTGTTCTGCCGCATCGATAACACTGGTTATGTGATAGTGGATACTGAACAGAACCCCTGCCAAATCAGGATAGCGTTCCAGGGTACGGCAGAGCAGCGGCAGCACATACTCCCTTGTCTCTTCGATATATGCCTTCATCTTCTCTTTTGAAAACGTCCCCGCCATAGTTGACACATTATGACACCGGTCAATGAGTTTTGTTACTGCAGCTGTTTTATTCTCTCCAAGCCGGTCATAATACCGGCGTTTTGCCGCATCCTTTGTTTCCCCCTCCAGGACAGTAAATGTCATCAGCTCCACGCCATAGCGTACTTCCTGACTTACCGGCAGCTCCTGCGGGGAAACTCCGCAGTCCTCACACACATCATGCAGGAGAATCGTTGAAATAAGTGTGTCATCAGCTATCCTCAAGGAAAGCGCATGACATGCCATCGTCAGCGGGTGGATAATATACTCTTCACCGCTTTTTCTGTATTGTCCGGAATGCATCTTCCGTGCAAAGGAAAGTGCCTGCACCGTCTGTTCCATCTGCCGGGAAACCGCAAACTCATGGATGTGCGCATACATCATATCGATATTGTATCCTGATAGTTCCATCCTCATCTCCCTGAATATATGGTATACGGCAGGAGAGATAATAGGTTTGCCTGTCATTTCATGCCGTGCAGAGTCTTAGATACTCTTATCATTTCTTACAGCGAATGGATATGGAGAAATGGCTTCACTTCGTCTTTTATGGTATCGGATGTGCTACCAGGTGTTTCGCGGAATCGCCACGCCGCTTGTCCGGTTCAAACTGCATTACACCTATGACAAGGTCTATGCAAAACACCGTCCGTACGTTGCGCTTTCCAACCACACCACGCTTTGGGACTACCTCTTAGTCGGAGTTCCTTTCAGACGCCAGATGTACTTTGTTGCCGGAGAACACCTCTTCAGAAACAAGATTCTGCGCACCTTCGTCATGAACTGCGCAGGTCTTATCATCAGAAAGAAGGGCGCTCCGGCAGATGACATGATTGCCGAGATGAAGCAGGTCTTACAGACCGGAGCCAATGTCTGGATGAGTCCGGAAGGTGCCCGTTCCATCAACGGAGAAAGCGCCTTCATCTCCCCTGCCACCGGCAAACTCATCAGGGAATGCGCAGAACTCGGCGCAGGCCTTGTCACCTACCGCATCCACGGCGGATACCTCCGCAGACCGCGCTGGGGAAAACACCAGAGAAAGGGACGCATGTGGGGAGAGTTTGTTGCCGAGTACTCGCCGGAGGAAATCCTTTCCAAGTCGGTTGACGAGATTAACGAAATCATCAACCGCGACATGTATGTCAACACCTTCGACGACCAGAAGAAGAACCCGACCCCCTACACCGGAGAGGCATTAGCCGAGGATTTAGAGACCACGCTTTATGTCTGCCCGAAGTGTCATGCCGTCGGCAAGCTCCACAGCAAAAACGATATCTTAGCCTGCGAGTGCGGATACAAGGTCCGCTTCACCGAGTACGGTCTCTTTGAAGCCGCAGGAGAGGATGAACTCCTCATCGACAACATCGCCTCCTGGGATCACTGGCAGAGAGACTATCTCAAGAGCAGACTGCCTGAGTTCCTCGAATACCCGGCAGACAAACCGGTTGAGTTCGACGACAACCAGATTCTCAAAAGAATCGGCGCACTCAAGTCCGTTGATGTCTTAGGCGAAGGACGCTTTGCAATCTACAAAGACCGCTTAGAGTTCGTCTCTGCAAATGAGACCTTCACCTTCCCGTTCTCGGAGATTGCCGGATTTGCCTTCTCCCTGCAGATGAAGATTCTCTTCTCCATGAAGGACGGAACCTACTACGAAGTCGATTCCAAAATCCCGCGTTCTGCGGTTAAATACATGGTACTCTACCGTTTCCTTATCGGAAAAGAGTACTATTAACTTTTTTTAACAGAAATCCTCTTACCCTTCGGATGAGAATATACTCTCATGGATTACCGTACTCTTGGACGTACCGGTCTTCGTGTGTCGGAAGTTGGTCTCGGCGGCGAATGGCTGGAAGGAAAATCTGCTGAGGAAGTCTGTGCTGTCATGGACTCGGCAATACATGCCGGTATGAACTATATTGATATCTTCATGCCGGAGCCAAACGTCCGTTCGAATATCGGTTCCGCTCTGAAAGGACGCCGGGAGAAGATGCTGATTCAGGGACATATCGGTACGGTTTATGAGGACGGGCAGTACAAGAGAACCCGCGACCTTTCGCAGACAAAAGAGGCATTTGAGGATTTGCTTTCCAGGCTTCAGACTGATTATGTGGATGTGGGGATGATTCACTATGTGGACTCCGCAGAGGATTATGCGGCGGTTTTTGAGACGGAAATCATTGATTACGCAAAGTCCCTGAAAGCAGAGGGGAAGATTCGCTTCCTGGGCTTGAGTTCCCACAATCCGGAGATTGCCCTTCGGGCTGTGCAGACCGGGCTGATTGATGTTTTGATGTTTTCGATAAATCCTGCATATGATTTTGAGGATTCCGCTTCTGATATCTATTCCCAGATGGAGTTTTCCGGACTGAAAGCGGACGGCGTTCACCGGCCGGATTCGGCACGCCGGGAGCTGTACGGATTCTGCGAGGCGGCAGGGGTTGGTATTGTGGTGATGAAGGCGCTTGCCGGCGGCAGGCTGCTTGATGCGTCGCAGTCTCCGTTTGGAACGGCGCTGACTGTTCCGCAGTGTATTCACTATTCGCTGACGCGTCCGGGCGTTACTTCGGTTCTTGTCGGATGCAGCAGTGTGTCTGAGGTGGAAACGGCTGCCGCGTACTGTTCTGCATCGGATGCAAAGCGGGATTATTCTTTCGTGTTTGCCGGAAATCCGCAGATTCAGACCGCCGGAAACTGTATGTACTGCGGGCACTGCAGGCCGTGTTCGGCACATATTGATATCCCGGTTGTTTTCAAGCTCTTAGACCTTGCATTGGCGGCAGAGGAGGTGCCGGCAACGGTTGCTGAACATTATGATTCTCTGGAATACAATGCGGATGACTGTATTGAATGTCATCTCTGCGAACGAAACTGTCCGTTCGGGGTAAAGATTGCAGAGCGGATGGGATATGCCAGACGTATTTTCTGGTAAGTTTCCCTTCTGTTTTTACCAGAATCCTGCGGCCATCCAGTCCCAGGTACCGGAAACAGCACAGCAGATGATAAACCCGAGAATCGCACAGCCGTTAATCAGCGGGAGTCCCGGCTGCGGTTTTCCGGAACGCATCGGAAGAGCCAGAAGAAGCATGCCGAGAACAGCGCCGAGAAGTGCGCCAAGAGCCGGAAGCGCGATTCCAAGGACCGCAAATCCTCCTGCATACACCTGTGCGGAGACAATGAGAACTCCCGGGAAAATCACATCGCCGAGTCCAAGCATATAGGCACTTCTCTCCTCTTTTCTTGACTGAATGGAAAGCCCGCTTCTGCGAAATGAGTAATGCAGTTTTTTGGGGACAAGAAACATGATCGGCATGTTCTGCTGCATAACACCGTCTGCTAAGGTCAGCATGTGTTTTGTCTTGTGAACTGAGATATAATCATAGACAATCAGCAGAATCAGCAGGAGAATAACCGGAAGCGGAGATAATGAGATGCCGAAAATTGCCGCACAGCCTGCCGCGGTAATCATGCCTGCCGCATCAATTACAAACCACTCCGGATAGAATTTGAGAAGCAGAATGCCGCCGAGGCCAAGAGCTGCTGCGAGAAGGTGTGCCGCAATTTCCGGAATGAACGGGTACAGCAGAGCAAAGGCCACATAGTATATTACTGCCGCAAGTGAGAGCGCAATAATCGCGCTGATAACCATGCGGGCTTTTTTGCGAATCAAAAGCAGAAGAATTGCGGTAAAGACCAGCATCAGGAACAGGAAGAAAACCACGTTTCCCACGGAATCCGGGTCTTCGAAGGCAAAAAGTCCGGCATTCTGCATTGGATTGATTAAAAGCAGGGCTAAAATATTTGCCAGAATCAGTAAAAGAACCATGCCGCAGTAGGCAGCACTTTCCGGAATTTTTCCCGCCTTCATACAGTTAACTTAATATTTGTCGTCACCTTAGTTAAATTATGAATATTCGAGACATTATCCCGGAGATACTTCTCATTGTCTTAATGGCACTTTCGGGAATCGTTGTCGTAAGCCGTCTGTGGCAGGATGCATTAATCGCTGTCGGCATTCTTGTTCTGATTTTATGTTTCGGCGGACTTCTGCTCCAGCTTATTATCCGTGTCAGAAGACTTGAGGAGGAGGCAAAGTACCGCGAGAAGATGATGCGCTCTGCAATGGAAGACTTAGGCCGTCAGCTTGTTGCAAAGCAGGACAAGACTGCACAGACCGTGGTTGAGGCAGTCGGCAGTCTGAAGTCCAGGATGTACCGCTAATGGGAGTGGCGCTTCGGGCTCTCCTTGACGGATGTATTGAGAGCCCCGGCTGGGATTCTATCGGGGGGGTTGCAGCAGTTGATGCCTACAATGCCCTCTATCAGTTTTTATCCGGAATTCGTCAGTCAGACGGTATGCCGCTGATGGATGATGAGGGACGGATTACTTCACATTTGAGCGGTCTGCTGTTCCGCACGGCAAATCTGGTTGAGAAGAATATTACGCCGGTTTATGTTTTCGACGGAAAGCCGCCGGCGTTTAAGATGGAGACGCTGGAAATGCGCCGTCAGGTTCGCGAGAATGCGGCGGCAGAGTATGAGCGTGCGGTAAAGGAAGGCGACAGTGAGTCTGCAAGAAAGTATGCGATGGCGTCTTCGAAGGTGGATGCCTATGTGAAGGATTCCGCAAAGGAGCTGCTGACAGCACTCGGTATTCCCTGGATTCAGGCGCCGTCGGAAGGAGAGGCGCAGTCTGCGTTTATGACGCAGAGGGGGGATGTTACCTATGCGGTGTCGCAGGATTATGATTCGCTTCTGTTCGGCTGTGAGACTTTGGTCCGCAATGTGACGATTTCGGGAAAGCGCCGGATTCGCGGAAAAGTGATTTCGGTCTATCCGGAGCGGTTAGTCCTGGCAGACACGCTTGCAAAGCTGGAACTTACCCGCGAGGAGCTGGTGCAGGCGGCGCTTCTGATTGGAACGGATTACAATTCCGGGGTTTCCGGTGTCGGTCCAAAGACTGCGCTGAAGATTGTCCGTGCCGGAAATTTTGCGGAGCGGATTTCGGAGGCAGAAAATTCCGCCGAGCCGGAGGAGCTGGTGCAGTATTTCCTGCATCCGGAGGTTACTGAGGATTATGAGATTGTGTCGCGTTCTCCGGACCGCGATAAGGTGATGGAAATCCTCTGCGAGGAACACGGATTTACCCGCGAGAGAGTCGATGCCGGTCTGGAACGGCTCGGGGCGAAAAAAGGTCAGGCTACTCTTGATGCGTGGTTCTAATCTTTTCTTCTTGCTTTGCTCCTAAATTATGTTTCATGTGATGAACACCGAACTGATTTAGAACAACCCTCCTATTTTTCAAAAAGACACTTACGGCATCGGCGGGGCAAGTCCGATAGGCCCGAGCGCAATATGATAGAGTGAGCCGTTGTAGGAGACGTATGACTCCCACTCAAAGGAATCTATTGCATAATATTCCTCTGCGGTCATGTCTCCTTCCGGATGGATATTCAGATAGGTATCGCCGTTTTCAAGCGCCGCAAGGAGAACCGGATACTCTTCCTGGTCAGCTTCGGTAAGTTTGATGATACGGTAGGAATCATTTGGAGTCTCGACTGCATCGATTTTCAGAAAAGATATGGGGTAGGGATACTCCGGTTCTTCCTCCGGTGTCTGCAGGATGCCGTCTGCTCCGGCAAAAATCAGAAAACCGGCGGCACAGACAAGCAGGACTGCCGCGAGGAGGAGGAGTTTTTTCATACCAGATATTCACCGCGGCAGGATATAAAAAGATTGGACAGAAACCAGCAGAATCATTTGCGGAGGAAATACCAAACATTCTTTCCTTTCTTCTCTGCGGAAATCACGCCATCCTCTTCCAGGCGGGTAAGATGCCAGCGAAGCGAGGAGAGAGAATACCCGGTTTCTTTGGAAAGCGCAGACAGCGTCAGCGGACCGCCGCCCAAAGCTTTTATGATTGCCGCGGGCTTTTCCTTTGCAGATGCCGCAGAAAGAAGGTCTGTTTCTGTTTCCGGAACTCCTGCCGGATAGTAGCGGATAGTACTGCGGTACGAAACTTCCCGTATCCGATTATTGCGAATCAGTTTTTGTATCTGGTGTGCCGTTGAACCCCGCGAGTATCCAAGATATTTTACCAAATCAGATTCGCCGCATCCGGGATGCTCGGTGATATATGTCTGAATCTGCATTGCCCGCGAATCCGGATTGACGGATAGTGCCGAACGGGCAAAATTAATTACCATCAGCAAAGCGCCGGAAACAGTCAGAATCAATCCGCTGATACTGGTATAATCCGGTGACGGGGGTGGAGGTGCTTGCGGTGTAATGGGCTGTCCGGGGATAGGTTCTACCCCGGGGACCTCACTTCCGCTGTTGTCTGCAAAAGCCGGAACAAAAAGAAGGGTGAGCCCGACAAGCAGCAGAAACACCGGGACAAGTGTTCGTATCTTCATGATAGAAGGTATCCTGCACGAACGGATAAAGATATTGGACAAAAACCAGCAGAATGATGGAAGAAAAAGAGAAATGGTGCGGAGGTTATGCCGCAGGGTTCTGGTTTTCTTTGGGAGTCGGAAGCTCACAGAAGGCTTCACCGTCACAGAGGAAAAGCGGAAGCATCTTTCCAAGAGACCGGCTCTCACCAATTACCACAACGGTATCTCCAGTCATCAGGATAGTTTCTCCGTCCGGAGACACAACCGCATCTGCTTCTCCGTGGCGTTTGACCGCAAGAACCGAGATACCGTAGTTTGTTCTGAGGTGGATTTCGCAGAGCTTCTTGCCGCAGACGACAGAACCTTCCTCGACTCTGACCTGCTCGACCTTTGCCATCTCAGACGACAGGCGGTCATCAGCCTGCTTGGCACGGACACGCAGGGAATCAAGAATTGTGGTGCGGTCTCTGTCAGGGATGCTGGTCTTCTGCGGAACTTCGATATATTTATTGTACAGCTCGGTTCTGATTTCCTTGCTGAACTGCTCGATGTCCTGTACCGGCATGTTCTTGCTCATTAAGATACGGCGGAAGATCTGAATTGCCGACTCACGCTCGTCCACAATCACTTCATCCGCTCCCAGGTGGTACAGCTCAGCGGTCTCGGAGATGAACTTCGAGCGGGTGATGATGGAAATCTGCGGGTTCATGCGGCGGGCGGCAGTGATGATTCCTTTCACTGCGTCCATGTGCGGGATGGTGATAACGATTGTTTTAGCGGTTCGAATCTCCGCAAACTCAAGCACCGCCTCGCGGCTTGCGTCTCCGTAGATGATATTTTCTCCGCGGGCACGCTCGCGGGAAACGGTTTCTGCGTTCAGTTCCAGGATGATATAGGGAATCTCCATCCGCTTTAACGCCTTTGCCACATACTGACCGGCAAGACCGTATCCGACGATAATTTCATGGTCAGCCTCGAGATCCTGCTTCTCTTCTTCCTCCACCTTCGGCGCGAAGTACTTGTTTACAATCTTCGGCGCAAGCTGGACAAGGAACGGTGTCGCGGCCATAGTCACGATAGAGATAGCAAGGAAAATCTGGTAAATCTCCTCAGTCAGGATGCCGGAGGCAAGACCGGTTGAACCAAGGATGAAGGAGAATTCTCCAATCTGTGCGAGACCGACTGCGGAAAGAATCGCAGCCCCTGTCGCAACGCCTAAGGCTTTGACTGAGATGAAGTTGAAGACGAACTTTCCAAGAAGCAGAAGGACTGCAAGAGCGATGATTACCAGCAGGTGTTCCCAGAGGTAGCCTAAGTTCAGCATCATTCCAATCGAGACGAAGAAGATTCCCGTCAGGATATCGCGAAGCGGCATAATCTGTCCCACCACTTCATGGCTGTAGTCCGAGCCGGAGATGGCGATACCGGCAAGGAATGCGCCAAGCGCAAGGCTGACGCCGTTTAAGGACATGAGCCAGGCAATACCGAAGCAGATGACGACAATTGAGATAACGAACAGTTCTCCGCTTCGGGTAAGGGCAACGTGGCGCAGGAACTTCGGGACCAGATAGATTGCCGCGACTAAGATAATCAGCATGATGACCAGACCGGAGACAAAGCTCACAATAGAGCTTACCAAATCCCCGCCGTCGGTTCCGGCAAGGAACGGCACGGCAAGCATCATGGGCACGACGTTTAAGTCCTGGAAAATCAGCAGACCAAGGGCGATTTTTCCGTGTCTGCTGTCCACTTCACCGCTTCTCTGGTACAGGTCCATGATAATTGCCGTGGACGAGTGGGCAACCAGGAAACCGATGAAGAGTGCAACGCTGAACGAGAAGCCGACAGCCATCATGACGCCGAGAACGGCGACGGTGGTAATCACCAGCTGAAGCATACCGCCTATCAGCACAATCTTCTTCATCGCGAGCAGGTTCTTCAGCGATATTTCCAGGCCGATGGTAAACATCAGCAGGATAACGCCGAGTTCCGCGAGCATCGACACTTCCGATTCGGCAATCAGGCCGAGACCGAACGGTCCGACAATGATACCGGTTAAGAAGTACCCGATGATAAAGGGGAGTCTGAACTTCCGACCGATGAGCAGTACCACCAACGCACAAGCGAGTACTACAACAAGAGCGGAAATTAATGCTACTTCGTCTTCCATAAAGAGACCTCAATAAATGTGTAACTTATCTGTGTTACTGAATATATACTTTCCTTATAGTGAATAGAGAATATCGTACCATATGAAAAGGATTAATGTAATATGGAGCGGATATATACATCAGATTTAGCATGCAGACAGAATATTGTGAATTATGCGGCGTACAAATCACGAAACGGGCACGCCTCGTTCAGATTGAAGGTGCGAAGCCCATGAAGGTTTGCGATAAGTGTGCGAAGCTGGGTACCGAGGTTCAGACCCCGCGTTCTAAGGCTCAGTCCGGGCGTTTTGCCCCTCAGTCTTCTGCATCGCGTCCCGTCCACTCCCCATCAGCCCCGCGCAAGCGCGATATGTTCGACTTCATCGAAGGCGATGTCGTAGAAGATTTCCCGAAGCGTATCGCCGCCGCCCGTCAGGCAAAAGGATTTTCCCAGAAGGACCTTGCATTTATTTTAAAGATGCAGGAAGGAGATATCAAGAAGCTTGAACGCGGAGACCGCGCCCCGACCGAGGCAGAGCGCAAGAAGCTGGAAAAAGAGCTTGGAATTGTCCTCCTCGATATCGGAGACGACAATGCAAAATCACAGATGGGAGGCGTTGCCGCAACAACGCTTGGCGATGTGATTCAGATTAAGAGGAAATAATGACATCTCCTCTGATTTTAATCAACTTCAAGTCCTACCGCGAAGGTGCGGGAAATAATGCCGGAAGAATCGGCGAGGCCGCAGAGCTTGTTATGTCCGAGACCGGGGTTACTATCGGAGTTGCCCCGCAGTATGTGGAACTGCATCCGTTCTGCAAGCACTATGAGATTCCGGTCTATGCCCAGCATATTGATGCAGTCGAAGGAGCGTTTACGGGAAGAGTTCCGGCTTTTACCGTTCGCGCCGCCGGCTGTACGGGAACTCTCATCAATCACTCGGAACGCCGTTTAACCATCGCAGACATTGAGGCCTGTGTGGAGGCAGCAAAGTTCAACCACTTGGAGTCTGTTGTCTGCACCAACACGGCAGGCGTTTCCGCGG
Source organism: Methanocorpusculum sp. (assembly GCA_017399555.1). Taxonomy (GTDB): domain Archaea; phylum Halobacteriota; class Methanomicrobia; order Methanomicrobiales; family Methanocorpusculaceae; genus Methanocorpusculum. The sequence continues at coordinate 23,952 of JAFQBW010000054.1, forward strand.
CGGCCGCAGCCTTTGGACCTACCTATGTCGCGATAGAGCCTCCGGAGTTAATCGGTTCCGGCGTATCTGTTGCAAAGGCAGACCCGGGAATTATTTCCGCCTCGGTTGAGTGCGTGAAAAATATCAACGCTGATGTCAAGGTGCTCTGCGGTGCCGGCATTCAGTCCGGCGACTGCGTGAAGACAGCGGTTGACTTAGGCGCTGACGGTGTGCTTCTCGCATCCAGTGTGGTAAAAGCAAAAGACCCTGAAGCGGTTCTTCGCGACCTGGTCTCCAAACTCTAATCTTTTTTATGAAAACAGGGCTTGTGGTGGAAGGCGGCGGAATGAAGTGCGCCTACAGCGCAGGTGTTCTCGACCGGTTCTTAGATGACGGTATTTCTTTTGATGAGTGCATCGGCGTCTCGGCAGGGGCGGGAAATGCTGCGTCCTATCTTTCCGGACAGCGGGGACGAAATCTCCGGTTTTTCGTGGAGCATGCACAAAAGCCGGAGTATATGGGATTTTCACATTTCATAACGAAGGGTTCGTTTTTCAATCTCGGCTACATTTATGGAGAACTTTCCAATGCGGACGGAGACGACCCGTTCTTCTATGCACGAGCCAAAGAAAATCCGTCAGCGTTTCTGCTGACGACAACCGATGCCGATACAGGAGATGCCCGCTACTTTACCAAAGAGGATATGAAACCCAATGACTACCGGGTGCTCATGGCAGGATGCGCTATTCCTGCGCTTTGCCGTCCGGTAGAACTCGACGGCAGGAAGTATTTTGACGGCGGCGTTGCAGACCCGATTCCTTTGCAGAAGGCATTCGACGACGGATGCGAGAAAGTTGTGGTGATTCTGGAAAATCCGCGAACTTTTGTCCGCCAGCCGCAGGGGCTGAAACCGGCATATCATTTCCTGCTTCGCCGGTATCCGAAGATTCGGGAAATGATTGACAACCGGCATCTCCGCTACCGGGAGACCTTGAAGCGGGTGTATGAGATGGAGCGGGCGGGAAAAATCTTCATCTTCGCTCCGCCGGAAGGAAGCGGGGTTTCTACCAGCACGAAGGAGGTTTCGCTTCTGCAAAAGCTCTATGAGGCAGGAATTGCGGATTATGATGCTCAGCGCGAGGCGATGCTTGCGTATCTGGAGGAGTAATTATGGGAAAAGAGAAACTGTGTCACAAATGCAAAGACAAATACGATAAAGACTGTAAAGACAGAAAGACTGCAAAGTGCGGACTGAAAGCCGCAAAGAAGGAGGCAAAGCGTCTCCGAGAAGAAGCGGAGATGATGCAGGTCTTAAAGAACTGCCGGAACTCGATGTGCCAGGTGTTTGCGGAGCAGACTGCTGTCCTGCAGCTTGCAGACGAGGACTTTATGGAGAAGTTCGCCGAGTCTCCGGAGTATGCCGAGGCGCTTGCGGCATTTAAAAAACGGTTTGATGCAGAACACGGCAGATAATTCTGCCGGACATATGCTTTTTTCGCGCTTCGTTTCAACAGCCCTATAATCTTATAGAGCCTATTATATCCTCATGTCAATATCATTTACCAAGCTTCACGGAAACGGAAACGACTTCGCGTTAGTCGATGAGATGTCAGGCGTTGTTATCCCTGATGATATGAAGGCAGGATTTGCAATAGCTTACTGCGACAGACGCTTTGGAATCGGTGCGGACGGTATTCTCTTTATTGGTCCTTCTGCTGAGGCGGATGTGAAAATGACGCTGTTCCAGCCGGACGGAAGCGAGGCTGAGATGTGCGGAAACGGTATCCGCTGTCTTGCAAAATATGCCGCCGATAAGAAATACGCAAAGACAAAGGCATTCAAGATTGAGACTCTTGCAGGAATTATGCAGGTCAGAGGAGATTATGATCAGGACGGGGATTTCATGGCGACCATCAATATGGGTTCTCCGGTTTTTGAGGACTCTCTTGAGATTGACGGTATGACGGTCCATTCAGTAAATACCGGTGTTCCGCATGCAGTTATTTTTGTGGATGATGTCGAAGCGGTCGATATCAATGCTGTTGCCCCGAAAATCAGACACCACGAGCACTACAAGAACGGAACGAACGTGAACTTTGTGCAGGTGACCGGCGAGTCTGATATTACCATCAGAACCTTTGAGCGCGGTGTTGAAGGAGAGACGCTTTCCTGCGGAACCGGTTCTACCGCCTGTGCTTTAATTGCAGAGCGTACCGGTAAAGTTTCCGGTGATGTTATCCATGTTGCAACAGCCGGCGGACCGCTGGATATCACGATTGCAGAACTGCCGCTTATGACCGGCCCTGCTGAGACGGTCTATGAAGGAACAATTACCTTCTAAACAAAAATAAAAAAAAAAATCTTTTTTTTTATTCTTCCAGCGTTGCGCGAATTGCGGCACGCACGGCATCTTCCGAGGTCACACCCGGATTCCAGCCGAAGGATTTCAGCTTGTCAACAGATAACTGCATCTTCGGGACGTCGCCCACCCATCCGCGGTCTCCGCCGGTGAAGTTGAACTTGACGCCTTCAAGCCCCATCTCCTCGACAACCAGTTCGGCAATCCGCTTCACGGTTACCCAGTCTTCCGAGCCGATGTTGAAGAAGTTAAACGTCTCATGAGAAATCTCCGGGGCAAAGACAACCGCTTTCACACACTCCTCCACTGAGAGATAGGACTTCGACTGACTGCCGTCTCCTAAGATTTCGAGTTCTGTCGGGTTGGCACGCAGTTTCTGCACGAAATCATAAATTACTCCGTGGGTACTGCGCGAGCCGATAATATTGGCAAAACGGTACACCCAGGCATGCCAGCCGTAGGTTGCCGCATAGGAGGATATCATTGCCTCGCAGGCGAGCTTGCTTGCACCGTAGATGGAAATCGGAATCATCGGGGAGTAGGTTTCCGGCGTCGGGATAACAGAGGCTTCTCCGTACACCGTGGATGTGGAGGTGAAGACAATCTCTTTTACGTCATACTCCTTCATGGCCTCCAGAACACGAACCGTTGCCGAGACATTGTTTTCGTAAACCTCCCACGACTTGCGGGCAGATCCTCTCACATCCGGGTCTGCTGCGATATGATACACGCGGTCTGCTCCCGCGAAGGAGTTCTGCCATCCGTCCTCTAACAGGTCCTTGTGGATAACCGTAATCTGGGGAAGAGCTTCTTCCAGGTTTGCCATTCTTCCTGCGACCATAGAGTCAATAACTACGACCTCGTGGTTCTGCGAGACCAGCAGATCAACCAGATGAGAGCCGATAAAACCTGCTCCGCCTGTCACGATACACTTCATAGTTATCTATAGGCAGTTATCTGACATCAACCCTTCGAACGTAAGATACATGTTACCTCAGCACTAAATACTAGAGATATGTTTGAAGGAGTAATTCCCGCATTAATTACCCCGTTCAACGACGACGCATCACAGTCGCTTGACTTAGAAGGTCTGCGCAGCTGTATTGAACACGTCGTAAACGGGGGAGTTCACGGACTTCTCGCCTGCGGTTCTACTGGTGAATCCGCAACTATGACTCACGCAGAACATATCCGTGTTATCGAAGAAACGGTCTCTGCCGCAAGCAACCGCCTGCCGGTTATCGCCGGTACCGGTTCGAACAACACCGACGAAGCACTCGTCATGACGCTCGGCGCAAAACTTGCCGGAGCAGATGCCGTCCTCGTCATCAGCCCCTACTACAATAAGCCAAACCGTTCCGGTCTCTTAAAACACTACAAGAAAATCGCCGATGTCGGACTGCCGGTGATTGTCTACAATATCCCGGGAAGAACCGGTCAGAACCTTCCAGCCGACCTCATCTTAGAGATGGCACAGACCATCCCGAATATCGTCGGTGTCAAGGAAGCAAGCGGCAATATTGACCAGATGATGGCTATCATCGACGGAATTTCCGATCTCGAGCGCGACCTGCCGTTCATTTTAACCTCCGGCGACGATTCCCTGACTCTTCCGGTCTTATCCGTCGGCGGACAGGGTGTTATCTCGGTTACTGCCAATATCGAACCGGCCCGTATGGTTGAGATGTACAACCGCTTTAGAAAATGCGATACCCAGGGTGCAATCCAGATGCACTATGAGTTAATGGAGCTTTCTAAGGCAATGTTTATGGATGTAAATCCTGTGCCGGTAAAGCGTGCCGCAGAACTGCGCGGACTTATCAAGAGCGGAAACGTCAGACTGCCGCTTGACTCCTTAAGCCCGGAGATGACCGAGAGAATGAGAGAGGTGCTTTCCCACTATGACTAAAGTAATTATCTGCGGAGCATTTGGAAGAATGGGAACTACCATCGCCCAGATGGTACTGGAAAATCCGGAACTCGAGTTTGCCGGAGGAGTTGACATCAGAGAAGGCGAACTTCACGGAAAGCCGGTAGTAACATCAGACAAACTTGCAGACTTCATCGACTCTGCAAAGCCGGATGTTATGATTGACTTCACCGTTGCCGCCGCAACTATGGTGAATGCAAAGATTGCCGCAGCAAAAGGTGTGGCGCTTGTTATTGGAACCACCGGATTTACTCCGGAACAGGATGCAGAGCTTCTTGACGCAATCAAGAACGTCCCGGTTGTCAAAACAACGAACTTCAGCGTCGGCGTCAACATCTTCTGGGAGCTTGTCCGCGAGGCCGCAAAACGCTTAGGCGACTATGATATCGAGGTTATCGAGGCTCACCACAGACACAAGAAGGATGCACCAAGCGGTACTGCAAAGACCATCCTCCGCGTCTTAGAGGAAGAGACCGGAAAGACCGAGGAGATGTACGGCAGATGCGGTATGACGGAAAGAAAGGGCGAGATTGGCGTTCACGTAATCCGCGGCGGAGATGTTGTCGGAGACCACTCCGTTCAGTTCCACCAGAACTACGAGACCATCGAACTTTCCCACCGTGCCTATGACCGTGCCGTCTTTGCCCGCGGAGCAGTACGCGCCGCAGCATGGGCACCGACTGCAGAGCCGGGACTCTATACGATGAAGGAAGTTCTTGGACTGTAATAGAAACTTATATTCAAGTCGAATGAAAAATATAGATAACGAGAGGTAAAATCTATGCCAGCAGTAATCGATAAAGCAAAATGTACCGGATGTACCACCTGTGTTGATATCTGCCCAGCCGCAGCAATTGAGCTCGGAGCAGACGACAAGGCAGTCATTGACGCAGGAGCCTGCGTTGACTGTGAAACCTGCGTTGACGAGTGTCCGGAAAGCGCAATCAAGATGGAGTAAATCTCCAACACAAAATTTCTTTCGGCTTTTTTCTCAGATTAACAGTAATTTTACCTTGCCTGCTTTTGCGGTTTCTGCCGCGAGGTTTGTTGCAGGATATCCGGATGCGATTACCGAGATTCCGGCGTTTAAGGATTTTTTGACCATGTCAGCGGTGACTTTTCCGGAAAGCATCAGGGCTGATTTTTTCAGGTCAGTTCCGGAAATAATTGCAGAGCCGACCGCTTTGTCAATCGCCGCGTTCTGCCCGACATCTTCTGCGAGGAAGAATCCTTTGGGAGATACTACCGCGGCCGCAAATCCTCCGGCGCGCAGGATGTCGGAATCCAGACTTTCCGGCAATGCCGGGGGGTCGATGGTTTCTTCGAGGACCGGAAGTTTTGCCGCGTCCAGATAGGTTGCTGTTCCTCCGCATCCGGAGACCACGGTTTTTTTGGGCAGAAGAACCTTGAACGGGTTTGCGGTAAGCACCCCGATTTCTGCTCCGTCAAGCATGACTGATTCTATCTCTTCGGGCTGAATGATTCCTTCGGTTTTCAGGTATCCATAGGCAAACTCCTTTTCCATCCCGGAAAGCATCAGGGGAGATGCAAGGGAGCGGCCGTTGACTGTCAGCGAGTAGAGCCGTTCGTCGAGGAGTCCGTTGACAAAGCCTTTCATTTCTTTTCCATATGCTGTGAAACTATTAAAGCATACCCCATCCAATGATAGTATATGAATCTCACCGGAAGAAGTATTTCCAAAGGCACAGCAGAAGGCGAACTGCTGAAAACCGATACCCCGATTTCTTTCCTGGGCGGCGTTGACCCGCGGACAGGAGTTATTATCGATGCCGCCCATCCGCTTGCCGGGCAGAATATTACGGGAAAAGTTCTTGCCTTCCCTTACGGCAAGGGTTCGACGGTTGGCTCCTATGTCCTCTATGCACTGTCCAGAAACGGCACGGCTCCTGCCGCAGTGATTAATACCGAATGCGAGACAATTATCGCTATTGGGGCCATTATCGCAGGAATTCCGGCAGTTGACCGTCTGGAAGGAGACCTTCCGGAGAATGGAACGGTTGTAACCGTTAACGGAACTGAAGGAACTGTCAGCTTCGCATGAATATTGTCTGGCGGTATATTTCCCACAGCAGGAATACCTATGCGGGACTGTTTGCGGCATGTGAGAAGTACGGATACACCTTGGAGCCGGTTGACGGTCCGGAAGGAGATATTGTCTGCTACAGTCTCAACAGTCTAAACTATAATCTCTATGCAGAAGAGATGCGAAATGCCGAAGGCATTGTGATAGCCGGCGGCCCGCATCCGTCTGCCTGCTGGAAGGATGTGCTCCGCGATGCGGATTATGTGGTGGTCGGCGAAGGCGAGAGAACGCTTCCGCGGCTTCTGGATGCGTTAACGAAAGGCGGAGACCCGAATTCTGTTCCGGGTGTTGCCGGAAAGAATGGGCTGAATCCTGTTGACCATTCGGTGAGACTGGATGCCTATCCCTGCTTTTCGCGGATGAAGGGATATATTGAGCTTTCCCGCGGCTGTCCGTTTAACTGCGGCTACTGCCAGACGCCGAGACTGCATGGAAACCGGATGAGACATCGTTCCCGCGAGGCGGTGGTCGAGCTTGCGTCAAAGTTCCGGGACGCACGGTTTGTCACACCCAACGCGTTTGCCTACGGTTCGGCAGACGGCATCCATCCGGATGTGGAAAAGCTGGAGCGTCTGCTATCCTCGCTTTCGAAAAACAATATCTATCTGGGAACGTTCCCCTCCGAGGTGCGGCCTGAGTTTGTTCTTCCGGAGACGGCGGAACTGGTTGTGCAGTACTGTTCAAATAAGAATCTGCATTTCGGCGCTCAGTCCGGTTCGGATTCGGTGCTTCACACGCTTCGCCGCGGACACACCATCGCGGATGTTATGCAGGCGATTGATGTATGCCGGGATTTCCATCTGCAGCCGGTGGTGGATGTGATTTTCGGCTTCCCGTTCGAGACCGACGAAGACCAGCAGAAGACATTTGATTTGGTAAAAGAGATTTCCCGCTACGGAAGAGTGCATGTCCATCTGTTAACCCCGCTTCCGGGAACAGCGCTTGCGGGAACGGTGTGCCGGGAGCTTCTGCCGGATATTGACAGTAAACTGGGAAAACTTGCACAGAACGGAAGGGTTACCGGTTACTGGCATGAAAAAATAGACTGGGCAGAGGAGCGGTAAGGCTCTACTCGCTCTTTTCCACCGTCAGCCCGCAGTTATCTGCTTTGGTGCTGACGGCAATTTCCAGCCCGATACTGTCTGCAATTTTCTGCATCTCTTCTTCATTCTTCTCTGTTATCACGCAGACAGACGGTCCGACAGAACTCATCGCCACGAACTCCAGTCCGGCAGACCGCAGGGCATTCATGTGCTGGTAGATGATAAAGGAGTGATGCTGAACCTCAGCCCGCTTGGAGCCGCGGAACTCCAGTTCCCAGATGATGTCTCCCATGGTTTTTATGTCGCCGCGGATAAGAGCCGGGATGAAGTCCATCATAATCATGTAGGCTTTCAGTTCCCGGTCCCGGGTATCCAGAAGCCGGGCATGATTCATCAGGAGCGAGAACTCATTTTCTCCGGCATTCTCTTCTGCAGCATGGGTTTTCGGGATGACGATGTAGATATGGTATCCTTCGGCAAACGGGCGGGAGCATATGGGGGTGAGTTTGTCTCCGATAATGTTCATCCCGCCGTTAAGAGAAGCAAGTGCTCCAAGTCCTGTCTCGAATCCGAATACGACTTTTCCTTCCGCATCGGTTTCTTCGACATAGTTGTGCCCGAGAAGCATGCGGATTCCTTCGTTGTCAAGCGGCCTTCCCGCGGCTTCGTTCATTCCGGTAAGGACTGCGACCGCGGTTGTGCAGGTTGAGCCAAGGCCGATGTGTTCTCTTCCATGGTCGCAGGTTTTGATGCGGAAGCCGCCGGTGTATCCGGTGACTTTTTTGAATGCCGCTTCGAGGTGGTGAATCAGGAGATGGCGCGATGATTCAATTTCGGTTTTTTCTGCGGCAGATACCTCTGCTTCATGATAGAGCTGCAGGGCAAATCCAATTCCGCCGCCGCCAGGAGTCCCCGGACTGAAACGGTTCATGTCAAGAACACTTAAGTGAATCCGTGCCGGGGCTCGGATATGAAATGTTCCAGCTTCTGCGTTCGGCTCTCTGATACAGGAGACGTTGGCTGTCCGGATATTTTCTCCGGGGTTGAACGGGGTGAAGTCGTATTCGACTAAGTCGAGGTCTCCTCCGCGAATCTGTAGGATTGCCATGATGGTTATCTTAGATATGGTGCTGTAAGTATATGGGTTTTTCGCGATTCGATGTGATATAGCATCATGTGGTTTATTTCATGTATTACTGGCACTTTTGCATCTGAAACACCAATATCGCAAATACAGCAGAGTTCTTTTCCTCTGTTCAAAACCTGCAGGATGAAGATAGCTGCAGTGAAAAAAGAGATATGGATACAGCCCGGTCAGCAGAGCCGTTTGTTTCGCACATCCCAAAAGAAATTTTTCTCCGGATTTGGGCGGCGATATTTTTGTAAATAGGAGGCAAAGACCTCCGGATAATTTTTGATGTCATTGAGCGGAACACAGTAAAGCTCCTTTGGTGTTTCCCCGTGCAGGATATCATTTCCAACACCAATCACCACATACACTGGGACATTTTGCTCTTTTTGATACCGAAGATAATTTTCAATTTGATCGGGGCGCGCCCAGCGAATAGTTTGTGTATGGTATTTTTCCGAGTAATAGTACCGGGAACGATATTTACATTCCAAAGCGAATTTGTCTCCGGTTCTTCGATAGCGCATCAAAATATCCGGATTGCAATTCGACTCAGGGCAGATTCCATCCTCACAAATATCCCGAGTCCAGTCAACAACACCAAAATAATTTACTGTATCAAATCTACCGATAATGTACTTTTCAAAGAGTTTGCCCTTCTGTTCATACTCGGTCCGAAGCTGTGCATCCGACTTCCCCGCATTTCCCGGAAGTGTTCGTTCCTCCTCCGCATCAAAGAAGTCAAGAACTTTTTTCAGAAAATCTCTCAAACCCATTGTTCATACCATATGTCGGAAAAACAATTAATCCTATTCATCCTCCGGAGAATTTTTCCCGGACTGCTGAAAATCCCTCCTTCACAGAAGGCCGTAAATCCACGAACGCAATTCGCCTAAGGTATTTCATCGTCCCGCAAAACAGACACGCTCAAAATCCGTTTATTCGCGTCCCCGCAAAATACCCGTCTGGAATTATACAGACAAAATATCTGAAAACACGCAAAAACACAAAAACCAATATTACTGGTTATTTTTGAAAAATAAGTCGTTAAATTGGCTAAAACAAGCTCTCCAAAACCCCTCAAAAATTGCGCATAATACATATTATGCGCAATCATTATATCCTCAGCCCGCAAAACAAATAGTAGAGAGATGGCAAAAGTCAGACGAACATTCAATGCCTGGATACCGCGCTACATCAGCAGCCTCCAGACAAAAAACTATTCCGAGAACACTATTGAGGCGTATGCCCGGGTTCTCAAGCTCTTTGCTAAGTATCAGACCTATCTGACAGAACACGACGGCGAGCTTCCGGAAACAACCGAAGACTTCAGTGAATACGGAATGGGGGCAGAGATAGACGTCTCCGCCTACGAAATCGTCGACTTCTTTACCTTAATCAGAAACGAACGCCACCTCTCTGCGGCAAGTATCCACCAGTATGATTCTGCGCTTTCCTCCTTCTACCGGTACTTAATTGTCCAGGATCTGCTCGAAGCAAACCCCATGGACAAAGTTGACCGGCCGAAAATCAAGGACCGCGAGCTCAAATACCTCCGGCACAAAGAGGTCATGGAGTTCATTGCCTCGCTCGAAAATCCGCGGGACGCACTCCTTGTCCGAACCATTTATGCTACCGGAATGCGTGTTTCCGAGGTCTGCGGAATGAACGCGGAACATATTGATTTCGAGGAAGGAACAATCCGCGTCAGAGGAAAAGGCGGCAAAATACGTATGGTTTTCTGTGATGCAGACACCCTTTCCGGCATCAAAGAATTCCTTGGAGAACGCACCAGCGGCAGTGTCTTTGAGGGAAGAAACGGCGCTCCGCTTTCTCCGCGTACCGTACAGCACATCTTCAGCCTCTATGCACCAAAGGGAATCACTCCGCATAAAATCCGCCACAGTTATGCCAGTGAACTCTACCGCAGGTCGCATAACATCCGTGTCGTCCAGGAAAACTTAGGACATACCTCTATCAAAACCACGGAAATCTATGTCCACACCGACCTTGACGAACGCAGAAGAGCATACGAACAGTACTTCCCGCTTGCGACTGGTGAGTAAGATGTATCTGAAACTCATCATCCGCAAGAGTAATAAACCATATGATGCTATATTATAATTAGCAGGAGAAAACATGGAAGAAGAATACCAGAACACCCCGGAATTTGAAGAACCGCCGAAGCTTGCCTACTACAATGAGGCGGAACGCCAGGAAGAGATTAACAAATATCAGAAATTCAAAAAGGTGGACGGTGCCGCCTACCGCAAAGTAAACCTCTTCCTCAGAAAAAGAACCTACATCACCGCCCGCGAATGGGCAATCGCACGCCTTTGTGCTGACTTCAAAACCCCGTACGGTGCTGAGATGACCTTTATCGGTCAGCACCTGCCGGAGCTGTGCCCCTTCATGGAAGAGCCGTACAGTCCGCAGGCGGTAAACCAGGCACGCAGTTCCTTCAAGCGCAAGGTAAAAAAATCCGCGGCAACCTTCTTCTACGGCGCGATGTGCGGATTCTTCACGCTCGATGAACTCGACGACATCCTCTTTGAAGCAAACGAGGTCGCCAAATTCTTCCTCGAAATCGAAGGCACCAGTCTGGAGATTGATGACGAGATTGAGATTGAGGATAAGATCAGCGAAATCATGAAAAAGCTCGGCGACTCCGCAAACCAGATGTTAAACAGCAGGAGAAACGCGGCATCTGATGCAGACGAAGACGAAGATGACGAAGAGTGATGCCGTTCTTCTTTCTCTGACGAAAGAGGAAGCTGTGGTTCTTGCCGACTGGCTGTATCAAAACAGCAGGAAGAAAGAATATTTTGCTGACGCGGCAGAGCAGCGTGTCTTCTGGAATATTGAATGCCTGCTGGAAAAAGTTCTCCTCCCGGAAGACACCGGAACGGATGCAGTGCGGACTGCAAAAGAACTCCTGCAATAATCCAATCCTTTCTTTTTTGTAACCTTTATATTTCTGCACTGCTGATAATACACTATAATTATGGCACTGGCAAAACTCGAAAAGCAGTTCTTCGGAACAAACGGGGCACGAGGAATCACCGGCGAAGACATGACGCCGGCCTTTGCCTTAGGTATCGCCGAAGCCTTTGGAACTATGCTGGGGAAAGGAACAACTGTTGGTATCGGACAGGACCCGAGAACCTCCGGCCCGGCTCTTGACGCGGCAGTTCGTGCAGGCCTTACCGCCTGCGGATGCAACGTCATTGATTTCGGCATCCTGCCAACCCCTGCCCTGCAGTATCTTGTTCTCCACCACAAACTCGCCGGCGGAGTAATGATTACCGCATCCCACAACCCGCCGGAGTACAACGGCATAAAAATTATCGAGGCCGACGGAACGGAGATGGGAGACGAGCGGACAATCGAGCTGGAACAGATATATATCAACGGCAAAGCAGTTGTCGCCGGCTGGGATGAATTAGGAGAAGCTATCGAAGAGCCGGATGCATACAAACTCTACATCGATGCAATCGTCTCCCAGTTCCCCGAAGGAATCGGAAACGGCATAACCGTAGCTGTTGACCCGGGAAACGGTGCCGCCTGCAAAACAACCCCGGAGATTCTCCGCCGTCTCGGCTGTACCGTGCATACCATCAACGCAGAATTCAACGGACTCTTCCCGAACCGTCTGCCGGAACCCTCAGAGGAAGGACTTGCAAACCTATCTGCTCTCGTACAGGCAACCGGCGCTGCCTTTGGTGTTGCCCATGACGGAGATGCAGACCGTGCAATCTTTGTCGATGAGAAGGGAACCTTCATGGATGGAAACATCACCTTCGCTCTCCTTGCCTCCTACTTTGCAGAAAAAGCAGGAAGCGGAGAAATCGTAACGCCGGTCTCCACCTCCGGAATCGTGGAAGCTGTAGGAAAAGAGTTCGGCTGTACCACTGCCTACACGGTAGTCGGCAGTATCTATGTTGCCAGAACCATGCGCCAGGAACTTGCCGAAGGAAAGAATGTCATCATCGGCGGCGAAGGAAACGGCGGTGTTATCTACCCGAACCACCAGTTCTGCCGTGACGGCGGAATGTCTGCCGCAACCATGCTCGGTCTTGCCGCAGTCCGCAAGACGCCGATTTCAGAACTCATCGCAGCCCTTCCGAAGTTTACCATGTACCAGGAGAAGAGAAAAACCTCCCGTGCACCGGAAATCGTCGCCCACATGCGGGAGTTCTTCCGGGACTGCCCAATCGACGACAGAGACGGAATCCGCATCACGAAAGGAGACGCCTGGGCACTTATCAGACCTTCCGGAACCGAGCCGCTTGTTCGTGTTTACACAGAATCCCGCAATGCAGCAGAGGCAAAGGAACTGCAGGACACAATCCTTACAGAAATCGCCCCCTTCCTGGAATAAGGCAGACACTCAAACCTGCCCCTTTTCTTTTTCCCCATCTCTCAGAAGATATATTTCCTGACAGGACAAACCATATATCACAAAATCCTGAGCTAAACCTATGGAGAAAGTAATTATCACCGTCGTCGGCCATGATACTGTCGGTATCATCGCCAAAGTCTGTACCTACCTGTCAAACAACAAAGTAAACGTCGAGGACATCTCCCAGACCATCGTACAGGGGTACTTCAACATGATGATGATCGTAGATACCAGTGCGTCTGAACTTGCATTCGGCGAGATGGTGCAGGAGCTGGAAAAAATCGGAGAAGAAATCGGCGTCATCATTCGCTGTCAGCGTGAGGAAATCTTCACCCGCATGCACCGTATCTGAGGGGACTCATGATTAATATCTTCGAGGTCAACGAGACCAACACCATGATTCAGCAGGAAAAGCTGGATGTCAGAACGATTACGCTCGGCATCAGCCTGCTTGACTGCTGTGACACGAACTTAGACGAGCTGAACCGGAAAATCTACGAAAAGATTACCACCGTGGCAAAGGACCTCGTCAAAACCGGTGAACAGATTGAGCTTGAGTTCGGTATTCCAATCGTCAACAAGAGAATCTCGGTTACCCCAATTGCCTTAGTCGGTGCGCAGGCATGCAAATCTCCGGAGGACTTTGTAACTATTGCAAAGACCTTAGACCGTGCGGCAGAGGCAACCGGCGTGAACTTCCTCGGCGGATACTCTGCTCTGGTCTCCAAAGGAATGACCAAGGCGGATGAATACCTTATCCGTTCCATCCCGCAGGCATTAGCAGAGACCGAGAGAATCTGCAGTTCGGTTAACATCGGTTCCACCAAGACCGGAATCAATATGGATGCCGTCCGCTTGATGGGCGAGATTGTCAAAGAGACGGCAGAGAAAACCGCAGACCGCGACTCTCTTGGATGCGCAAAGCTTGTTGTCTTCTGCAATGCGCCGGATGACAACCCGTTCATGGCAGGCGCATTCCACGGCGTTACCGAAGGCGATGCAGTGGTCAATGTCGGTGTCAGCGGACCAGGAGTTGTCAAGCATGCATTAACCCAGGTGCACGGAGAAAACTTCGAAATCCTCTGCGAGACCGTGAAGAAAACCGCATTCAAGGTCACTCGTGTAGGACAGCTGGTAGCCCTTGAAGCATCCGAGCGTCTCGGTGTTCCGTTCGGTATCGTTGACTTATCCCTTGCCCCGACTCCTGCTGTCGGCGACAGTGTTGCCGAAATCTTAGAGGAGATGGGCTTAGAGTCTGTCGGCGCTCCGGGAACAACCGCGGCACTTGCTCTCTTAAACGACCAGGTGAAGAAGGGAGGCGTTATGGCAAGCTCCTTTGTGGGAGGTCTTTCCGGCGCCTTTATTCCGGTCAGCGAAGACCAGGGAATGATTGATGCAGTAAACCGCGGAGCACTCACCCTGGAAAAACTCGAGGCAATGACCTCTGTCTGTTCAGTCGGTCTCGACATGATTGCAATCCCGGGAGAGACTCCGGCCACCACCATCGCCGGAATCATCGCTGATGAGGCAGCTATTGGAATGATTAATCAGAAGACAACCGCAGTCCGCTTAATCCCGGTTATCGGAAAGGATGTCGGAGACACGGTTGAGTTCGGCGGTCTTTTGGGCTATGCACCAATCCAGCCGGTAAACAAGTTCAGCTGTGCGGAGTTCGTCTCCCGCGGCGGCAGAATTCCTGCCCCGATTCACAGCTTCAAAAACTGATTTGAGGGAATATCCCTCGCTTTTTTAGATAATAAGCATATTTCCCGGATGCAGAAGCTCGACCTTCATCGCGGTCGTGAGCTCGATTGCCTGCTTGAATCCGGTTAAATCCTGAGTGATTGCGGGGAAGGTATTGTAATGCATCGGAATTACCAGCGGAGCTCCCACAAACTCTGCGGCCATCATGGCCTCATCCGGCCCCATCGTGTAATGCCCGCCTGCCGGAAGGAGCGAGACGTCCGGATGATACAGAGAGCCAATCAGCTTCATGTCGGAGAAGAGTCCGGTATCTCCTGCATGATAGACACAGGCGCCGTCCATTCTGATTACAAATCCGCATGGCTCTCCCATATAGACCGGCACGCCGTTTTCTTCCAGAGAGTTGGAGTGTTCGGCATGTACCATAGTTATCTGCACACCGTCTTCATTTGCCGTGCCGCCGATGTTCATGCCGACCGCGTCAACGCCGCGCTTCTGAAGCCAGCCGGCAAGTTCATGGGAGGCATAGGTCTTTGGGAATTTCTCCGGGAAGTCTCCCAAGTGGTCGCCGTGCGCATGCGTAATCAGGACAATGTCCGCATCAATATTTTCTCCAAGCGGCATCGGGTCGATAACGATTTTCTTTGAGCCGGAAAGAATGAAGCAGGCATGACCTGCAAAGGTAATCTCCATGATTACTTGTATGCAAAGAACTGCTTTATGTCTTTCGGGAAAGCCGGCGAAAAAAGAGGGGGGTTATTTCTTATATTGTGCGTTCAGCTCTTTGATTCCCATAACAAAGCGCTGGATTGCCGTGATGTGTCCGAAGAGGCCGTAGATAACCAGCAGCCAGCCAAGGAATGTCAGGCCGAAGAAGATTGGGCTTGGGAAGATGAACTCGGCAATTCCTAAGACGGTCAGGAGAATCAGCCGGTCTGCACGGCCGAGCACTCCGCCGTAGTTTCTCTTCATGCCGACAGCCTGTGCCTGGGTTCCCATGTAGGAGGAGAGAAGAACACCAGTGATGGCAAACATGCCGATTACCCATGCCGGAACCGGACAGTTCCATGTCTGTACTCCCCAGACAAGGATACCGATAACAATCGCCGTATCTGCATAGC
Source organism: Methanocorpusculum sp. (assembly GCA_017399555.1). Classification (GTDB taxonomy): domain Archaea; phylum Halobacteriota; class Methanomicrobia; order Methanomicrobiales; family Methanocorpusculaceae; genus Methanocorpusculum. The sequence goes on from JAFQBW010000054.1 coordinate 39,723, forward strand.
GGTCAAACACATGGTCCAGATAATCACCGACCGGGCTTGCAATACCCATGTAGCGGGCAAGTGCTCCGTCTAAGACATCAAGACAGGCGTTTAAGACGACAAACAAAACACCGAGAAGCGGGTGTCCGAATGCGAAGAGCACTCCGGCGGCAAATGCGCAGAACAGGGAGATGACACTCCACATGTTCGGCGTAATCGGCAGTTTGGAGAAGAACTTCGCGGTAGGGGTTAAAAACCACTGGATTTTGGGACGAAGAGATTCAAGACTCATAAGGACATCACGTATTCCGACCAGTCTATAGTGCCGAAAGAAGCAGGAACTTTGTCTTCCGCAAAAGCGAGAATCATGTCCGCTGCTGTTTCACTGTCTATAGATGTGGTGTCGATTTCATATATTTGTTCTGTAGAAAATGCATCAGCCGTTTCAATCAGGATGACATCGAGGGCTTCTGCTTCTGCATTTTCACGGATTTTTTCTGCGGAGTATCCGCGGGGGGCAAGGCGCTGTTCTAGGACATCCGGTCTGCAGCGGAGGATGATAATCTTCTCGCAGGGGAGGAAGTGTGCGATAGCGCCTTCTGCATAGCCTTCGAGGAACTGGTGCTCCTTGGCCCATGCCTCAACGTCAACAACGTCTGCTCCCATCTCGGAATCATGTTCGATGACAAAGGGGCCGACAGTTGTTTTCAAATCGAGAACGTCGATGCCGCGTCTGCGAAGGGCTTCTGCAACAGAGGTTTTGCCGGTTCCGGGAGTGCCGGTTATTCCAATCAGCACAGTTCCTTCACCGCCGAAAGGAAGCGTTCGTTTTCCCAGTCATCGCCGATAGAGACACGGATGTAGGTGTCTCCAAGTCCCGGGAAGCTTGAGCAGGAACGAACGAGGACGCCTTTTTTCTGCAGCTGAACTACTGCATCGTCACTTTTCAGCGGGGCAGTGTTGATGAGGACGAAGTTTGCTCCGCTTGGAAGAACCGGGAAGGGGATTTCCTCTTCGAAGCGTTTTCTCCATGCACGAACGTGGGATACCAGCCTGTCCCTGCAGGACGGATTTTCGAGAGCGGCAACTCCTGCCGCTTCGGAGACACAGTTCAGCGAGAACGGGGTAACGCCTGCCATGTAGGGGCCGACGAACCATTCCGGAACAAAGGCGTAGCCGATGCGAAGACCTGCAAGACCGTAAACTTTGGAAAGCGTTCTGCCGATGATGAGGTTTTCGGCAGAGAGCAGGCTGTAGTAATCTTCGTCGGCGAACTCGATGTAGGCGCAGTCGAGGAAGAGGAATCCTTCGATGTTTTCCAAGATGCGTTTTACCTCTGCGGCAGGAACGGTGGTTCCTGTCGGATTGTTCGGAGTGCAGAGGAAGGAGAGTTTGGCGGTTCTGGCCTTTTCGATGAAGAGGTCGATGTCTATGGTGAAGTCTTCACGGGAGGGGATGTTTACGATGTTTGCCGATGCTGCTTTTGCGGCAAGTCCGTAAACCGAGAAGGTAGGAGCAGCAACTGCTACTGTATCTCCCGGCGAGACAATTACGCGAATGACGGTCTCGATTACTCCATCCATGCCGGAGCCGGATACGACGACCGGAGCGTCATAGATATGTTTGCGGATTGCGGCACGGAGTTTTGCAGAGGACGGGTCCGGGTAGCGGTTGATATCGGAAAGCGCGAGAGCTGCGGCTTTCTGAATCTCCGGTGCCGGCTCAAAGGGGTTTTCGTTGGATGCCAGACGGGCAATTTTTTCAAACCCGGTGTCTCTGGCGATATCAGCGGCAGATGCCGCATAGACGTATCCTTTTCCGTTATATTCCGAGCGTATCTGCGGCTTCATTGATTACCTCGACGGCGCGGGCGATTTCTTCATCGGAGATGATAAGCGGCGGGACAAGACGGATGTTTCCGTCTGCGGCAACGTTGATTAAGACTCCGTTGTTCTGGCACTCTGCGGCAAGTTCTGCGGCACGGTCGCCGATGGTAAAGCCAATCATTAATCCCCTGACACGCGGGTTGAAGCGGGCAAGGCCTTCGCGGAAGAGTTCTCCTTTGCGGGAGACTTCAGGAAGTACGGATTCGATGACATTGTATGTTGCAAGACCTGCGGCGCAGGCAACCGGTCCTCCGGCAAAGGTACTGCCGTGTTCGCTTCTGGTGAATTCGAGGCCTTCGCGTGCGACAATTGCCCCCATCGGGAATCCGGAGGCGATTCCTTTTGCAATGGAGATGATGTCAGGCTGTACTTTGCTGTGCTGGAAGGCGAACCATTTTCCGGTTCTTCCCATTCCCGTCTGAACTTCATCAACAATCATGTATGCGCCTGCATCATCGCAGATATCGCGAACTCCCGGGAGGAAGTCGTCATTCGGGATGATAACTCCGGTCTCTCCCTGGATTGGTTCGAGGATGACGGCAGCGGTTTCTCTAGTTACCTTGTTTTTGAGGTCTTCGAGGTCTCCGTACTCGGCAAAGGTGCAGGAGGTTCCAAGCGGCTCGAATGGTTCACGGATTGCCGGTTTGTGGGTTACCGCAAGAGAGCCTATGGTTCTTCCGTGGAAGTCGTGCGTGAAGGAGACGAACTTTTCGCGGTTTGAGCGGACTTTGGCGAGCTTCATGGCCGCTTCGTTTGCTTCGGCTCCGCTGTTTCCGAAGAATACTTTGCCCATACCGGAGGCGAGTGAAAGTTTTTCGGCGAGTTCCGCCTGCCCGTCGATATAGTAGAGGTTGGAGCAGTGTATCAGTTTCTGTGCCTGTTCACAGATTGCTTCAACGACTTTTGGATGACAGTGTCCCGTACTGCAGACGGCAATTCCGGCGACCATGTCCAGATAGGATTTTCCGGTGTCGTCATAGACGGTGCATCCTTCTCCTTTGACCAGCTTCATGGACCGGCCGAAGCAGGGCATGAAGTATTTTGCGTCAAGTTCTTTGTAGGTCATTGTTGTGCTTTCCAATTTATGTGTATAATTTTGCGCTTGAAGTGTTTATAGGCGTCGGAGAAGATGCGGACGACTATGCGTGAATCCGGGAAATACAAACTCCTGGAAGCTGAAAGAAAAAGGGAGAGGCATCAGAACCCTGCGTCATCACCGACGAATCTCAGCGGGGGTAACTATCATCATTTGCCTGTCTTAGATATAGTGTTGAAAAATATAAAAAACCAGTACCTCTGGAGATGTGTTGTTTGGCACATGCCCTTTATGCATCGGGGCACTTATCAAATATAATAAGGGATTAAAGACAAATATAACCCCACATGTCTCTTGAGGAGCTTCCAAAGAATTATGACTTTGCCGCTGTCGAGAAACGCTGGCTTGACCAGTGGGATGACAGCGACTTCTACTTCGAGAAAGACTCGAAGAAACCGCAATATGTAATCGACACCCCGCCGCCGTATCCGACCGGAAAACTGCACATCGGACACGCCTTAAACTGGGTCTATATGGATATCATCGCCCGCTACAAGCGCATGACCGGATTTAACGTCATGTTCCCGCAGGGCTGGGACTGCCACGGTCTTCCGACTGAAGTAAAAGTCGAAGAGATTCACAACATCACCAAAAACGATGTCAGCCGTGAAGAGTTCAGAAGAATGTGCCGTGAACTCACCGTCGAAAACATCGAAAAGATGCGCCAGTCCTTACGCACCATGGGATTCTCCGTTGACTGGAGTAATGAATACATCACAATGGAGCCCTACTACTACGGAAAGACCCAGCTCTCCTTCCTGCGCATGCTCAAAGCCGGATACATCTACCAGGACGAGCACCCGGTAAACTTCTGTACCCGCTGTGAGACAGCAATCGCCTTTGCTGAAGTCTCCTACTATGATGGTGAAACCTTCCTCAACTACTTCGACTTCGACGGCCTTGAGATCGCCACCACCAGACCGGAACTCCTCGCTGCCTGTGTCGCTGTCGCTGTCCACCCGGACGACGACCGCTACAAATCTATCGTTGGAAAGACCTTAAAGGTCCCAATCTTCGGACACGAAGTAACCATCATCGCCGATGACGCCGTTGACATGGAATTCGGTTCTGGCGCTGTCATGATCTGTACCTTCGGTGACAAGACTGATGTCTTCTGGTGGAAGAAACACCACTTACCGCTCAGAAAGGCTCTCACCCCGAAGGGAACCTTAACTGCCATCTGCGGCAAATACGAAGGAATGACCGCCAAGGAAGGCCGTGCCGCAATCCTTGAAGACATGCGCGAGATGGGCATCTTAAAGGACCAGAAGAAGATTCAGCAGAGAGTCGGCGGATGCTGGAGATGCAAGACGCCAATCGAGATTCTCTCCGAGAGACAGTGGTTCGTCAAAGTTAAGGGAGACGAAATCGTCAAGGCAGCCCGCGAAATCAAATGGTATCCGGAACACATGCTCCAGCGCCTCGAAAACTGGGCAGAACAGATGGAGTGGGACTGGTGTATCTCCCGCCAGAGACTCTTTGCCACCCCGATTCCAGTCTGGTTCTGCGATGAGTGCGGTGAAATGATTCTCCCGGACGAAGCAGACCTTCCAATCGACCCGACCATCGACAAACCAAAGCACGCCTGCCCGAAGTGCGGAAGCACCTCTTTCACCGGCGAAACCGATGTTCTCGACACCTGGATGGACTCCTCGATTACCGACCTCCACGTCACCGGATGGGACGGAAGCGGCATGCCGCCGTACTTCCCGGCACAGATTCGCCCGCAGGGACACGACATCATCAGAACCTGGGCATTCTACACCATCCTTAGAAGCATGGCGCTCCTCGGCGAGAAACCGTGGGACGGCATCTTAATCAATGGAATGGTGCTTGGCGAAGACGGATTCAAGATGTCCAAGTCCCGCGACAATGTTATCGGTCCGGAAGATGTCATGGGCCCGTACGGTGTTGACGCACTCAGACAGTGGGCAGCAGCAGGTTCCTCCACCGGACAGGACATTCTCTTCAACTGGAACGATGTCGTTGCCGCATCCCGTTTCCAGACCAAGATGTGGAACATCGTCAGATTCTCCCTCTCCCAGATTCAGAAGGAGTCTCCTGTTCCAAAGACCGACGCACCGTCCACCCTTATCGACCGCTGGATGCTTGCAAACCTCTCCAAGACCGTCGCAGACGTCACCGAAGCTATGGAGTCCTACCTCTTCGACAAAGGCTTAAAGATTGTCCGCGACTTTGCCTGGAACGTCATGGCAGACGAATACCTCGAGTTCGTCAAGGGCAGACTCTACAGCGAAGAGCCGGAGAGAGCAGGCGCTGTTTACACGCTTGAGACCACGCTCGATGCCATGTGCACCATGCTTGCCCCATACATTCCGTTCTTCGCACAGGAATGCTACCACCACTTATCCGGCGGCAAGAGAATCATCGACCACCCGTGGACCACCTTCTCCTTCGACGACGAAGCAGCCCTCCGCGACGGTGACTTAGTCGTTAAGATGGCAGGCATCCTCAGAAAGTACAAGCACGACGCAGGCCTTGCATTAAACGCACCGCTTGGAATCGTCACCATCTACACACCGAGCCATGACATCGACGACGCAGGAGACCTGGGAAGAACCATGAACGCCGAAGTTGTCTGGAAGGCAGAAGAGCCGGCACTCGAAAAGAAGGTCGGAGACGTTGTCTTCAACAAGAGTGTGGTTGGAAAGACCCTCCGTGCAAAGGCAGGAGCCTTCATGAAGGCAGTTCAGGCATTATCCGATGAGGACAAGATTACCCCGCCGGCAGTCGTTGTCGCAGACGGTGAGGAAATCGCCGTTCCGGAAGACGCATGGAAGGTCACCTACACCTACACCGTTTCCGGTCAGGAAGTCGATGTCATCCAGGCTGATGACGTCATGATTACCATTCAGAGACAGTAAGCGGGACAAACCATCCCCTAATCTTTTTTACCATTATCAAGCCATGAACTTGATATCTGAGAACATCCCAAATACTAGTAATGACTGAGATTGTTTTTCTCACTGATATTCACGGAAATACCGAGGCGGCTCTTTCCATCTTCGACAAAGAAGAACCGGACATGGTTTTAATCGGCGGAGATGTAACGGATTTAGGACAGGGACTCGATGATGTTATCCCCTTCCTTGATGAAATTCCTGCCCCGACGTTTGTTGTTCCGGGAAACTGTGACAAACGCGAAATTATCCCGGTATTTGAAGCATCAGCCGCAGTCTGTGTCCATGAGAAAACCTTCGACATGGGAGATATCACGATAGCAGGTCTCGGCGGTTCCAACCCGTCCCCGTTCGGTACTCCTTTCGAGCATCAGGAAGAGGAGATTGCAGAAATGCTCTCCTCCATGCTTTCCGGCATGAAAAAGAACCGCTGGAATATTCTGGTAACCCATGCCCCGCCGTACGGTGTTCTGGATGAAGTTGCCCCCGATGTCCATGTCGGCTGTCACTCCGCGGCGGCTGTTATCCGCGAGTTTGACCTGGTCTGCTGCGGACATATTCACGAACAGCGCGGCGTTGCTGAACTCAACGGCAGAATCTGTGTAAACCCCGGACCGGCAAAAGAGGGTAATTATGCAGTAATCACGCTTGATGAGGAAAACGACCCGGTAATTGTTTTGAAAAATATTCGTGACGAGGAGTAATCCCGTCTATTTTTTTACTTTCAGGAACTTTCCGTTTCCGGCATATTTTGCAAACGAGCCGTCTTCCATCTGATAGATTCTGCCGACGGTAAAGTCCGGCTGCGGTTCAGCAGGCTCTTCTGCCGCGGGCTGTTCCTTGTTCTTTTTCAGCCGTGTTTCCAGGAAGCCGGTCAGAATCACTACAAAAAGGCAGATGACAGCAAATCCTATCAGTATTGTCAGATAATCCATGATAATCTATTCTCCATCAGAGATGCTAATCTTTTCTATCAGTTCTGCGGTGTTTCTGCATCCTTCTTTCTTTGAAAGCCGGGCAAGCATCTTTGAAACCCCGCTTCCATACTGCATGGCTTTTTTCGGTTTCCAGGCAAACTCTTCCGGAAGGTATTTTTCCGCAACTTTGCGGAGAGCGACTTTTCGCAACTCGCCGGAGACGAGTTCCTCCGCCGGCAGAAAACGGGCACAGCGGACAACGCGTTCGTCCATGTAGGGAAGCGAGTACCAGACGCCGAAATGCTGTGCCGGGGCTGAGTCGCGTTCCCTCTGGAGGGAAAGGCCTGCAAAGTCCTTCTCCAAATCAGCCCGCAGAGTATCGGTTCTTCCGTAGCGGGCATAGCCGGCAAAGAGTTCATCCGCCGCCTGGCCGGTTAGAATACGGGATGCTTTGCACTGTTTTGCCAGCCGGCAGATGAAGTATCCGGTAACCGCGAGTTCCAGGTCCATTGGATTTTTCCGCGGCAGGATACGCAGAACCTCCGGCACTGCCGCTTCGACCTCTTCGAAGGTGATGGTATGCAGGGTAAGTTTTGCCCCAAGCGCTTCCGCCGCCCGTTCTGCGGCATCCGCATCATGAGAGCCTTCGGCTCCGACAGCAATCGCCGGAAGTCCGGAGAGGGCGGCAACAAGTGTTGAGTCAACTCCTCCCGAAAGGGTTACGACCGCATCCGAAGAACAGCGGAGACGCACGGCTTCTGCGACCGCATCCTCCAGACCAAGCACCGGTACTTGAGGGCGAACCTGCAGTGTTTCAGAGGCTGTGGAGACCACGCCTGCCGGATGGTTTGCCGGCATAATTCCGTAGCAGTCACGGGCTGTTAGTTCTGCTGTCTCGAGGAAGAACTCCCCGCCGCAGGCGGCAAGTTCCTCTGCAGTCAGTCTCTCCGCCTCCGCTGCGGAGAGAATGCGTCCTGCCTGTTCTATCCATCCGCGAAGCATCTAATACCCTCTCTGCAAATCAGCAATACAGTCGTTTACCGTATTGCGGATGAGTTTTTCCAGCGCCTTCATGTCAAGCGACTGGCTGCTTCGCTCCTCGAGCTTTGCCTGCATTATCAGGATTGCGGTACTCAGGTCGGGAGCATACTGTGCGGCTGCGGACAACGCCTCTTCGCTTACCCGGACTACTTTTGAAGCCATAGTAGAAGATTGGCAGTGCTGATATTTATAAGTAACATTTTGTAACATGCCTGCAGAACACTGTTACAAAATGTAACAAATCGTAAAAAACACCTGTTACAAATTGTTACTCACTCAGAGGGTTTCGTGGAAGCGAAGTATACTCCAAGCGCCATGACGAGAAGAGCAAGCAGAAACTGCAGGGACGGCACTTCCCGGAAGATAAGAAGAGAAAGACCTGCCGCGATAAAGGGCGAGACCGCATAATAGGTACTGGTCTTTGCCGCTCCCAGATACCGCTGGGCGAGAATATAGAAGAAGATACTCAGACCATATGCCGCAAAGCCGAGGAGCAGAACCGCCGGGATAACAGACGGTGACGGGAACCATTCTCCGGCAGGCAGTGCGAGAAGCAGACCACTCAGTCCGGCAAAGACTCCTTTGATTACTGATACCTTCAGCGGACTTCGTTCGGAAAGTACCCGGGTACAGTTATTCTCCAGTCCCCAGAACAGACAGGCCGCGGTCACCAGAAGCGAACCGGCCGAGAAGGAAAAGGTCTCCCCGCTTTCAACCGAGAGAATCACCCCTGCCGCGGTCACCAGAAAAATTGCCCACCAGAGACGCTTTGATACCTTCTCATGGAAAAAGAGCATCGCAAACACTGCGGTCGCCGCAATCTCCAGATTGTTCAGTAGAGACACCTGTGAGGCAGACGCAAACGTCAGCCCAAGCATCAGACACGCAAGAGCTGCGGTATTCAGGAGAACCATGCCGACAATATACGGCACATCGGATTTGACAAACGGTGTTCCGTCCGGTTTTGCGGAACGGATTTTCTGTCCGATGCCGACTGCCGCCATCCCAAGTCCTGAGCCGATGTACAGCAGGGCGGAAAGCATCAGCGGGCTTACCTCGTTGAGAAACAGTTTTGAAAGCGGGATACTGACTGCATAGAGGGCGGCGGCAAGTATGGCATATCCGACGGCAAACTGTTTCATACACCAAGGTCTGCGGACAGCAATTTATGTCTTGTCCCGGCGTCTTACGATTTCGAAAAATGCACATACAGAGCATGCAGGAAAAATGAATTGTTGGGATGGGGAACACACCAATTCCGGTTTGGTAGAACTTTTCCGCACCCCGCGCTGAATTTCCTGGAAAAAGAGATACGGGATGTGTTAGTCCCCGAAATCAAACTTCGAACGGTACGCGGTAGAGTTTTGCCGGAACGTCTCCATGAATCCGCCAGACATCGTCTGTCGTGATATCTCCTTTCTGGAGCATCCGCTGAATGGTCCGCGGAACGGAACGCGGGCCGTTGACAGCGCCGGGACGGGAGTTGTCGTCCATGAAATCACTCTCCATCGTAAACACGCGTCCCTCGCGGAACCAGTCGGCAAGGAACGGTTCGCGGGCGGTAACGGATGGGTGAAGCGGGGTTTCGCAGGTTGCAAAGTGCTTTATCACGCGGGTAGTATCCATGCCTGCCGCTTTTGCCATATCGACAACATCAGCACACGGTCCGCTTTCCGCATGAATCTGCAGCGGACAGTCCAGCTCGCCTGCAAGCGTTAACGCATGCGAGAGAACACGGTTTGCCATATCCCAGACCTCCGGTGAGACCGGATAATGCGGTCTGCCGGACTTCAGACCGATACATTTTCCGTCTGCCACATACTCTGCCGCCACATCCAGTCCGCCTTTCATCAGCGATTCGGCGTCTGTCAGGCTCATGCGTTCCAGAAGCCGTCCCACCTCTGCCGGGTGAACACCTGCCATGCAGTAGCAGGTACAGCCGAGTTCTCGGACCGCTTCTGCATCCGCAAGTGTACTGTCAAAGACCTCCCGAAAATCCGCGGGTGCAGAGGGCGTTACCCCGCAGGACCAGGACGGAAGCGTGACAAGAACGATATGTGTACCGCCGGAACGCATGAACTCCTTAATCACCTCAGGGCCGCGTCCGGTTCTGCGGTTTAAGTGGAAGTGGTCATCCAGAATCGGAAATGCCGGTGTCATTCAGTCCTCATTCAGCCATTTGGCAAGCTCGGCAACGCCGGCGATGGCCGCCGGGTCTTCCCAGGCAGGGATAGTATCGGTCTTTCCCGAGCAGACAATATGGTCACGGAATCCGGTTGCATTTACCTGCTTGAAGAATGCGCTTAAATGGTGCTGTGCGTTTGCCTCGTTTCCTTTGCCGCCGGCGGTAAGAATGGCCGCGGATTTTTTCGGCCGCTGTTCAAGCGGCTCTTTAATAAAGAATGTTGCGGCATGCCAGGGCTGCAGTCTGCTCATCAGGCTTAAGACTGAGCCGGGAAGTGTGCTGTAATAGACCGGGGAGGCGATTACGATATTGTCAAAATCATCATCATAGATAATCTGCATATCATCCTCGACCACACACTTTGCGGTCGTCCAGCAGGCGCGGCAGTCAACACACGGAGCAATGCCGGAGCGGAATGCCGAGATTTCGATGACCTCTCCTTCCAGATGTTTTTTCAGTTCCGCAATTAAGAACGCGGTGTTTCCGTTCACCCGCGGGGAACCATTGATAATTATTGTCTTTTTCATTTCAGAATCTCCTCTATGCGTTTGAGAACTGTTTCAAACAGCGCATCCCGGTTCTCTTCGGTAACCCGGATAACCTCAGTCTTCGGATGGTTTCTGACCGCATCCAGGAACGGAATTTCCATATCCCGCACAACACCGAACACCGGCAGGTCGGAGTCGAGAACGGAAAACACTGCCGAGCGGAACTTTTCAGTGGATGATTCAAAGCGTCCAAGTTCGTCCATTAAAACCAGACCCTGCAGGTTTTCCAGACACGCGGTCCCCAGCGTTTCAAAAACTTCCGGGAACACTTTCCGCGGGCGGTCATCAGTGTACCGGTAGGCGGCAACCGCGCTTCTTGTTCCGGAAGCGTCGGATAAAATCAGCGGTGTTGTACCTTCCGCATCTGCTTTCCCCCACGCGGTAATAAAGCCGGATGTCTGCGGTTTCAGCGCGGACAAAACCCGCTGCAAAAGAAAACTTTTTCCCACACGCCGGTCGCCGGTGAGGAAAATATGCATCTTTTCTTCTGCCATACCAGAAAGATTTGCTTTGCTGGAAGATAACCCTTCGGCTCTTGCCGGAAGAGAGTTTAATGAATTTGATTTACTTTTGCCGCAAAAAGGATTAATTACTTATTATTGCGCGGTTAACAGATAAGAAATGACAGAAGAAAAGACGCGGCATGTGCCGAATTATAGACTCCGTTTTATCCTGCTGATACTTGCTGCTCTTTTGTGCATTCTGATTTCCTTTGCGGTCGGCAGATTCCCGGTCTCGCTTGCGGATGTTATCATGGTCTTCGCAACCGAGATTTTCCATCTGGATATTGCCTGGGATTATGCCACATGGAGTACGGTAATCAATATCCGCCTCCCGCGTATCTTAGCCGCATTCTTTGTCGGTGCAGCGCTCGCAACAGCCGGTGCGGCATACCAGGGGATGTTCCAGAACCCCTTAGTATCTCCGGATATTCTCGGTGCTTCTTCCGGCGCAGGATTTGGTGCGGCCCTTGCTATCTTTATGGATTTAGGTCCGGTCTGGATTACCGCGTTCGCCTTTGCCGGAGCAGTAATCTGTGTGGGGGCAGCCTATGCAGTCAGCCGGTTTACGAAGGGAAGTGCAACGCTTTCTATGGTTCTTGCGGGAATTCTGGTGAGCAGTCTCTTTACGGCTATGACCTCGTTCCTGAAAACGGTTGCCGACACCGAAGACCAGCTTCCGGAGATTACCTACTGGCTGATGGGAAGCCTTGCCGGGGCTGACATGGGCGATGTGATTTTTGCCGGAACGTTAATCATTGCCGGAATTATTCCCATCTTCCTTCTCCGGTGGCGGATGAACGTCTTAACCTTAGGCGAGGATGAGGCAAAGAGTATGGGAATTAACCCGCACCGTCTGCGGTTCATTGTTGTGGCCTGTGCAACGCTGATTACCGCGGCCGCTGTTTCCATCTCCGGTATCATCGGATGGATTGGTCTGGTTATCCCGCACTTCTGCCGGATGATTTTCGGCTGCGACTACCGGAGAATCATTCCGTCTGCGGTTATCATGGGCGGTGCATTTCTGCTTCTGGTTGACGACCTTGCCCGCTGTATGGCGACCGTGGAGGTTCCAATCGGTATTCTTACCGCGTTTGTCGGAGCGCCAATCTTTGCGTATCTGCTGATGATGGGAGGACGCCGGGCATGAAGTCTTTGGAGATTCAGAACCTGAGCTTTGCCTACAATAAGAAAGGTCCGCAGGTTCTGCAGGATGTTTCGTTTTCGACCGAGGATGGAGACCTGATTGCTGTTCTTGGTCCAAACGGGGTGGGAAAGAGTACGCTTTTCAAGTGTATGCTCGGCTTCCTGAAGAAGTATTCCGGAACAATTCTGTTAAACGGGAAAAACATCAGCGAACTGACGCACAAGCAGATTGCCCGGCAGATTGCCTATATTCCGCAGTCCACCCATCCGGTTTTCAATTATGAGGTCTTAGATGTCGTGATGATGGGACTGACCAGCAGTCTGAAAGCGCTGTCATCACCAAAGCAGGAGCATATCGAAGAAGCCCGCGAGGCACTGAAAAGTCTGGGCATTGCCCATCTGGAACGTGCAGGATACGGTGAGATTTCCGGCGGAGAGCGTCAGCTGGTTTTAATTGCCCGTGCTCTGGTGCAGAAGTCAAAGATTCTGATTATGGATGAGCCAACGGCAAATCTGGATTACGGAAATCAGTTCCGTGTGATGCAGCGGGTTGCAGGACTTGCGAAGGAGGGCTATACGATTATTCTTTCCACGCACAACCCGGACCATGCGTTTATCTATGCGAACCGCGTTGTGATGATGTTCGGCGGAAAAGTCATTGCCGACGGAAATCCGGAAGAGGTCCTGGACGCTGAGCTGATTCGGAAGGTGTACGGGGTGGAGGTTATGGTGAATACGTTTGAGAATACGAAGCGTACGCATAAACTCTGTGTTCCAAAGGATACAGAGTTCTGATACTTTTTTTGAAAGATACAGACATCTCAGAAAATCACAACGCGATAGCGTTGTGTAGATACAAAAATTCAGCAAAAAAAAAAAGAATAGAGTTTTTCCGGTTATTTCTGCTCTGCAAGAACGTCCTTGATGCTTCCCGCCCGTATCCGCCCCGGGAGCCTGAGGAGCATGCGGCTCAAAGAGCCTTAGCTCCAGGAAAATCAGGATACAAAAATTCAGCAAAAAAAAAGAATAGAGTTTTCCGGTTATTTCTGCTCTGCCAGAACGTCCTTGATGCTTCCCGCCCGTATCCGCCCCGGGAGCCTGAGGAGCATGCGGCTCAAAGAGCCTTAGCTCCAGGAAAATCAGGATACAAAAATTCAGCAAAAAAAAAGAATAGAGTTTTTCCGGTTATTTCTGCTCTGCAAGAACGTCCTTGATGCTTGCCTCTAATACATCAAGTCCCTTCTTGACATCGGTTAAGTTCTTACCGCCGGTTAAGATAATCTTTCCGGAGGAGAAGAGGAGAGCAACAATCTTCGGGTCCTTGATTCTGTAGACAAGTCCCGGGAACTGTTCCGGCTCGTACTCGATTGCTTCTAAGGAAAGTTTTGCAACAACGCGGTTTAAGTTGATGAAGCGGCCGATATCGTAAGAACAGACAATGTTAGTGACTGCTACCTTCGGGACCGGGAGAATATTGACGCCTGCCTCCTTTAAGGAAGAGAGAACCTTGTTTAATCCCTCGCCTAAGGACTCCTCGTTTCTGATACCGGTTAAAACAACCTTACCGGAGGAGAAGATAAGCGATGCCATACGCGGTTCATCGATACGGTAAACTGCTCCCGGGAAGCGCTTGGTATTGAGTTCACATCCTTCAATCTTGCTGGAAATCTCTGCAAGATCAATCTCGTCAGCGATAACACCGGACGCAACAATATTTTCAATCTTCAGAGAAGAATATGCATTTCCATCCATGTTTATATTAATGGAGTGGGGGAGACCATAATACTTCCGTGTCAACTCCCTTATAAACCCTTTAAATCAGGCGTCCTTTCCGCCCTTGTTCTCAGCCTCGCGTCGGGCAATCAGGTTCGGAACGGCGGCAGAGAGGATAAGGGTGATGATGCCGAATACCAGACCTAAGGCTGCGGTTGCGTGGAAGCCGGTCAGGAACAGCTCCGGAGACAAAGCAGTTACCGGTATTCCAATGGATGCCGGAACGGCGAAGGAGAAGATTACCACATATGCGGCAACACCAATAACGCCTCCAAGGAAATCTGCAGTAATCATCACAGACGTCCCTGCTCCTTCCTCTCCTTTCGGCGAGAACTGCACAATACGGGTGGTCGCAGGGCCTCCGGAGATGCCGAAGGCAAAGCCCATGCAGACAAGTGCCGGAAGAAGTGCGATAACTCCCCACTCCGGCAGGATGAACAGCAGAATCAGACAGAAGGAGATGCGGAAGACTGCCGCTAAAATGCAGGGGGTGCGGCATCCAATCCGGTCGCTCCATGCGCCAACCGGAATGCCGACGAGAGCCGTAATGACGGCAGAAATCATCAGCAGGAAACCGGAGACTGCGGCATCTAAGGAAAGCGAGGTCTGCATATAGTAGGGGACCATATACATAACGCCGGCAAAGACTCCGCAGGTCAGAAGGTACGAAACAGAGACTGCGCTGAACTTCCAGTTAGTAAAGATTCTGACATTCAAGAGCGGGTTGTCGGACTTGAGCGAGTGGAAGATAAACCAGAGAAGGGATACCGCAAAAACTGTTCCGGTAAGGATACTCTCTATACTGGTCCAGCCAAGGACCGGTCCTCTTTCCAGGAAGAGGATAAGGGAGGCGATAGCTGCAAACATCAGCCAGGTACCTTTCCAGTCAAACGGCTCCTTCTTTGGTTTGGTTTCCGGTTTCGGGATAACTGCACGGGCTAAGGCGATTGCCGCGATTCCGATTGGAACATTGATTAAGAAAATCCAGTGCCAGGAAAGATAGGCAGTAAGCAGTCCGCCGAGCGGTGGGCCGAAGGTTAAGGCGATTCCTCCGGTCGTGGCGATTACTCCCATGCCAAGACCGCGTTTTCCCTCCGGTAAAAACCGCGTTACCAGAAGCGGGGCAGCGGCCGCTATCATAGAAGCGCCAAGGCCCTGCAGACCGCGGGCGGCAATCATGATTCCAAGCGACGGGGCAAGAGCGGAAAGAAGCGAGCCTGCCGCAAAAATAAAGAATCCGATGGAGAACACTTCGCGGATTTTTCCGTTGTCGGCGACTTTGCCGAATGCCAGAATAAATCCTGCCATAATCAGCAGGTATGCCATCACAATCCACGAGCCGGCGGAAATATCGATGCCGTACTCGGCGGCAATGACCGGCATTGCGACATTGACAATCGAACTGTCCAGACTGTCCATGAAAATCGCAAATGCGGAAATCAGCATCAGCATCTTCTGGTGAGTCGGATTCTCGACAACGCGGTACATAATTCTTACAGATTAGTTACCGCAAAATATGAATCATACGATGTTACAGCAGAAGCATCATAACGGCAAGCAGACAGGTAGCGCCGATTAAATCAATTGAACTGGTCACCACCGGAACACCGAAGTTATCCGGATCAAAACCTCGCCGGTAGGTAATAACCGCAGTATAGTATCCCAGGAGATTCATCGCGGTAACCACCAGCAGTCCTGCGGCAAGAGACAGCAGAACCATCAGAAGAAGGCCGGGGGTAGTAATTCCCAGAAGCAGTGCCGCATAATGCGAAATTGCCCCCATCAGCGGAAGGAAAATCACTGCATAGATATAATTCTCGCCAAAATGTTTTAGAACCGTCTTCTGCGGGAAAAGAACCGGATCAATCATACCCATATGCATCTCCGTTCCGATACGGGATGTCAGAATTCCGCCAATCGAACCGCAGCCGTTCATAAACGGGGATATCAGAATCAGTACAGCGGCCGCGGAAATCAGTGCATCGAGCTGATTCGTGTACAGCACGCCTGCGGTAATTCCCAGAAGCGACAGCGGAAGCAGAAGCGGAAGTCCTTCCCGCAGAACATCCATCATCGTCCGGGTTCCCCGCTTAAACGAAATAACCGCCCAGAGAAGCATTGCAAGAACAATACATCCAAGGACAGCCTTTCCGGCAAACGGAAGGCCCGTCACCAGCAAAGCGGTCATCACCAGGAACGGGAGCGTTACAATATCACCGAGCGTGGTCACCGCCGGAGCGCCTACCATATCCAGATCCCAGAACTTCCGGTAACAGACAATGCTTACCAGAACACCGACGACTGTAACCAGAATTCCTGCCAGAGTTCCGGAAATCACCGAGATGATAATCATCTCGGCAATACCGATAACCGGCGTTCCTGTTCCCATGCAGATAATCTTTCCAAAAACCGCAAGGGCTGCGGAGATAATCACGGTTAAAATCAGCGATGCACGCAGGTTATCTCCAAGTTCCGTGTTTCGTCCGAACTCAACCTCAAATGCACCAAGGTGCATGGAAGAAGAAAGACGGGATGTCAGAATTCCCGCTATCGCCCCGCGCATATTAATCGACGGAGTTACTAAAACCATCAGTCCCGGAATCAGCAGTAAAACATCATTTACCGAACCCAGATAAATTCCGGCGATAAACGATAAGCTCACGCTGATTAAAAGCGTCCAGAACCCGGTAAAAAACTCACGGTGCTTTTCTCTGAGGGCGTCGACAACTGCCAGGGTCATCCATACTCACCTCATTATCCAAGCACATAGTGAATAACTATTGGTTCTTAATACGTATTAAAGAAAGGGGTTGACAGCGAAAGGTGATTATTCTCTTCCGACCAACATATAGAGTATCTATGCACATCCCTGAACTCCTTGCCCCCGCAGGCTCTCCCGAAGCCCTGAAAGCCGCGGTCTATGCCGGATGCGATGCGGTCTATCTCGGCGGAAGACTGTACGGCGCCCGGGCCTATGCGGCAAACTTTGACAACGCAGGAATTGAAAAAGCAGTAGCCTTTGCGCACGAACACGGCGTAAAAGTCTATGTAACCGTCAACACCTTAATCCGCGACGCCGACATGCAGCAGGCAGCAGAGTACCTGCAGTTCCTCTCCGCAGCAGATGTGGATGCCGTCCTCGTCCAGGACGCAGGACTTGCCGCTCTTGCCCGCGAAATTGTCCCGGACCTGCCGCTTCATGCAAGCACACAGATGACTATCACCAACCGTGCCGGTGTTGAGTTTGCCGCAGAACACGGCATCTCCCGCGTGGTGCTTGCCCGCGAAACAACCCTCGAAGATGCCGCAGAACTCGCCCGCGTTGGTGCAGAACTTGGAGTTGGAATCGAAATATTTGCCCACGGAGCACTCTGCTACTCCTACTCCGGACAGTGCCTCTTCTCCTCTGCTGTCGGAGGCAGGAGCGGAAACCAGGGAATGTGCGCCCAGCCATGCAGAAAACCCTATACCCTCCTTGCAGACGGGGACCGGGTTGCCACAAACGGAGACTACATCCTCAGCCCGAAAGACATCTGCACCTACCCGAACCTTGCAGAAATCTGTGCAAGCGGAGTGGAATGCCTCAAAATCGAAGGCCGCATGAAAACACCGGAGTACGTAGCCGTCGTTACCGCAATCTACCGGAAAGCACTCGATGCGGTAGCCGAAGGCACGTTTGAACCAAAAACCGAGGACATGGAAAACCTCGCCTTCGCCTTCAACCGCGGATTTACCAAAGGATATCTCTTCGGCGACAAAGCATCCATCATGAACTGGGAAAAGCCGAACAACCGCGGAGTATATGCAGGGTATGTGAACGGGGTTGACAAAAAACGCGGCAAAGTCATCGTCAAAATCGAAGGGCCAATACCGGACACAGGAGACGGCCTCGTCTTCAAACTTGCCGGACGCGAGGTTGGTTTTGCCTTAAACAAAGAGCCATACCTCTTCCCCGAAGGAGACGCCTATAAAATCCCGGCGCCGGAATCCGTTCTGGAAGGAAGCGAGCTTTGGATAACCCGCCGCCTGAAAACCGAAAAACTCGCAAACGCCATCCTCTCCAAACCGCCGGCAGGAAAAATCCCGCTTGACATCATCGTCGCAAAGAATCCGGAAGGACATTTAGTAATCATCGGAAACGGAAAGACTGCTGTTTCGGAAATCCCGGTAATGGAAGCAAAAAGCCGGCCGCTGACACCCGAAGCCGTCGAAACCCAGATGCGGAAAACCGGCGGAACACCCTTTGTCATCCGCAGTCTGCGCATGGAATATGACGGAACAGGCTTCCTGCCGCTTGGCGTTGTCTCTGACCTCAGACGCAAATTCCTCGACGAATGCGCCAGAGACTTAACCGAAAAACGCACGCGGATGACTCGTCCGTTCCAGGAAAAAGAACGGGCAAAACCGGAAAAGACCACCCCTGTCATCCAGGTCTATACGGATTCCATCCCCTGCGCTAAAGCAGCACACTCCGCCGGCGCCGGACAGGTCGTCTATGAAGGATTTGAGGAAATCTACAACCTTCCAACCATCTACAAACTCCCGCGCATCATCGCCGAACACGACCTCATGCGAAAACTCGAAAAACTCCCGGCATCCGCCGCCGGCGTTATGACAGACAGCATCGGCGTTGCCGAAATGCTGACCGGGGTCCAGCGCTACGGAGCATCTGGATTAAACATCACCAACGCACGAACCGCAAACCTCTTCGGCAAATCCTGCCGGCAGGTCTGTCTCTCGCCCGAACTTTCCGGAGCACAGATAAAAACCCTCATGGAACACCTCGCAGCCTACGCACACCCGCCGAAAACCGAAGTAATCGTCCAGGGAAACCTCGAAGTCATGATTACCGAAAACTGCATTCCGGCAACAGCCCAGGGATGCAGGTCCTGTAACCAGTCCTGGGCACTGAAAGACAAAACCAACAGAATCTTCCGTATCAGAACAGACTCGGACTGCAGAACACGCATCTTAAACTCCGCGGAAATCTGCCTGGTTGAATACGTTCAGGAACTTGCCGCGGCAGGAGTCTCGGTACTCTCCATCGACGCCCGCGGCAGGTCTCCGGAATACATCAGACGCATGGTCTCCATCTACACCCGTGCTCTCGAAGGCGAACGGGCAAAAGACCTCAAAGAAGAAATCCGGGAGATAGCATCCGGAGGAGTAACTGCCGCCCACTATCTCCGGGGAGTATCTGAAGACATCGAACTTCCGGAGAAAAAAAGCAGAAAGAAATAACCTCATAACACTGGAGAGATAACTAATGAGCATGGATAAATCGGAAAAACCGGGGCTGATGTACTACGTACTGATGCTTGTTGCAGCCGGTTGTGTTATTTACGGTCTTTACGGATGGATTACCGGAAAATGGTAATCCCGCACCGGAGGAATAGATGAAAACCCACTATCTTTTTTACCCGGCAGAATTTCCTGTTCCGCCGGTTTCTGTACAGCATATCTCCGCAGTCTTTGACATCACCGAAACACGCGTAACCGTCACTGCGGAAACCCGGTTCTTTGCGGAATCCCTCGTCTCTGAACTGCGGCTGAACGCAAAAAATCTCGAAATTCAAAGCATCACCCAGAACGGAAAACGCCTGGACTATACTTATGCGGATGATATCATCACCCTGCGCCTGCAAAAACCGGTACAGGGAGAGTTCCGGATACAGACAAAAACCGCCTGCTGTCCGACAGACAACATCCTCGAAGGTCTCTACTATGACATAACGCCGGAAGGAAAACCGCGGACCATCATCTCCCAGTGCCAGCAGTGGGGATTCCAGAGAATTGCCCCCTGCATTGACGACATGCGGGCAAAATGCACCTGGACAACCACCATTATTGCCGACAGCAGATACAGCAACCTCATCTCCAACGGAAATGTCTCGCGGGAAAGAACCCGGTATGACTCAGCCCGGGATACCATCACCTACCAGAACGACGAACCGATGCCGCCGTATCTGTTCTTCCTCGGCGTTGGAACATGGGACACCTTCTCGCGGGAGTTCTGCTACCCGGACGGAAAAGCGGTCCGCCTTGAACTGCTGGCACTGCCCGGGGCAGACAGAACCGATGCGGAAACAGCAGTGGAAATCATGGCGGACGCCATTCTCTGGACACACATCTTTACCGGTCCGGAACGCTTTGATGATACAGAAAAGCGGCAGCGCCTCTATGAACTCTGTACCCGGCGGTTCAAAGGAGAGGAAGGACTGACCGAAGAGATTGAAACACTCTCTGCTGACCTCGTCTGCGGATACCAGTATCCGTATGAAGTGTACCGCGAAATCGCCATGCAGAACTCCGACTTCGGCGGCATGGAAAACACCGGAAACACCACCATCATCGCCAGCCGGATTATGCCGGATGCGGAAATCACCGATGCCGCATACGAATACATGCTCGGCGTCAAACAGCATGAGTTCTACCACAACTTAAACGGTTCCGGCGTTACCGGAGACACCCCGTTTTCCATCTGGTTAAACGAAGCGGTAACGGTCATGATGGAGGATGAATACTTGGCCTTCCATTTCGGAAAGGACTACATCCGGTTAAACAACATCCTCCAGCTCTATACGCCGGGAACCGGCACCTTCTCTCTGGATACCGGAGCGGTTTCCATGCCTATTGAACCGGAAGGATTCAATGATCCCAATGATTTAATCACCGCGGTCACGTATGTGAAAGCCCCGGAGTTTACCCGGATGATTGAAGCAATGCTTGGAAAACCCGCGTTTTCCTGGGCGCTGGATTTGTACCATAAACGCTTCGCCGGCAAAAACGCATCCCCGCGGGACTGGCTGCATGCGATGGAGGATATCGGCCGAACAGACTTTTCCTTCATGGCAGACCGCTGGCTCAAACAGACCGGATACCCGACAGTGACCGCCTCTGCTGTATATCATCCGGAATCCGACTCCGCAGAGATTACCGTCACCCAGAGCGGGTTTGGAACGCAGAACCCCTGGATTTTCCCCTTCATCGGCAGACTGATGAACCGGGACGGAGAAACGGTTGCCGAATTTTCAAAGAAGATTGACGCGGAGAAGATGACCTTCTCTGTCCCTTGTTCCGGCGAGTTTGATTTTGCCGTCTGGAACGAGAATCATACGGCATACATCAAAATGGAGCGGACGGAATCAGATGAGGTGCTCTATCTCCAGACCAAACTGGACAAAAATCCGGTAACCCGCTTCCTCGCATTCTCGGCGCTCTTTGAGCGGGAGATGGTGCGTCTGTTAGAAGATGAAAACGCGTCCCCGTCAGAGGCGTTTGCAAAAGAGGTTATGCGGACGCTGAAAGATGAGGAACTGATGCAGTCCTGCGGGGCAATGCCGCTTCTGATGTTTGAGTCGGTATCAGACCCCCGTTTTTCCCACGCATACGCAAACCTCTATTCGGCAAAGCAGAAGATTCTGCGAAATATTGCCGGTCTGTTCAAGGAGGAACTGCTTGGACTGTATGCAAAATACGCCGAAACCCTGCCGAAGAACGGATTCTGTCCGGCGGTTCTTTCGGCACAGTTCAAGCGGAATGCCGTGCGGAATCTGATTCTGACAATCCTTGCCGCGCTGGATTCCGCAGATGTGCAGGAGCTGATTTCCACGCAGTATCATACGGCAGAGTCGGCAACGGTCCGGCTTTCTGCACTTTCGCTGTATCTTTCCTCGTCTGCTGCTGACCGAAGAGAACTGCTTGCAGAAGAACTTGCCCGCAGTGCATCGCATCCGCTTGCCTTTGAGAACTGTATTGCGGCCGCGGCAAACACGGCACGGGACACTGTATCCTACCTGCGGATGATTGAAGAGTCTCCAATGTTCCATATCGAACAGGCAGGAGAAGCCCGGGCGCTGTATCTGCGGTTTGCCCAGAACCGGAAGGTCTCTCTGGAAACCGAAGAGGGCAGAGAGTTTTTAGCGGAGTCGATTATCCGCCTCGCAAAAGTGAATGCCTACATCACAACCGGTATGCTTTCGGTGTTTTCTCATATGCATGAAGCAGAGGAAACAGAGCGTGCAGTTCAGCGAAACCTGCTCTCCCGGATTGCAGAAGGAGTCTCCGCGAAAGAGTCTCCTGCAGTATATCAAACACTGCAGCAGATTATGACCGCAACGAAAGAGTAGGAATACTCTTCTCTTTTTTGCGTGGAATGGACATCCGTCAATCCACGCTAATTTTTGCGCAGATTGGCGGATTATCTCGATATTAATTACCGGTAAAAAAGTTAGATGTAATCCCCGATGTCTCTCTCACGGGAAATTACTGTATCACAGTAACTGCAGCGGTATCCTCTGCTGTGCAGAACAAAGCGGGTCGGGACCGGCTCTTTGGTATTGGTGATACAGTTCGGGTTCGGGCAGGTGATAACTCCGGCAATCTCCTGCGGAACAGCGACCGGTTTTTTATCAACGACCTGATAATCGCGGATGATACTAATCGTTGCATCCGGCGCTACCAGTGCGATTTTATCAACCTCGTCTTTGACAAGTTCGCGGTTTGCAATCTTTACCAGGTCCTTTCTTCCGCCGTGCGAACTTTCCACATTACAGGCAACGGTCACCGTCTCGGATGTTCCGCGGGAGATACCGAGAATGCGGATAACCGTCAGTCCCTCTCCCGGCGTGATATGGTCAATTACCGTGCCGTGCTGGATTGGGGAAATCATCAGCGTCTTTTCCGGCTTCATTTCCGCATCACCTCATGCAGCATCGCCATTCTGACCGGCACACCGTTGTGCGCCTGCTCGAAGTACTTGGCGCAGGGGAGAGCGTCCACCCGCGGGTCGATTTCATCCACTCTCGGGAGAGGGTGGAGCACAATCATATTCGGTTTGGCAATTTCCAGAAGCTCCGGCGTAATCCGGTAGGTGGAAGCATAACTGTCGAAGGCAACAGGATCCGGGAAGCGTTCCCGCTGAAGA
Organism: Methanocorpusculum sp.; assembly: GCA_017399555.1. Classification (GTDB taxonomy): domain Archaea; phylum Halobacteriota; class Methanomicrobia; order Methanomicrobiales; family Methanocorpusculaceae; genus Methanocorpusculum. The sequence continues at coordinate 62,641 of JAFQBW010000054.1, forward strand.
CGGGTGACGTAGAGGACATCGAGTTCCGGCAGGCACTCTTCGACTGCATCATGGCAGATAAGTTCCACGCCAAGCTCTGAGAGGTCGGCTTTCAGAGATGCCGGGAAGTCGAGACCTTCGGGGGCTATGGTGTGGATTCTGATGTTTTTGTATTTCGAAAGCGCAAATGCCAGAGAGTGGACCGTTCTTCCGTACCGCAGGTCTCCCTGCAGACCGATGTCGATGTTTTCAAGCGGCATCGACTCGCGGATAGTGTAGAGGTCAAGAAGAGTCTGGGACGGGTGCTGTCCTGCTCCGTCTCCGCCGTTGATGACCGGAACAGTCGCCACCTCGCTTGCAAGGCGGGCCGCTCCTTCCTTCGGGTGACGGAGAACGATAGCATCTGCATAGCCGGAGACCACACGGATAGTATCCGAGAGGGTTTCTCCTTTTGCAATAGAGGTTGCTTCAACAGAACCAAGGTTCAGGATTTTTCCGCCAAGCCGCATCATAGCTGACGAGAAGGACATACGGGTACGCGTACTTGGTTCAAAGAAGAGGACTGCGAGAATCTTTCCGTCGAGTTCGTGACCGGTTCCGTTTCCCCGGTCAAACTCTGCAGCAGCGGATAAGATTCTGTCAATATCTTCCCGTTCCATGTCGCGGACAGATAGGATATTTTTCTGGTTAACAGTCATTGGTGAGCGCTCTTACAAATTAGTAGAGTATTTGTCTCGATGGGATATATAACCATCCAAAAACAGAGAGAGGGGAAAACAGGATGTGCCGCAGAAATGAGGAATGGAGAAGGGAAAGAGAAGTGTGATTACTCCTGCATCCCCAGTACTTTTTTCAGGAACTGTCCGGTATAACTTTTCTTTACTTTGGCTACTTCTTCCGGCGTTCCTTTGGCGATTATTTTCCCTCCGGCATTTCCGCCTTCCGGCCCTAAGTCGATGATGTAGTCGGCAGACTTGATGACATCCAGGTTATGTTCGATGACAATTACGGTATTGCCCTTCTCAACCAGGCTGTCGAGAACACCAATAAGCTTCTTTACATCATGGAAGTGCAGACCGGTTGTCGGCTCATCTAAGATATAGACCGTCTTTCCGCCGGAACGTTTGGCAAGTTCGCGGGTAAGTTTGATTCTCTGTGCTTCTCCGCCGGATAAGGTGGTGGAGCTCTGGCCGAGTTTGATGTAGCCGAGACCGACATCAGCTAAGGTCTGGAGTTTGGCACGGATTCCCGGTCTGTTCTCGAAGAGTTCCAAAGCTTCATCCACACTCATGTGGAGGACATCTGCAATGGATTTTCCTTTGTACTTCACTTCCAGCGTCTCGGAGTTGTAGCGTGCTCCCTTACACTCTTCGCACTCCACATACACATCCGGCAGGAAGTTCATCTCAATCTTCATCACGCCGTCACCGGAGCAGGCTTCACAGCGTCCGCCTTTGACGTTGAAGGAGAAGCGTCCCGGGCCGTAGCCGCGAATCTTTGCTTCGGTGGTCTCGGCAAAGACCTTGCGGATGTCGTCGAAGACCTTGGTGTAGGTTGCCGGGTTTGACCGCGGGGTTCTGCCAATCGGCGACTGGTCGATGACAATCACGTTCTCAATCTTTCCGTCGTAGGTAAGCGCCTCATGCTTTCCCGGAGTCACCTTTGCCCGGTTCAGGTCTTTTCTGAGCGCCTGATAGAGCGTGTCGTAAATCAGTGTGGATTTGCCGGAACCCGAAACGCCGGTTACAACCGTCAGCGTTCCAAATGGAATCTCTGCGGTGACATTCTTGAGGTTGTTTTCCGTACAGCCGGAAATCGTCAGGAACTTGTCAGCCTTGCGGCGGTTCTTTGGAACCGGGATGGTAAGTTCTCCGGATAAGTACTGCCCGGTAAGCGATTCTTTTGCGGCTTCGATTTCCGCCGGTGTTCCGGCGGCTGTTACCTGCCCTCCGTAGATGCCAGCGCCAGGGCCGATGTCTATGACATAATCTGCGGCACGGATTGTATCCTCGTCATGCTCGACCACGACAACGGTGTTTCCCATGTCGCGGAGATGCTGCAGGGTTGCGATAAGCTTCTGGTTATCTCTCTGGTGGAGACCAATCGACGGTTCGTCGAGGATGTATAAGACTCCCATCAGGTTGGAACCAATCTGAGTTGCCAGACGGATACGCTGTGCTTCTCCGCCGGAAAGCGATCCTGCACTGCGGGATAGGGTGAGGTAGCCGAGACCTACTTCCTGCAGGAATTTGAGACGCGAGTCAATCTCACGGAGAATCAGGCGGGCAATCTCTTCCTCTTTCGGCGGCAGTTCCAGACCGCGGAAGAATGTCAGAGCATCGTCGATTGACATATCTGTTACATCCGCGATGGATTTTCCGGCAATCTTTACCGCAAGCACCGTGTCCTTCAGCCGTTTTCCTTTACAGGTCGGACACGGCAGAATCCGCATGAATTTTTCGAGTTCCTCTTTGCGGTAGTCAGACTTCGTCTCCCGGTAGAGACGCTCGGTCTGCGGAAGCAGTCCTTCCCAGGTGCCGTTGTAGGCGAACTCCGCGTTCTTGGATACCTGCTTGAACCGCATCTGTTCCGAGACGCCGTACATTAATCCATTGTACTGTTCCTCGGTTAAGTCCTTGATTGGCGTCATCAGGGTAAAGCCCAGATGTTTGGCGACGGCGTCTAAGAACTGTACGCGGTATCCGTCGAGGAAGTTTTTGTAAACGTTCACCGCGCCGTCTGCGATGGAGAGGTTTTTGTCCGAGATGATTAAGTCCGGGTCGAAGATCATCTGGAAGCCGAGACCGTTACAGGTCGGGCACGCACCAAACGGACTGTTGAAGGAGAACATTCTCGGCTGCAGCTCTTCGAAGGAGAGGCCGCAGATAGGACATGCCAGCCGGGCAGAGTAAACTTTGTCCTTCTCATCCTCTCCGCCGCCGTTTGCATAGACCAGTCCATCCTCGGCACGGGTGAGAGCCGTTTCCACTGCATCGTTGATGCGGCTTTTGTCCTCTGTATCACAGCGGTCGATGACGATGTCGATGTTGTGCATGATGTATCTGCCCAGTTTGATTTCATCATCCGTCCGGTAAATCTGCCCGTCAACTCTGACCCGGGCGAATCCGTCTGCGTTTAAGTCTTTGAAGAGCTGTTCATACGTTCCCTTCTTTTTGCGGATGACCGGAGCAAAGATAGTAACCATCCCGTCAAAATCATGGATAATAGCA
>JAFQBW010000055.1 GCA_017399555.1 Methanocorpusculum sp.
GTGTGACTATAAATAACCTTCGCAAGGGGTTCAAAACTTTGCCGTATGGAATTTCTTTAAATACTTCAATATCTTACCTAAAGTAAACACAAAACCAACGTGATGAAATATGACTGATACCAAAAAAATCTCATTAACCGTTCAGCATGCGTACAGCAACGAGAGCGGTTATGCCTTCCTCTCCAACGATGACCGGGGAAAACTCGGCATCTCTTCCGGAGACTATGTAAAAATCACCGGAGAAAAAACCGCACTCGCCAAAGCCCGCTTCCACCCGAATGTTTACCCGGGAAAGGTTGTCTTAACCAAAGACGTCCGCTTAAAATCCGCGGCAAACTTTGACAGCGCAGTCTCTCTGGAAAAAATCACCCCGCTCTATGCAGACAAAATCACCATCCAGCCGCGTGACGAAGGCGTCAAAGTAAACGACAGCGAAATCTTCCGCGACACACTCCGCGGCGAGCTGGTCTACAAAGGGTATGAGTTCACCTACTCATACTACTACAACTTCGTCGTCTCCGATGTCTCCCCGTCGGAATATGCCATCGTCACTCCGGCAACCCAGTTCATCTATAAAGACCGTGTCCAGAAGGAAGACGAAGCAGAAGACCGCCCCGAAGTCCACTATGAAGACATCGGCGGCTTAGGCCGCGAACTCTCCCAGGTCCGCGAGATGATCGAGTACCCGCTCCGGCATCCGGAGGTCTTCGAGAAACTCGGCATTGAACCGCCAAAGGGCGTTCTCCTCTACGGCCCGCCGGGAACCGGTAAGACCTTAATCGCTAAAGCGGTCGCAACCGAATCCCAGGCACAGTTCTATGAAATCTCCGGACCTGAAATTGTCTCCAAATACTACGGAGACTCCGAAGAAAAACTCCGCGACATCTTCAAGGAAGCGGAAAAGAATGCGCCGGCCATCATCTTCATCGATGAAATTGACTCCATCGCCCCAAAGCGTGACGAATCCAAAGGCGAGATGGAACGCAGAGTCGTCGCCCAGCTCCTTTCCTTAATGGACGGCATGAAATCCCGCGGAAAAGTCATCGTGATTGCCGCAACCAACCTGCCGGATTCAATCGACCCGGCCCTTCGCCGCGGCGGACGCTTCGACCGCGAGATTGAAATCGGTGTCCCGGACAAGGACGGCAGAAAGCAGATCTTAGAAATCCACACCAGAAACATGCCGCTTTCCGAAAACGTGGACATCAAACGCTATGCAGACAGAACCCACGGCTTTGTCGGTGCGGACTTATCCCTCGTTGCCAAAGAAGCAGCCATGCACGCTCTTCGCCGCGAGTTCCCGAACATGAACCCGGACGAAACCCCAAGCCCGGAGAAGCTCGAAAGCCTGCGTGTCACCGCAGAAGACTTCGAGTCCGCCTTAAAGATGGTCCAACCGAGCGCCATGCGCGAGGTCTTGGTCGAAGTGCCGGACATCCGCTGGCATCATGTCGGCGGTCTTGATTCGGTAAAAGAAGAACTCCAGCAGGCAGTTGAATGGCCGATTAAGTATGCGGATGTGTACAAACAGTTCGCAACCAAATCGCCGAAAGGATTCCTCCTCTTCGGTCCGCCGGGCACGGGAAAGACGCTCCTTGCAAAAGCGGTCGCCAATGAATCTGAGTGCAACTTCATCTCGGTAAAAGGTCCGGAACTTATGTCCAAGTGGGTCGGCGAGTCTGAAAAAGGTGTCCGCGAAATCTTCCGCAAGGCACGTCTTGCATCTCCATCGATTATCTTCTTCGATGAAATCGACGCCATTGTCCCAAAGCGCGGAAGCTACGAGGGTTCATCCCATGTCACCGAAAGCGTGGTCAGCCAGTTCTTAACCGAACTCGACGGCTTAGAGGAGCTCAAAAACGTGGTCATCATCGGCGCCACCAACCGTCCGGATATGATTGACCCGGCATTAATGCGTCCCGGACGTCTGGAACAGCACATCTTTGTGCCGCCGCCGGATGCAGAGGGAAGAAAGCAGATCTTAGACGTCTATCTCCGCGAGGTATCCGAGATGATTTCGGATGATGTCAGTGTTGACACACTGGTGGAAAAGACCGAAGGATTTGTCGGCGCAGACATTGAAGCCTTGGTCCGCGAGGCGAAGATGACCGCCATTCGCGAGTTCATCCGCGCGATGGCCGGCCGTGATGCAGAAGAAATCTCTCTTGCTGTTGCAAGCGTGAAAATCTTCTCCCGCCACTTCGATGCCGCATTACAGCGCGTCCGCCCCTCGTTAGACAGCGCAGGCAGACGTGCTGCGGAGAAGAACTCCTGGCAGTACCGGTACAATGAGGAGGAGAGAAAACTCCTGGAAAAGGCGTTAAACAAGATAGAGGCCGCAGAATATGCCGATATCGAGCCTGACGCAGAAATCAGCGAGCTGGAACTTCTCATCACTGCCCATCAGAAAGACTTTAGCAGAATTAAAGAAATAATTAAACAGTAATTATAACCAGGCACCCCCTGGTTTTCCGGAGGTTAGTCATGGGAAACCCGAATGACGACTCATATAAAGATCTGATGGATATTATTCATAAAATACTGGGAAACCAGATTCCCGGAAAAGACGGAGTTCCGCCGATTGTCGGCGTTAAGTTCGTGGTAGGCGGCGGTCCGCAGAATGCGCCGTCTCCTTCCCGCATGATTCCGGTGGAGGTGTTTGAGTGTGAGACCTCGTTTACCATTCAGACCGAGCTTCCGGGCGAGTGCCCGAATGACTTCACGCTCAGCTACACCAACGGCAAACTGCAGCTCCTGGCAGGCGAAAACCGCGAGTACCGCGCCGAGCTTCCGCTTGCAGGCATTGACCCGTCTTCTATTAAGACACGCCTGAAAAACGGTGTTCTGGAAATCTTCTGCGGAAAACTTCCGGCAGTTCCAACGGAGGCTGAATAAATGGAAGCATCCGCCGCGTCTCCTGCCCACTGCCGTCTGACGATGAAAGAGGAGGATTATCTGGAATCCATCCTCAACGTTTCTGAACGGAAAGGCTATGCAAAGGCCCGCGATATCGCAGAAGATTTAAGCGTGTCTCCGTCTTCTGCTTCCGAGATGTTTGTCAAGCTCTCGAAAAAAGGGCTGATTGTCCACCGGAAGTATGAAGGCGTTACTCTGACTGACACCGGGCGCGATGTTGCGGTTCAGGTTCGCTTCCGCCACGATGTCTTAGTGGAATTTTTGAAAAGTATCGGCGTCTCTGCGGAAACCGCGGATAAGGATGCCTGTTTCATGGAACACGAACTCCACGGGGAAACTATCCAGAAAATTAAGGAGTTTGTGGAGAAGAGAAAATAGATTCTCTTTATCTGTTATTTTCTTTTACTGCGCAGGGAACTGCAACCGTACATTTTCCGCAGACATCTGCTCCGAGTTCTTTTTCCGCTTTCAGGCAGACTGCGTAGCATGCCTTCCGGTCAAAGCCGTCTATTTTCAGTGCGCCTGTCGGACAGCGGTCTATGCAGGCGGTGCAGTTTTTGCCGGCTTTTCCAAGACACAGCTCTTCGGTTACGGGGCTGTCTGCGGGCTCCCTGAGTGCGGTAATGACAGAGCCGAACCGGCCCATGCTTCCGGCTCTGGTGATGAGCATGTTGTTTCTGCCAAACGTTCCAAGGCCTGCCGCTTCTGCAATATGGCGCTGTGACCAGCGGCTCATCAGACTATCCGTATCAAAGCCGCCGGCAGGAATTTCTGCGGGGATTCCTGCATTCCGCAGTTCTGCGGCAAGAGCTGTGTTAATCTCTGCAATCAGGGCGTTTGTTGCGTTATACAGGTCGGCCCACTGCTTTGAGGGTTCTGTTCCTTCCCGGTTGCATTCTCCGGCCTCTCTGGTAAACGGCAGAAAATAGGAGAGGATGATTGTTGCCTGCGGCAAAACCTCTTCGGGCAGGAGATGGTTTTCTGAGACAGAGGTTTTCAGCGAGCAGATTTTCGGCGATGCCGTATCGGCAAATCCGACAATCGGCTCGCGAATCCAGTCTGCGTCTGCGGTAATCTCTTCGATTACCGCTTTTGCTCTCTCCTTAAAACTCACTCGCCAAACACCATGGGGAGGAGGTCAACGGCTTTCATGAGTCCGTATGCACCGTTTTCGCGGACATCCTTTTCCGTGTATGCAGTGACTTCGTCTGCTTCGTCTTTGCCCATGACAGCAAACGGTACTGCTTCGTGGGTGTGGGTTTTCTTGGCAATCGGGGTCGGGTGGTCCGGCATCAGCATGACGCATCCGTCGAAGTTTTCGAGGATGTATCCGACTGCTTCGTCCAGGCGTTCGATTGCTTTAATCTTCTCTTCCACGCTTCCTAAGTGTCCTGCTTCATCGGTTGCCTCAACGTGCATGTACACGAAGTCTGCATCTCCCTGCAGGGCGTCAACTGCGGCTTTGGCTTTGCCCATGTAGTCAGTATCCAGGTAGCCTGTTGCGCCCGGTACTTTGACGATTTTCATTCCGCAGCAGGCGGCAATGCCGAAGAGGAGGTCGACTGCGGAAATCATCGCACCCTGTTTGCCGAACATTTCGCAGAACTGCGGCATTGCCGGTTTCTTTCCGGCGCTCCACGGCCAGATGGTGGTTGCCGGATTTTTGCCTGCGGCAATTCTTGCAAGGTTTACCGGGTGTTTTTCAAAGACGTCTGCGGCACGCACCATGAGTTTCATGAGGGTGTCTGCATCAGGGCCTTTCGGCATGTAGTTGTCGACTACTTCATCGACGATGTCGTGCGGGGGGTAGGTCTCTGCTCCTTTTCCTCCGGGAAACATCATGACGTTTCGGTAAGAGACTCCCGGGTAGAAGGTGACGCCGGAGACTTTCTCCTGCAGGGCTTTGAAGAGTTCTGCTCCCTCTTCACTGCTGATGTGTCCTGCCGCGAAGTCTTTCATTTTGCCGTTTTCGATGGTGACTAAGTTGCAGCGGTATGCCATGTCGTCCCCGCCGAAAGGAACGCCCATGCTGAGTGCTTCGAGTGCTCCGCGTCCGGTGTAGTATTTTTCCGGGTCGTAGCCTAAGATGGACATGTTTGCAACGTCTGAACCGGGCGTCATTGATTCGTCCACGGTCTTTAACATGCCGCATCTTCCTTTGCGGGCAATGGTATCCATGTTTGGTTTCTTTGCGACTTCGAGCGGGGTCTTTCCGCCAAGTTCCGCGAGCGGTTCGTCTGCGGCTCCGTCAGCTAAGATTAACAGATATTTCATTGTAACTGTATATATCAGGCTTCTGGATGTTTAAGTGTTCGCCTTTGGGAAAAAAGAGGGGTTTTGGATTCAGCGGTACCAGCGGGCGGCATCATGCATCATGGCGATGAACTCGTCCTTTGGAAGCGTGCGGACCCGCCCGACCGCCTCTTCCAGTCCGCGAAGGGCTGCATCGTTTTCGGGATTTTCCCGCTGGATTGCATAGTACAGTTCGGCATTCTCGTTTGCCACCTCGACAGATACTGCCGTCTGTTTTCTAAAGGTGGTAGAGGCCGCAGCCCGGAACTCTTCCGAAGTACAGCCGCTTCGAACCAGTGCATCGGAGAATGCGATGTTTACCGCGTGCGAGAGTCCTAAGACATAGGCCGCTGCTTTGTCGTGCTCTTCGACCTCCATTTTGAGGATGTCTGAGACATTGAACAGCAGTTCCGCTTCTTCGACGGCTTCTTTTGAGCCGCAGTCACAGATGATAACATTGCGTCCGGCAGCGGATGCCGCAGACGGGCCGAACATCGGGTGAACGGAGCAGACTTTGCGTCCGGCACGGCCTGCTTCCCGAAGCCGCGGGACAAGCGGGGCTTTTACGGATAAGATGTCGAAGATGATGGTCTCCGGTCCGGAGAGAGCAAGAACCTCTTCTAAGACGCTGTCAGATACCGGGACCGGGGTTGCAAGGATGATGACGTCAGCCTTTGCTCCTTCTTCGAGGGAAACGACCGGGAAGGACGAGCCTTCCGGATGCGGGTCGCAGATGGAGATGATATGTTCGCGGGCAGAGAGGAAGTTTGCAAGCCAGCGTCCCATGCCGCCGTTTCCGCCGACGATGCAGATTTTCTGCGGATTCTGCCGGTGGGGAAGCCGTCCCTGGACATCAACGGACTCATCAACCACAGCACGGGCAATCCGGAATGCCGCGTTTGCCGTAACGCCGTGCTTTGCACCTGCATCAATGTAGCGCTGTTCGACAATCCGTTCTACCGGAGGGACAACAACGGCCGCTCCGGTTTTTGCCTTCTCTTCGCCGATTACTTTGGCGATTTCATTTCTCCGGCCGACAAGGGCCATGATTTTTTTGTCAATCTCGGCAAGTTCTGCTCTGAGTGTATCTAATTCCGGCATGCAAATCCTCCGCGAATCAGTAAATCCGCAATTACAAAGATGGTCATCGCCTCGACAACGACTGCCCCGCGGGGGGCAATGCAGGGGTCGTGGCGGCCGCGGACAGCAAGTTCAGCGTCCGTTCCGGCAAAGAGGTCAACGGAGTCCTGGGCTTTTGCAATCGACGGCGTCGGCTTGAAGGCAACGGCAAAGGAAAGTTCTGCCCCGTTTGCCATGCCGCCTAAGATTCCGCCGGCGTTGTTCGTCTCTGTGCGGACCGCACCGTCTGCCATGCGGTAGGAGTCATTGTTCTCTGAACCACGCATGGCAGATGCCGCAAATCCTGCGCCGAACTCAATTCCTTTGACACCGGGGACTGCAAAGACCGCTTTTGCAATTTCCCCGTCCAGTGTATCAAAAAACGGCTCGCCAAGCCCTGCCGGAAGACCGCAGGCCACACAGCGGATGACGCCTCCGACACTGTCTCCGTCCGCTTTTGCAGACAGGATTTCGCAGCGCATGGCATCTTCCAGTTCCGGGGTCATTGCCCGAAGAGCATTCGTGGTCGAGCGGGCAAGGATTTCCTCTGCGGAGTAGGATGCCGTATCGACGACTGAGCCGATGCGGGAGGTGTAGGAGCCGACCGAAATTCCAAAGGCGGAAAGGAAATCGCGAAGGATTGCCCCTGCCGCAACTAAGACGGCGGTCATTCTGCCGGAGAACATGCCCCCTCCTCTGATGTCATGGCTGAGGCCGTATTTGCAGTATGCCGGATAATCTGCGTGTCCCGGTCGGGGAACACGGCGGAGTTCGTCGTAATCAGAATCCCGGATGTTGGTGTTTTCAATCCGCAGAACAAGCGGTGCTCCGGTGGTTTTTCCATCCAGCAGGCCGACAATTTCCGGGATGTCCGGTTCTGCCCGCGGCGTTCCAATGCCCGGAGCAGGCTTTCGAAGTGCTAAGTCGCGGGTAATGGTCTCGGTGTTTACGGCAAAACCTGCCGGGATTCCATCAATAACGCATCCAATGCAGGTGTCGTGGCTTGCCCCGAACAGGGTGAGCCGGATTGCATTTCCAATTGTATTCATGCGGTGTTTCCTCCAAGTTTTCGCAGGTCTGAAACAAATGCCGGGTAGGAGACGTCCGCACAGGAGATGTCGTCAATGATGGTCTTTCCCTCTGCGGTCAGTGCCGCAACAGCCCCTGCCATTGCGATGCGGTGGTCGCCTTTTGTCTCAATTTCTGCGCCGTGCAGCGGACGTCCGCCGCGGATGATGCAGCCGTCTTCGGTTGCGGTAATGTCTGCTCCCATTGCGGAAAGGAAGGCGGCGGTTGTCTGCAGACGGTTGCTTTCCTTGAATGCCAGATGTGCCGCGCCGAAGAGGCGGGTTGTTCCCTCTGCCGCACAGCCGACCACGGCAATTATCGGGAAGAGGTCCGGGGCATCGCTTAAGTCAACCTCGATGCCGGAGAGTTTTCTGCACTCGACAGTCACCGCGTCTCCGGTTCGGGAAACCTTTGCCCCGAAGCGGGCAAGGATGTCGAGTACTGCTTTGTCTCCCTGCGGGTCGTGCTCTTCAAGGCCGGTGACGGTGACTTTTCCGGTCAGTGCCCCTGCCGCGAGAATGAATGCCGCAGAGGAGTAGTCGCCGGAGACGATTCCGTCTGCCGGCGTGTAGTGCTGACCGGCCGGGACGACGAAGCCGTCGTCTGTTTCCAGAACCTCCACCCCGTGCTTTTTCATGGCGGAGATGGTCATGTTCACATACGGCCGCGAGGCAAGTTCCGTTGTCAGACGGATGGTTCTGCCGGATGGAGAAAGCGGTGCTCCTAAAAGCAGAGCGGAGATGAACTGCGATGAGATGTCCCCCTGAATTGCGACCTCGTCGCCTGCGGCAGGGCCGGTAATCGAGAACGGCGCACAGCCGTTGTTTGACTCAACCTCTGCACCAAGCGCTTCCAGTGCGGAAAGCAGCGGAAGCATGGGACGCTTACAAAGCGAGTCGTCTCCGGTGAATGCGGTTTTTCCGGCAAGTCCCGCGGCAATTCCGGCAAGCATGCGAATTGATGAGCCGGAGTTTTTACAGTCGATAACATCGGCTGCCGCACGGAGATTTCCGCCGCGGATGGTAACGGTATCTCCGCTGACCTCGACCTCTGCGCCGAGGGCCTGTACGGCATCAAGCGTTGCATTCGTGTCCTCGCCGAACAGCGGGGACTGCACGCGGGACGTGCCTTCTGCAAGGGCCGCGAGCATGTATGCCCGGTGGGTGTGGCTTTTGGACGGCGGAGCGTGTACTGAACCATGCAGGTTTCCGGGATAGACGGTAAGTTTCATGGGTTTCGTATGGTTGTAATAATACAGTTTCTTTCTTCAAATATTTCAAGGAAGGAGGCGAGGTGCTCTTTTAGCACAAGAATGCCGGTTGCAGGTCCGGTGCCGGAGATTCCGGCAGCGGCAGCTCCTGCGGCTAACGCACGGTCAGCAACGACAGTTCCAACGCCGATAGATTCGCCGACACAGCGGCCGTTTGCATAGAGTGCGGCAAATACGTCACCGGCACGTGCCGTCTCAAATGCCGCGGAGACTTCCGCGCCGCGTTTTGCAAACTCCGCTTTCGGGAAGGCAAGGGTTGGGATTTCCCCGTCCGGTAAGTGGATGACCACAGCGTATTCCTCCGGCATCTTTCGATGTTCGAGGAGCTGCATGTTTTTGTTGTCGGTAAAGACGAGTCCGCCAAGCATGCAGGCCGAGGCATCGTCAAATGCGCCGGTAACAGATACCCCGCAGGCGATTGATGCCTTCGCACCGATGCGAACCAGTTCCAGAGGGTCTGCGGAGATTCCTGCGGCATCAGCGGCCGCAGAGAGGATTGCGTTTGCCGCGGCACTGCTGCTTTTGAGGCCTTTGGACTGCGGTATGTTTGAGGCGGTCGAAACATCCGCCCCGGAGAATTCCGCATCCGGGAATGCCTGCTTAAACCCGGCAAGCAGACCTGCCGCAAAACCGGCATCGGCTTCCTGCCCGTTTACGTGAAGGGTGACTCCTGCTTCATCCAGAAGGGTTACTTCTGCGGCTGTTTCCAGACCGATGCCGAAGGCGGAACCAAATCCGGTGGCGATTGCATTAATTACCGTGAGTGCCCCGCCGGAGACGCCTTTTCCCTTCATTCCGCCTCCCGGAACGCGTTTTCCATGGCGGAGATGTCCGGGGATATGCCGTGCCATTTTGCAAAGGCGGCCGCTCCCTGGTGAATCAGCATGGTCTCGCCGCTGAAGGTTTCCGCACCGAGCGTGCGGGCTGCTTCAAGGAAGGGGGAATCCGGATAGACCATATCCATGACAACGCAGCCTGCTTTGATGAAGGCGGCAGGCTCGGCCGGACAGACCGGAGACGCGTTGAGGACGATATCATACTCCGGCTTAAGAGAGGAAAGCGGAACTGCTGTTCCGCTGAACCGTGCGGCAAGCGCCTCGGCCTTTTCTGCTGTCCGGTTTGCGATGGAGAGCTTTGCTCCGCGTTCTGCAAAGTAGTAGGCGGCGGCAAATGCAGCACCCCCTGCTCCCAGGAGCAGGACGTTCTTATCCTTTGGCGAGAAGCGGTCCAGAGTTTCTGCAATGCCGATCCAGTCGGTGTTGTCTCCCTCGAGATTTTTGGTAATCGTGTTTACCGCACCGATTTTTTCTGCGGCAGGCGAGCGTGTTTTGAGGAAGGAGAGAACCGCCTGTTTGTGCGGAATGGTGACGTTGAGTCCTTCGATGCCGTAGGATTCCATAACCTTTGGAAGAAGCGGGACTTCTGCCTCCGGGGTTGGGAGTTTCACGTATGTTCCGCGGATGCCTGCCGCGGAAAATGCCGCGTTGTGGATTGCAGGCGAGAAGGTATGCGTCAGCGGCCAGCCGACCACCGCACAGACCGTTGCCGCGGGCCCGAGCGCTGCGGCTTCTGCGACGGTCAGCTGTCCGGGAGCTGAGGTGCGGGATACCGCACAGTAGGAGACCAGAGAGCCGAGCAGGTCTGCCCGGACACGGGTGATTTTTCCGGCATCGCCCATGCCGATGATGATAAACGGCTTGCCCCAGGTTCTGATTTCTGATGCGGCATCAGAAATTGCCAGCAGGTCACGCGGACCGCGTACCATGAATGCGGCCTTCGGGACTCCGGACCTGCTTAAGTCACGGAAAAGAGCGACAATCTCTTCAGCGCACGGCGTCTTTTCAAAATCATGGTAGGAACAGACCGTCCGTCCCGGAAACACTCCCCGCAGGTTCGAGTCTGATTCGATATCCACAAAGTCTGCCCCTGCGGCGAGTGCTTTTTCAAAAAGCGCCTTGCGGCTTTCGTCCTCATCTGAGCGGATGGTAACGATGGTTAACTCCGGACAGGACAAAAAGGGGAGGGCCGCGTTAGGGTTTTCCATCATGTCGAGCCGGAACTCGAATGCGGTGCATCCCAGACTGCGGGCTGTGTCGATATCTTCTATGCGGGTAATTACTGCGCAGATTTCGGTCATTTTTCGAGAATCGTCTCGGCCATGGCATGACCAAAGTGTCTTCCGCCGGATTCCAGACGGACCAGGACTGTATCGCCGACGGCAAGGTCTGCAACAGAAACGGCTCCGGCAGGAGTTCCGAGGCGGATGGTTTCCGCGTTCTGGACAACAACCGAATGCTTTTTGCCGTTTGCCTCCGCTTCGATTAAAATCATCGGCCGGCGCTCGATTTTCACTCTGCCGGTGTCAACAGAACGGAGCGTTCCGTCCGGCAGGCGGGAGAGCAGCGGGGTGCCTGCTTTGACTTCCGAGAGGTAGTGTGTTGTTCCATCCGGACATAAGATGTAGGAGTGCACAGCTCCGGCATTGACGCGGAAGGGACGGGAGTTGACGTATTCGCTTTCAAAGCTTTCCGAGCAGATGAGAAACAGGCATGCGGAAGAGGAGCCGACCAGCATACCTTCTCCCTGGGCTAAAAGGGAGCAGGTGTCAATGCAGACCCGATCACCTAAGGAGAGCGGGGTGATTGCAGAAACCACAGCCTCGGTTAACTCTGCTTCCGGCATGGCGTCACTGTCGGCTTTGCCGAAGGCGGCAAGTTCAGCAGGGGATGAGACAACAACGGCAATTCCGTCACAGCCGACCTCCATGGTCTCCCGTGCAAGTTTTGCTTCCGCAGGCGTTGCAACGCAGGCGTAGAGTTTTGTTTCGGTTTTCTGGAAGCGGGAGATGAGATTTTCCAGCGGGATAACCCGCCAGTCTGCCGGGTTTACCACAGCATACGGGGTGGTAATCTTGTATGCTTTCTCCATCCCTTCCGAATCGGTGATGTCTGCGATGGTGCCGAGTTTTTCTCCGTTCAGATAGAGGAACTCTCCGTCTGCAAGTATTGCATTATATCGGGCAAGACGGGTTAAGGCGGCGTCCTCTTTTCTGATGACGATATCCGTATATCCTGCTTCGAGAGCAGCCTCGGCAATCATTTTCCGGTCTTCGTAGGTTTCGCCCAAGTCGGCGCGGATAAGGATGGGGGAAAGTTCTGCGGTCATGCTTTGAGGTGTTTGAGTGCGTCTTCTACGCTTGCGTCGTTTAGGACGATGTCAGATACTGCTCTGGTGATTCCCACAATATCCTTGTGCTGGAAGATGTTGCGGCCGATAGATGCTCCTTTTCCTCCGGCATCAAGCGAGTCTCTTACCATGGTTAACATGTCAAGGTCGGAGTCCATCTTCGGTCCTCCGGCAATAACGACTGGAATCTGTGCCCCGCGGGTAACTTCGCGGAAGGAGTCGATGTCTCCGGTGTAGGATACTTTGGCAACGTCTGCGCCGAGTTCTGCTGCAACACGGGCACAGGTCTTGATTGCGTCAACATCGAAGGAGTCTTTGATATTCGGGCCGCGCGGGTAGACCATAGCAAGGAGCGGCATTCCCCACTGTTCACACTTGCGGGCAATCTCTCCGGCGTTTTCAATCATCTGCGGTTCGCTTTCTGCTCCGATATTGATGTGGATGGAGACAGCGTCAGCTCCCATGGCTAATGCTTCCTCGACGGTGGTGACGATGACTTTGGAGTTCGGGTCGGTTCCAAGGCCGGTTCCGGCAGAGAGGTGGACGATTAAACCGATATCCTTTCCGGCGTTTCTGTGTCCGTATTTTACCATTCCCTTGTGCATGAGAACGGCGGTTGCTCCTCCCTCGGCGATTTTTCCGATGGTGTCTCTCATATCGTATAAGCCCGGAATCGGTCCCATAGAGATTCCGTGGTCAAGCGGGACGACAACAACGCGTCCTGAGTTTCTGTCAATGATTCTTTCTAGACGAATTTGTTTTCCGAACATAATCTATGCTACATGTTAGCACGGTTAGCATTTCAATCTTTTCACCTGAACCGGGTTTTTCCGGTGTTGGTATTTATAGTAGTGCGGTCTGAGCGTGCTACATGTTAGCATCGCGCACAATTTTGACCTGGTCCTGCTTTTTCGGCTTTGCTCCTAAATTGAATAACTATGTATTTCCAAATCTCTAAACCCATGAGAAAAAACCGCAGATAACGCTGATGTGGGCTGACGCCCACGCAGCTCGTCGCTGTCTTCGCTACGCTCAGACCTGCTTCGCAGCCGCTTTGGAGCTGCCAACATTATTCTCTAAATCA
>JAFQBW010000056.1 GCA_017399555.1 Methanocorpusculum sp.
GATATACGGAGCAGACCAGCCATCGGGGTCAATATCGGTAAAGGGGCTGTGATTCTCCGCGTTTTCATCCACGCCGCTCATCCGCCCAAGAGCCGTTACAAACATCTCCCGTGTGATAGCGGCCCCAGGTCCAAAGCGTCCATCCCCATAGCCGCCGAAAATACCGTGCTCGGTGACATGCTCCACCGCGGAGGCGTACCAGGCACCTGCCGGAATGTCGGTATACTCTGCCGCTAAAGCGGCGCCTGTAAGACTGGCCATCACCGTCAGCGTAAGAGCAGCGGTTGCGATTTTCTTGATAAACTTCATGTCGGTCATCCTCTCAAATGTGTGATAGAACAGATTTTTGTTGTGTTTTTGAGTTTGCTCTTCACTTTCAGTATGGAAGACTCAAGAGAATCTTGCTTTTCGCATATAACTTAAATTGTGTTTCTGCAGAAAGTCAAGAAACATCTTTGTTTTTGTAACGGATTGACGGGAAAAGAAT
This sequence comes from Methanocorpusculum sp., assembly GCA_017399555.1. Taxonomy (GTDB): domain Archaea; phylum Halobacteriota; class Methanomicrobia; order Methanomicrobiales; family Methanocorpusculaceae; genus Methanocorpusculum. Next base: position 488 of record JAFQBW010000056.1, read on the forward strand.
AGCGTGTGTATAATGAGAGCGTATATATAGGCTATGGCAGGCGATTGAAGCGCTCAAAAAAAGAACTGCATCGCCCGGATGCAGTTCTTTGTATCATGATTCTGTTGTGTCATCGCCTGCCTCATCAAAGGAGTAGTTGGCGAGTTCATCAAAGTCGAGAAATTCGGGCAGCGTCATGCTGAACGCATGAGCAAGTTTATGTATGGTCTTGAGGCCGGGATTAGATGTCCTGTTGTTAATGATGTGGGCAAGGGTGGAATGGCTGACGCCGCTCATCATAGACAGTTGATACAGGGAGATTCCCCGCTGGTCACAGAGGTAGTTGATTCTTTTCTTTATGATTTGAGAGTAATCGTCCTTCATATCCGTCCACCTGCTATCAATAGGATTTGCCGAATTCGGTCATAGTATCCTCATGATAGCAACTTATTTGCCCCACTATTGCCGAATTCGGCAATAGTGCCCGGGAAAAAGAAGGGAGAAATTATGGCGGTCTGTACGATAATCGGGCATAGCGAGCTATATGATGCTGATTTGGACGTGAAGATTGAAAAAGCGATTGCCGCCATCGCCCGTCAGAATGAGGAAATAGATTTTTGGTTCCACAGGGCATTCGACTTCGCTTACACAGTTCTTATGGCTGTAATGCGGGCAAAGGCCAAATATTCAAAGAAGAAAATCACCATAACGCTGGTGGATACGGAAATCAGGCGTAAGGAGACACAGTGGACGGACCTTTTTCTTGGCTGGAATTTTCCGCCGTGTGTATTTGACCGGCTGCTCGTGCCGCCGTATGCGGATGAGCTGCAGAGCGCGTCTGAAGGAGAAGAAGAAAGTTCGGACAACGCTCATAACCTTCGGGTATGGAGAAAGATTGAACGATGGGTGCTGCGGGAGTCTGACTACTGCCTGTGTTATACATACCGGGAACTGATGGAATCCAAGACAAGCCTGTATCAGTACGCTATGAGAATCAAATCCTTGCGCATGCTGGACATGACGGCTCCGGAGACAACGGCGTTTTTTAGAGAGCGGGTAAAGCGGTTTCCTCGCAGCGAATACGATATCTTTTGCTATTGGGACCAGGGGGATACCTTAAAGAGCATTGGCCAGAGGTATGGCATCACCGGTACCGCTGTGGAGCGCAGGCTGAATCACATCCGAAAGAAGCTCCGTGGGCTTGGACAGGACAGGTTTAAGAAGATGGTGCCTAATGTGGATGCTCGGCGGTGCGGCATTGTTCTTACGGGTGTCGGAACAGAGGAGGAATGCAGGGAATTGCGGAGTACGATTGCCTATCTGCACCGAAACCACGGGGTACGGGAATACTGGGTGAAAGACGGGTTTCTGGCATCTGGGTACTATGGAGAGGTCAAGAATCTCCTTGAACGGTGGCGGGACAGCAGGCTCATTGTTCTAACGGCGCGAGGTGAAAACGTAGACGAGCTTGTGGAAGATGCCTGGCAGAGGGGGTCGCAGTATTGCGGTGTCAAGTATTTTGAACCGGGCTGTAAAACTCCACGGGCAAGGAACCTAAGGACGTTAAAACACATCATGGACAGCACGGATTACTGTGTGTATAGTTCGGCAGTGGAGTCCGCCTTCCGAGACAGCATTGAACGGCATATCAGAGGCAGGCAGCCGAAGGTGGCATTTGACATCGGCAACACAGATATCTGCATCAAGAAAGTGGAAAAAGAAAGCAGCGAGCTTGGGTGACCAAACTCGCTGTTTTTTGGTGTTACAACGCGCCTAACTTTTCGGCCGCAACAGAAATCTGCTCTGTTGTAGGGTCCCAACCGAAAAAGATGATTTCAACAATGTGGTCATCATAGCAGACAAGATACCAACTCATAGGTCCTGTGTCCTGCACACAAAGCTGGTAAACCTCGTTAGCATTCCATGGCGTGGCGTCTTGCGGTTCATAGATTTGCTTATGACCAACGGGGATGCGTTCATCATGAGTCTCATCCATTTTCTCAATTAGTTCCTGCTTGCACATCTCGTACAATGCGGGGACTTTTACATATGTGACAGTGTATTCCAGGTCAAGGAGTTCTTCATAGTTCTCCGCATCATATCGTCCCCGTTGGCGACCCGTGTACTGACCAAGGAAAAGAGACTCATCACCGGTCCATCTATAGGAATATCCGTCAGAAGGAGTGTCAACCATATCCTCTACACGCAGGGGAAGGTCATGGTCGTAAAACTCCCATGTTCTGCCATCGTGCTCATAAGTTCCGGCAGCATCTTCGCTAATTGCTGTCCAGTCAAAGGAGTCCGATAGGATAATGTGCGTGATAACTCCCATGAGGGCAAAAGAAATCACGAAGCTTGTTGCAATCGTCAAGACCATGTTTACCTTGGCCGCGACTTTCCGGCGTTTGAGCGTCACCATAACAAAGCGAACGGTGGCAAAGACAATAGCGACCTGCCCGATTGCAAGAAGAACGTATCGCAGAGCATAATTGGTCAGAATGGTCATTGTGTAGAGCAGAAACGCAACGAGAACAATGACCAGCGCAATATACTGGACAATCAGAGGCTCTTTAGGTAAAACAAGGTATCCATTTTCAGCGGCTTTTCTCGCTTTCCGATACCACAGGAAATAGGCTGACAGTTCACTGGTGCTCATTGCTGCAATAGCAATCCAGCAGATAACTGTGAACGTGTTGGCTGAACTTGAAAATACACTGATGGGGCTGTTAAGAATCCGCATGATAATCAGTCCGAACCAAAGGAGGCTGATTAAGAATATGGCGCCCCACTGGAGTAGGAAGCTCTTTTTTGCCGTGCGGTGGATGTTTTCAACCTGCACCACTGGGTCTGTTTCCAACGGCATAGGTGACTCCTGCTCGTTATAGAAAATCTGCATCTGTGCAGTCTGTGCAGCAAGCTTCCAGCCAGTTCGCTCACAATATTCCCACATAGCCTTTTGGCTTTCCGACGGCTCCGGGTCAAATGCAGACGCCTTTGAAAAGAAAGTAATGGAGAAGTGGAGTTTTTGGGGTTCAATGCGTTTGTACTGCCATATATTGCTGTCGGCCTTGGTCAGCATCCAGCCTTTGGATGCCATTTGCTCAAGGTCTTGTTCGATAGCAGGGAAATTGAAAAAAGAATGCCTGTTGAACTTGCGCTTGATATCCTTCATGTTAAATCCTCCTCTCCAAAGACCGCAATATAGTCAGCGGCCTGTGCTCGAATGCGCTGAAATTCCTTGGAAACCATATCCCTGCCCTTATCTGTAAGGATATAACTGCGGCGGCGTCCTTCCACCTTAGTTTCACGAATCATCTCTGCCTCAACAAATTGTTCCAGCAGGTTGTATAGTGTGCCGGAGCCAACGCCGACACGTCCATTTGTCATAGCCGGTATCCTGTCCAGTATGTCCATGCCGTAGCACTCATTCTTTAAGCAGAGCAGTACATAAAACATCTGCTCCGTCAACGTGCGGAATTTTTCCCTTGGCACAGTGGCACCTCCTATTCTCGAATATCGAGTATTCTTGATTTTAGTATATACTCGAATATCGAGAATGTCAACAGAAAAATAAAACGGGCAGTACCATGTGGTACTGCCCGATAGTTATTCGCCATCTGCTTTGGGGAGAAACAGGACACCCTTGTAAGAGGCCATTGTTTTGTCTACTGATTCCATCTCCAGAAAGGAGGAGGCGATTCGGTTGGATACTACGGTGGGAATGAGCAGGGCTGCATTCTCCTGCCATTCTTCCTCTGCGGAGAAATCTTCCTGCCCTTCAAACAGGCGAAAGAAAAGCCCCTTATCTTCCGGCCGCTGGTTGGTAAGCATGATTTCCCAGTCTGTGTCGTCCCGTTCAGTGTCAGACTTGATATGTCCTCCAAAATTTTCCTCGGCCCACTTCTGAACAAGGGCATCCAATTCATGCCAATCCAGATAGATGCACTGCGAATAATGTTTCATAGGTTGCCCTCCATTTCCTTTTCCAGCTGTTTCTGCTTTGCCTCGAAGTCTGCTATGAAGCGGGGAAGGAGTCGTTTATACTCTTTTTTGCTCATGACAAAGTGGACATGGAAATGTAGTCTCGAATAGGGATTTTTGATTTGCAGCACCGGGTCATTAGATTCATATTCCACATTCCATGTGCGAAGACGCCAGTCCAGTTCTTCCAGCGGCCGTCCCATGAGATAGGAAAGGTCTGCCGGCGTCTTTGGTATCACTTTGATGGACACAGGAGGCCGCTTGCCCTTGGCGGAATCCGGATAAAACAGCCACAGGGAGCTGAAATCCCCCGGTTGCTGACGGCCGTCGTCGATGCCTGTTTTGACTGGACGGATGCGCTCCTTTCCGCCCACAACATGCTCAAGGCACCTGCTGCCATCGATTTTCACATCGGCCATTGTGTGGATACGGGATTCCGGGTTGTTCAGCTCCTTGAGCAGGAAGGCCTCGTTTGCGTGAGCGGCCTCTGTGAACATGGTGCCAATGGTTTTTGTGCCATGCGAGCCGAAGAAGCGATAGCGGACATGGGAATCCATGTTTAGGACCTTGATTTCCGTTTTATCGAACAGCTCCCAGAACCGTTGCTCTGCAACACGGGCAACCGCCTCTCTTGCTCTTTTTGTTACCTCACGCTGATACTCGGAGAGGGGCATATAATCCCGTACCGGAAGTTCCAACGGAATATCTGCCACTGTATCGGCATCCACGCCAAGATGCTTCAGAAGTGCGGAGGCAGGGTCACCGGGCAGTGTTTCCCAGTCCATGCCAGTGGGACGATGAACATAGGCTTTTGGCACAAGACTGTTTTCCTTAGGTTCCGGTAGCAGCTGTACGCTTTCCGTACTTACATGGCATTCGGACTGCTGTACTGCTTCCGCTGTATCAAAGAATGCCTTTTGCACTGCTGATACCATGACAGGGAGCCATAGCGCCTGCTCTTTGTCGAGAATGTGCCGCAGGTTCCATGCAGGGGCGTTACGCACCACCAGTCCCGGCTTATCCGCATTGGGGAAAGTCACCTGATAGGGCATGTAACTGGCTCGCTTGTTATAGTAGTTGAAGGAGTTGTGGCCATAGGGGTTCCGGTCATGGGACAGAGGCTCTTTGAGAACAAAAATATTCTCTCCGCGTTTGAGACCCAGGGCGGCGAAGCCGGCCCATGGCTTCTTCAATCCTTCGGCACCTTCCCGGGAACGTACGTTGCGTATCAGTTCCGGCGTGATGTCAAAGTGCGCCAGCATCGGGTCTCCGGCATCCTCCACCAGCGGCTCTATCATGGCAAAGGCGATACAGCGTTCCTCTCTGGACAATTTTAGGCTTTCGGTAAACTGGTACAGGCTGCGGAAGGTAGGCATGTTCCAGTAGGTGATTGCTTTTCCCGGTCCGACATCGGCGCCCTTTGCCCATTGCATGATTTTCCATGTATGGGGAACCTGCAGGGCGTCGAGGAGGATAGGCGTGACCTCAGAAAGATTGTCGATGTCATCGCGTTGGATGGGCAGATTGTACTCATTTGCAAACGCCAAAATGGTGTCGGTGACGCGGCTCCATTCCTGATAGGGCGGTGCGGAGCGGATTTCCCTCTGCATATCCTCAATGTCCTGTGCCTGTGCCGCAAGCTGACTGCCGCGAGTCATCATGTCATGCAGGGTAATGGGATAGAGGTAAGGGAGACGGGTCAGATAGGCGTCAATGGCGGAAAAAGCCAAAAATTCCGTGGCGGCTTGCTTCGATGCCTGTTCCACTGTTCTTTGCATGTCGTAGTAGAGTTCCGACAGATTTGCCCGCTTTCCATCCTCTGATGTAATGGACAGCTGTGAGCCAAACAGCTTGAAGGCGTCGTCCGTCCACCGCTTGATTTGCGCCAGCGATTGTGATAAATCCATGCTTTGCCTCCTTTAGTGAATTTAGCTGATTACAGATAGCGTAGCTCCGTTCATCTGTTATCAGCATGTGTTTCAGTATGGAGGAAAGAACAAGACGAATAAGGCACGGATGTCTCCATCCGTGCCCTCCGATAAACAGACTGCCATTGACACCAAGGGGCGTCTTCATATTCATCAGTTTTCAGTAGATACCAAAAATATCGTTTAACTTATATACGGCTTCATCAGTAAGAGGCTCTGTGAAAATACCGCCATACTCATAGAAACTTCCGCTTAACGCACTGTACCGCCAGGTGTCAAGAATAATGCCGTTTTTAAATTCTATCTTAATACAGCGGGTTCCATAAGTGCTCTCGCCGGAAGTAAGCTTATCAAAACTATCAGTAGAGAAACTATAGGTGAAACGGGTGTTATCTGCTTTGGATTCGCTGTCAGTCCCATAACATACGACGTCCTTGACCACATTGAAAAATATTTCAAGGTCCTTGCGGTCAGTGTAGCGATGCGTCCCTACTTCTTTTTGAATCGTAATACCGAAATCTGTATTATTGGATTTGGATGGGGAAGTGGTAATGCTGGCGATATCATCTGCACCGTCAACGCCGTAAATTATCCTCAGAATGTCACCATAGGTATGCGTTTCACCATCTTCCATATAGAAAGAGGCAAAAGACCAAAGGGAGAATGACCCATCAGGTGTTTTTAGGATAAGATATTTCAGATTAGTAGAATCCGTAGGATAATACCAGGTTCGTGACTCCTCGACTGCGTACATGTCTCCAACATAACGCTCTAACTCAAAACTCTCAACATTGAGTTGAGTGTATTGAGCAGTCCATCCATCAATCATTACATCGGTTATGGTCAGGGTGCTGTCAACCTCGCCGCTGGTGACCATACTATAAAAATCAGTAGGGCGAAGCGACTGGTATAGTAAGCCGACCACCAAGCATAAACATGCGGCCAAGGCACCCCATTTGAGCCAACTTGGTCGTTTCCTTTTCGCTGTGGCCGTCTCATAGATTTCCTGGACATATTCTGCATCGATATCCTCTACGGCGTGGGAAATGTCTTCACGTTTCATGCAAGAAAGCCCTCCTTCATCAGGTGCTGCTTGAGCTTATCCCTTGTTCGGGAAAGGCGGACATAGACGTTGTTGCTGGTCATGTGGAACTGCTCTGCGATTTCAGCCACGGAATCCGCACGCCAGTACCTGCAGACAAATATCATACGGCTCTCCTTATCCAATGTGGCGAGAAATGCGTTGATATGCCTGGTCAGTTCATTGGCGGCCACGTCATCCTCGACCGATATGGGGGCAGCGAGACAGGCTTCGAGTTCATCCAGAGCTACGTCGTAGTTGCTGTTCCGCCTGATTGCGGCGTTGGAATGATAACGCTTGACGGAGAGGTTGCGGACAATGCGGCACACAAACGCTGACAGGGGATTGGGACGATGAGGCGGTATTGCGTTCCATACACCCAGATAAGCATCATTCACGCATTCTTCCACATCCCGGTCATCGTTGAGAATATTCCGAGCCACTTGCCGGCACGCTGTTCCATGCTTATTCGCAAGTTCAGAGATAGCCTGTTCCGAGCGCTCAAAAAACAGGCCAATGATTTCGCTGTCGACCATTGCATCACCGTCCTTTCTGCCTCACCTATATACTCCGGTTTTGAGATGGGTTTCTTACAGAAAGAAATAAATTTTTTTAAAAAAGGGGTGGGGATAACGACAAAGAAAATCCGGTACCGGCAGATATGCCAGCACCGGAATAGAATGAGTTTAAGACTGTTGGGAAGCGTTGCCATACTCACGCTTCATAGCATTAATGGAAATCACCCATTGCTTTCCGAATTTGCAGACATCCACACCGTTTACAAGTTTGCCATAGCTGATTGCCTTGCGCAAGGTGCTCTCATTTAATCCCCACAGGGCCGTTGCATCGCTGAATGCCATGAGACCGTCAAATGGGGTATCTACTTTTACGCCATTCTCCCATAGTTCATCACAAGACAGGTCAAGGTCATCGCTCCATACGATGCCGTATCCACCCACGTCGACAGCAACGGAATAAAAGTCCTCGGGGTGCTCAAGAAAATGACGAAATGCTGGTATCTTACTAATGAGTGGGGTCATGTCATATAACTTCGTAACCCCTTCGGAAAACTGCACGCTCAACTTGTTGTCGGGGAGTGGAGCGACATTCTTGATTTTGTGAAACATGATATGCTCTCCTTACTCAAGGGGTGGGAGTTGCTTGAACTCCTGTGTATCCCACATATGCTTCAATTCGTCTTTATGCAAAGATAGCCATTCGCTGACCAAATTCAAAGCTTTTGGGGGAAGGTGGCCTTCAATAACAGTGCCGGTCATAAAATCGATGGCAGCAACGTCCTCGTTGTAAATTGCATGGATGTGCGGGGGATTGTGTTCGCTCTGGAGAAAGTACATACGGATGATAATACCATAGAACCTTGCGATAACAGGCATTGGCAAATCTCCTTTCCGGTATTGTAGCCTAATTATATCACGATACCGTGATTGCGTCAAGTGTATTCAGGGGCACGTCAACAGGTGGGATTCTTTATAGGGAACTTTGCCCGATTTTGAAAATGGATATGTTCCCTAATTATAGAAAAGACGGCCTGGGGTCAGCGAGAGCTGTTGGGGAAGGGCTTATTACTGGAGAGCCGGCTGTTGGTATCCTCGTTAAACAGACCTGCATAGATGAGCAGCCGGTAATCGCTGTACTGGCCGGGATTGGCGCAGGTGCTCAATACAAGGACTTTCTCCGGAATGCCCGATGTGCTGATTTCATAGATGGACTGGCTGCGCTGCGCGTCCACGTAGTGGGCGAAAGCGTCTGCATCTTCAAATCCCACAGGATAGTGTTCCGCGATTTCCGGTTCGCTGAAAGCGTCCACAAGGCAAACGGCAAAGACGCGGAAGGTGTATTCTGCGCCTTCCTCCGTATTGCTCTGCACCCCATCAATGGCGTGTTCTGGAAGCAGGGAAAGATAGATTTCGGGATGCGCATCCAGGAAAGCCTGCTCTTTGTAGCCGAGGAGACGGGAGAACATGAGGTCGCTGTTGGCTCCCATGGCGTGGCCGTAGATGAGAAATACGTCCGGGTCAGCAGATAAGTCGATTTTACAGTCCAGAAAGGCAGACCCGCTGCGGCTGTACTTGCCGTCCAGTCCCCGGCGGAGATAGGTGCTGTTATTGCCGCATTGCAGCACAGGGTAGTCGATACCGGTTTCCGGGATACAGAGCCAGCCGCGGACATCAGAGTTGATTTCTGTCAGCGCAGCGTAGTCTGCGTTGATGGTGTAAACGGGAGTATCTTCCATAACCGGTTCTTCGGTAGCCTGTGGTGAGGGGAAAGGGTCTGTCGTTTGCTCCGTCGCCTCCGGAATCACCACACGCGGCGCTGTAAACTGTTGCGCATTCTCGCGGTAAGCATCTGTCTCTGAGCGCTCCTGTAGGTACAGGTAGCCGGCGCCCCCAAGACAGGCCGCGATGCCTGTTATGAGTAGAACGATAAGTGCATACAAAAGGACTTTCTTTGGTCTGATTTTCATTTCGCCATGCCTCCCTGTGCCTTCTTGATTCTCTTCAAAAACGTCTCCACGGTGATGTCGATGAGAATGCTGATTTTGCTGTTGAGCACCACCATGCAGCGCTTGGACCCGCCGGACAGGTCGATTGCCCGCAAAGCGACGTCGGTGGGCGCTGCAAGGGGAGGGCAGCAATAGGCGATTTCGTCTATGTTGATATAGACCCCTTTTCCTACATGGACCATATGCATGATGTAATCTCCTTTCGATTTCAAAACGGCGGCGGTTTCTCTCGCCGCCACTCGTATTTCCAGAGGCAGGATGTATCCAGCTTGCTGCGGTGGAGCAGAGCGGGGGAGCGTTCCAAGGCGTCGATGGGCACCAGGATGCCCTCTCCGATACAGTCAGGGTCAATGGGATTTTTGAAACGGGTAAAGCGCCCCAGTCCTGCATTGACCAGGCGCCGCAGACAGTCAAAGTCGATTTCATACAGCCAGCCGGTACCCGCGCAAAGATAGAGCAGCAAATCCATGGCGCTGTCCGTGTACCAGCCTTCTGTTGCCTGGCCTGTCCGGAGCCGATGCATTCGTACCTCCAGCAGGATGTTCTTCGTGTCCCAACTCTCGGTATCTGTTTTGACATCGGCCAGATGTGTTGTTCCGTCCGGAGCGGTCAGCAGGAAATCCACATCCATGGCCTGCCAGTTCTCATCCCCGGTCAGGTCTTCGACAGAGTATCCGCGAGCCAGAAAGGAATCCCGAACCAGCTGTTCTCCAGCCTGTCCGATTTCCATGGAGTCCCGAAATGATGTGCCGGCGGAATAAGCCATCCCTTCACCTCCGCTTTTTCAGCTGCGAGGCCAGTATGTTTGAACCTGTTATGTCAGCCGTGTGAATCCCTTTGACCGGGAGCAGTATGCGCCCCGGCTGCAGCCGCGAGCAATAAAGCTGCGGATATCCGGTTCATCATGGCGCAGGCATCGGCCTATGCGCGCCTTTATTCACACCGTTGAAAGACAGCGGGGCGCAGCCCCGAAGTAGCGTGGTCCGTAAGGCGACTTGGATTCACGACTGCGCCAGGCCGTTTAGATAACATTGGCGTTAGTCAACTTGGTCTTCATGTACCATGGTCTTATTGATGAGGCTGTTTCTCCATACGCTTCAATTCCGACGGAAAAGAGAGAAAGAAAAAGACGCCGCAAAATGCGGCGATGTTGATTGACAATAGATAGATTGCGTTATATGTTTCCAAAGACGGAAGCAGAATAAGCGCAGCACAAATGGCCCTTCTGCTCAAGGCCGAGCGGGAGGGCGGAAGTCTTATGTCTTTTTCAAAAAAATCATCCGCAGACCATCTCGTAGACGCAGTGGTTAATGTATCCGGATAGATACCGGACGCCCCTTGTGTAGATGGCTCGTTTGATTTTCTGTATCAATTCCTCTACCAGCGGGGGCAGGGCAAACGATTCCAGAAGCCTATTGAAGCGGCGGAGGAACTGCTTTGGATTGTTTCGGCTCCCGTTGATGACCACGGGACGCCGTTCAGAGGACAGGTACGTCACCGATTTTATGATTTCCCGGAGGATATTGACATCCTCATTGGTGGACACAGAGATATGCTCGAAGCTCTGGGCTACAGCGAGCTGTAAGCGGGTAAAATTTCGCTTCTCGGTATAATCCGAGGGGATGCCTTGATACGCAATCATTTTCAAATGGTGACGATGCTGTTCGGAGAGGGTTCTGTGGCGCAGGTCCTCAATTACCCTGTCAATCGGCTCAGTGGACGCACAGGATGGGATAAAATGTGTCCTGCCATCCCGTACCTCCAGATTATCCAAACGGCTCTGCACGGCGATTTTGGAGCGCACAGCGGCTGCTTCCTCAGCAGTCGGGTTTGCCGATGCCGTTGAAGTTGCTTTACCATCTTCTTCGGATTCCTCATCCCGCGCCTGTTGCGCCAGTATCAGGCTCTGGAGGGGAGAGATGACTTTGCCAAGTGTGCGGCCGAGGATGCTGTTTACAGTGCCCTCGTCCACAGTATCCTGATGGCAGAGGGAGGCGACTCTGCGCTTATCTTGCTGACGGAAGGTTTCGGGATATGGTACGTTGGGCGGCAATGCAACGACAGTAAAGAGGGAAGGGCCAAGGCCCCGGCGGGTCGTTACAGTATTGCTTCGCTGGACAAGACCGAGCGCAGACAGCTTCGAGATATAGCGAGAAGCTGTATCCGGGCATATCTGGAGCAGGGCAGCAAGGATGTCTCTGTGGCAGACCAGCTGATTGGCGTTCCCACACAGAGCGCATAGAGCCGCGTAAAACCCTTTCTCTTTTACCGAAAGCCGCTGGTCATTCATGATGAGCTTGCTGACAGCTCCATAGCGGTCTAAAGGGACATGAAAAGAGGCGTCCGCTCCTCCTGGGGTGCAGTAGGGCATATTGAGCCATCCGCTTTGCTTATCCGGATTGTGGATGACTGCGTAGCTGTACTGTCCGAATTTGCCGCTGTGAAAGCTTCGTTCCCGGATGACATAGCCGTACTTGATGAGTCGGGACATGCTGGCAGACAGCGTGTGGTCGGTAACGCGCAGCGCCCGCAGGATTGTTTTCTGCTTGCATGTGCAGATGCCGCCGTCACCGCAATAGGTGGATAAGTAGGCAAGAACACCCTTGTCACAGATGGAGAGCCTGCGGTCGACGGCGCCGCAGACATACAGGTTTCCAAAGCCGTAGGCATAGATGCCAGCCGCTTCCATGCGAGTGTTATGGGTCTCGCCCAGAGCGAGCAGGCCGCCCAAAGTAAAGGGCTTATCCCCTTTATGGGAAGGTGTGCGCTTTCTCAAATCTGTTGCCTCCTGTCATCATGGAATAGGTTCCGGTAGGTATCACGATATAGATTTCCGACTCGGTTTCGTGCATTTGGATATATCCGTATTTCAAGAGCTGCTGGAAGCGGGACTCAATATCTGTATCCTCGAACTGAGGGGAGTACATAGCGGATAGTTTTTCTAAAAAGACCATTTTGGAGATAGGTTGGCCATCCAGCAGGTCGCTGCCATTCAGAATGATTCTTTTGGGCATCCGGTCACCTCGCTTACAGACACAGTATGACAGAAGGCACAAGAGAAGCGTGGAGAAACCGGCAGAAGGGAGAAGTGGGAGATTAGCACATGATATTGAAATCAAGGAGGGTTTTATGGTATTCTTTGGGTAGGCTTCTACGGGAAGGAGGACGGCGAATGGGAACATGGGGCGTTAAAATCTTTCAAAATGATGACGCGGCAGACCTGCGTGATACGTATCGTGAAAAAATCATTGTAGGTTTCTCCGATGATGAGGCAGAAAAGGCGACGATTCAAGAGTTTTCATCAGCAAACGGATTTGAACTTTGGCTTCCTCTTGCCATGTCACAATGGAAGATAGGCCGACTCAGCGAATCGGTAAAAGCTAACGCACTGCTTGAGATAGATAAAGAGCTTTCCAGCATGGAAGAACTTTGGAAGTCCGAACTCGTTTCAAAGCGGAAGCAGGAACTTGAAGCGGCCAGAGAAGTGATTTGCTCACAGCAGCCGGAAAAGAAAAAACTCCGGAAACCGTGGTGGGCATGGAAATGCCCATGGCAGCCAGGAAGTGTGCTTCAGTTTAAAAAACTCATCCCGATGAAAATAATCCGTATTTAGGCCACTATGTAATGCTACAGCTGCTTGGAGCATCCGAAACCCCTCCCGGGAAAATACCTTGTGAAGTGATAAATGTTGCTCTGTATCTTTGGCATAGCGAGGCATCTCCGATGGACCAAATGGAAGCACTTGAAGCAAATCCGCCTCGGCTATCTGGCTTTGTCACTTCCGCTGGTACAATAAAAGAGTGGTGGTGTATCATGCCGCACGTTAGGGAGAATGAGATTAAGTGTGTGCGAAAGTCTCCGTTTTGCTCTGATGAACTTGAAAGAATTACACACAACGCTGCAAACAATACAACCTTTCAAGAAGCAATTTGTCGTACGCTGAAAGAAAGGGCGTAGGGGAGGAAATTAACCATATGACAGCGGAAGAAGTATTTGACGATTTGGCTCATAAATATGGGGATGACTTTACCTGGCGAATGCTACCTTTTACGAACAAATCATTTGTACGGGAGCTGCATAGAGAACTTGGGGAAGGACATTATTTTCTGAATAATCCGATTTATGCTGTTGCCAAGTGCGATGCTAACGATGATGTACTATACGGTTGCGGCAGGGAGGACGAAAAGGACGTTTATTATGTTTTCCATTTGACCTGGCAGGCA
>JAFQBW010000057.1 GCA_017399555.1 Methanocorpusculum sp.
AAGATGGCGGCGGCGAGGATGGCAACGATGGCAATGGCCAGCGCGACCTCAATCAGCTCGGCGCCGGTCTCATCGCGGTAAAACCGCTTCATATAGTTTTTCACGCGGGGGACCTCCTTTTTCACTCGTTACGTCAGTATGTCAGAAAGGGGAAGCAGGGCCTCAGAACAGGAACATATTGAGTATCTGGCTGATAATGGGAATCATCATAACAGCCATGAGCGGGATGATTTTGAAGATGGTCACAGGCACAAGGATGCTGTTGGACATCTTTGCTGTCCGTTCCTTTGCCTGCAGCAGAACGCTCTGCTTTATCTCGTAGGACTTTCGTGCGACAGCCTCCGTCACGGAGATGCCCTTGTTGTAGGCGGTAATGATGTCGGAAACGAAGTCGGAGAGCTGGTCGATTTCATACTTGTGGGCAATCTTCTCCAATGCCTGCTGCCAGTTCATGGCGCCCACATGTGCCTCGGCAAAGGTCTTGCGAAGCTCCGAGGACAGGATGCCGGGAACACTGTCCGCTGTCTGGGCAATGGCGATTTCCACAGGCAGATTGATTTCCAGAGCAGAGAGCAGCAGGTCAACGAAGCGGGACAGTTCAGAGGAAACGGCGGCCTTCTTTGCCTGGGCGTCGCTATGGACTTTTCGTGGGATATAGGAAGCGCACAGGAGATAGACGACGGCGCTCAAGAGCATTGGTACCGGACTTCCCACAGGGACAGACAGAATGATGCCGAAGACAAGGGCAAAGATGCCGAGGATGCGCAGCATAGCCTCACGTTTTAGGTCCGGTGTCCGGCCAAGGATTTCACAGTCCACCATGTAGCTGTCAAATCTGAGGCCAAGCGATTTCAGTATCCTTTCCGGCGGGCGTGAACCCATGAGGGCGTCATACAGCTTTGAGAGAAGGTTGGAATAGAGCCATTCCGACGCATCGGGGGTGTTATCCTTTTCCAAACGGGAGTGCTTAGGGGATGAGAAGATGGCAAGAATGAGGAGAAGGGCGGCAACACCATAGAGAAGGGCGATAATGAAAATCGTAGTCTGCATCAGACGCCACACTCCCTTCTCATTTTAGCTACCATGGAATGGATGAGCAGGGAGCCGACACCCATAAATGCGATGAGGCCGATAAGCGCCATGAGCATAGTAGAAGACTGGAAGTAAGGCTGCATATAGGACGGGGCAAAGAGCATCAGAAAGACAATGATAACGAAGGGGATGATGTCGAGCGCCAGGATGGTCGCACGGCTTCCCGCAAACATGCTGCCGACCTCTTTCCGAAGCATCAGCCGGCTGCTGATGTTTCCGGCAACGGACTCAATCACTTCCGCCTCCCGACCACCTACCTTATTTTGCAGGTGGATGGCAATAGCCACGTCTGCTGCGTCCTGACAGCGAACACGGTCTGCGAAATGGTCAAAGGCGTCATTGATGGAAATGCCCAGTTTCAGGTCTGTATTCAACTGGCTGAACTCCCTTCGGATGCTGTCATGGACAAAGGGGGAATGACATACATCCTCAATAGCCTGATGGATAGACAACCCGGATTTCAAGCCGGAAGCGAGCTGACGAAGACCGCGGGCATAGCGCTCCTCAAAGGCGCTGCGCTGTGCAGAGGCTTGTAGCCGGACGATGAGTTCCGG
>JAFQBW010000058.1 GCA_017399555.1 Methanocorpusculum sp.
GCTATAACATGACGAAATACTGTGGTTATCTTCTGTCAAATCGACAACACTGCGAATGTTTATTATAAATATATCATGATGGCGATATAGTCTTTGTCGCCGAGGAATAAGCACAAAACACACAGCGACAGCCTCTACACGGGGCTGTCGCATTTTTCATGCAGGTTCTTCCATACTCTCTCTGACTGTCATAAATGAAGCTTGGGAGCATCATCTATGTCGGAATTCAAACACACGAATCAGAAAGGGAAACACACATGAAAATCAAACAGGAAATCTTGAACATCCTTGAAGAATGCACCATTGAAGGGAACCTCCTGTTCCTTCCGCCCCGGCAGCTCGACCGGAAGACCTACGAAGCGGTAAACAAATGCCTTACGTCTTTAGGCGGCAAGTGGAACCGCAAATCAAAGGCTCATGCATTCGATTCTGACCCGTCCGAAGCCTTTGACAATCTGCTCATGACAGGCGAAACGGAGGATATGAAGAAGCACTTCCAGTTCTTCCCCACGCCCAGAGACATTTCCGCATTCATGTGCGAGTACGCCGAGCTGGACGCTTCGCACAATGTTCTGGAGCCTTCCTGCGGCCGCGGGGATTTGGCGGATGTCATCTACGAGCGCTGTAAGAATCTCTCCTGCATCGAACTCAACACAGAAATGTCCCGACACCTCGATGAAAAGCCGTATTCATGCAAGTACATGGATTTCCTCTCTATGGATGCAGAGACTTCTGGCAGATACGACCGCATCATCATGAACCCTCCCTTCTCCAAGCAGCAGGATATTCGCCATGTGATGCATGCCTATCGTCTTCTGGCTTCCGGCGGCGTCCTGGTCTCTGTCATCAGCACCGCCCCCTTCTGGCGCACAAGTAAGCTTGCTCTGGAGTTCAGAGACTGGTTTGAGGAAAACCACGGAGAGTCCGTACCGGTAGACGAGGGCGTGTTCAAAGAAAGCGGGACAATGATTCCCACCTACATCATCAAGGTGAAAAAACCGCTTGCCTGACGTTTTACAGGTCTTTCAGCACACAAGCTCAACACGAAGGAAGGAGAAATTTTGAAGCTCACAGGAAAAATCAAAAATGCAGATGGAATCCTCGTAACAGACCCTTATTACCTCTGCGTAGAGGACCTATGCTACAAAAGGGATATCGAAGGAACTCTGAACGCCGTCATCTCCATTAGGACGCACAAGGAAAAAGCTACATATGAGGGGAAGCAGCTCAATGTATCTACAACAGACCTCGACATGCTTCTATCCCGCGGCAATCTTATTTCGTTGAGAAAAAAAGACAACGCATTGCTCTACTCCCCGGAAATTTCCATCTACCCAAAGTCTGTCTGCGTCGATACTGCCCGGCTTTATGTAGGGTCCCTCGGCGGGTACTCCCCGGAATACGCGCTCCTGACTGGCGGAGACGGGCAATTTGGGGAGACGGTGGAGTTTACTATCCCCGGTCCCGAGGGCACAACATACCGCATCTCCGGAGAGATGGCCTATGCCGGTTGGTACGGTGTTGCCATTCGTTTGAGCTTCCCATCCGATGTCATTGCGGAGAACGAGCTACTTCAATCCCTTGTCGCTGAGTTTCACATCGAAGATATCAAGAATACTGGCATATAGTCCCCGGTCCCTGCCACGAAATATATGAAAAGACAAAGGAGACGACCATGAAAAAAGAGTATCAGATTTTTGAGCGTATGCAGCAGAACAACTTTTCCTTTTGGTTCCCGAAGGTGGAACACTGCGGCATCCGTGTCCCCCGCTCCATCATCATCCCAGTGGATAATGAGATGATTCGGCATTTCTATATGGAGCAGTCCGGCGATTACGAGGCCATTCTCTGCTTCGTAAAGAACACAGTCGAGCCGGCCGTCAAGGAGGCCAAGTTCGGTCTGTGTTTCGTAAAGAACGGGACATTCAGCAATAAGTTTGATGCCGGACATTCCTGCCTTCCCCATCCCGGCTCGTTGACTGAAGCTATCATCAACATCAACTACGGTGCCCTTTGCAATGATGCTGGCGGGGAGAGCGAAATCATCGTCCGGGAGCGTATCCCTCATAACGCCAAAGTCACCCCCTGCATTTACAATGGTCTGCCCTTCCGCAATGAATTTCGCGTCTTCTACGACTTCGATGACCAAGAGGTCATGTTTGTCGTCAACTACTGGGACTACGACTACATCTATTCCCACCTCTACGATATAACGGACCGCATCATCTTCGACCACCAGCGGGAGAAGATGGAGGTGCGCTACGAAGCCTTCAAAGACAAAGCGGCTCAGGCTGTGGCTGAGGCGATGAAAAACGTCTCCGGACTGGACAGCGCGTGGTCTGTTGACTTGCTGCTGGACGAAAAGGACAACTTCTGGCTCATCGACATGGCCGTAGCCGAGCAGTCCGCGTACTGGGAGAAGCGGCCCGGCTATACAGCGCCCGAGGAGCCAAAGCGCACTCCTATCTGCCTCATAAAGGAAACTGACGAAACCGCCATCGAACAAATCTGATTCTGACAGCATACAGGGAGCTGGACACGCCATGGTGTCTGGCTCCCTTCTTATTGTCTGTGCCTCCCCGCCCCTCTTTTCATTCATACTGATGCGAGGTTATCGATTGACGAGTGGAGCTGAAAAAGTCAATAACCCAGATTATTACGAAAGGAGCCACGCCCATGAAATATCTCATCCTCATTTCCACCGACAACGTAAGGGATGTTCAGGTCTATACCGGTGTACCGGATGACCCGGACAAAACATTCAGTGATGACTGGGAGGACTATAAAAACGCCGAAATCTTCGTTGGCATTTACACCGCACTGACGGAGACGAATGCACTGGAAACAGCGGCCTGTGAACTGAATCTCCCTGTCACTTCACTACGCTGCATCTGCCTTGGTTCTGAGCAGCCTATGCTTACGAAAAAGGATGCCGCCGCATTCCTTACACGACACTATGAGTTGGACGCCTATCCCAAAGGCTCTCCGGAACGCAGGGAATGTGTCCGCAAGTTCCGCACCGATTTCTCCATGACGCCTCATGCCATGCGCCATAATAACTGGAAAATCCTGTCCCGTGCCTGTACCCTCTATGAGAAGCACTACCGGATGCATATGCGGGAGAAGGACATCTGGGATGTCGTCATCCGCGATTTAAGTAATTCATATCGAATCATCAGCCGAGACGAAGGAGGAGAACAGGCATGACATTATCCGAACTCACGACCCCTTACGAAGCCCACAAGGTCTTCACCTTCTCCAGCGATGGGAAAAGGGCCGTTCAGCACAATGTGGATTTACGCCAGATACATGGTTCCCTCTATATGACACAGCCTCGCTCTGATACCACTGGCAGCTATGACTATGCTTTCTATATCTGTTTCCCGGAGCATCTCACCGGCATGGTCTTTCAGCCCTTTTACCATGACCCTTCCAAGGTCGACGTAGATGTACTGACCAGCGAGATTGCCAAACTGGGGCTGGATACCGCCGAGCACTTCATCCAGGAACTGGACCGCCGGGTCACAGAAGGACTGTTTATCAGCGTTGTCCAAATCTCTATGGCATCGCAAATCCGTCCGGATAAGTCTTCCGTCTATGTGAAGGCCCGGGATGATTTCTACGCCCGCCGGGAACAGGAAGACGCGGAACGTGCCCGTATCGAGCAGGAGGAGGAGCAAAGGCGCAAAGCGGAGGAAGCAGCAAGATACCAGGCGGAAGCGGATGCAGCACGCAGCGAACTCATGGGATGGGGCGACACGATGCCGCCGATGCAGCTGTTCCGTATCCAAAAGACCATGAACAAGCAGTACCGCTACGACGGTGTTATCAAGACCCGCCGGCAGTTTGTCATTGACTCCATCAACGATGGGTACAAACCGGAAATGCGGGAAAATGTCACCTCCTTCTATGGCAGCAAGTGGGATGTGAAGGAAAGCAAGCCGCGGACGGAGTACCGTCTTGCAGATGCCGAGGGCGGCTCCTATCTCATCACGAAAACGGAGTATGACTTCGCCCTGTATCTCTATAACAAAAAGAACGCTTCATAATCACACAAACCACGGGGAGAC
>JAFQBW010000059.1 GCA_017399555.1 Methanocorpusculum sp.
AATCATGTCTTTCTCATCAGCTTAGAGCTGATTCTTCTGTTTCAGAAGAATTTACTCGCGGCGGAGGAGGAGGACTGCGACTGCGCCAAGACCTGCAAGTGCTGCAAGTGCTCCAAATCCTGGAGTGGTTGGCTCAGTTGGCTCAGTTGGCTGCTCTGGCTGCTCCGGCTGTTCCGGCTGCTCTGGGTTGACTGGCTCGTCTGCTGCTTCGACAACGTTGACGGTTGCAACCTTAGCCTCTGCATCTGCAATGACAACGGAAAGTGAATATTCGTCAACGTTTAAGTCAGAAGTATCGAGAGTAACTTCCCAAGATCCATCTTTTGCAACTTCAGTAGTAACAACGATGAATGCGGCAGAGTTAACTTCTTCCTTCGGAACTGCTGCAAATGCAGTGGAAACCATCTCAACCTTTACAGTTGCACCATCGTTTACGGTGTCAATACCAGAGATAACAATCTTATCTCCCTTAACAACTTCAGATGGGATGTCGCTGATTTCAGAGGTTTCACCCTGCTTGACAACGAAGAAGGAGTATTTGACGTACATATCATCGATGTTCTGGGTGTCAAGTGCGTCACAGAGTGCCTGTGCTGCGTTTGCAGTCTGACGGTCATTGACGTTGAAGAGAGCAGTGCTACCTGCAACACGGTCAGCACCAGTTGCGGAAATGTTAACTGCATTCTTCTCAGTGTTCAGATAGAAGATGGTTCCATTGACCATGATGTTATATGCACCATCATACATTGGGTGCTGGATGACCATGAAGTACTGTCCAGTGGACATGTTCTTTGCAGAGGTCTGAGTCTTGTTGATGGTTAAGGTGAACTTGTTCTCAACATCCTTCTCAGTCTTCTTAATGTGGTCGACTTCTAAGAAGTAATTCTGTCCAAAGACGTATGCCTTAACCTGTGCTTTGGTTGCTTCTGCATTGACGATGAACTCAGCATCAGTTCCCTGTGCTACGATTTCCGGTGCTTCGAGGATGCTGATGAATGGCTGTTTGAGAGCAACAGCAACAGTCTTGACTGCAACTCCATCCTGTTCAATAGAGATGGTGTAGGTTCCAACATCTAAAGATTTTCCAGATGCAGCTTCAACAACATTTGCAGTTGGGATTTCAACTTCCCAGGTCTTTCCTTCTTTAACGAACTTAGTACCAGTAAGTTCAGTTTCCTTAAAGTTAGTACCAGTAATGTTGAACTTATAAGTAGAGTCGATGCCGGCAGTGGAGGTTCCAGAAATCTTAATGACATCACCAACGTAGTAGGATGGTGCACCTAAGGTTGCAGTGACAACAGCTGCGGAGACAGTAATCTCAATGGTTTCAATCTCGTTTTCAAGGTCTGCCATGGTGTATAACTTGATTGTTGCATCATCATTTGCGGTTCCTGCAACAGTGAACTGGAAAGTTGCCTCGCCATTGTTTGGCATAGTGAAGTTGTAGAAACCACTCATTGTCTGGAGGGTAACATACTGATTCAGGACAGGGGTGTTAAAGTTCTCGAGTTTAAATGCGTATACAGTTCCCGGAGTTCCCTTAACAGTTACACTCAGAGTTTCACCTGCATATACAGTGTTAACGGATGCAGAGATAGTTGCATCATCTTCACCAACAACAGTGAAAGTAAGTGCGTTTACAGTGTCGAGGAGAAGGTTGTCTGGAACACCTTCAACGAACTTGGATTCGTTAAAGATTGCCTGAACTTTGTAGGTTCCCTTCTCTTCAGTAAGGTTAGTACCAGTAAGGTTTGCGTATGGAACCTTCTCAACCTTTCCACTTGGGAGGGTGAGCAGATAGTTAATGATATCAACCTTTGAAGAGGAAGTGATTGTCGGAGTGAGGGTGGATTCCAGGGTGGTGGTGTTTTCATAAACATTACCGCCATTTCCAACAAGGTATGCTTCAGTTCCAATCTTTCCCTTTACTGCGTAGCTTGCAGTTGGATAGGTGACATAGAGTTTGTGATCTCCGAATTTATAGACGCCAGCAACAAAGTTTGCTCCTGGGTATACAATTTTTTCGGAGACAGTAACCTGTGCTGCTCCGTTGGTCCAGACACCTTCTGGCACATCAGCTACATTTGCCGGTGCCTTGGCGAGGTCCTGGTAAGTGAACACAGTTCCGTAGTCGGTTGCTGCTGCAACACCTGCAAATGCAGTGACTGCGAGCAGTGCGACAAGGACTGCGCCCATAATTTTCTTTGCGTTCATGTGAATTTAATTCCTCCTAATAGAGGATGTAAACCCGAAAAATCACAAACCAAAAATTTCAACAAAAACACACAAAAACCATAGCAAAATAAATTACACAAAACAAAAAGGAACAAAACGCAATTCCATTCCTACAAAAATAGGAATGAAACAGTACCTCGGAAAAGCATTGAAACACACTGTTAACACGGATTTTCAACACACAAATTCACAGCGCAAAATCACCAAATCCAAGCCCAAATTGAGCTCCGTTTACCTTGCGCGACATGCCGAAAAAGCACAAATTCGTCATCAAACGAAATCGGCGAATGACGAAGTAAAATAAACACAAACAGGAATAGTGTTTCAAACACCTCAGAACCCAACATTCTTTACATGAAAACCTACCATACCGGCTTTGCTCCTAAATTAAGGATTGTATGGAAATTTTCATCAAACCTCATTAAGCAATGCGATAGCATTGCGTAACAGAAAGCGAGCGATAAGCGAAGCTTTCGCCATCACCATGCAAGAATCTACATTATAAATTCGCGTAGATTCGCGCGTTCTTCCCTCCAAAACGCGAATTTACGCGAATCATAAATTTATATTTTAGAATCTCTGTCGCTCCGTCGCTAATCGCTCCGTCGCTAATCGCTCCTCCGCTGCTTGTGCAATGCTATCGCATTGCTTAACGATGTTTAATTCAATTTAGGAGCAAAGCCTACCATACCATATAATTCATAAAGATACTCCTGCCTCACTAAAGAAACACGAACCCGCACGAATCGAAACGAATCGCGACCTCTTCGGCGGCAGTTTAGCTCCGCTTATCGCGGAACTGCCGCGGCTTCCGGCGATAAGCCGGAAAAGAAGCCGTGTATAGGCACGCGATTCGTGCGGATTCGTGTTTCATGACTAAGGGCAGTGAATCCCAATCCACCGTTAATTAATTCAAAAGAGGTTTTCATCAGGTAGGCTTGAAGCGAAGTTTCGCGAGTGTTTTTATCTCTCTTCACGACAAATATATACACATCAAGGATTAGCCATGCCCGAAGATCCATTAGCAAACATCCTGAGAAGCAAACGCGAAACCACCCGCTTCCAGGTCTTAGTCGAGATTGCAGAGCACCAGCCGTCCATCCGCCAGCAGGAAATCGCAGACAAACTTGGTGTCACTCCGCAGGCAATCTCTGAATATGTCCGCGTACTTGCCGAAGAAGGATACATCAGTGCTGAAGGAAGAGGAAGATACTACGTCACGCACAAAGGTGTTGAGTGGGTATTAAACAACGCCGAAGTTCTCGAAGCATACGCAAGACACGTCAGACGCGACATCATCCACCAGGTTGTAACATGGGCAGCCATTGCTGACACCGACCTGAAAAAAGGAGACTCTGTCGGCGTCTACATGAAAGACGGCTGGCTCTATGCCGGCAAAAAACCGCAGACCGCTATGGGAATGGTCGCAAACGATGCAAAGGAAGGCGATGACGTTGGTGTCGCACGCCTTGCCGGAATCATCGAACACACCGAAGGAAAAGTCGAGGTCGCAAAAGTCCCGCGTATTGAACGCGGAGGCTCGTCCACTATTGACTCCTCCCGCCTTGCGTCCCTTGCAAAAAGCGTTGACATCGTCGGTGCAGTAGGCCTTGAAGCATACCTTGCCATCAAAAAAGCCGACCTCATGCCGGACATGTTCTACGGAGCACGCGAAGGAGTAATAGAAGCCGCATTCCATGGTCTTCGCTGTCTGCTTCTCATCGTCGACGAAGAGTTCACCGACTTCCTCAAACGTCTGGAAACCGCAGGACTCTCCTACACCATTCACGAGCTGGTGAAGGAATAAGTGGCAACCATCGTACAGCCCTACAAGAAAGGGTACAAAGTATTCTTCTGCGACGACAAAAAAGCGGGCAAAATCAAACACGTCGGAACGGTCGAACTGGAACAGACCTCCAAAGGCATGCGTCCCTCAGAATTCTTCGTCAGAAGACCGGGCACGTCGCACGTTCAAAAGACACCGACAAAAGAGTTCATAACCGTACTTCGGGCAAATGGTGCAGTTATGCTCACGGAAACCCTTCCGGAGTTTCAGGACTTCCTTCGCGGCATGAACATCAAGTGGGAGAAGGTCTCCCTCTGCCGTACCTGTCTTTTTGACGACAGAATTATGCCGCTGAATGAGCAGACGAGAATCCGCTGCGGAACGGAGTTCGTCTGTCTCGACTGTGCAAAGCGTGAACTTCGCCGCGAACTCGCACACATCAAGCGTCTTGGAAAACGCACACAGCTCCATATCGAAGAACTCCTCGAGGAGTATCGCGACCTCGACATGGTGCTGGCAATCCTTCAGCCGGAATCCCTGGACACCAAAAAGACGATGTTCGACTGCCTTGAAGCACACGAGCAGGTGGCAACCGAACGCATCGAAAACCTGCCGCTTCCGCGGGAATTCGTCGACGTCTGCGGAGTGGATACCTTAATGCCGGCACAGCAGCTCGCCGTCGAAGCAGGACTTTTGTACGGCAAAGACCTGCTGGTGGTAGCCGCTACCGCATCAGGTAAGACATTCATCGGTGAGATGGCAGGTCTCAAAAACTATCTGGAAAAGCGGGGAAGAATGCTTTTCCTTGTGCCGCTGGTAGCTCTTGCGAACCAGAAGTACGACCGCTTCTCCGAGAAGTACAAGGGGATTACCCAGACCTCCATTATGACGGGAACCTCCCGTCTGAACCTCCCCGAGACCAGAGCGGTCGGCAACCGCGGTTCCGGCGGAGGAATTGTTGTGGGAACCTACGAAGGTGTGGACAACATGCTTCGAAAAGGCATGAAGCTGAACAACATCGGCACCGTCGTAATCGACGAAGTCCAGACTTTGGAAGACCCAGAGCGCGGTCACCGTCTGGACGGATTAATTGCCCGCCTCAAGTACGTTGCCCCGAAGGCACAGTTCCTCTATCTGTCCGCAACCATTGGTTCTCCGCACATCTTAGCCAAGAAGCTCCATGCATCGCTTGTTCCGTATGCGGAACGTCCGGTCGCTTTAGAGCGTCATTTAATCTTCACCGAAAAGGACGCAAAAGTCCCCTACATCAAAAAGCTGGTCTTCGAGGAGTTCAACAAAGTTTCCTCGAAAGGCTACAAAGGACAGACCATCGTCTTCACGAATGCGAGAACCCGCTGTCACTCGCTTGCGGAAGCCATCGGCTCAATGGCTGCGCCGTATCATGCCGGTCTGACATCACAGGAACGCCGCCAGGTGGAAAAGAAGTTCGAGGAAGGAAAACTTGCCTGTGTTGTCACGACCGCTGCTCTTGCGGCCGGTGTGGACTTCCCGGCAAGCCAGGTCATCTTCGATGCGCTGGCCATGGGAATCAACTGGCTCTCGGTGCAGGAGTTCCACCAGATGATGGGAAGAGCCGGAAGACCGGACTACCATGACATCGGTCGGGTGGTAATCTTAGCAGAGCCTGGAGCATCCTATTCCCGCGAAACAAAACTCACCGAGGAAGAGGTTGCAATTCAGCTCCTGAAAGGCAGAATGGAGGAGGTCGCTCCGGTTTACGAAATCGAAGAGGCGTCCGAAGAGTTTGCGGCAAACGCGGTCGTTGCCCGTGGAAACGAGAAGGACATCGCCGGAATCGGTGCCTCTATGGTCGGCGAAGGAGATGACCCGCTTGCTGAGATGATGAAGCACAAGCTGGTTCGAAAGAACGGCGCAGCGCTCGAACTCTCCCCGCTTGGAAGAGTGATGGCGGAGCACTTCATCGGAATGAACCGCGTGCTTGCTATCGACCATCTGGTCCGCGAGATGGACGAACCGCTCGAAATCATCGCTGAGCTTGCCGCTCTTGATGAAGAGGAGGCAAAGGAACGCCGCCGCGGAGAGAAGAGCTCGGTGGAAAAGAACGGTCTTGCCCGCGCCCGCGAGCTTTCGTCCAAGAAGCAGGAGCCTCCGGCATGGGTTGCAAAACGCAAGGAACAGAATGCCGCAGTCAAACGCGAACACACCAAAGACCGCGTTGAACGTTCCGGAAAGCGTCCTGTCGAGCGCGAAATCATCCGCGAGACGAAAGCTCCGCGGAGAGCAACCAAAGAGCAGGAAGAAAGAATCGAGCGCAAGAAGCGCGAAGCAAACCAGTTCATCCCGGCACCCAAACGCAGAAAATCTGACGAGTGGGATGCTGTGGAAGCAGGAATTGATGCCCGCCGTGCCGGAAAGTATGATGATGCCTTAGGCATCCTTCTTGCCTGGGTGGACAATCACCCAAGAGACAGCCGTGCACTCACCGAGCTTGGAAAAGTGTATGACCTCAGAGGTTCCAGAGACGAAGCATATGCCTGTTATCAGCGGGCGGCTGCCGCTGACACGCAGAACCGTGAGGCCATTGACCGCATGAACGCGTACTTAATCGGCATCACCGTTGACATCGACGACGAACCGGCAAGCAGAATTCCAACCGGAATTGTGAAGAAGAAGGGAACATGATCTGGCTGTATCTGACCGTTCTTATCTTCTCTCTTCTTTCCCTCTATTTTGTCTACGGGGAGTTTAAGCGGGGATGGTTTCCCAAAAAGGTATTCTCATTCGTTGCCGTACTCGATGGAATAATTGTTCTCCTCTCAGGAATTATGATTCTGCAGCTGTTACTCTGATGAAAAACGTTTTCCAGATACTTCTTCTCCTCGCAGGAATAGTACCGTTTGTTGTTCCGGTACTTCTCGGCATTTACCGGATGAGCATTGAACACTGGGATTATCTCGACTGGCTCATTCTCTACTCATACGTTTACTGGCCAACGTACATTGCCGGAATTATTCTAATCGGAATCTCCCTTGCGGGAATCATTCACCAAAAGACGCAGGAAAAAAAGATGTGAGGTATCTCACATTATTCAGTCTTCGGCTCAACCGGGCAGACACCGAAGTCGTTTCTCTTAATCTTTCTAATCGAAAGCCAGAGGAAGACCGCAACGATACAAATCGTCAAAAGCGGCGGGAACCAGATTGGCAGATGTGCACCGAATGCCTCCGAGCACATGATAATACCGAGACAGAGAATCGAATACATCGCACCATTCTTCAGGTACGCAAACTTCCGGATAGTATCGAGGTTTCGAATCGTCATCTCACGAACCACAAACGCACCGATACCGTTACCGATTAAGATAAGCGGGACCGACATCGTAAATGCGAATGCACCGACAACACCGTCAATCGAGAAGGACGCATCGATAACTTCCAGAAGAACAAGCTTGCTTAAATCCGAATGCTTCGCTGCTTTCGGGTCTCCTCCTCCTTTCTCCAGCTCAGCGGACTTCTTATCCGCGAACAGACGGAAGCCCGACATCACGAAATAAATCGCCGAACCGGCAACCGCTGCCACACCGAGGAACGGATTAATCTGTACTGCAAAGTAGACAATTACCAGAAGCAGAATAGCTGCAACCGCATAGAACCAGGGACCCTGTTTGGAAAGGGCAAGCTCTCCTGGAACAATACAGTTCTTCTGCTCTGCCATAAGCCAGTGCAGGAACAAAAGAACCATAAACATACCTCCTGCCAACAGCAGGAAAGGAGCGCTCGCCTCAATCGCGGCGGCCGCCGTTGCATCATCCGAGAACGTCGCAGTCAAAGCACCAATAGGACCTAAGGATGGAGTCGAGAACCAGATAATCAGCCACGGCAGGATACCGCGGACACCGAAAACCGCAATAATCAGACCCCATGTTAAGAACCAGCGTTTTGCCCACGCACTCATCGTGGATAAAATATCTGCATTAATAATGGCATTGTCTATGCTTGCGATAGTCTCGAAAACCACGAGACCAACCACTACAACTACCGCATAGAGAATATCCATGATACCTTATATGTTGCCTTCGACGCTATAAAGGGCTTCCCACACCACAAATATTTAATAGCGGACAGCCAACTATTGAGAAATGGCAAACGTCTTTGATTATCCAAAAGAACAGCTCGCGGAGCTGATTGCAAAAACCTCTGCAGAGCTTCTGGCAGCGGATTCAGCCAAAGACGCGGTGCCTGTTATCAAGAAAGCGCTGGAGAAGTATACGATTTTTGACCTCCAGAGAATAGGCGCAAACATCCGCCGCGAAGTAGAGGTGCTTCCCGAACCTTACCGGAGCAGATACCGCCCGTACAGTCAGGATTTGCTGACGCAGTATCACGCTTTTCTCGCAGATGTCCGGAGCGGAAAGGCGGCGACCGGCGCAATTCTGGACCGAAAACTCTGGAATGAGTTCTGGGGGCGGGCAGAGGAGAGTTCATTTTCAGAGGAGGTCTCCAAAAATGCTCCGGAGGCAGGCCTGGGAAATCCTGCAGGCAAGTTCTTTTACCGCCTGGTGTACGGTTATGCGATGCTGATTGCAGGGCTTCCCGGACATCCGGTGGGAATGCCTTTCCCCGGTGGGTGGAAGGTGCTTGAGGAGAAGGGAGAGATTCTTTGCCCTATCCGGGATAAGGAAAAAGACCTGCCGCAGGCACTGTGCAATTACTGTCCGGCGATTCAGGATGAGCGGTGTCTGTGAAGATTTCGCTAAACATTCGAGAAGAAAGAACACGCGAATTCCCGCAAATAAAAAAACAAAGCGTATCGATAAATCTCTAGTCGCTCCGTCACTAATCGTTCCTCTACTGCTTACGCAACACTATCGTGTTGCTTCGTGTCTTGTAAGGTAAGGGAAAATTATTGTTCCGGTGCTGTTATGTGATTTGAAGATGAATTGATATGTGCTGATTTTTGTCGGCTCCGGACTTTACCGGGTTATCAAAAGAGGACACTACCAATGTCTTTTGAGCATGTGCTGATAATAACGACAGTAGTTAATACTGTCGTAAATCTCTTGCGGGAAATCCGCGAGTGGCATCGGGATAAGAACAAGAGAGAATAATTATTCTCTCTCTTTTTCCCGAGGCAAGGTTTTTTATTCTTATGGGTACTATGTATTTATGTCAACGAGCCTCTGGTTCGTGTGTACTGGTCGTATTTTCGATCAATCAGTATATGTTCAAAACGCGGGTGTTTTCCGGGGTGGTATCCGGAATATCCAGCATTCGCGTTTGTGATGGGTTCTGTTTTTTGTGTGTTTAGATGTGGTTGAATGCGATTTGTTGTCGGATACATTTAGAAAAACGCAGACCACGCAGACAAGGCAACGCGTCGCACAACCTGAGCAGGTATGTGCTCCCGACTCGAGCCTGCGGCTCTCGTCCGTCGCTCTCGCTCCCGTTGGTCGCGAGCTGCTGCCGCAGCCGCTTGGGCGTTGCCATTAGAAAATTCAACGAACTAACCTATGTTGGAACGAGTTTTTTTTTCCAAATAAGGACAGAAGCAAATCGCATCCAACCACGTCTAAAAAAGTCTCAAAAAAGCTCTTAGTAAAATTTGGGTGATTTGCACCCACCCAAAGGGCAAGTACAAATCATGTCTTCTCATCAGCTTAGAGCTGATTCTTCTGTTTCAGAAGAATTTACTCGCGGCGGAGGAGGAGGACTGCGACTGCGCCAAGACCTGCAAGTGCTGCAAGTGCTCCGAATCCTGGAGTGGTTGGCTCAGTTGGCTGCTCTGGCTGCTCCGGCTGTTCCGGCTGCTCTGGCTGCTCTGGGTTGACTGGCTCGTCTGCTGCTTCGACAACGTTGATGTTAACGTTCTTCCACGGCTTGTCTGCACCGTCGCATGCAACGGAGAGAGAGTACTCATCGACGTTTAAGTCAGAGGTGTCAAGGGTAACTTCCCAAGTTCCATCTTTTGCAACTTCAGTGGTTACAACGATGAATGCTGCAGATCCGACAGTCTCCTTCGGGACTGCTGCGAATGCGGTGGAAATCATCTCAACAGTGACAGTGTCATCTGCGTTTGCAGTGGAGACACCAGAGATAACGAGCTTGTCGCCCTTAACGATTTCGGACGGGATCTCGCTCATGGTGAAGGACTGGTCCTCACCGACAACGAAGAAGGAGTACTTGACGTACATATCATCGATGTTCTGGGTGTCAAGTGCATCACAAAGTGCCTGTGCTGCGTTTGCAGTCTGGCGGTCAGTGACGTTGAAGAGTGCAACACTGTCATCATTTTCATCTCCATTGTCCTTGACTGCATTTGCTGCATCGTTCAGGTAGAACTTCTTGTCGTTAGCGACCATGATGTTGAACTTGCCGTCGTACATTGGGTGCTGGAATACTGCGAAGTACTGTCCTGCAGACATTGCATCAGTGTTTCCACGGGTAAGGGTAACAGTGAACTCGTTTGCAACATCTTCATCCTCAAGGGTTGCTGGGACTGCTTTGAAGTAGTTGGTTCCGAAGAAGTATGCCTTAACTCCAACTGCTGCTTCTGCATTGATGATGAATTCAACTTCAGTGTCCTGAACGACAACTTCCGGTGCTTCAACGATGCTGATGAACGGCTGCTTGAGTGCAACTGCAAGGGTCTTAACTACTTTGTCACTCTGGTAAATCTTGATGGTGTAGGTACCAACATCGACCTTGAATGGGATACCAAGAACAACTTCCCACTCCTTTCCTTTCAGCTTGTCAGTCTCTTCCTTAGTAAGAGTCTGCTCTGCAAGGTTAGTTCCGGAGATGTTGAAGGTAAAGGTATCTTCATCGATGGAAGAAGTAGAGGTTCCAGTAATCTTAATGTCCTCTCCAATGAAGTAGGACGGTGCACCTAAGGTTGCAGTGACAACTGGTGCGGAGACAGCAATAACAACCTTCTGGTTCTTAAGTGCAACACCGTCATGGACTAACTGAATAGTTCCCTCGTCATCGTCGTTGCCGACAATCTTTGCGGTGAAGCTTGCTTTGCCGGTGTTCGGCATCTGGAAGGTGTAGTTATTCTTTGCTGGGGTTACGTTGTTTAAGACAAGTAACTGATCTTCTGGGATAGTAACACCATCAAGAACAACGTTGTACCAGACACCTGGGGTACCCTCAACAGTGATGGTTGCGGTCTGACCAGAGTAGACAGTGTCAACAGATCCTGCAATGGTTGCGTCATCTTCTTCAACTACAGTGAAGGAGAAGGAGTTTAAGGAGTCTGCAAGGAGATCGAATGGGGTAATGTCTGCAAGACCCAGGGTAAAGACAGCCTGAACTTTGTAGGTTCCAGTCTCAAAAATCTTGTCACCGGTGAATGGGTTGGAGATATTCTTGACATTTCCATTTGGATAGGTAACAAGAACATTACCTGCGGTTAAACCAGATACTGGAGTTACATCGATGGTTAAGTTGGTTCCTGCATATACTTTTCCACCGTTTGCGACATAGTATGCAACATCATTGTATGCTGCATCAGCAGTGTAGGATGCGGTTGGATAAGTGACAACAAGTTTGTGGTCTCCTTTCTTATAGGTTCCTGGAGCAAAGTTGTTTCCAGGCATGACAAGACCGGCATCGGTGACGATGACGGTTGCTGCGCCATTACTCCAAGTACCTTTGTAGGTATCAACTGGGGTAAGAGTCTGATATACGGAAACAGGTCCATACTCAGTTGCAGATGCTGCACCAACGAAGAGTGCTGCTGCAAGGAGAGCAACGAGAACTGCGCCCATAATTTTCTTTGCGTTCATGTGAATTTTATTCCTCCTAATAGAGGATGTAAACCCGAAAAATTACAAACCCAAAATTTCAACAAAAACGCACAAAAACCATAGCAAAATAAATTACACAAAACAAAAAGGAACAAAACGCAATTCCATTCCTACAAAAATAGGAATGAAACAGCACTTCGGAAAAGCATTGAAACACACTGTTAACAAGGATTTTCAACACACAAATCCACAGCGCAAAATCACCAAATCCAAGCCCAAATTGAGCTCCGTTTGCTGTGCGCGACATGCCGAAAAATCACAAATTCGTCATCAAACGAAATCGGCGAATGACGAAGCGAAAAATACGGAGAAAATAACCTGAAATAAAACAGAGAAAATCTGTCAATCCACACAAATCTTAGCCAATCGCATTCCTTCCCCCTCGCCCTCCAGGCAAAATACTTCGCAAACCTTCCGAGTTAAAGAAGGACATCCTATCTTTTTACTGTGAATAGGCAACGCTTTTTATCTCACAGGACAATATTACCATATTATGTTTGAGGAGCTTACATCCACCATCGAGTTCCAGATGAGTTTACTGCTCTTCGTGGCTCTTGGTGGATATCTTCTGGCAACCCGCATTCACCAGTCCGCGGTTATCGGCGAAATTCTGGTGGGTCTGGTGGTAGGTCCAAGTATCCTTGGACTTATCACCTACACGGACTTTATCGACGGGCTTGCCGGTCTTGGTTCTATTATTCTTCTATTCGTTATCGGCTTCGAGTTTGAAGTAAGAGACATTGCCAACTGGAAGTACTGCGTCATAGCGTTGGTGGGCGTGGTGGTTCCCTGGATTGGCGGATATTTGTGTGCGATGCTGTTTGGAATGGACTTCTATTCCGCAATCTTCATCGGAACAGCACTTACGGCAACAAGTATCGCGATTACGGCAAATGTGTTGCGGGAGATGGGAAAGCTGCATCAACCGTTTGCGAAAGCAATTATCGGCGCTGCCGTTATTGACGACGTGCTGAGTTTAATTGTCCTTTCCGTCTGTCAGGACTTAAGCGCCACAGGTGAACTTGCTGTCAGCGGCATTCTCTTTATGATTATCAAAGCATTCGGCTTTGTTATTGTTGGTGCACTGGTTGGTGCAAAGTTCATTCCGAAGCTGCTCAACTGGATGGACGGCACAAAGATTGTCCGCAAGTTCCCGGAGTTTGTGTTCATCTTTGCAATGATGATTGCATTCTTCTATGCAATGTGCGCAGAAGCGGTCGGAATCTCCGCAATCGTTGGAGCATTCTTAGCTGGTGTATGTGTGAACCGCGTTGATTTGAAGCACAGTATGGATATCAAGCTTGGAGCGGAGTATCTCTACATCATATTTGCATCCATCTTCTTCGTGTCTTTGGGTATCATTGCAGACCTGCGGTATCTGCAGCCGGATATGATGCTCTTTATCGTGGTGCTGTGTGTTGTAGCTCTTGCGACAAAGATTCTCGGCTGCGGTCTGCCGGCGAAGTTTATGGGTATGACCTGGAAGGAATCGATGATGATTGGTGTTGGAATGACGCCCCGCGGAGAGGTCGCAATGATTGTAGGTCTTATTGCCTTAAATCACTTCAAGGAAATGGCAGAGGCAACCGCAGATCCAGCCCGCTCGGCAGAGCTTTTGGCGCTTGGAAACGAGCTTTTTATCGCGATTGTAGTCGTGTCTTTAGTGACGACAATTATTGTCCCGCTGATTTTCAACGGTATCTTCTTCCGCAAGGAGAGAAAAGAAGCACAGGCATGTGCGGCCAATCTCAGAACGCACACATAAAAAAAGTTAGTCGTGCAGGTGCATTCCTGCACGGCGAAGCTCAAGCTCTTTTTCGACTAACGAAAAGTCAACATCAGCCGCCTTTAAGGCAACCATCAGGTGGAACAGCACATCGGCTGCTTCTCCGACAATCTGCTCCTCCTGTCCATCCTTGCAGGCAAGCACAAACTCGCATGCCTCCTCTCCCACCTTCTCTAAGGACTTATTGATTCCCTTCTCGTGGAATAAGAGGTGGCGGACATAGGACTTTTCGGTCGATGTGGACTCTGCACGCTGGCAGATAACCTGCCATAACTCATCAAATACATTGGCATTACTCATTTTCTCTCTCCAATTTTCAATGACCCTGGAGCTAAGGCTCAAAGAGCCGCATGCTCCACAGGCGTCGCGGGCATACGGGCGGTTCTCATTTATTTCTCTCTCCAAGAATCTCTATCTCTGCAATGTCGCGGCCAAAGAACCTGCGGACCAGAAGGCGTGCCTTCTCAATCGTTGCCCCGCCTTTTCCAATCGCAAGACCAAAGTTTGCCCGCTCGGAAACGGAAACCGCAACCGGAGCGCTTCCTTCGCCGAAGACTACGGACACAATCTCTGCCGGCTTGAACATATTGGCAACAAACGCCTCGCGGGACTCTGCATACTCGACCATCTCGATACGTTTTCCAAGCACACGGGCAAGCTTCTTGATATTATCTCCGCCCTTTCCAATCGCAAGCCCCATGTCTCCCGGTTTTATGATATAGATAATCCGCTCAAAGCGGTCGTCAATTACACAGTCAACAGCGGTCGAGCGGGTTAAAATTCTCAGCTCCTCGATATACCGCCGTTCTTTAAATCCGAGACTCCGCTCCATGACAGCAAGGTCAAGGCGGTCAGCCTCGGTGGGATTTTCGCGGGTAAAGAAATTTGTCATGATATTCTCCATTTAGATATTGGTAAAATGAAAGTGGGGAGTTATCCCCTATTGGAAGATTAGTAGGAGCGTCCGATTAAGGCCGGCTTTGCAGGCTTGCCGCAGATGATACATCTGCCTTCATCGTCTGCAACATATTTGCTTCTGATTTCGGTTCCAAGGAGGGAAGAGTTGGTGAGCTCCTCTAACTTGTCGGCACATTCGCGGTCGCCGCACCAGTGGACTGCAACAACGTTTCCTTCAAGGACTTCGTTCGCCTGCTCAACGGTTTCTGCGTGTTTGAGGTGTGCCTCTAAGTGGTTCTCTGCCTTCTCTAAAATCTGATCGTGTGCCTCGGTTAAGAGACGGTTGACGGACTCGACTGCTCCTTCACGCGGAATCTGTGTCTTAACTCCTAAGCGGTTGACACAGACAAGCTGTTTGTTGTCAAGGTCACGCGGGCCGATTTCAACTCTGAGCGGTACACCGTGGAGTTCCCAGTGGTAGTACTTTGCACCCGGTCTCATGTCGCGCTTGTCGGTCTTTACACGAAGTCCTGCTGCTTTAAGTTCTGCTTCGAGCTCTGCTGCTGCAGCTAAGATTTCGTCTCCGCGCTTTCCAACGATAATCGGGATGATGACAATCTGTGTCGGGGCGACGGTTGCCGGAAGGACGAGACCTTTGTCGTCTCCGTGGACGGCGATGATTGCTGCGATACAGCGCTCGGAGATTCCAAAGCAGGTCTGGGATGCGACCTGGTGTTCACCGTTGGCATCTTCGTAGGTGATGTCATAGGTCGTTGCGAAGTTGTCTCCTAAGTGGTGGACGGTTCCAATCTGGAGGGTTCTTCCATCCGGGAAGACACAATCAACTGCCATCGTGAAGTCTGCTCCCGGGAATTTGTCCCAGTCCGGACGCTTGGAGATGATGATTGGAACACCTAACTCGCGGTAGAACTCTTTTGCAATCTCAAGTTCGTATTCGACCTGTTTGTTTGCATCATCCCAGTCGGTGTGGACGGTGTGGGATTCCATGAAGGAGGTGATTTCACGAAGACGGATTAACGGGCGGGTGTGCTTTGTTTCGTAACGGAAGGTGTTTACAATCTGATAGAGTTTGAGCGGTAAGTCTGCGTGGGAGCGAATCCATAAGGAGTACATCGGGTAGATTGCGGTTTCACTCGTCGGTCTGAGTGCGAGTTTGACGTCGAGCGGAGTTAATCCACCGTGGGTGACCCAGTATGCCTCATCTTCGAATCCTTTGATGTGCTCAGCTTCCTTCATGAACTCGGTTCTTGGAATAAGAAGCGGGAAGAGAGCCTCTTCGTGGTCGCGGTTTAAGAGTTCGCGGAGGTAGTTATAGGTGTGCTGACGAAGTGCGAATCCGAATGGGTACCATACGTAGAGACCCTTAACCGGGTATCTGACGTCCATGATTTCTGCACGGCGGATGACTTCGTTGTACCATGCACTGAAATCAGTGCGTGAGGGTAAGCCTTCTGTTTCTTCTGCCATTGATATTGTTCACCTAAGCATATTATGTTGGACCCGTGAGAGTATTAAGATAGAGGTTGAACTTTGCGGCATGTTGATGATTTCCGGCGTTCAATATACTTACAGCATGGATATCCAGATATATGGAAAGCCGGTCCTCTCGGCAGTTGCCGAGCCGGTGAAGGAAATCACCCCCGAACTTCTCGCAATTTTAGACGAGATGGTTCCAATGCTCACCACTCACCGGGGCGTCGGCCTCGCAGCCCCGCAGGTTGGCATCTCACAGCGTTTCTTTGTCATGAACGCCGGAGATAAACTCAGAAAAGTCATCAACCCGGAGATTGTCAAAACCGGTTCTGCACAGGCGGAGATGGAGGAAGGATGCCTCTCTGTTCCGGGCATTCACAAAAGAGTCCGCAGACCGAAAAGAATCACTGTCCGCTACACCAACGAAGCAGGCGAGACCGTCGAAGAGGAGCTCAAAGACTTCCCGGCACGCGTGTTCCAGCATGAATATGACCATTTAGACGGCGTCTTATTTGTCGACCGCTTAACTCCGGTTGCCCGAAAACTTATCGGCCGTCAGCTTGAGGCATTAAAGGAGGAAACTGCATGAGAGTTATTTTTATGGGAACGCCGGAGTATGCTATTAGCTCGCTTGAAGCAGTGTATGCCGAGCATGAGGTTGTTGCGGTTCTCACGAGAGCAGACAAGCCGAACAAGCGGGGAAACAAAATCCAGTTCTCTCCGGTAAAGGAGTTTGCCTTAGCGCACAACATCCCGGTCTTCCAGCCGGAAAATCTGAAGGATGAAGCGCTCTATGCAGAGCTTGCCGCCCTCAATCCGGATATCTCTGCGGTCGTTGCTTACGGCATGATGATTCCAAACAACATCATTGACCTGCCGAAGTTTGGAACAATTAATGTGCACGGCTCGCTTCTCCCGAAGTACCGCGGGGCAGCTCCCATGCAGTACTCGGTCTTAAACGGCGATGAGACAGCAGGAGTTACCATCATGTATGTCTCGGAAGCATTAGACTCCGGAGACATCATCTTAAAGAAGGAGATTCCGGTGGGCGTTGATGAGACCTTCGGCGAACTCCATGACCGCCTCGCAGTGCTTGGCGCAGAAGCACTCGTCGAAGCCATGCAGGAAATTGCAGACGGAACATCCACCCGCACTCCGCAGAACTCCGCGGATGCCACCTTCGCCCCGTCGATTAAGAAGGAGGAGTGTGTCATCGACTGGACACTTCCGGCATCACAGGTGCACAACCGTGTTCGCGGGCTTTCGCCAATCCCCTGTGCAAACACGCGGCTTCCGGACGGTAAACTGCTGAAGGTGTACCGCACGGAAAAGGTTGAAGGATACTCCGGACAGCCGGGCGAGGTTGTGGATGTAATCAAAAAGAAGGGATTCGTTGTTGCCTGCGGAGAGGGAGCAGTGTGTGTTGTCTCTGCAAAACCGGAAGGCAAACGCGAGATGCCCGGATTTGAGTTAGTCAACGGGCATTATGTAAAAATCGGCGATGTGTTTTCCGCAGGAAATTCCTGCTGAACTGAGATAAATATCTCGTCTCTTTTTTTATTCCAAATAAAATGAGGATGGGGAGAACTCCTCACCTGTTTAGAAGAAGTAGCTTGCCGGGTTGAAGATGGCAAGCATTAGGTTGAACATTTCTTTGATAATCTCGATTGGATTCGGGATGAAGGTTGTTTTGGGGAAGGTGTAGGTTGCGGTGAGGGTTTTGTAGTCCTTGGAAACGGAGGTTGCCGCTTTTTCTCCGTTGATGTAGACTGCGGTGTCTTTGTCGAATACGATTCCGGTGTCACTGATGGGGATGGTGACTGTTGCGTTGTATTCAATGCCGGAATCAAACTCACCGTTTACCAATGCAGGAGACCAGGAAATCGTTGCGGTCTTTGCGGCATCGGCAGGCATGGTTTTGACCTCCGTTGCGGCGGTCTGCGCTAAGTTTCCGGTTGCCGGGGCAGCAAAGTTCACGTTTACACTGGCGACAGAATCAATTTCATCAAAGGTGTAGGTGACCGTTGCTTTGGTGTTACTAATCATGTTCAGGATTGCGGTTTCCCCGTTTATTTTTGCCGCAGCTCCTTCTTTGATGACATAGCCGTCTTTTGCATAAACAGTAACGGTTGCTGTGTAGGGAACATCCGGTTTGAATGCGGAGGTGGTGTCCCATGCAAGGGTTGCGGTTATTTTGTCGGTGTGGGCATTTATTCTCACGTAGCTGCTTGGATTCTGTCCGGCAACCGGTGCATTCACGGTAAATGAGAGAATGTCTGCTGTTCCTTTCGGCAGGGTTTCCCCGAATGCGTAGGTGAAGGTGATTTTCTGTCCATCCAGTTTGAAATCCTTTATACTATCACCATTACATTTCAGAGTAACCGGAGATGTGATTGGGTATGCTTTTTCGTTGGTTGGTTCGATAACAACGGTTGCAGTGTATTTCTTTCCGAGAACAAACTTCGTGTCTTTTGTATCCCATGTAACCTTTGAAGTAAGTCCGCTTGACGGGCTGGTAAAGGTAACTGTTGTTGCCGGAGTGTTAGCTGCCTTCGGTTCTTCCAACTTACATATAATATCGTCAATCTCAACTGCTTTGGCTGTTTTGGGGAACTCTTTTGTAATTTCTATTTTACCATTGGACAGAGTATACTTCTTACTATCACCATTTAATTTGATAGTTACAGTGTTTGCAAGAGTGTTGCCGGAACTGTTCTTGACAGTGAGTTTTGCCGAATATGTAGTTTCAGGATCAAATGTGTCTGTAAATGATGGAGTCCAGTCAACATTTACTGTGATTCCCGATGAATACGTGAGTTTTTCTTTTACTCCCGTTGCCGGGGCGTTCAAAGTAATTGTTGCAGAGTCAATTGTCGCCCCACTCACACATCCTGCAAGCAGAAGCACTGCAAGCAGGCACATTACTATCTTCCAAATCTTCATCTTAAATCACCCCGATGCAGATAAGCACTGCATACACAACAGCCATACCGATAAACGAAGCCGCAGCTCCTGCTCCCTGCCCAACATCCTGCGATGCGGCAATACCTTTCCAGGCGCATACTGCCGCCCAGATGGATGCCGCAAACATACCAAGGATTGGAATCCATCCGCAAACCGCATAGGTCATCGAACTGCGCAGAACAACACCCATAGACTCGGCAAACGATGCTCCCGGATCCATCAGCGCCGCAAGTCCGCCGGAAATTACGCCGTGCAGGAGAACACATACTGCCCACAGGACAAAGAGCATCAGCATCAGAATCACCAGGAGAAGCGGATTGCCGGAAAGCGAAGTGATAATCGGGAACGTCGATTTGTCCAGCCGCAGAATCAGCGGGATGACAAACGCAAGGAACAGCACCGTAATCACTGACCAGATAACTCCGCTGATGAGGAAATACGGCAGAGACTCCTTAATTCCGTCGCGGCAGTAGTACGAGAAGGCATCGCTTGGGCGTGTGATAAAGCCCATGAGTCCGCCGTTATAGGGGGCTTTTGGTTTGTATGCCTTCGGCGGACGCTCTCTTCTCTGCTTCTGCGGCTTTGCTCTTCTCTGGTGTTCAGGCTCTGCAGGTTTTGGATACAGCTCCGCCCCGCAGAACGAACAGAACTCATCAGATGCGTGATTCATTGCAGAGCAGGAGGGACATGCACGCTGCTGCGTGTGCTCAGCTTTCGGCGGATGTACAGTGGTTACCGCATAGTCGCGGGTTTCCGGCATCGTAATTGCCCGCTCAGGGATAACCTCGGCAAACGCATCCATCCATGCCTCACGGTCGTTTACGGAGGAGAAGATAATGTGCATCTCCTTTTCTCCCCGCGGAGATCCGATTTTCAGCGAAATTCCCGGCTCGCCAATCTCGCTTGCCATCCGCACCGCACGGTTTAAGGTGTTTAAGGCAAACTCGCCGACAATGCCTGCGGTGCTGTCCACCACAAGACGGGTGTTGGTTAAGTGAATCACTGCCGGACGGTGCTTGATTCTGACATTCGGCGTGGTGATGTGGGTTTTCTCATTGGTTGCCGGAACAAAGGTGCCAATCCGTTCTGCTGAAACCGGCTCTTCCTGTTTCGGTTCGGGACGGTGGGCGGGAAGTTTTGCCTGCAGTTCCCGCATCCATGCATCGCGTGCCGGTTTTGTCGGGAAGGAGAGAATCATCTGACGAAGGCCGGACTGAGTGCCGACGGAAATTGCAATCTCCGGCTCGCCGGAATCGGATTCCATCTCGGCTGCGTCCATGATATCTGCGATGCCAAACTCTCTGCCGATTTTTCCCGCGTTGTTCTGGAGGATTAACCGGAGGTTGGTTAAGTAGGTGGTGAAGAAGGTGTGTTTGATGCGAACGCCAGCGGTGCTGATGAGGATTGTTTCTCCCGGGATTAAGTCCGGCTCTGCGGTTTGCGGTTTTTCCGGTTCTGCAGGATGTTCGATGATGGTGATTATCTCAGACGGTTTTTCTGCTTCCGGCTCTGTCTCGATGATGATGTTTTTGGTGATTTCCGGTCTGGTCTCGTCACTGGTTCCTTCAGCCGGCACTGCAAGCGGGTTTTCTCCAAGAACCTTCTGCACGGCAGATACCCAGGCATCCCTCTCGCCTTCTTTGAAGGAGGGGTTTACCGGGAATGTCCAGAGCATTTCTTTTTGTCCGGAGGGGGTTGCGATGATGAGTTTTACTGCCGGGTCGTGATCATCAAGGATGGTCGGGTGTGCGGCAAGTATGGCGGATGTTTTGAACTCACGCGATGTCGGCCCTTCGATTATGAGCCGTTCGTTGGTGAGTGTTGCGAAGTATTGCTGATTTTTGACGAGGATTGGGGATGCGTAATATTGGACTTCGTCATTATGCATCGGGACAGGCGGCATTTGAATCATTATCAATTTGGTTTGCTAAGTATAAATAGATGGCAAATGTCTGGGGAGGATTCTCTTTCAGAAGGGTTAATAGGTTTCTTCTCCTATATTGTTGTAGAGTTTTGGGCTTGTATATCAGGGGTAGATAGCTACGTTCGCAACGTAGATGCCGCGGGTTCAAATCCCGCCAAGTCCACTGGGTTTTTTTTGAAGGGGCGGAGGTTTTTCTTTTTTGGTTTTGCTGGTGTTGCCCATAAACTCCAAAAAAATGGGGAATAAAAAAAGGCAACCCGAAGAGTTTAGGAGGAAAACTGAGTTTATGGGCGACGCCGATTTTGTTGTATGAGATGAATAATAGTTTCTTCAATCTCATTTATGGTGTCATTCTGCCGTGAGGGAAGTATCTGTTCAGTTGTCTCAAGCATGAATTCAATGGGGGATAACTGTCGTTCCGGTGCTGTTATGTGATTTGAAGATGAATTGATATGTGCTGATTTTTGTCGGCTCCGGACTTTCCCGGGTTATCAAAAGAGGACACTCATCATGTCTTTAGAACATCTAATCATCATTACGTCAGTAGTGAATACTGTCGTAAACATCTTGCGGGAAATCCGTGAGTGGCATCGGGATAAGAACAAGAGGGAGTAATTCTTCCTCTCTTTTTCCCGAGGCAAGAGTATTTATTCTTTTGAGTTCTATGTATTTATGTCAACGAATCTCTGATTCGTTTGTACTGTCTGATTAATTCAGACTGATGATTATATGTTCCAAGCGCGGATGTTTTCCGGAGTGATGACCGGAATATCCAGCATTCGCGTTTGTGATGAGTTCTGTTTTTGTTGTGTTTTGTTTTGATTTGTGGGTATCTGCAATATCACTGGCTATATTAGAAAAGAACTTTGTGGTTTTTCTGAGTGGCATTGTGTGATTCTGATAAACACACGAATTTCCACGAATAAAATACAAAGTGTATCGGTCAATCCCTGGTCGCTCCGTCACTTATCGTTCCTCCGCTGCTTACGCAACACTGTCGTGCTGCTTTGGGTTTCATAAGTTAAGGGAAAACTCTTGTTCCGGTGCTGTTATGTGATTTGAAGATGAATTGATATGTGCTGATTTTTGTCGGCTCCGGACTTTACCGGGTTATCAAAAGGAGACACTCATCATGTCTTTAGAAATTTTGTTAACAGCGGCAGTGGTGGCTCGCATCATTGTTTATCTTTCACGAGAACTCCGTGAATGGTATCGTGTGTTGAACGAGAGAGGGTGATTTTACTCACACCCTTTCTTTCACGATACAAGATTATTTATTCTTTTGAGTACTATATATTTCCTGTAGACGAATCTATGATTCGTTGGAACAACTGGATTTATCCAGTAGCTGTTAACAAATATTTCTGGCGCGGATGTTTTCCGGAGTGATGACCGGAATATCCAGCATTCGCGTTTGTGATGAGTTCTGTTTTCCTGTGTTTTGTTGATTTTTTCAGAAAGCAGTATCTTCGGGAGGGATGATGATTCAAGTGGGTTAGTGTTTCAAAAGAGGTGTTGACAAAAGGAGGTGAGGTCGGTTTGTGTGATGGTTAACTATTCCATCTATCACAAGGATACCTTCCAATATCCATTTTTGTTTGCACCAATACGAGTGATGACGTTTTTCTTTTTGAGAGTGGAGAGTGCTCGAGTTATGGTACTACGTGAGTTCCCTGTATATTTAATAATCTCATCAATGGTAATCTTCGGGTTTTGTTGTATGAGATGAATAATAGTTTCTTCAATCTCATTTATAGTATCATTTATAGTATCATTTATGGTGTCATTTATGGTGTCATTTATAGTATCATAATGCCGTGAGAGAAGTGCCTGTTCAATTGTTTCAAGCATGAATTCAATGAAGGGCGTTGATGTTCCACTTTTTCCCGATATGCTCAAGGCTTTGTAGTATTCTTCCTGTCTTCCAAGGATGAGTGTTTCTATCGGAATCCAGGAAAATGATTTGTCCCATGTTCTCAGGATGAGTGTTTGCCAAAGTCTGCCGATTCTGCCGTTTCCATCGGTGAAGGGATGGATAAATTCAAGTTCAAAGTGAAAGACGGAACTTTTAATGAGAGGGTGAACAGGTGTTTCTTTTGCCCAGTCAAGGAGGTTTTGAATTTGTGATGGAACAAACTGTGCAGGGGGTGCTAAATGGATACAGGTCTCTCCTGAGAATACGCCGACACCGCATGTTCTGAATACTCCTGCGTCAGATGTTAGCCCCTCCATGAGTGTTTTGTGTGCAGTTAAGAGGTCTTTTTTTTCGTATGGATTAAGGGTTTCTAAGAGGTCATATGCTTTTCCTGCATTTTTTACCTCGAGGATTTCATTATATGGCCCTATTACTGCTTTTCCGTTGATGATGTCGGTTACTTGTGAGAGGGTTAATGTATTGTTTTCGATTGCAAGAGAAGAGTGAATGCTTTTGATTCTGTTTATTTTTCGCAGACGGGGTTGTTTGTTGAGTGAGTCTTCTGCAGTAATTTGTCCAAGC
Organism: Methanocorpusculum sp.; assembly: GCA_017399555.1. GTDB lineage: Archaea > Halobacteriota > Methanomicrobia > Methanomicrobiales > Methanocorpusculaceae > Methanocorpusculum. The sequence continues at coordinate 23,373 of JAFQBW010000059.1, forward strand.
AATTTGCTAATGGAGGATATCTTGTCGATTATAGTATCCGTGATGGTGTATGGAGGAGATTCTGCCGACATGTATGTGAATTATTTGTTTTGCTGGATTATAAGGGATTTGTCTGTTGGGTGTTGTATGATATGAAGGTATGCGTCGATAAGATGTTGCCCACCAACTCCAAAACACACGAGAAGCTTCGCTTTCTCCCTTTCGCAAGACTGTTGCGTTGCTTCGTGATTTTTTTTTGAAAATAGGAGTTTCTTAGAATTTTTCTCATGTATAATTTGGGTATACATCTCTGTTTTAGCGGTTGCAAACTCCGCAGATGTATGCCTGCAATAAGATAAAATGCCAGATACGGCACTAAGAGTGTAGAGTGTTGCTGTGGCAGTTATACTCTGAATAATATATTGTTCAATCAAGTATAAGTTACTGTCCCAAAAGAGCTGTTGACAAAAGGAGGTGAGGTCGGTTTGTGTGATGGTTAACTACTCCATCCCGACCTGTTATCCACCCAAACTATTACATGTATAATGTGTGCTTCAGGAGTATATATACTTCTTCCTGAAAGCTGAGGATAAAATGATGGGGGTATGACCCCCCATTATTTTTTGGTCAACAACTGATACCATAACCGAATTTCTCTGGATATCTGTATCAAGAGGATGACTGTGATAATAGTCAGGATGGATATTTTCTCACCCCCTTTTATTTTGCTCGGTTAGTTAGACCGGCATATTCTGTTGGGTGTTGTATGATATGAAGATATGCTCCTTCGGTAGAGAAATCTGCACTATACTATATACTCTTCTTCCACACTGCCGCCAACTCATCCGTACGTATTCAACTCCGTTATTTGTCGAAATGATTTTTTGCAATTTCACCCGCTATTTTTCTTTCCAGATGCATGATTTTTTCTGCGCTGTCATGGTGTATCCCGCACTCAACCATGAATTCAGCCCCTCAAATGCCGCTCAATTTTCGTTTTGACCACCAGGTTTATAATATAGGGTAATCAAATATCATAGCATACTTCGCTCGACGGAGTATGACCCTTGCAGAACGTATGTTCGGCAAACGCCGAACTCATCGAATTTGTGTGCTTTCGGGCATGCAGATTCAGAAAACAAAATCCTATATTAGGAGGAATTAAATTCACATGAACGCAAAGAAAATTATGGGCGCAGTCCTTGTCGCACTGCTCGCAGCAGCACTCTTCGTTGGTGCAGGCGCAGCAGCAGACAGTCAGGGCTCCTTTTTCTTCTATGAGTCTGGACTTAGTGGTCTTGACGGTGTTTGGAAGAATGGCGCCAACGAAATCAACATCGAAGGCGGTGTTGTTTACCCAGTAGGTACTGCACTTGTTGAGGGCACTTACAAGAAAGGTGACAAGACCGTTGATATTTACAAGCCAAGCGTAGCATATGCAATTAACGCATCTATCAATAATGTTCCATACCTCGTTGGAGCAGACGGCGTTATCTTTGCAAACTCCAAGATTAATGTAACTGCATCCCCATTATCAGATAAGTCTGGATTCGATGTGGAATTCACTGTTACCTATCCAAATGGATCTGTTGTCACTGATGGAAACCCATGGGAAGCAACCTCTACTGGAACTGAGATTAAAGAAACTGGTGTCTACAAAGTTCAGGCTGTCTTCGGAAAGACTAACTTTGTCCCAGGTGTCCCTGATGACATTCTCATTGACGAGAACGTCTTCACCTTCACCGTTGTAAGTGCAGAAAAGGCATCTCTCTCTCTTTCTGCAGACACTGCATACAACCTTGAGACCATTACCATCACCCTTGTTGGAACTCCAGGTAAAACATACACAATCACTGCAGATGGATTTGAAATTTCTAACAAGCAGGTCGTTAAGTACAATGGTGACTCCACCCCGGCAACAGGCAAGTACAACTACACCATTCCGAACACTGGAAAAGCAGTCATCTATGCAACTGTTAACAAGACCTTAATCATCGGAGATGATGACAAGGAAGTTGCAACTATTGCATTAACTGCAGGAACTGGAAAGTTCAACGATGAGGAGCTGGAGCTCACTATTGCACCGCCAGTAGTTACTGCAACCTTAGGCGCAGCATCCTACTTCGTTGGTGAGGACATTGAGATTTCCGGAACTTCTACCTCTGATGTTAAGCCGGCTGACTTCAAGTTCAACATCTCTGGAACTAACATCAAAGAGTACGAGCTCTCCACCATAGACAACACTGACTTCAAAGGAAAGGAGTGGGAAATCACTCTCTCCACCGGTAAGAAATTAGATGTAGGTACCTACACCATCAAGATTTACCAGGGTGACGATGTCGTTAAGACTCTGCCAGTTGCACTTAAGCAGCCATTCATCAGCATCATCGATGCACCAGAAGTTATCGTTCAGGGAACTGAGGCAAACTTCATCATCAATGCAGAGGCAGCAGGTACTGTAATCAAGGCATACTTCTTTGGAACCAACTACTTCCACATTGAGAATGGTAATGTAGAGGATGAAGACATCCCGAATGAGTTCACTGTCACTCTTACTGATGTTGAAACCAAAGCAACTGCAATGGCAGCAGGACAGTACTTCGCAGTCTTCCAGCACCCAATGTATGACAAGAAATTCAACATTGAAGCAGAGGAAACTGGTGCATTCTATCTGAACACCTCCGGTAACGGATTAGTTGCCCCACACCAGCTTCTCTTCAATGCAACTGACCGCCAGACTGCAAACGCAGCACAGGCACTCTGCGATGCACTCGACACCCAGAACATCGATGATATGTACGTTAAGTACTCCTTCTTCGTTGCAGGTGAGGATGAGTCCTTCACCATGAGCGAGATTCCATCCGAAGTTGTTAAGGGAGATGAACTTGTTATCTCTGGTGTTTCCACTGCAAACGCAGGTAACACCATCACTGTTGAGATGATTTCCACTGCATTCGCAGCAATCCCGAAGGAAGAAGTCAGTTCTGCAGCATTCATTGTTGTCACTACTGAAGTTGCAAAGGACGGAACTTGGGAAGTCACTCTCGACACCTCTGACTTAAACGTTGATGAGTACGCAGTTACTGTTATCTGTGAAGGTAACGAGAAGCCATGGAAGAACGTTAAGGTCAACGTCGTCGAAGGCGCAGACACTCCGGACACCCCGGACACCCCAGATGTCCCAGACACTCCGGACACCCCGGACACCCCAACTGAGCCAACCACTCCAGGATTTGGAGCACTTGCAGCACTTGCAGGTCTTGGCGCAGTCGCAGTCCTCCTCCTCCGCCGCGAGTAAATTCTTCTGAAACAGAAGAATCAGCTCTAAGCTGATGAGAAAGACATGATT
>JAFQBW010000060.1 GCA_017399555.1 Methanocorpusculum sp.
CCTTTTCCAACGCCTTTTCATACACCGATTCCAGATAACCGGGATTGAAGTGATTGTACACCGCAAGGGCGCATCCGACAATTCTGTACATATCTGAGTTAACATCTAACTTATTCATGGTTACACACAGAAGCCAACCGGGCAACCCGGCGGGCTTACACCGGGGGCGTGTAAACCGCGAGACGATATTGCTCACGGGATTGGAGCGAAGCGACAAGACCGAGGGCATTATCCTCTCGCGGGTGAACGCCTGTGCCCCGCCAACTCCGCGCTATTAAGGAGGGCGTGGGAAAACAGGCGAGTGCGCCGAGCATGCAGGTGTGAAGAGGCGATTAGCCGATGAACACCGAAGGCGAAGGAGCAGTCGAATGTTTTTAGCCCGACGGAAAACCACTAAAAGAGCATCAACCCACCAAAACTACATCATACAAAATTCCCGAACAAAACAACCCTGATTTCCCCGCCGGAATAGGGCGACGCGATTAGCAGTCGCCCCGGCGGGCACGCAAAACATACTCGAAAGCAAATCCCCGCCACATAGCCCTCCAACACCAGAAGTGAAGGCGGGCTGTCACATACACTCAAAAGAAATACCTCCAAAACCCAAAACATCACCTCTCATACATACTCCTTTATCCTGCCTCACACCAAATAAGTACAACAGGTTAGAGATATATGGCAAAAGACCAGATACGAAACGGCAGACTGGAAGGCAACCGTTCCGAAGACTGCGAGATTTACCTCGCATCCATGAACGCGGACCGTGAAATCGCCGAATGCGACATCAGAGTCGACATGGCGCACGTCTTAATGCTTGTTCAGCAGAACTTAATCGACAAAGAATCCGCCAAAAAAATCCTCGTAGCTCTCAAAGGCTACATGGAAAACGGACTTCCCGAAAACGCCTTCGACCCTGCCCGTGAAGACATCCACGCAGGAATCGAAGCACAGTTAATGGAAGACGTCGGCGCCGACGCCGGAGGCCGCATGCACCTTGGCAGAAGCAGAAACGACGAAGTCGCAACCTGCCTGAGAATGCGTACCCGCCAGTACATCTTAGATGCTTTATCCGGCATCTTCGAACTGCGCCGCTCCTTAATCACCCGCGCCGAAGAACACACAACAACCATCATGCCGGGATTCACCCATCTCCAGCATGCACAGCCAACCACTCTCGCCCACTATCTTTTAGCCTACGAAAACCTCTTCGCCCGTGACGCCGGCCGTCTCTTCGACGCCTACGCCCGGGTAAACCGCTCCCCGCTCGGCTCTGCGGCATTCGCCGGAACCGGTTTCCCGCTTGATAGGGAACTTACCGCCTCCTACCTCGGCTTTACCTCGCCGATGGAAAACAGCATGGACGGTGTTGCCTCCCGCGACTTCATCGTCGAAACAATCTCCGCATTTGCAATCCTCATGACCAACATCAGCCGCATCTGCGAAGAATTAATCCTCTGGTCCTCCGCACTCGTCCGGTTCGTCTCCTTAGACGACGCCTTCTGCTCCACCAGCAGTATCATGCCGCAGAAGAAAAACCCGGACACCTTAGAAATCATGCGGGCAAAATCCGCCGCGGTCACCGGAGAACTCATGACCGCTCTCATGCTCATCAAATCCCTTCCGATGAGCTACAACCGCGACCTGCAGGACCTAAACCCGCACTTATGGCGCGCCTGTCATGAAACCGTCTCCTCGCTTCCGCTCCTTGCGGAAATCATCGAGACCGCCGAATTCGACACCAACGCCATGAAAAAGAGCGCCAAAGCCGGAAACACCGGAGCAACCGAAGTCGCCGACTACCTGGTCCGCGAATTCAACATCCCCTTCCGTGCCGCCCACAACATCGTCGGCCGTGCCGTAAAACTCGGCTCGTTTGACCTCAAAGTCGTTGACGATGCCGCAAAAGAACTTGCCGGCATCTCCCTTGCCGACCGCGGCTTAACCCAGGAAGCCATCGACAAAGCCCAGAACCCCAAGGAAATCGTCCGCGCCAAAAAGACTCTCGGTTCTCCAAACCCGCGCCTGGTCAAAAAAGCCGTACAGGTTGCAGACGTCAAACTCGTTCAGGATGAAGTAACCGGAGACATCCTCCGCGACCAGTTAGAAGACGCCGACAACAGAATGAAACACGCAATCGAGGAATTATAAATGACATTCACCAACACCGACCCGGTCACCGTCTCCTTCGCCGGCCTTGAAATGGAAGGCATCTACATCAGCGCATCCGGAGACAACGCCGTCGTCAAACTGAAAAGCGGATACAACATCTGCGTCCCGGAAACCGCAGTAACCGCCCGCGAGGGAACACCTGCACCGGAAAAACCATCCGCACAGCCGCTTGCACAGAACGAAAAACTCCCGCTGCTCTCCATCATCTCCACCGGAGGCACTATCGCCAGTACCGTTGACTACAGAACCGGTGCTGTCTCTTCCAAGTTCACCGCAGAAGATATCCTGAGAAGCATCCCGGAGCTTGCCGGAATCGCCCGCTACCACACCCTTCAGCCGTTCAACATCTTATCCGAGAACATGAACCCGGCCATGTGGCAGGAGCTTGCCCGCACCATCTACGACGAAATCAAAGACGGCGCACAGGGAATTATCGTAACCCACGGAACAGACACCATGCTCTACAGCGCGGCCGCAGTCTCCTTCATGCTCGACACCCCGGTTCCGGTAATCTTCGTCGGTGCACAGAGAAGCGCTGACCGTCCGTCCTCTGACAACGCAGTCAACGCCATCTGCTCCGCACAGGCAGGAGTCTCCGACCTCGGCGAAGTCGTCGTCTGCATGCACGCAACCTCCAACGACACCGCATGCTCGCTCCACCGGGCAACCCGTGTCCGGAAGAACCACACCTCCTGCCGCGACGCCTTCCAGAGCATCGGCCGCTCTCCGGTTGGAACCGTCACCTATCCGGACGGCAAAGTCGTCCTCGCCGACGACGCCGTAAAACGCGACGATGTGCGCCTCTCCCTCTTAGACGAGTTAGAGCCGGCCTGCGGACTGCTCACCTACTATCCGGGCATGAACCCGTCAGTCCTTGACGCGTTCAAAGGATACAAAGGCCTTGTCATCGCCGGAACCGGTCTCGGACACACCGGAACCGACTGCATCGAAAAGATTGCAGACCTCGTTGCCGCAGGCACTACCGTTGTCATGACCTCCCAGTGTATGGCAGGCTCTGTCTGCGACCGTGTCTACGAGACCGGCCGCTACCTCCTTGACGCAGGCGTTATCGAAGGCGGCAGTATGCTTCCGGAAGTAGCTCTCGTCAAACTCATGTGGGTCTTAGCCAACGCCAAAGATGCCGCAGACGTCAAACGTCTCATGCAGAAAAATCTCAAAGGAGAATTAGATGTTGATATCAGAGGTGAGAACTGATGGACTATAAAGCACTCGGCTTAAAAGCCGGTATTGAAATCCACCAGCAGCTCAACACCAAAGAAAAGCTGTTCTGCCATTCGCCGACCGTCATCCGCGACTCCGACGAACACTACGATGTCGTCCAGCGCTACCTCAGAGTTGCCGCATCCGAAATGGGAGACGTCGACCGTGCCGCACAGGAAGAGACCATGCAGCACCGTCTCTTCACCTACTACACCTACGACACCACCGGTCTTGTCGAGATCGACGAAGAGCCGCCGGCACCGTTAAACCGCGAGGCATTAGACATCGTCTTAACCATCGCCAAGATGTTTGACATGACGCCGCTGCCGGAAATCCACACCATGCGCAAGATGATTGTGGACGGCTCTGCCACCTCCGGATTCCAGAGAACCGCCCTTGTCGCACTCAACGGAAAGATTGCAGACACCTGCAGAATCGAAACCGTTGCCGTCGAAGAGGAAGCCTGCCAGCGTGTCAAGGACACCATCTTCTCTGTGGACCGCTTAGGAATCCCGTTAATCGAGATTACCACCGCTCCCTGCATGAAGACTCCGGAAGAGGTCCACGACGTCGCCCAGTACATCGGTATGACCTTACGCTCCACCGGACGCGTGAAACGCGGTCTTGGAACTATTCGTCAGGATGTCAACGTCTCCATCGCAGACGGCGCCCGTGTCGAGATTAAGGGTGTTCAGGAACTCGACTTAATCGCGGAAGTCGTCCGCCGCGAGGTTCAGCGCCAGTTATCCCTCCTTGCAATCCGCGACGAACTCATTGCCCGCAATGCACTTGTCAACGGCGAGGTCTATGATGTCACCAAGGTCTTTGCAGAGACTCAGTCCAATGTCTTAAAGAAGGCAAAGTGCATCCTCGGAACTGTGCTTCACGGCTTTGCCGGCCTTGTCGGAACCGAAATCCAGCCGGGAAGACGTCTCGGCTCTGAGATGTCCGACTACGCAAAGAAGTGCGGCGTCGGCGGTCTTTTCCACACGGATGAGCTTCCGGCATATGGTGTTACCGCGGAAGAGGTCCACATCTTAAAGGAGACCTTAGGCGCAGGAGAACAGGATGCCGTTATCATCGTCGCGGCAACCGAGCAGAAATGCAGATGCGCAATGCAGATGATTATCCGCCGTGCAAAGATGGCATTTGACGGTGTGCCTGAAGAGACCAGAAAGATGCTCGAAGGCGGTTCTACCGCATACATGCGTCCGCTGCCGGGAGCTGCCCGTATGTACCCGGAGACGGATGTTTTACCGGTCCCGGTTACCGCAGAGCACTTCGCCGGAATCGAGATGCCGGAGCTGTTAACGGACAAGGTCAAGCGTTTTGCAACCGAGTACGGCATGGATGACGGCATGGCCCGCCAGATGGCATACTCCGAGCAGCTCCCGCTCTTTGAGCGTGCGGTTGCAGAGGGCATCCGTCCGGTGTTTGCCGCAAGAACCATTCTCGCATCCTTAAAGGAGGCAAGCCGCGCAGAGGGTGCCGGCATCATCTCCGACGATGCAGTAATCGGCGTCATGAAGGCAGTTGAGGCCGGCAATGCCGCAAAGGAGGCAGTCTTAGACATCCTTTCCGCATGCGCGAAGGGGTTAAGCGTCAAAGATGCTATTGCCAAAGTCGCTCCGGCCTTCTCCCGCGAGGAGTTGCAGGAGCTTGTCCGCGGTATCGTCTCCGAGCGTGTGGATTTCATCAAATCGCGCGGAAAAGCCGCTTTAGGGCCGGTGATGGGCGTTGTTATGAAGGAAGTCAGAGGCAGAATTGACGGAAAAGTCGTCTCTGAAGTCTTAAATGACGAGCTCAACCGTATCATGTAATCGGTGAAGTCTAAGAGATACGTTTAAGTGAATAGGAAACCAACAAATTTAGGAGTTCAATATGGGAAAGACAGGAAGTGTTACCTGGCACCAGATTAAAGGTGTCAACGGACAGATTCGCCTCGTTCCACAGAAAGAGGGAGAGGTTAAGAAACCAGGACCGAACCAGAGATTTAAGAGAGCAAGCATCGTCTCCAAGATTGAGGCACGCATGGCAAACTCCCAGCAGCAGGGCCGCGGACGCGGACCGAAGATTGCTGATCAGAGACTTCGCCGCAGAATCCGCCGCTCCAAGAAGTCCATGATGGGCGCAAAAGCAAAGTCCAAGCGTTAATCTTACTTTATCGGAATGGCACAATAGGCATGGAATCATCCATGCTCAATCATTTTTTCCTCGCCCGTATGCCCGCAACGGACGAGAGCTTGCTCGAGTCATGAGCAAGGTACGTAGCAGTTTGCGACCCTGTGGGGTATTCGAGAAAAATACAAATTATTTTCGTATCTTTTGTTTATGATATCTTTTCCGCATACTCTGCCGTAGCGAAAAAATCTGGAAAACGGAAAATCATCATGAATGCCTGGTAGGCAGCCGTCTCGGCCGCCGGCATCCGTCATTAATCCGGAAAAAGGGTTATATTTACTCTTTCTTGGTGGCGAGGTCAACGTCCTCTGCCTTGATGGTCTTACGACCTGCGTGCTTTGCGAGCTCGTTTGCTTCTTTTGCAATAGCTTCGATGTATGCTTCTGCCTTGAGAACAAGGGCGTCTGCTGCATCTTCGCCAACGCGCTCTGCACCAGCTTTCTTTGCGAGTCTGACGACTGCTGCTTTCGGTAAGTCTGCCATAGTTATTACCAAGAAAAAATTGGAATGGAAAATATATAAAAGTATCTCAAAATCTGGCTCTTTTCCGCCATTCAGGCAAAATACTTTGGCAGGTTGGAAATTCCGGCCAGAATCTTGCGTAAAATAGAATATTGTATTAATATACAGTCTGTTTCAGAAAAAAGGGTTAATTTACCGGATTTTGTCCTGCATGAGTCTCTTTGTCATAGCAAGAATTCCTGCATATCCGGCCGATGCGCGCGAACTGTCCACAAAAAGGTCCGGAATATTTACTATCAGCGCTCCGTGTCCGATGCCGCCTCCTAAAAAGACGAGGGTGCGGAAAATCAGGTTGCCGGAGATTCCATCCGGAGCAATAATAACTCCTGCATCCTTTACCGCGTCCTCGATGAGAATCTCTCCGTGCACTGCGCCGGCCGCTAATGCGGCCTCTTCCGCGTCCCGGATTGTTTTATCCACGGCCTCATGCCGTCCGATATCTCCCAGGCGTCCTCCGGAAAGCAGAACGGTCTTTTCCGGCAGACCAAACGCCCGTGCAAGCCGTCTGCCGTCCTCTGCGAAGGAAACCTTCTCTGCAACCGTCCAGCCTTCGTCCACGCCGACCGGTGCAAAGAAGAACTTCTGCCCGGCGGCGGTTTCCAGAAGTGCAATGCGTTCCAGACGGGGAACAGCATACACGGATTTGAGATACTGCAGGGTATCATTTGCCGGCAGAGAACCGCGTACTGCCGCCTGGATATTTCCGGCATGCAGATCATCTATCAGCGCTTTTTCCGGCGCATCAGAAAAAAGAAGCGTGACGCCTTTTGCCGGAGCGGGAAGTTCCTCTCCGGTTTTGGCGTAACAGACAATTTCCGTATCCGGTGATGCCGCATCCCCCGCGCTTCGCACCACCTTTGCTGCGTCAACGCCGCAGCCGATTCCGATTTTCATATATTGGTAATGCCTTCTGAACAGAAGTTGAAGATGGTTGCCTTCTCCTCTCCTTTCGTGAGAGTGAGACTGCGTTCCTTTACCACCGTTCCAATAACCTGGGAGGCCATACCTGCTTCGCGGAACAGCCGGCAGACTTCATTTACCGAGTCCTTGTTTGCGGTCATGATGAATCCCATTCCCGGATACATTCTGACCCATTCCTCAAAGGTAATGCCGAAGCGGTCCAGGTCCGGATGCGGAATGGACGGGAGGTCAACCACACCACCCACACCGGATGCTTCCAGAAGCATGCCGAGCGTTCCGATAACTCCCGGATTCGAGATGTCCTTTCCGGCGGTTAACAGATGGTGCTCGCCAAGCTCCTTCATCACGCCAAGCTGTTTCTGCAGAACCTCTGCGGACTTTTGTGTCACAGAATCCCAGTTCATCCGGGCGCTCGGGTGCACACGGCCGTTTAAATCGATGGCCATGATAATGGAGTCGCCGACATTTGCGGTACTGCTGTAGATGACATTCTCTAACTCGGCAACACCCAGGATGGAGACATCAATTACATTGTACGGTGCGTCCGGATGCAGGTGACCGCCGACGACCGGGACATTGAACGCGGTTGCCGCATCACGCATACCGTTGGAGACCTGTGCCATAATCTCGTCATCAGATGAGGACAGAATATCCACCATCGCCACGGGACGGCCTCCCATCGCGGCGATATCGTGAACGTTTACCAGAATCGCACAGTATCCGGCCCAGTAGGGGTCTATTTCCATGAGTTTATTCCAGATACCGTCTGCTGCAAGAAGGAGCGCGGTTCTGCCGTTCTGAATAACTGCGGCATCCTCACCATAGGATGCGATAACATCCAGATTATCTATGTGGAGGGTCTTTACCAGTGAGCCGATTGCCTGCTTTCTGCGGACACCGTCATATTTTTTGACTTCTGCCGCAACAGACGCGGGGGTATAGTTATCTGACTGCATTGTAAATTCACCGGAGGGGAAAGACACGGGCTCTTCTGTATCCCCTGTAGTTTGTGGTAATATATTTCCTCTTTAAAGGGATAATATATTGCACTCTTTGTTCCCCGGATACCTTTGCCGCCCTTTATTATCCTCCACCTCCAATATATGAGTAATTATGGATTGGGCAGAGAAGTACCGGCCAAAACATCTCGACGAAATTCTGGGAAATGCCGCAGCAGTAAAGCAGATGGCGCTCTGGGCGCAGACCTGGACGCCGGATTCCGCTCCGCTGCTGTTAACCGGAAAACCGGGAATCGGCAAAACCTCGGCAGCGCTTGCTCTTGCCCGTGACATGGACTGGGAGGTTCTGGAACTGAATGCGTCAGATGCCAGAACCAAAGCAGTAATCGAGAGAATCGCCGGAAATTCGGCAACTACTGCAAGTCTTTTCGGTGCATCCCGGAAGATGATTATCATTGATGAAGCAGATAATCTCGAAGGAAATGCGGACAGAGGCGGAGCGCGGGCAATCGCTGATTTGCTGAAAACCGCAAAACAGCCGGTGCTTTTAATCGCAAACGATGCCTACGGAGTGTCTGATTCCATCCGCAGAATCTGCGAGTCCGTTCCCTTCCGCGCGATTTCCTCGTCAACCCTTGCAAAGCGCATGAAGGAAATCTGCGCTTTGGAACAGATTTCCTGCGGGGAGGATGCGGTACAGGAGATTGCCGGCAGTGCCGCAGGAGATATGCGAAGCGCAGTAAACATGCTCTTTGGTTCAGCCGCGGGACGTACCGAGCTTTCCGCAGAAGGTGTTTCAACTGCACAGAAGGATGAGCGGGCAACCATTTTCGATCTGGTTGCCGCGGTTGCTTCGGGTACTTCGGATGACCGGCTGATGAAGCTCTCGCGCGAGTGCGAGGAGAAGCCGGATTATGTGGTGCAGTGGGTCGAGGAAGCGGTCTCTCAGATTCCGGACCGCGCGAGAAGAATCCGTGCATACCGCAGGGTGAGCCGTGCGGATGTGTATCTGGGACGGACGATGACGCGCCAGTACTACACGCTCTGGCGGTATGCAACCTCCCTGATGACCGTCGGCGTTGCCGCAGAGGAGGAGAGTTCCGGATACCGTCCCCGCGTAATGCCGCCGTCCCGCTGGAAGCGTATGGCAACCGCGAAGAAACAGAAGACGGTGCGCAGAACGCTTTCCGCGGCACTTGCAGAAGGATACTCCATTCCCGATTCCCAGATTCAGTCCGAGTACATTGACCTGCTGTCCCGGGTTGCGGAAGCAAATCCTGAGGAGTTCTGCGAGCGCCATAATCTTGATGCGGACCAGATGACTGTTCTTCTGCATGACAAAGCGCGGGCGGCTGCGGCATTCAAGGCTGTGCAGAAGGCGGCAAAGGAACGGGAGATGAAGGTGAAAAAAGCGGCCGCGGCAAAGAAGGCTGAGGCACGCAAAAAAGCTGATCTGGAAGAGGCACTGAAAAAAGCCGAGGAAGAGGCAGCGCCTGCACCGGTTGTACCGGAAGTTCCCGCTGAAGAAGAAAAGCCGGTCGAAAAGAAGCCTGCCGCAACCCAGGCAACCCTCGACTTCTTCTGATTTTTTTAGCGGAACAGCCGGAACAGGGTTTTCATTCCCATTTTTCCGCCGAGCGCTAACAGCTCCGGGCGTTTGATGAGCTGTTTGAAGAGTACCGACGGTCTGTCGATGTCGCCGGACTCGGTGATGATTTTCAGGACTTCCGGATTGTTTAATGCGGAAATTGCGGAGTCAACTTCATCAGTGGTAAAGGTCCGGCGGACTTTCAGGAAGTTGAGTCCCATCTCAATCTCGCGGCCGAAATCATTCTTCCACGCAGATTCATAGGGGGCGAGCGCCTTTGCTGACGTATCCTCTTTTTCCAGTGCGGAAACGGCGGCTGATACTGCATGACGGGCGGAACGGATTCCGGTGTATACTCCTCCGCCGGAGGTCGGTTTGGGAAATCCCGCGGCATCTCCGCAGAGCATCCAGCTGTTTCCATATGTTTTTTTCCGAACGCCGATAGGAATCGTTCCGGTGACGGAATGCACGTTCATGACCGTGAACCGCTTTTTGAATGCGGCAAACAGTTCCGGGACATTTTTTGTTCCGCAGAGTCCGATTCTGGCCCGGTCCGGCGACAGGGGAATAACCCAGGCGAAGAACTCCGGGGCGGCATTCGGGTGAAGCTCGACCTGCGGGGTATCTGTTTTGCAGAGTACTTCCGCCTGGATTCCGGAATAGATAAACGGAGACGGCGGAACACCAAAAGACCTGGCGCAGACACTGCGCGGTCCGTCTGCGGCTATCAGTATTCTATAGGAGATATCCTCTCCTCCTGCGGTGTGGATGCAGTGCTTTTCCTCGTTTACTTTGGTAACGCAGGTCTTCATCCGAAACTCTGCGCCGGCTTCGGCGGCACGCTCGGCCATTTCATGGTCCAGTGTTCCGCGGTCCACCACATAGGCTTTTGTTGTTCCGGCATCAAAGGAGAGCGGTTCGCCTGTTGAGCCGAAGATTTTTGCGCCGGAGACGGTCTGGAACACCGAACGGTTTGAGACCTCGCACTCGGCAAACGCTGAGTTGGACAGAAGCCCTGCACACTGAACCGGATAGCCTATCATCGCGTGCTCTTCAACCACGAGTGTTGAGAATCCGGCGTCGGCACAGAGACGGGCTGCAGAAGAGCCTGTCGGTCCGCCGCCGATAATTACCACATCGTACACAATAGATAGAGATTGGTTGTTCTCAGATATATATCTTTGAAAAAAGAGAGGGTTATTTGAAGTAGACGCCGACGTCTTTTAATCCGTTTCTCATGGCTATAGTAATAACCAGCGGCGTGATTCCTTCAATGACTTTGGACATTGCCAGCGGTCCTGCATCCAGCGGCTGGAGTTTGGAAACACTGGCGACCAGTTCCATAACCTCTTTCTTCGCGTCCTCGTCGTCTCCGCAGACGGCAACGGTGTAGTCAAGCTCTTCATCTAAGAGCATCCACTTGTTTGCGGCAACATTGTTGAATGCGCAAACCAGTTTTGCAGACTCCGGAAGCATCTTTTTGATTGCAAGAGCGGCCGAGCCTTCTTCGGGTGCGTCGGGGAGGAAATACTTCTCCTTCGGGTTTCTTACCATCGGGTTGATTAAAGAGACCACAATCTTGTTCTCGAAGCAGTCTTTTCCGATGGTCTCAATGGTAGACTCGATTCTCTCGAACGGGAGCGAGAGAATCAGGATGTCTGCCCCGCAGACATCTGCATTGGTGCCGCCGGTACAGGTAGTACAGGTGCAGTTGTGTTCGATAAGGCAGGTACAGACGCCTTCTGCTGCGGCTTCGGCTTTTTCCGCTCCGCGGGAACCGATTTCCACATCGAACTTCTCTCCAAGACAGATACGGCGGGCTAAGCCTTCGCCGATATTTCCGGTACCGCCGAGGATTGCAACTTTCTTCATAATAGTCTTTAATTGTTGCTTATAGTATTTAAATAAGATAGCGGAATGTGCGGCTTTCTACTGCTGTTTTCGAAACTCTGCATTAATCTGTTTCAGCCGTCTGACCACAGCCTGTCTGTCCAGCCGGTTTGACCGGATAAAGGAGGCCAGTTCCTGCGCCCGCGAAAATTCAGTTGCCTGCGCGTTGTACTGGTGAATGGTTCTCTGCAGACGCTGCAGTTTCTGTCCTGCCGCATCCCGCAGTTCCTTTTCCTCGCTTTCGGTGAGTTCGCTGTCCCGCTCCAGGGTGTCTTTTATGCCGCGAAGAATTTCCGTCTGGTTTTCGATACTGTTTTTCAGCCGCAGAAGTTCTGCTACCGTTGTTCCTTCGGGGTTGAGTTTTTCTTCGAGTTCCCGGATGACCGTAAGGATTTTTGCGGTGTCACGGATTGCGCTGTAGGTTTTGGTGCCGTTTCCAATCGGGATGACCTTCGGGCGGGTTATCAGACTTCCTTTGGTTTCCGTGCAGGGGTCAGAACCGATATAGGATACCGCGGTCGTTTCTATTACGGTGTATCCGGTTTTTTTGAAGTCGAATCCCGCCGGGGCAGGGATTCCGACAGCTAAGTGGTTTTCCTTTCCGAAATGGAGAAGAGATACTGCATATCCTTCGTTGGAAAGCATTCCGGCCAGAAGCAGGCTTTTGTCACTGCAGATTCCCATGCCGTCCACGACGGTTTCGACCGGAAACCGCGGGGCGATTTCGATGGATGCAAGTTTTTCGCGGTCATAGGGAAGCGCCTGCACGTACGCGGTTAAGAGTTCCAGATAGCGGTCGCTGTCGAGGTTCAGTTCCCGGCGGATTTTCCGAAACGGCGCAAGGAGTTTTGGGTAAAATCCGGCTAAGTGTTTGTCGAAGATGAAGGCATTATAGTATCCTGCAAGCCAGGCATCGCCGATTCCAGCAGGAACGGATGCGGATTTTCCGGAAGCTTTTGCTCCGTTGTAGAGTGCCCGGTCGATTTCGATGATGTGGGGATAGTTCAGGTGGGCATAGGGAATCTTCACGGTAACTTTGATTTCCCCTTCGGTATCTGCAGGGGTGATTTTCGGGTAGGTTACCAGGTGAAGCGGCGGTTTTGCCATATGATATAGAGAGTTTTTCCGGGCAGGATATATCTCTGCCGCTTCCGTATTTCTTAAATTGTTTCCGGACAAAGTAAGAAGCAATGCAAAAGAAACTTCTTGCAATCTCCACGTCTCCCAGGACTCACGGGAACTCTGATTCAGCGGTTGATTTGCTGATTGATGCGGTCGGCAGTCATTTTTCAGTTGAGAAGGTTTCGCTTAAGTCGGTGCCGTTTTCCGCCTGCTGCGGATGCGGGTTCTGTGAGAAGGAAGGAGAGTGCATACAAAAGGACGGGTTTATTCCGCTGATGGAAAAGCTGATTTCCTGCGATGTGCTGGTTTTTGCATCTCCGGTGTATGCTCTCTCTGTCTGTGCTCAGGCAAAAGCAGTCATTGACCGCTGTCAGGCGCTTTGGGCACGCAAGTATCTGCTGAAAACGATTGCAAATATGCCGGACAAACGCGGGATTTTTATCGCTACGGCAGGACAGACGTATCCGGAGGTTTTTGACCATACGGTGCCGGTCGCCCGCTTTTTGTTTGATGTTTCCGGCGTGCGGAATGCGAATATGCAGTATGTTCTGCTCAAGGGGCTGGATAAGAAACAGGATTTCAGCAAATCAGATGAGGCAAAGGAAGCAGTTCTGCAGGCGGCCGCAGAGCTGGTAAAAAATATGGATGGGTGAAACCGGTTTAAAGCCGGTTTCCGTTTTCGTCCACGAAGGTGTATTCACCTGAAAATATCCGCGTTGAGTAAACAAACGGTGTTTCATCGACCGGAATTCTGTTTATACTTTCGTCCTGATACGTAATTTCGAGGGCAGTACAGTTTGGATTGTCGATACAGCAGACGAAGTTGTCCTTCCAGTAGACAACAGCTGTTTTGTCGCCCCGGTCAATCGGTTTGTAGGTTTTTTCGAAGCGGTATTTGTCGTCTCCGAGGGCAGTGAATGCTATGGGGGTATAGCGGTTATTCTGGTATTCGTTTCCGGATTTGAACCAGACAAGTATCTCGTCTCCGTCGGTGACTTCTCCTGCGATTACGAGGTCAATGGTGTCTGCTTCTGCAACGGGGATTTCCTTGCGGGCTTTTTCGATGAGGCCTTCTTCTCCTTCAATTACTCCGCCGAAGCTGATTACTGCAGGGACTGCGATGCAGAGACAGATAAGGCAGAGAATGAGGATGATGATACCTTTTTTCATAGTGAGTAATAGGCGGGCGGGATTAATAGAGTTTATGGGAGACTCTTTTCCCCTTCTCTCCAGACAAGCCGCCAGCTGTCTCCTTCCCTTAGGAGAATACAGCCGTCCATGAAGTCCACCCAGTCGTCTGCGAAGTCGTATCCGGTACATTCTGCGATGAAGGCGGCGGCAAAGGCATCATGCGTGATGCAGAGCGTAAGTCCGTTTTTGCCAATCTCTTTCAGATGAGCGAGCAGTCTTTCCGCTCCTTCGGCGATGGGGTAATGTCCGGGAAGCTCTGCGCCTTTAATGTAGGCGCGGATAGCAGACGCGGTTGAGGTGTTCTGATAGAACTCGTGGCTTTTGGCGTTGTCGAAGATAAACGCACTTGGGTCTCCAAGCAGGGTATCTGCCTGCGGGGAAATTCCGGCGATGAGTTCTGCGGTCCGCATACACCGCGGCATGGGGCTTGCATGGGCTTTGGTGATTTTTGGAAGCGATGCGCCAAGCGCTTCTGCCGTCTTTTCTCCGCGTGCGGTTACCAGTTTTCCGACTCCCGGCTCTCCGCGATAGAACGGTTCGCGTTCCGCATGCCGGAGAAGCAGAACCGCGGAGTCATACTGCTGACCTGCAAGGAGTTCTGCAATCCGGTTCTTCCGCGGTTCGATGCGGACAGAACCCCTCGGGAGGTCGTCCTCCGGAGCTTCGGCAGGGCCGAGATTCTCTCCTCCGCGGCTGATGTACTGCCAGCCGGAATCTCCGCGGACAAGGGCCTTTCCGTCTGCAAAGGGCCGGACATCATAATACCAGTCGTTATAGAGCATCTCGCCCGCGGTTGTGATGTGCGTTGCCCCGCAGACTGCATGGAACACTGCCGCTGTTTTATCCGCAAAGTCTGAGGCATAGGTGTATGTTTCCGCATTGATGCGGGCGCCGTTCTCGTCGATATAGAAAAATCCGTCAGCGGTTTTTACCCATGCGGTACTGTCTGCAAAGTCGCCGACTGATTCGTAGCGTTCGGCATACAGCGGACGGCCGAAGAAGTCGATATGGTATGCGCCGGTTTCGTCACGGACTGCGGCAAGTCCCGGGAAACGGAACTCGCGGACTTCCAGAAAACGGGCTTCGTAAATCGGCGAGCCGTCGAATACATGGTGCGTTTTGTCCGCACTGGGGAGTGGAAATTCCATAAAAAAAGTTAGCGGATGGCGGTTAAGCCGACTGCTTTGTTGGTGATTGCAATAGATTCTGCCGCGGTCTTGACTTCGCCAATCATAGCGCGGATACAGTCAACGGTCTCGACAACAACATCTGCTTCCTGGTGGATTGCCTGGAAGAGGTAGAGGTCGGTTCCGTCCTGGACGGAGACAGAGTCCTGGAAGATTCCGTTCTCCCAGAGGTCGCCTCTTGGGCGGAGCATATCTGTTGTCAGCTCTTTGAGCTGTGCGGTGCTGGTGATTCCGGTTGCTTTGGTGATGAGACCTAAGCGGGAGTGGGATTTGATAAGCTCAATGACTTCTTCCTTGGTTGCTTCCTTTTCCAGCTCCATGTTTAAGAAGTGCATGTGCATTAAGGTGGTCGGCACAATCATTGCGGATGTGACAATCTTGATGTGCGGAAGAACGCTTTGTACATCCGGTCCGTGGTGGGACGGGATGGTGACCGG
The DNA here is from genome assembly GCA_017399555.1 of Methanocorpusculum sp. Lineage (GTDB taxonomy): Archaea > Halobacteriota > Methanomicrobia > Methanomicrobiales > Methanocorpusculaceae > Methanocorpusculum. The sequence goes on from JAFQBW010000060.1 coordinate 15,389, forward strand.
GTTTAAGGCGATTGCATCGATTGGACCGCGTTTGATGTCTCCCGGGTCGCCTCCGCGGCGAACCATGGTTGCACGGACTTTCTTGACGCCGAATGCGGTGTCGATTAAGTTGATGATGCGGCAAAGACCGGTGGTGTTGCAGGAGACAACACGTGCAGTGTCGCGTCCGAGAGCTTCTGCGTAGTTGCAGGAGGAGTTGAAGGAGAATCCTGCGACTTCGTGGTCTTCTCCGCCCTGCCAGATGGCTTTCTTCTGGTATTTTGCATAGAGCTCTTTGTTGGAGACGCCGACTCCTCCCGGGGTTGCATCGACAACGATGTCTGCCTTGGCAATCATCTCTTCAACGCTTCCGGCGACGGGGATTCCGGCTTTCTCGAATGCCTCTTTCTTGGAGATGTCTGCGATGTAGAGCGGGTATCCGCGTTCTAAGGCAACGAATGCCTCTGCTCCCGGCTTTGTTTTGGAGACGCCGATAATCTCCATATCAGGCTGTGCTGCAACTGCATCTGCGACACGTTTTCCAATGGTTCCGTATCCGTTGACTGCGACCTTAATCATACAGTATGCTTTGTGTTCCAGATAAAAAAAGGTTGGTATTAGTTGGGGTTGGGGATTTTTGGATTACTGGTTTCTTTCTTCCGAGAGATTTTATGAATCTGAAAAATTGCGGCTGTGGGGTATATGAACTGGTGTTGATGGGAATCTCCAATCCTATTACCATAGGATATATTCGCATCTTGTGGTAATAAATCATTCCTAAACCATGAACACTGTATTTACTGAGGGGGTTAAGTGGTGCTATTAATGTGTAGTTTATCAATATTTTTGCGGGTGTAAAGTACCGGAAAAATCAAAAAAGCGAGTTATTTCAGACAAATATACACGGCGCTCTCAAAAAGATGTTGTTGATAAAAACAAGACTAAATGTTGTTAAAATCATTCTTGAAAATGAACGCTCCATATTACTCAAATTACCTCCTATTTTTGTAGGAATTAAAACTGTTTTGAAATAGTACGAGAGTCGAGAGAAATATCATACAGAATTTCAACAAATTTTCAGGAATTATCAACACATCATTACTTCCTATGGTAAGAGGATTTAATTCTCACAATTCTATCAGAAGAAAACATCCTCATGTGTCCCAAACTCTGATATTCTACCCAATATGCCCGTTTCCCGGCGTTAGGGGTTGTGCTGTTTCGGGCATTTCTTCGGCGCGGTGACTCGGGTGCAGTTTATCACAGTTTGGTGGATGAAACAACAAAGAAGAGAATTGACGGCGCTGTTTGTTGGTATCTGTGCATCAGCCGTCTTTGAAATTGAGATAAAAGGTATATGAAAAAAGTATTGACCGTTCTCCTTATCCTTGCCATGGTGTTTTCACTGGCAGGTTTTGCAGTTGCGGAAGATTCTGTAGATACGATGCCGCAGTCTGCGTGTCTGGACTGCGGATTTAGCGAGGGGCATGCTGTTTCCTGTCCTCTGTATGCCGCAGAGTTTCCGCTTCCGGAATTTTCAGATGCGTGTTCTGAGTGCGACGGGGTTTTCGGGGAGCATGCAGAGAGCTGTTCTGCATATGTCATTTCGGATGATGAAAGCAGTTTTGCCGATGTGCCGCAGACAGGAGATGAACCGGTCGATGGAGACGATACTCTTCTGCCGGAGTCTCCGGAAACGCCGGATACTCCGCAGTCTTTTTCCGGTCAGCTTCTGGCAGCGGATACTCTGGAGGAGATGTATTCTCTGATGCTGTCTGCAATGGATGAAGATATCAGTCTTCTCTATCAGTTAACCGCAGAGGAACTTGCAGTTCTGAAGAGTCATGCGGACGGGTTATATCTTGGAATTGCTGAACCGGTCGATGGTGACGATACAGATAACTGGGAAGGGATTATTTCGACGCTGACGGTTCTGGAAGAAGAGCAGGCAGGAGTTGACAGAGATGTAGCGGTCTATGGTTCTTCTACCACGCCATTGAGCGGAAATGGCTATATTTATTTTGACCTTTCGGCAGGTAATGTGGTAATCAATGCAAATTCCTATACTGGTTCATATTACGACGGTTCAACTACTATAACCGTAACTGGTACTCATAATGCAGATAATAAGTACTATGTTTATCAGTCAAATGCGGACCATAAGCCAAAGATTTCAGGAAATACCCTAACAAACCTTCCAAACTACAATAGAGTATCATCACCGTTAGGTTCTGGTACATGGGGAGATTACATCACTAATAACAGTAATGTTGAAGAAGTAATCAAAAATTGGAAAACAGAGGCAACAAATGTTGGACGTACAGAGACTCAATACAGACTTGACGTAACTGGTTCCAGCACATATGATATCACTATAGATAATTTGTGGTCATCTTACCAGATAGGATCAACATCCAGAACGTCTGGCGGTCTTTCCTTTACTCCTGATACAAATGGAAAATTAACAGTTCATCTTGTCGGAGATAACAGATTTGGTAATATTCATTACGATGCCACTACGGATCAGAATGCTCAGATTATCTTCACCAGTGATTCAGTAAATCCAGGAACACTTACTGTTGCAAATATTGTGGAGAATTCAGGTACTAACCACTATAATGCTGCAATAGGAGGAAATGACAGTGGTGCCGGAAATGCTGTAGGGATTATATTCGATGGTGGAATTGTCTTTGCAGGAACCACGCCTGAAGACAACTGCAGTGCAATTGGTGGCGGGGGTAATGATTTGGGTGATATTACCATTAACGGCGGTAATATAACTGCTGTTGCACAGTCAAGTGGTGCTGCAATTGGTGGCGGTATTGGAAATACAGCCACAGGTGGAAAAGGAAATATTATTATTACAGGTGGGTTTGTTTATGCCTATAATAAGGGGTCTTATGGTTCATCTGAAACAAAAAACCCATTTATTCCTGCAGCAGCCATTGGCGGTGGCAGTTCCTGTAATGTGAATGGAAATACTGGAAATGTAACTATTTCCGGAGGATTTGTCTATGCAGAAAGTCTGGGAGGTGCAGCCATTGGCGGTGGCAGTTCTACAAGGGGTAAAGGAGGGGATGCTGTGGTCAGAATCACCGGCGGTACTGTTGTTGCAAAAAGTGTGAGTGGGATGGCAAAATCCTCATATATGAAAGGAGATGGGTGGGAAGATTTCTCAGTAAATGCAGGTGCTGGTATTGGTGGCGGTACTGCCGGAGCGTTGGGGTCTGGAAGTGGCGGTCATGCAGAGTTAATCGTATCCGGTGGAACAGTAAACACTGGGTCTATTGGAGGTGGAGGGGTTGCAAATACTGGTGGTTCTATTGGAAAAGCAGTTGTTACCATCTCCGGCGGGACTCTTCTCGGTCAGGTGATTATGGAAGGTACTGGTTCTACCTTCACCATGACCGGGGGCGAAATCAACAACGCAAATCATGCAGGCTATAACTTCCTGCAGGAGAACGGTGGTGCAGTCTGGATTCAAACTGGTGATGCCTCCATGTCCGGCGGCATTATCAAAAATGCCAATGCCGGAAACGGCGGTGCTATTTATGTGAACGGCGGCAGTTTTGCAATGTCCGTTAACGGTGAAATTCAGAACTGTACGGCAACTGAAAAGGGCGGCGCTGTGTACGTCTCCGGCGGTAAAGTAACCATGTCCGGCGGAACGATTAATGGTGTTTCTGCAAAGGAAGGTGGTGCTGTGTATGTGAATGCTGAATCCACAGCGGAAGACAGTTTTACTATGTCCGGCGGCACGATTCAGAATGCCAAAGCCACCTCTGGAAACGGCGGTGCTGTTGCTGTTGCGAACGGTAAGGCATCTATGAGCGAGGGTTCGATTCAGAACAGTATCGCAACCGGAAATGGTGGTGCTGTTGCCGTATCTAATGGTAACTTTGTGATTTCCGGCGGAACTATACAGACTGTCGGTGCGGAGGGAAGCGGAGGTGCTGTTTCTGTTAGCGGAAGCGGTTCTGTTGAGATGAGCGGTTCAGCTGTAATCAAAAATACAACCACTCAGGGTGACGGCGGCGCTGTCTCTGTTTCCGGCGGCAGTTTTACCATGTCCGGCGGTACAATCGGCGGTACTGATTTGGAAAAATCTACTGCAGTAAATGGCGGTGCTGTTGCGGTAAACGATGGTGCGTTTACCATGAGTGCGGGTTTAATCCAAAACTCAACTGCAACCGGAAACGGTGGTGCTGTATATGTTACCGGCGGGACTGCATCTGTCAGCGGCGGTTCGATGCGTTCCTGTTCTGCTGTTGATGGCGGTGCTGTCTATGTGTCAGTAACCGGAAATCCAACTGAAGACAGTTTCACTATGAGCAGTTCTGCCGAAATTGCGAGCTGTACTGCAACCGGAAACGGTGGGGCTGTATGTGTTGCCGGCGGTAATGCCCGCATGGAGAATGGAGATATTGAAAAGTGCTCTGCGGTAAATGGCGGTGCTGTTTATATCTCCAATGGGAATTTCACCATTGATTTTGGTGATGTCAGTTCCTGTACCGCAACTGGAAACGGCGGTGCTGTTGCGGTACTGAACGGTAACTTTGTAATGGACAGCGGAAATCTGACCGCAAATATCGCAACAGGTGATGGCGGCGGAGCATATGTTAACGGCGGATTGATTACTATTGGCAATGTCAGCTGTAAAGATGTAAAAGTTGCCACCCATGTCCATCCGACAACGAAAGACAATAATGCTAAAAATGGCGGGGCTTTCTCTGTCTCCGGCGGAACACTGACCGTTTACTGCGGAGAGTATAGCGGAAATACTGCGGCTGACTCCAACAGTAACAGTATCTATCAGACGGATGGTAAGGTCAACATCTTCAAAGGAGTTGACGAAGCTTCGCTTCCGCTTTCTGAAGTTCTCATCACCGGAAACACGTTTGTGTACACAGATGCACGGTCAAAAATCCTCACGGTAACATTATGCCGCTCCCCTGATGATTCTGCCCCGGTCTCAAAACTTGTGGACTCAACAGAGTTTCACTCTATACGGCTGAACAAATCATTGCTGATAAACCAGGATTCGCTGTATCCTGGAACGCAGTTGATGGGGTGGTCTGTTTCCCGTACAGATACTAACGAAACGGTAAAAGAAAAGCCTAAGGATTACTATCCGGAAAACAGCCGTTATCCGGTTACCGGTGGAGGAAATGTAACCTTCTATGCTATCTGGGGACAACCTGCAGATGTCTTAACCTATACGGTAATTATTCCGGAGTCTCTTGATATCAAGGTAAATGGTGATGAGGCAACCATCAAAGTTGATACAGCGAGTTCGTTCTTTATTCCGGATGGAGTCGGACGGGTTAATGTTACGTTAAGTACATTTTCCGGTAAGCTTACCCTGCAGGAGAAATCTGGCCAGCAACTCACGTACTCTCTGTTGGGAGATATGATTCCATTGAAGAAAGGCGATGTTGTCGCCTCGTTTACCTATGACAAAAGTGAAAACTACCAGTCTCAGGCCGTCACTCTCTCTGCAAGAGTGGATACTGAGCCTATCTATGCCGGAACATATCAGGAAACAGTGACATTTACCGCCTCTGTTGTCATGGACGCGTATGACTCTGATACTTCAGATTCGAAGGATTGCTACATGGGGGATTCACCATGACCTCACACTCCTTGCCCTATCTCTTTCCGGAAGTGAGACCGGGTTAGCCGGACTCACTTCCCGTATCGAATTCTGAACAACACGGGTACAGAACCACTCTGTTCCCAGGAAATCATGTGCTGTATCCTTCAGCACAGCAGAAGAACAGCACAAAAGAACAAACCACGCTGTGTCAACAGCAGAAAATCCTATGGAGGTTTCTTCTATGACAGAACAGAATGGAACAGAGGAAAAGTCGGACCGAAAGTCAAAGGTAATCATTATCATCCTGATTATCCTTCTGCTTCTCGCTCTGCTTTTCGGCGGAATCCTGCTTGGTATCCTGATTTCAGGAGACGACAGCTTCCTCACCTGGCTTGGTATTACCAACAAACAACAGTGGGGAGGACTAAAGGTGGATGTCAATGCTGGGGAGTATGTAACTCCGGTGATTAATCATACTTCTCAGCCGGGTGTCGCAATCCCCGGTTGGGGTACGATGACAATTCCTCCGGGAACAACGAGGATAACAACCGTTGACTTCTACAACCCCGAAGCGAACAACGGCACATACTATCTGACGTTTGAACTGCTCATACCAAAAACAGGTACTAATGGCGAGTACGAGTCAATCTACAAATCTGATTTAATCCCGCCGGGACTGCATGTACAGACAATCAATCTCACCCGCCCGCTTTCAACGGGGACGTATGATGCTGTTATCCATGTACAGCCGTACCGCATCGCCGACAAATCACCGACGAACAATGCGGATATGAAGACAACGCTCATTGTCAGATGAGCGGATAGAAAAATTGTGTGAAAAAAGAGAAAGGAGAAACACAAAATGAAAATGAAAAATGTATTAATGATTCTCATCAGCCTTGCTGTGGTGTTTGCTATGGCTGGTGCTGTGAGTGGTGGGGAGACATTAACCCTCTCTGATAGAGAGGGTGATACTAAATTAACCTATACGGTTCAGGATGTCTATGAAGTTACAATTCCTTCAGATGTTACGTTTCAAGCCTCTAATCTGTACATTATTGATAAAGTTAATGTAACGAAAGCTCTTCTCCAGCCTACTATGTATTTACATGTGAATCTCTCATCGAACAACTACTCTAATGGTTTCAGATTAGTTAATGCTGGTAGTTTTATTCCATATAATATTACCAATGCATCTGCCAATCCTGAAACTGATGTTGCTAACGGTCAGGTTATCTTAACAGTTGCAGCAGGTACTCACCATCCTGAGATTGCTGGAAATCCTGTTGGAGGATATGGTATTGGTAATGTTATGAAACTTAACTTCAGTACTACAATGAATTATATTGATATGGCTACGAAATCTGGCAGTCATATGGATGTTTTGAAGTTTATGTTCTGGGTTAACAATGATCCGGCTCAGTAAACCCCATAATCCCTTACCATGACGCCCTCTGCTCTGACAAAAATCGGCATCGTCCTCTGCCTCATTTGCCTTCTATCAGCTTCGGCAGCGGCGGCTGACAGTCAGAGCATGGTTGTGTCTCTTGCGGTATCTGAGATTTCTATCGAAGTCGATGAAGAACTTAGAACCGCAGGATACACGGTGGAGGGAAAATGCGGTGTCACGTCGGTGTTTACAGTAACCGGAGGCAGAACTGCAGTATGCTTTGAAGAACTGCCTGCGGGAAAAAATCTCCATGCTGAAATCACCGGCGGACGGCTAATTCTGGGAGAAAAATCGGTCGTCATCATCCCGCAGGAAAAGGAGACAACAGTCAGTCTGTCGCTTGTATCCGCTGACGGGAGAAACACTCCGCAGTCTGTACTCAACCGGATTTGGATGATTACCGAATCAGACAGCTACCCGCTGGAACACTTCCTTGTCCGCAAAATCACCTCAATGAACATCACAGAGTTTTTGGGAAAAACCTCTGTTCCGGCCGGACAATATCTGATGCCTATTCATTCATAGATACGTCAATCAATCTACACGGGATTATCCCGACATTTTCCACTTCTGCCGCAAACAGAAGCCATCTGAAAACGGTGCGTCAGATATCCGGATACCGGATATTTTCTCTTTTGCTTTTGTCCTTACTTTGAGTGAATATAGAAGATATTGGAATTATTTCCCCCTCGAAACAAACTGCTTGAGGATTTCTAACAACCCAAATATTTCCAAATTGACCGTCTTTTGACATATACAAATAGACGATATTTCCACCGCGAGCCGCTCCGCGCCGGAGTCGCGGCTCCGCACCCCTAATTTTTGGAAAATGATTGTCTAACCGTTATTTCTGAAATGGGGTGCGGGGCGGCGACTTACGAGCCGGAGCCGCCCGCGGTGGAAATATCCTCTTGACGGTAAGAAACAGGACAGAACCATATCCTAAATATTGGATGTTGGGATGTGGTCTTTTTGAAAATTGAGGTTGTTAGAAATCCTCTGCTTATCTTTACATCCTCAGTGTTATTGACTGTAATTAGCCCTCCTCTCCGTTAATTTCTAATAGGGTGGAAAGATATATTCTGTTACTGTTTTTCGAGAGGTTTCTATGCGTACTTCTTCTATTAACCCGAAACGGGTCTTATTTGTTGCCGCGTTTGCCGCGTTTCTTGCAACATTTAACGAGACCTATCTCAATGTCGGCTTTGCCCCCATTATGGAGTACTTCTCCGTCGATGTGGGAACTGTTCAGTGGTTAGCCACTGCATACATGCTTGGCGCCGCAGTCATGGTGCCGGTTTCTGCCTTCCTCTACAAGAGCATCAAGACCAGAACCCTGTTCCTGACTTCTGTCGGTCTTCTTATTGCAGGCAGTATCGTTGCCGCTGCCGCTCCGTCCTTCCCGGTGCTTCTTGCAGGCCGTATCTTACAGTCCCTTGGTACCGGAATGTTAATTCCGGTCGGCATGAACATCACCTTAGAGGTCGCCCCGCGAAAGAAACTGGGAACCTATATGGGAATTATGGGCGCTATGACGACCATAGGCCCTGCCTCGAGTGTCATTTTAGCCGGTGTCATTCTCTCTTTCTTTGACTGGAGAATGCTGCTGATTGTCTTTGCGGTTCTCGCGATTATCTGCTTCCTCGCTGCCGCATTCATCTTAGGCGACATCGCAAAACTCACCCATCCGAAGCTGGATGTTCTCTCCACGATTCTGATTGGTCTTGCGTTAATCGGCATCCTCTACGGAATCTCTACCGCATTCACCGGAAACGTTGTCATCTCCGCAATCACCGCAGTTCTTGGTATCCTCTGTCTGATTCTTTTCTTACGCCGTCAGAACAGAATCGAACACCCGTTAATCGACCTGCGTCCCCTGTCCATCAGACCGTTTGCGGTCGGGGTTATCATCAACATGCTTTCCCTGATTGTCATCTTTGCGATGAACATCGTCATGCCGATTTATCTGCAGTCTGCACTCGGCGTTCCGGCGATTTTCGCCTCCCTTACCCTCTTCCCGGCCATTCTGCTCTCCTGCATTATCTCGGTTGTTGCCGGCAGAGTCTATGACAAACACGGTCCGGGCGTTCTGCTGCCGCTTGGTTTTGCCTGTATCGCGGTCTTTACCGCAGCCCTTGCCGGCCTGATTACCACCGGTTCTCTCCTGCTGTTTGCCGTCCTCTACATCCCGGTTATCTGCGGTTCGGCACTGATTATCGGTCCGGTCCAGAGCTTTGCGCTCTCCCGCTTAAGCTATGAGATGAACCCGCACGGGGTTATCGTTATGAGTACCGGATTCCAGATTGCCGGCTGTATCGGCTCGTCTCTGTTTGCCGGCGTCTATACAATCGGCGCCGTCTCTGCCGCTGAGACCGGATTTTCTGCGGCAGCTCTCTTAGCCGCTCTTCTTGCGGTTGTTGGTTTCTGCTGTGCTCTCTACATCAGACGCGTAAGCCGTCAGGCACAGCATGAGGAAAAACCTGCGGCTGAGGTTGTTATGGAGAACACGCTTTCTTCGATGATGAAGAAGGACGTCTACTCCGTCTCCGCGTCTGCATCGGTTCTGGATGCGGTCCGCTGTATGGTTGAGCACAAGAGCAGCGGAATTCCGGTTATCTCTGAAGATGGTCATGCCGCAGGGTTCATCTCCGACGGCGATGTTATCCGCCATATGGCAGATGTGAATGCCGACGCGCCGGTCGCTTCCATGTATCCGCTTTGGAAGAACAAGGAACTGCTCGATGCAAAACTCGCCGGCCTTTCGCAGATTCCGGTCATGCAGCTTGCAACGGAGAAGGTTGTCTCCGTCAAACTCACCGCCGGCGTTGCCGAGGTGTTTACTCTTCTCTCGGACAAGAGAATCAAGAAGGTCCCGGTCGAGGATGACACTGGAAAGGTTGTCGGAGTACTTTCCCGTTCCGACGTCCTCCGTGCACTGCTCATGCAGTCCCCGCTCCTGAAAAAGGAGTAACCTTTTCTTTTTTTTTGCTGTTTGCTAACAGGGAATAATGCGGCACCACTCATCTCTTGAACACATGTGCGCGTTTTGTAAATTATTGACAATCCGCCAAACTCCCCGCCGCATCCGCACCCCGGATTCGCAGAATTTTGGCACAAATTCAAAAAGTGTCAATTATCAGGACGAATCAGATTCGCTTTCTGCCGAATCTCTGCGGGGTTTTTCCGCGGAATTCTCTGCAGAAATCCGCATAAATGCCTGAATAATTCGTCAATAAGCGCAGAAAAATCCGGAATCAGGACGGAAGACTATTTATCTAGAATAACGAACACTAAACAATAATATGTCTAACAAACGTCTCATCACCAATCTGCACTTCTCGGAAGAAACCCAGCGTTCCCTCTACAATATGGCAGCATACGGAATGTCCCGCGTGGGACGGGATGCGGAGGTATTCACCTACTTCTCCCGGAAGGTTACCTATGGTCAGCTCATGGATGATATCCACGCCTGTGCCGCCGGTCTCCTGGAACTGGGTGTCCGGAAAGGGGACTTTGTCACCATTTTTCTGCCGAACATCCCGCAGTGTGTAATCGCTCTCTATGCCGTAAACCGTATCGGGGCTGTCTGCAACATGGTGCATCCGCTCTCCACCAAAGACGAGATTGAAAAAGCCGTCCGCCTCACCGAAAGCCGGTTTATTCTCACCTTCGAACTCAACGAAGGTCTGGTTAAAGACCTCGGGGCAACCGTCATCCGCTGTCCGACACCGGCATTCTTCCCGAAGAATCCGAAGGGACTGGTGATGAAAAGCGTCTATAACTTCTCGGTCAGAAAGGCCGCCCGCGCCCCAGGTGCCGTCTCCTGGGCATCGGTTATGGAGTCCGGCAGAAAATTCCTCGAGAAACACCCGCTTCCAAAGGATACGGTCAAAGCCGCGGACACTGCCGCACTGATGTACACGGGAGGTACCACAGGAGATGCAAAAGGCGTTATCCTCACCAATCAGGCATTCAACTTCACAACCTCCAGCTTCGTTCACTTAAAGCTGGAAAACCAGTGCCATGAAGGGGGCGCTTTCCTTTCCATCCTGCCGCTGTTCCATGCGTTTGGTATGGTTGCAAGCGTACACGCTCCGCTCTGCTGCGGTATGCGTATGATTCTCTCGCCGAAGTTCGACCCGAAGGAGTGTGCAAATCTGATCTTAAAGGAGAAGATTGAGATTATTGCCGGTGTTCCGGCGATGTATGAGCGGATGTATCCGCTCCTGAAAGGGCATGACCTCTCCTTTGTTGTCCACGCGGTAGCAGGCGGGGATTTAGTTTCCTCTGATCTGATTCGCCGCTACAATGAAATTCTGGACAGCGAACACGGCGGTGCTTCTTTCCTGGCAGGCTACGGTCTGACCGAAGCCTGCGGACCGGTTTGTGTTTCGTCCGGCAGTGATACCGAGCTTCCCGAAGGAGCGCTTGGAAAGCCGCTTACCGGCATTGAGATGTGTCTGGTAGAGCCGGGAACAACCCGAGTTCTCCCGAACACTGAAGAAGGGGAGCTGTGCTTCTTCGGCCCGTCTCTCATGGGCGGATATTATCAGAATCCGGCGGCAACAGCAGATGTCATGCGAAAGCACAAAGACGGCAGAATCTGGCTGCACACTGGAGATGTGGTAACGCTTGATGCGGACCTGAATATTATCTTCAAGTCCCGCTGCAAGCGTATGGTAAAGGTTAACGGATACAATGTCTATCCAACTCTTATCGAGAATACGATGGAGAAGTGTCCGCTTATTTCGGAGGTCTGTGCGGTTGCGGCTCCCTGGAAGACGGACAAGAAGATTAAGCTCTATGTAACGCTTGCTGATGCGAAGACGGATGAGGAGAAGGCAAAGGAGGAGATTATGGCGTTCGCCAAAGCAAACTTAAACCACTGGAGCTGTCCGTTTGCGGTTGCGGTTCTCAAAGAGATGCCGCGAACGAAGATGAACAAGAAGGACTACAAGGTTCTGGAATCCCGCGACGAGTAAGCGGGATTTATTTCCGCTTTCTCTTTTTCAAAAAAATGAAGCAACACTATCGTGTTGCTTTGGACGGTTGTTAGAAATCCATTACAATAACATAATTTAGGAGCAACGCCGTGAAGTGCCGTGCCTTACGAACCGATACGGCTTTCAGTAGAGTCGTCTCCCTTTATGCGCGGCAGGGGCAGACGGCTGAATGTATAAAATCTTTCTCCTCTCCAGTCTCCCGCAGCCGGATAGATATTTTCGGAATTCCGAAACTCTCGGCAATTTTGGCGAATTTACCTTCGCCTTCCGTCGAAGCCCCTGCCCCCGCTATCTAACCCTTGTGCTCGACATCTGCCGCATAATAACTCTCCAATTCGTCAATCAGCGCAGGATATTTCCGTGCCGCGACGAAAGGCTATTTATTCTCACTAACGAACACAAATAATACTTATGTCTCCTTCTTCCGCAGAAAAACCGCTTATCCGGGGGCTGACCTATCCGGAGGTTGTCCAGCGCTCGCTCTACTCCATGTTTGAATTCGGCTGTTCCCGTGTGGGACGCGATGCGGAAGCGATTCTGTATTTCGGAAACAGAATCACCTATGGGGAACTGATGGACGATGTCCATGCATTTGCCGCAGGTCTTGTGTCGTTAGGCGTGAAGAAGGGAGACTTTGTGACCATCTGCCTGCCGAATATGCCGCAGTGCGTGGTTGCGGTCTATGCCGTAAACCGCATCGGGGCAGTCTGTAATCTGGTGCATCCGCTCTCAACGAAGAAGGAGATTGCAGATGCGGTCCGCCTCTGCGACAGCAAGATTATCCTGACCTTTGAGATGAACGAAGGCCATGCGGAAGGTCTTGGGGCACAGATTATCCGCTGTGCAACGCCGGAGTTTTTCCCGAAGAATCCGAAGGGCTTTGTGATGAAGACGGTCTACCGCCACTCTGTCCGCAAAGCGCCGAAAGCAGCAGAGGTTCTGCTCTGGCGTGATGTTCTGCAGTCGGGACGCGACTATCTGCAGACCGCAGAGCTTCCCAAAGATACCGTACGCTATGAGGATACGGCGGCGGTGATGTATACCGGGGGCACTACCGGCGAGGCGAAGGGCGTTCTGCTTTCCAATGGGGCATTTAACATCACGACCTCTTCGCTTATCGTGATGAAGGTAAACGACCGCTGTCATGAGCACGGGGCATTTCTCTCGGTCCTGCCGGTGTTTCATGCGTTCGGTCTTGCCATCTGTATTCATGCCCCGCTTTCCTGCGGTATGCGGATGGTTCTTTCTCCGCGGTTTACGCCGAAGGACTGCGCAAATCTGGTGCTGAAGGAGAAAATCGAGATTCTCGCAGGTGTTCCTGCAATGTATGAGCGGATGTATCCGCTCCTGAAAGGACATGACCTCTCGTTTATCCAGCATATCGTCTGCGGAGGAGACATGGTGTCGTCGGATTTAATCGACCGGTACAATGTGATTCTGGGAAGAAAGAACGGCGGGGCTTCGTTCCTGCCGGGATACGGACTTACCGAGTGCGGCGGGGCCTGTATTCTGGTCGATGAGGACCGGGATGATATTCCGGAGGGCTGTGTCGGAAAGCCGGTCAACGGTCTTGAGATGTGTCTGGTCGAGCCGGGAACAACGAAGGTGATTGCAGACAACGAAGAAGGCGAGCTGTGTCTGCTCGGCGGGTCGATTATGACCGGCTACTACAAGAACGAGAAGGCAACGGCTGATGTTATGCGCAAGCACAAAGACGGCAGAATCTGGCTGCACACGGGAGATATTGTGACCTTCGATGAGGGACGAAATATTATCTTCCGTTCCCGCTGCAAGCGCATGGTAAAGATTAACGGATATAATGTGTATCCGACTATCATCGAGAATACGATGGAGAAGAGTCCGGTTGTTTCAGAAGTCTGTGCGGTGTCTGTTCCCTGGAAGACGGATAAGAAGATGAAGCTCTATGTGACGCTTGCGGACTCTGCCGCTGACCGGAAGAAGGCGGAAGCGGAGATTATGGCGTTTGCGAAGGAGAACTTAAATCACTGGGAGTGTCCGCTTGCGGTGTCGGTGATTGACGAGATGCCGAGAACGAAGATGAATAAGAAGGATTACAAGGTCTTTGAGGAGACGGAGGAGTAACTCCTCTCTCCTCCAAGCAGGAGACGAAGCAGGCACTCTTCGAGTGCCGGATATACAGAAGAGCTGTTTTCGGGGCTTTATCGGTTTTTGGTTTTTTTGTCTGGTTGTCTGTTCGCTGTTGCCTGGTTTTTCTGCGGCTGGTTCGATTTTTTATAAATCAGTATGTGGTTTATTTGGTCTTTGTGCGGTTTGTGCTGTGCTTTGGAAATTCAATGTTGGTGTGTGCGGTATTTGAATGTTTTTATGGTTATTTTTGCGAAATTGTTATGGTATTTGCGGTTAAAAAACCAAACCTATACGGAAATTTTAGAATATAGTATTCTGCATAGGTTTGGTTTTGAAAGGGGTGGGTGCGGGGATGGCAGGAGGTGGTGGCGCGCGTGGGTATGTCGTAGAAAAAGAAGCAGGAGGTTGGCTATCTCGCTGAATCGTTTTTTTTGTAACCGAGAGATTTTTACTGGATTTTCTATGATGTTTACATCCTATGATAAGAGGATTTAAATCACTTGGTATCTCAATCTCATTTTTTGCAGTTATTGTGAAAAAATGCTGTATATTTTTGTGCAATCCATTGTTGAATTCATATGTTGGAATTTATTCCTACAAAAAAAGGAACAAAAATGCAGTTTATTTTTTCCTTGTTTCTTTTCCAGTATGATGTGATTTTGTGTTCATACTACATCACATATGTCGTCATCAGTGTGTGGCGAGCTCTTTTTTGGAGGTTGGTTGTTGCTTATTTGGATTTATTTTGACAATGATTTATCACTAATGAGGACATATATTCCTCTTATCATAGTCATTGACTTAATGTCTGGGGCTTGTTCTCTCACCTATGCTGATAAATTAGCAATTATTTGTTAGTGTTTGGAAAATTGAACAAAAATCTGAAGTATCTCTATGATTGAAAATAGTCTGTCCGAAGATGTGCCAATCATGCGCTCTTTGGAAAAGGTCCTGCGGCATCTTTTTGGTGCGGCTGTTGTGGTGCTTGTGCTTTGTCTGCTGTGCGCAGCTCCGGCTGGGGCTGAAAAGTCCATTTCAGTTGATGTCCCGGCAGTTCCAGTGTCGATTAATGAACCGGTTACTGTCCCGGTGACAATTCATGATGCGGATAATATTCTTGGTTTTCTGATTGAGGTTCCAAATACTATCCCAGGAACAGTCATTACTATTGCTGAGAATGCGCCGGCTGCAGCACTGCCCGGAGCTTCTGCTCTGGTAAATTCAGGGGAATCTGCTGATGTTCAGAAGTATATCTGGTTTACTTCTGCAGCTCAGGGGATTTCCGGTGATATGACACTCTTCTCTCTGGAAATTACTGCAACAGTTGATTCTCCATCATCTATCCCGCTGACCGTTTCGGCAGTTGAGATTGATAATGCTGAGTTTCAGGATGTTTATGCAGAGTATAAGGTAATTTCCGGAACCCTTGCGGTTACCGGAGCTCAGGGACAGAATCAGCCCGTTCAATCGGGCGGTTCACTTCCAGATGTTTCTATGGATACTGCTAACAATGGCACGACCGTGGAGTCAATCCCTGGGATGAATTCTGATGTATTGCCAACCGAATCCAATACGACTGAGCCGTCGGATGATGTTCCGCCGGAGATAGGCTATGATGTGCCGACACCGGAAGCACCAGGCTCTGCATTCCCCCTGTTTGGTCTCTTTGCGGCTGTCGGTCTTATTTTCCTGATGTCAGGAGTACGGAGAGGATAAACACATGAAAGTTATGAAAAGAACATTTTATGCTTTAACCGCACTTCTGCTGCTTGCAGCCTTCTTCGGAGGGGCTGCTGCAGCTGCGGAACAGTCAATTACAATTGATGTTCCAAGTACTGAAGTGCCGTGGAACGAAAAAACAACCGTTCCGGTAACGATTCACGGTCCTGTTGAAATAGGGGCTGTGACAATTGACTTACCAGAAATTCCTGGTGTCATCATCTCAGTGAATGAAACTCAAAACCCGCTTGGTGCAACTATCAATAATGAAAATGATGGCGCTAAGTATACCTGGCTCACTCTTTCTAAAACAGGTTATCTGAATGCTGACACTGTCTTATGTTATTTGGATATTGTTCCAGATGTAAGTACTCCGGTAACTAAGGTAGAAATTACTGTAATTATAGACGAGTTGGCTGACAAAAGCTTAGTTGACCAGATTTCAACATACCCGGTCAAACCAGCAACTCTGAAGATTCAGAAAGCCCCATCAATCGCCACCATGGTTGTAATCACTGCACCGGTCGGTGATACCGAGCTTGCCTACGGAACCGAGGGCACAGCTGTTGCTGTTGTCTACGACCAGTATGGCGATGTTATGGAAGATGAACCAGTTACCTGGTCTGTTTGTAAATCTGACAGTACTGAGCCTGCAACCGGACTTTCCATTGATGCAAATGGAAACTACAAGGTTGTAAACTGTGCAGAAGGAACTGTTCAGATTTTTGCTGCAGCGGGTACTACATCGACCTGCAATGTTGTCAAACTTGTTAAAGCAGACCTCGAAGCGGATGACTTTACCGTTACCGGTCTTGGCGAGTTTGTCTGGACAGGACAGCCGTTTGCAGTTACTGTTGAAGCCAAAGATAACGGAGTTGGAGACATCACCGTTACTTACAATGGTGCATCCGAAGCTCCAACGGCAAAGGGAACCTATGCGGTTAACATCTCCGTAACTGACGGCGACAACTACAATGAAGTTGCCAACCTCTTCCTTGGAGAAGTTAAGATTACCGGAACTGTTATTGTCCCGCCAACTCTTGGAACCTTCCCGACCTACAATGGTGAGGAACAGACCATTGATCTTGTTGACAGTGCAAACAGTGCAGGTATGTATGATGTTTCCGGAAACACCGGAACTGATGCCGGCAACTACATGCTTACCCTTACCCTGAAAGATACGGTAAACACTGAATGGAAGGATGCTGATTCTGCTTCCATCACTCTTGACTGGAAGATTTTACCAAAGTCTCTTGCAGATGCAGTTATCGAGGCAACTGCTGTCACCTACACCGGTGAAGAACAGACTCCGGAGTTTACCGTAACCCTTGACGGAGCAATCCTTGCTGCAGATACTGACTACACGCTTGACGTAGAGGGCAGTATCGCTGCAGGAGACTACACAGTCACGGTTACTGGAAAGGGCAACTACGAAGGAACCGCATCTGCTACGTGGACCATTGCAAAAGCTGTTCCAACTGCAGAGATGATTTCCTGTGAGATTCCAGATGACCTTGTCTACACTGGAGAATCGCAGACCCTTACTGCATCCGTAAAAGACGGTATCTACGGTCTTGGTGCAGTCACCCTGATGTACAACGGAGCAGAAGCTGCTGTTGACGCAGGAGAGTATGCTGTCACTGCAAACGTTGCAGAAGGTACAAACTACACTGCAGCCGCTGACCTTGCTGTCGGCACTCTCACGATTGGAAAAGCAGACCTTGACAAGGATGACTTTACTCTCAGTGCAACCAGTGCCGAGTACAACGGCAAGCCACAGGAAGTTACTGTTGCGCCGAAGGTTGACGGAGTTGCCGTCACTGCAATCAAGTACACTGGAGATGCCAATGCACCGTCCGCAAAGGGAACCTACACCATTACCATTTCCGCAACCGGCGGTAACAACTACAATGATGTAGCTGACCTCGAGGTTGGTACCTTTGTCATCACCGGACGTCAGGTTGCTGAGCCGGAAATCACCGGTTCGTACACCTACACCGGCGCAGAACTCACCGCAGTTATTGCAGAGAGTGCTGACTACAAAGTTACCGGAAACAAAGCAACAGCAGCCGGAACCCACATTGTCACTGTCTCTTTAATGGACAAAGCAAACACTGCATGGAAGAACGGCGAAACTGATGACCTCAAACTTAACTGGGTTATTGCACCAAAGTCGATTGCAGGCGCAGGTGTGACCACCTCAACCGAAAATGACGCATTCACCTATGACGGCACAGTTAAGGTTCCGACCTTCATTGTCACTGATGGTGCGCTTTCCATCGCAGAAACTGACTACTCTGTCGAAGGAGACAGCAGCAGTGCTGTTGCCGGAAAGCATCAGGTAACGATTGTCGGACAGAACAACTACACCGGCGAAGTCAAGGCTGAGTGGCAGATTGCACAGGCAGTTCCAGTCATTGAGAACATGGAATTCACCATCCCGACCGGCGTTGTCTATGGTCAGACCTATGAAGTCACCGCAGACGCAGCAGAAGGTGTTGTCGGACTTGGTGAGATTACTCTGCTCTACAATGGAACCGCAACCGCACCGGTCAATGCAGGAACCTATCTGGTTAACGCAAGCATTGCCGCCGGCGTCAACTACACTGCAGCAGAAATTGAACTTGGCACACTGGTAATCGCAAAAGCAGTTCCAGTCATTGAAAACATCACTTTTGCAATTCCGGTTGATGTTGTCTATGACGGTAAGGAACATGCAGCTACCGCAACCGCCGCTGAAGGTGTTGTCGGTCTTGGTGCAATCAAGCTCCTCTACAATGATGCAGAAGCAGTACCGGTTGCTGCAGGAACCTACAAGGTGAATGCAAGCGTTGCTGCAGGTGACAATTATGAAGCCGCAGTCATTGAACTCGGTGAACTTACCATTGCAAAAGCAACGCTTACCAAAGCTGACCTTGTCATCACTCCGGAACTTCCGGTGAGCTATGAGGCAGGAAGCGCAGAAGCTGTTGTTGTTACTGTTAAGGAAGGCATCCTTGGAAACGGTACTATTACTGTCAAGTATAGCGATGCAACCACTGTCCCGAGTGAAGCCGGCATCTACAAGGTGAATGCAACCTTCGAAGCTGGTGTCAACTACACTGCCGCTGACATTTACCTTGGTGATATGACTGTTGTTGCAACGGTCGCACCAGGCTTTGGTGATATTGGAGTCGCAAACGATGACGGATCTCACACCATCACCGGTGGAGACGTTGATTCTGAAAACAACACCACGACCCTTGAGTCCAATGGTGTTCAGCTTGTCATTGCATTCTCTGACATGACTGCAGTATCCGGCGGAGTGAAAGGAAACATCACTGGTGTTACTGTCATTTATCCGGAAGCTGTTGCAGCATCTCCGAAAGCCGGTGACTTTGCATACAACCTGACCATTAACCTTGGAAACAAACTGACCACTCTGCTTCCAGATATGAGCGGTGTTTACAACAACACTGTTGCCACGAAGGTTTCCTCGTTCCTTGGTACCAAGGCAACCTTTGACGGACTGGTTATGCTGACCGCAACCGGTGACAATGTTGATGACATCAATGCCAACATTACCGCCGGAAATGGAAACATCCAGATTGTCTTCAAGATTCCAAAAGCAACTGTTTCTGACAAGTCAAAGCTTGTTGTCTACCATGTTGGAAACAACGTAAAGAAGGCAACTATCAAGTCCGTTGCAGAGGACGGAGAATTCTGGCTTGTTACCGTCACCGGCAACGGCTTCTCCAGCTATGTTGCAGGTATTGAGACTGCAGCTCCCAGCGGAGGAAACGGTGGAGGATCTGCAATTATTATCCCAAGCTCAGGAAAGACCCCATCCTCTGGAGATGTACCAACCGAGACTCCGTCCGATGAACCATCCGACGACCCGACCGATGTCCCGGGAGACGTCCCGTATGACATTCCGGGAACCACTCCGTCCGAGCCAGGAAAATCCCCGGCACCGGTTGCAGGAATGATTCTTGGAGCACTGGCGGCAGCAGCAGTTCTCAGAAGAAAGTAACGACGAATGAACAAAACCGGTGGTAAGACAGCGTAACTGCCGTCTTTCTGCCATCCTGTAACGGAGACGAAGTACACCTTCCCCTGCGTGTCTTTGTCTCCTACTCTCGCGGGTCTGCTGCTTCGTTGTTGCAGCTCTCCCGCTTCCTTGACGGTTGAACAAAAAAAACTGACGAGGTTAGTTGAAGATTATGATGAAGAAAAGTGAGACTGAGGCAGGCTCAACGAGGCGTGCTTCGGTAAAGACACTGCGGCTTGTGGTGTGTGCTGCGGTTGTATTGATGACGCTGTGTCTGGCGATGGCCATGCCTGTCTTAGCGGAGAATGAAACTCTTGATAGTGAATTGAATTTTTCGGTGAGTAACAGTGATTCTGAACAGGATACTGCTGTATTGCCGGAAGATAGTTCGGGAGCATCAGAATCAGAGCTTCCTGTGGAACAGAGTGCGTCTCTGCCCGCTGTCACATCCTCACCATCATCTGAGATTCCTGTTGTATTTGTATATCAGAACACAGGCTATGAGGGCGAATGGACCTGCGGAAGTAATTCCGTCACCTTTGTCAACGGAGTAGTTACCGGTGATGATATTACTCCTGGAATCTACACGAATTCATCTGGTTACTCTATTAATCTGATGTATCCTACAGCAGAGATTGACATCACGCTGAATGGTGAATCCATTATTGGAAAAACCATTCATCCGGCAGATGCTCCGTTTGTTGTTGTCTCGGTAAGCACCGAGAATGGATACTATACTGAAGGCGGAAGCAACCTTGGTCTGGTTTTCAGTAATGAGGAGCAGAATATCCATGACACCCATATCTTTGGTGGAAAGTATTACAATTACAGGTGGAATGAGACTCGTTATTCTCAGTATTCTGCATCATCGTATGCAGAAATCGGTGAGTGGACTGTACGTGCTCTGTTCTCTACAGGTTATGCAGATGGTTCGTTGAGTTATAGTACTCCATCTGAGTATTGTTATAGCCAGAATTACTCATTCACTGTTTCAGATACTGCTGATGCAGTAAATTTCCCTTGTCTCATTATAAATGGGCCATCCGGAGTATCGCTTGATACTCGCTATTCATCTGATATTGATTTCTATGCCACCTATTATGATGCAGATGGAATCTCCAAATCAGAAACAATTCTCTGGACAAGCAGCAATCCGTCTGTTCTTACAATAGATTCATATGGTTACATAACTCCTAAAAAGATTGGAGAGGTTGAAATTACTGCCTCTCTTGTAACCAATCCAGCAGTATCTGCGTCAACTACTGTTTCAGTTGAAGAGACAAGAGTTACAAAAATATCCGGTTCTTACTCATCAACTCTGTCAATAGGAACAACACGGTCTACTTACGTAGAACTGTATGATCAGTTCGGTATAGAAGTGTCTCCCAAAGATCTTCAATGGGAAATTCTTGAGGGAAATAGCAATATCACTCTTACGAATTATCTTCCGACTGAAAATCGTGTGACAATTACACCAGTTCATCCCGGTACTGCAACAATTCTTGCATATCCAGAATCTAATCCCACACTTCAATGGAAACATAAGGTTACGGTAGTTAATTCGTCACCAGTAGGTGACATTACTTCTATCAGTGTAAGTGATAACCATGTTATCTTATACATAGGAGCAAAACCAAGTACTGATACTGTTGATGCATATGTATGTGACCAGTTCGGGTCATACATTTATGATGAGGAGGTTGAATGGACGGTTGACAACACTTCAGTGGTTTCTGTTACCGTAAACCCTGATGTTAATCACCCAACTCTTGAAGCATTGTTTACTCCAAAAGCAGTAGGTACAACAACAGTTCTTGTTTCTGCGAAGAATAATCCTCTGGTTAATGCGACAATTAATGTGGAGGTTCGAGAGTCAATAATTACATCTGTTGGTTTCCTATGGCATGATTATCCTGATGTGATGACAGTTACTTCTTCTGAATCTGATCGTATTCGAAGTTTTGATCAGTACAACAGAGTTGTTTATGATGACACGTTAAATGTCACGGTAAGTCCAGCAGGTCTCCTGCAACTTTATGATTACTCACAGAAATCAACATCAGGAATCATTATTGATTCGGATGACTCTGTAGAAATCACAGCTCTTCATGCAGGAAATGTAACTCTGCGTGCAGAGTCTATATCTAATTCATCCGTATACATCGAAAAGCAGATTCAGATTCTGCCGTTTGATGTTGCAAGAATTGATATCACGTCTGCGCCCTCCAATCTCAAATTTGGTGACACTGATTATGTATATAGTCATCTCTATGATTCATTTGGGGAGTTAATTTCCAGATCTGGTTTTACTGTTCTCTGGACAGTTGATAACTACTCCACTCTTGGACTATCTGTAAACGAAAGCAGTGCTGATTCGAGCATTCAGTTCATTGGTTTAAATACAGGAACAGCAACTGTTCGTGCGACATTGAAGGAGATTCCGTCTGTTTATGATGAGGTGACAGTACGGGTAGTTCCAGCGTCAGAAGGAGCATATGTAGAAATCAAGTCTAATCCTGAGAAAATCTCCACTCTTGCAGAGCGTGACGAAATCTATGCCTACTTGGAAGACCAGTATGGCAGTTCTCTCCGTAATAGTCCTATTGTGTGGACTGTTGAAAACTCTTCAGTTCTTTACCTCTCCTTGAATGAGACAGAACATAATGATTATGTTGAACTGATTCCGGTGAATCCTGGTACTACTACGATTCGTGCAGCTGCAAAGAATGATCAGACACGGTATGACGAAATTGAAGTCACTGTGGAAGAGACAGTACTGACATCGGTTAAACTCTCTGGAACTACAGAGATGTCACTTTTGGAAGATAGACGTGGTTCAGCATCTGCAAAAGTTCTTGATCAGTTTGGCTGTAATGTGCCGTCAGAACAGATTAAATGGATACAGTCGAATTCTGCAGTTCTTAGACTATCCTCATCAACAAGTAAGTCTGGCTCTTCTATCTATTTGTATCCGGCATCAGTAGGAACAACAGTTCTCCGGGCATCATCAGTAACGAACTCTAATTTGTTCTGGGAGATGGAAGTAACAGTTGAAGAACCGGTTGCAACGGAGGTAAAATTGAATGCTGATTCTCTCACGTATGATTCAATAAACAAGGTCTATGTTCTGGTTCTTGGTGATACATCAGAGTATGTAGTTGGATATGTTTATGATCAGTTTGGACATGATCTCTCCGGCTTCAATCTAAGTTGGTCTGTTGATAATCAGGATATTCTGTCGTTCTCTTCTGCAGAATCAAAACAGGGTGAAGATGTACATCTCATTCCAAACAAGGCAGGAAACGCAGTAATTACCATGGCTGCTGTCGGGAATACATCTGCAATAAAAACATTGCCGATAGTTGTTGAGGAACCAGTGGCGAAATCATTCTATCTTCCGGAATATCGGAGAAGTATTACTATCACTCTTGGAAACTCCTATGATTTGGACGCACCCTCTACCCGTCATCAGGGTGGCGGTTGGATGAAGAATGAAACAATCGTTTGGTCTGTTGACAACCCGTCTGTTATCTCTTTATATAACGAAACCAGTATCACTGATAGATGGGGTGATTCTAGTGTTATAATAACCGCAAACGCATTAGGTACTGCTGAAATTACTGTCTATCCAAAATCGAATCCATCACTGAAAGAAACAGTGGTGATAACTGTTGAAGATCCGGTAATTACCCGTATTTCAGACAAGACCTATATTGGCTCAGGAATTACTTTCACTTCCTCGCAGCCAAGAGATGTGACACTTTATCTTAGTGATCAGCGTGGATTTGGTATATCTAATGAAACTCTGCTCTGGAGTGTGGACAATGCTTCAATCCTGAACCTGTCACAGGAAGAAACGATTACTGGAATTGGTGGTATGTCTACAGTAACAATTACACCGAAGATGAATGGAGTTACAAATGTAACGATTCAGTCTGCAACGAACACCTCCATCGTCCGGACGATTCCAGTTACAGTAAACATGCCAGTGCTCTCAAAAATCGTTACATCTCCATCGGAAGTAGTTATCAGTACCGCATCGGGAGATAAGAGTATTACTATTCGTGTATATGATCAGCGTGGATACAGTATATCTGGACAAAACTTAATTCTCTCTGTAGATAATCCATCTGTTATAACTCTCTCAGAGAAATCCCTGATAACAGATGATTATAATTACATAGATATTACTCCAAATAAAGCAGGAACTGCCGTAATCACTATTACTTCAGCAGACAATCCATCTATCTCAAAACAGGTTAATGTCACTGTCGAAGAACCTGTTCTTTCAAAGTTACAAACTGGAAATTCTATTTCTGTAACATTAGGTCACTCGACCAGTGCATATGTTTATGCATATGATCAGTTTGGTTATGGTATTTCAAATGAGAAGATTTCCTGGGATATTAAAGATTCATCGATAGCCACTTTATCCTCAGAGTCAACACTTACCAGTAAGAGTGGTTATTCCACCATTAATATTATTCCAAAGAAGGAAGGAACAACTGTTCTCACTATTCGTTCTGAAACGAATAAATCACTGATAAAAGAGATTCCAATTACTGTAGAGAATCCGGGGCTGAACAGTATCGATGTATCTCTATCATCCATTAAGTTAACTATAGGAAATACTCAATTAATTTCTGTTGGCGCTCGTGATCAGTTTAACTATGGTATTGCAAATGAAGTAATCCATCTTGAGGTTGATAATTCATCTGTCATATCAATATCAGAAACAGATGTAGTTACCAGCTCTTCAGGTTATGGTTATCTTACTGTCACTCCAAAATCGGTAGGTACAACAAAGATTACTGTTCATTCAAAATCCAATCCATCTCTGACAAAAACAATCACAGTTGTTGTTGAAAAGCCAGTGGTGTATAGTTTATCTCTATTGTCATTTCAGGGATATTACAATCAAGCATATTTCACTACCGGTAATGTTGATACAATTAATGCATTTGTATATGATCAGTTTTCTAACAGGCTTAATGGAATCTCACTTCTTTGGTCAATAGATAATTCCTCAGTTCTCAGTTTGGCTACGTCCTCATCAGTAACTGCAGATAGTGGATATTCAACAATGGATGTCACACCAAAAGCCGAAGGGACAGCAGTAATTACTGTTTATCCTTCTTCAAATCCATCTCTGAAAAAAGAAATCCGTGTAACTGTTGAAGACGAGATCATAAGCAAGATGTCTGCCAAGTCATCCATGTCCTTGGTTGTTGGAGACACAAAAAGTGCAGCGGCATATGTTGATAATCAGTTTGGTGATGGAGTTGAAGGTGAGGTAGTATTGTGGACTGTGGATAATCCCTCTGTTATATCCCTGGGTGCTGCATCCAGTGAGACAAACAGTTATGGTACTGCCTCTGTCATGACAACTGCAAAAGCACCGGGTAGTGCAACCATTACTGCAACCCTTGCTTCTAATAGTTCCATGAAGGTAACGATTCCGGTTACTGTGGAAGAATTAGTGGTGAGCAGTATTACTGGAAGCTCTGCAATATCGGTAACACCAGGAACAAAACCCGCTGTGTATTGTTCTGTCTTTAATCAGTTTGGAACAAGTGTTGGTGCTGGAGAAATTATTTACTGGAAATCTGAAGACACATCAATCCTTGAATTAGAGACATCTTCATCAGTTACAACAGGCAGCTATTCATCTACTTCCATGTCCGTTATCCCGAAGAAACCGGGAGTTACAAAGATTATCGTAAGTTCTCAGAATAATCCTTCAGTAACTCACACGATAACAGTTACGGTTGAAGAGGCAATTGTATCTTCTATTGGGTCTTATGACTCACTCTCTTCGTCGGAGGATAAAACAGCAGAAATCCTCCTTCTGAACCAGGTTGGAAATGAGTACATTTATGGTTATGTTTATAATCAGTTTGATCACTCACTCACAGGTGAGAGAATCAAATGGACCGTGAGTAATCCTTCTGTTCTCTCCCTCTCCACATATGAATCCGAGAGTTCAAAAACAGTATATCTCACACCAAAATCAGAAGGTACTGCAGTTATAACTCTGTCTTCTATAAAGAATCCAGCTATCTCTAAGGAGATTACGATTCGTGTGGTAAAACCGGTAATCACTGATATTGCTTCTTCACCGAATGTGGATGAGTATACTGTTGTTCTTGACTCACCTTCATATCTCTATGGAAATGTGAGGTATCAGGATAGTACACCTGCATCGGATGAACTGATATCATGGACCGTTGAGGATGATTCAGTACTTTCTCTCTCAACCCCGTTGTCCCTGAGTTCGGAAGCAGTCATGCTGACTCCGGTTTCGGTTGGCAGTACTACGCTCACGCTGACTTCTGTCGCATACCCCGAATTAACTAAAACTATTCATGTCTCGGTTAAGGAAGCAGCGCCTGCTAAATTAACAGTATCATGGCCAACTTATCCAGCCACAAGGTCAGATGGAACGATTGCAATTGATGCATACACGTATCTTACTGCAGTTGTAACAACTGCAGATGGTGCAGTCTTACCTGCTGAAATGGTGAATATTACGATCTCCAACCCTGATATTGTAACTGTAACACCGCTGAATACGGAAAATGACCTTTCCTCTTTAACTGGAGTCTACTCTGTGGTACCGAAGTCTGTTGGTCAGACAATTATCCACGTATCTGCAGTTGACAATCCGGCAATATCAGAAGACGTAACGGTAACTGTTGTTGGTGAGACAAAACCGGAGATTACATTAAACAATGTTGCAGATCCATTAACCATGGATTCAGTGGAACGGAAATCGTTCTCTGCAAAAGATCAGTTTGGAAACCCGTTGAAACCTGAATTAATCAAGTTCAAATCAAGTGATAATTCGATAGTAGATATCGAAGTTATTGATAGATATCTTGGCGCATCTATATTCAGCACATATGGCAGCGGTTATTATCCGATTCACTACACACCTAAATCTGTCGGAAGCACAGAGATTCAGGCATATCTGACATCCAATCCGTCTGCTCTCTCTAACAGCATTACACTCACCGTTACATCTGAGAATGCTAAAGTCTCTGCCATGTACTTTGGTATCGTGCAGAATACAGTCAAAGTAGAGAAAGCCAATGGCGGTGGAACTTATGTTCATGCTCCACCAGTTCCATCCAACCTTCCGGAAATTCATGGTTCCAGTAATGGTGTTGTCGTATTATCTCAGAATGGAAACTATGAAGGTGCTGTCCTTCTCGTAGATCAGTATGGAAACAATCTGCCGTTAGAAGGTGCAATCATCTCTGCAGATACTGATGGTATTGTCTCTATCGATACGTATACTCCTGTATTTGGATGTGATGGATATGAACATTGTTACAGCTTCAAGATTACTGCCTTAAAAGAAGGACAGACTACCCTGACAGCTGTTTCAAAATCTAACTCATCATTATCCAAGTCCCTTAAGGTTTATGTGACTAATGGTTCTTCCTTTGTATCACCGCTCCCGCCGGCAGAAAAACCGAAGGAAGAAACAACAGTAATCCCGCCTGACTTCTCTCCGGCTGCAGGAACATTTACTGATTCAACCACTGTCACTCTTATGACAGGAACAGCTGACGCAGACATCTACTACACAACCGATGGTTCAACACCAACGAAGAACAGCAACCGCTACACCGCTCCATTTACTGTAAGTGACACAACCCTTGTCAAAGCTGTTGCTATCAAAGGAGATGCAGTAAGTACTGAGGTCTCTGCTCTGTACACCAAATATGAACCGGTAAAAGAGTATGCAGTCAGCATATCAGATTCAAACGGTGGAACAGTAACCGCAGACAAGACAACCGCAAAAGATGGTGATTTAATCAGCCTCACCTTTACACCGGGTAACAACCATCAGCTTGTCAGCTGGAGCATTACCGGAACACTTTCTGGAAAGACAGTTGAGAAGACTGCTAAGGTAACTGAATTTGCTATGTGGGGAGAACCGGTAATCGTCAAGGCAGAGTTTGTAGAAACTATTGACAAGACGCCAAAACCAGTCACAGTAAAAATTATCAATAATCCATCCCGTGTTTATGAAGGAGATACTGGCACACTTAATGCAGTTATATATGACCAGTTCGGCGAGAGGATGGAGTACAACACAGTAACATGGACATCTGACAACAGCTCCATCCTTGAAATCGACAGCACGAGCGGAGCATACACTGCACACAACGGCGGCTCTGTGTTAATCACTGCAACAGCAGTCTCTGATGCAAACCTCACCTCAAAACTGACCATATCAGTTTACGTTCCGCCAAAGCCGCTTGTATCCGGCAAGATTGACGGACCAACTACTGCCTATTATGGCGTCATGAGCGAACCGTTTGTTGTAACATCTGAGTATACCTCTCACCTCCACTGGGATTGGGGAGACGGTTCAAAGACACAGTCTATGACAAAAGGATTTGTTGACTTACTTCTCCAGAACATCGATGCTGATTGGGCATACAGAAGTGTCGATGTCGTAGCACACACCTTCATTCAATTAGGTGATGTGGAAGTAACACTGACCCCGGCAAACACCTACCGGTTTGGTGATGAGAAGACCTTCAATGTATATGTAACTTATGCACCTCCACGAAATCTGAAGATTACTGATGGTCCATCTGCAGTAACTGCAGGTGAAACTGCTGTATACACAGCATTCGCAACAGGGGCTGACAGATTCACCTGGTATCTTGACGGTGTTGAGGTAACAGGTCAGAACTCTCACGTTGCATCTATACCAATTCCGGATACTGCAACTGCAAAGACTTCTGAACTGAAAGTTGTAGCATACAAAGAAGGAACAGCATGCAGTCCGGTAACTATGTCTGTTGACGTCTCTGTTCCAGGAGGAGAACTTGGAAACTTTGGCTCTCTTATAGTGAATCCAGTAAAACCCACGAAGGGCGAAGTAACAGTATTTACCATAGACAGTGTATCCAATGCAGTAAACTACAAATGGGAGTTCGATGATGGAACAATACTGGAAACAACTGCTCCTTCAGTCTCATATACATTAAAAGACAAGCAGACTGACAGAGTCACAGTTACTGCATACAACAGTGTCGGTGTTTCGAAGTCTCAGGAGTTCTCGTTCACTGCAGCGGGCGAAAAACCTGAGACTCCAAAAGTTACTGCTGATATCGAAACAGCATACACAGGAAACACAACGGTGTTCACTGCTTCAGCTGATACTGCAACCTCATGGACATGGTCTATTGACGGTGTAGTTGATACCGGTGTGACCTCTAATACATATTCCAGATTCTGGACTGTCGATGAAGTTGGTAAGCATCTTATTACTGTCACTGCCGAAAACGAGTATGGGTTAACAACGAAAAACATGGGATATACTGTCCTTCCGAAACCAGGAAAGCCTGCAGTAATTGAGAGTCTGCTTGGCCCGTCCATCTTCATCGAAGGAGCAGAGGCAACATTCAGCGCTGTTATCAAATCCAATGATAAGTATGATGTTGCATGGTATTTGAATGACAACACGTTAAGCGAGACATCCTCTGTTCTTAGACAGACACTTACTCCTGGAACCTACACTCTGACAGTTGTTGTAACTACTGAATATGAGGAAGTATCCAAGCTTGAAAAATCCATTGTTGTAAAAGAACGTGACACAGCATCCACTGCAAAGAAAGATACTCTGAAGACCGCAGCCGAAAATGCTCAGACCTTACGTCTTGAAGATGGTTCAGCAGACGGAACAAGTGCTCTTGGAAGTGTTGGTTCAGTCAGTGTTGATGCCGTAGATATCAGTGAATCTGCAGATTCTGTGTCTATTTCAGTATCACAGATTGATACCGAAGACCTCTATGGATTCACCACAGAGATGGGAGATGCCAAAGACGCGCTTCTGAGTGTTAATATTACTCCAACAGGTCTTAAGAATGAAAAAGACTTAAGCAGCAATGCTGAAATCACTTTCTCTCTTATGAAGGATGATGTCGCAGATCCAGACAACATTGAGTTCTACAGACTTGATACTGGTTCAGGAATTGATCAGTGGGTCAAACTACATAAGTTAAGTTGTACAGAAGAAGGAGACTTCTATGTATTCTGTGTGGCAGCATCGGGAATGTCTCAATTCGTTGCAGTACCTGTTGCAGATTTACAGGATTCTAATCTACCTTCTGTCCCGACCGTTGAGATTACCAACACTACTGCAACCTTCAATGCAAAGATTCCGGCAGAAGTAAGCTACACGTTATCTCCTGACAGCATTAGCAGTCTTCGTGCACCGGTTCTGACAAAAGGCGGCTTGACACTTACTATCGGCAATGTTATCGTCGAGAAAGTTGTTGGTGGTTCTTCCACAAAAGTATCTGCAGAGGTTCTGGCAAACGGTGAGGTTTCTGTGTCTGGTGATATCAGCGATGCAGAGTCTCTGAAGGTAAGCTTCATGGGAAGAATTCTGGGTGACACCCTCGGCAATGGAAAAGTCGGTGCGGTCAGTGCATTAAAGATCGCCCAGAATATTGTTGGTCTCGAATCCGGAAAGATGAGTGACACGGACAAATTCTATGGTGACGTCAATGGTGACGGCAATGTCAAGGTTGTCGATGCACTCATGATTGCGCAGTACACTGTTGGAATCCTGGATGAGAACTATGTGAGAGTTGCATAAGCAGCGAATCACTGAACAGAAAGACGAAAAACAAATACAGAAATGCGGCTGCTTTCCGGAACAGGATGGAGACTGGCTGCATTTCCTGCGGGTCTGCTGCTTCATGGTTGCAGCTCTCCCGCTTCTATACTGGTTGAACAAAACTCAATGAGGTTTATTGAATTATGATGAAGAAAACTGGGACTGAGGCAGGCTCAACGGGGCGTGCTTTGACAAAGGTTCTGCGGCGTCTTTTGGGTGCTGCGGTTGTATTGATGGCGCTTTGTCTGGTGTTGGCTGTACCGGCTACGGCAACAGGAACGCCGGATACAAGCTGGTATGATGCTAGTCAGAATGAGTTTGTTATAGATACAGCTGATGAACTTGCCGGTCTTGCAGTTCTGGTGAACAACGGGGACTCATTCGAAGGCAAGACAGTGTCGCTTGGTGCGGACATTGACTTAAGCGGATATCCAAACTGGACGCCGATTGGAAATGCAACTCATGCTTTTAGTGGTAAATTCCACGGCAAGACATATGGTATTTCCAACCTCTACATCAGTTTACCGGAGAATGAATATGTTGGTCTCTTTGGAAACATTACCAATGAAATAAATGGAATTCATCTTTCTGACAGTTTTGTTGCGGGATATGGATATGTGGGCAGTATTGCCGGCATTGTCAATGGTGGTTCTATTGTTGACTGCATAGTAGAGAACTTTATCGTAGATGGTGGAGGTCACTCTGTAGGAGGTATGGCTGGAGAAATCTGTGATGACAGTAGCATAAATGCCTGTATTATTACAGATGGTAGAATTGATGGAAATAGTTATGTTGGAAGTGTTGTAGGTACTATTTCACGCATCAGCAGCTGCAGTTACTGTATCATCAGTAATTGCACTGTTGCTGGAGATTATACGACCGGAGGAGTTGCCGGAGATATTCACAGCAGCAGTCTCAACAACATCACTATATCTTCTAGTACTGTCACCGGAGTCTATGATTCAGGTGGTCTTGGAGGTATGTTCTGGACAGGTGCAAACTGGCCAGGAAGCAGTGCTAAAGACTGTGTAATGAATAATTGTACAATTACCGGTAGCGGTATTACCGGACATCTGTGGAACAGTGAGGTTCAGAATTGTACGCTGAATTCCTGTACGATGAGTGTCAGTGGTATTGCAGATATGGTTTCCACTGGTGTTATTGATAATTGTACATTACGTGATTGTACCATTGATGGCGAAAGTTTCCTGGGAGGAATTGGTGGTACGGTTAGTTCTTGGAGTAGAGTTAGTGACTGCATTCTGGAAAACTGTACAATCAGCAGTAGTTCCAGTCTTGGCGGTATTGTCGAAAATCTGGTTGACAGTTCTATTATTAATTGTACTTTGATGGACTGCAATATTCAGAGTCTCGGTGATGTCAGTGGTGTGGCTCTTCGTATTTCTCACAGTCCGGGGGTTTACAATAGTACCCATATCATCGATTGTACATTACAGAATTGTCGAATTACTGGTGAATGTTTAGCAAGTGGTGTCGCAGGTGATGTTACCTCTACGAACATTGACGGTTGTGTGTTAGAGGATTGTACGATTCTTGGAGAGGATTTAGTTGCAGGAGTTGTTAGTAGAGCAATTAATACTACTGTTCACGCCTGTGAGGTAATTGATTGTACTATAACTGGAATTGATAATGATGTTGGCGGTATTGGCGGATACATTTATGATGGAAGCTCTATTACCTCCTGTCTGGTCGAGAATTCTGTAATCAGCGGAACAAATAATGTTGGCGGTATTTCCGGAAAATTATGGGAGGATAGTACTGCAGGTTCCTGTGCTGTCAGTTCATGCAGTATCTCCAGTAAAGACATTCATGTTGGCGGTGTTGTCGGAGATCTCTGGAATAGTGATGTCTATGACGCAACCCTGATTAATGGGACAATTATTGGTAAAGAGTATGTCGGAGGTCTAATTGGCGGTGCTCAAGGAAATGTTAGTAATTGTTCTGTTACCGCAGAAATTACCGGAACAAGTTATGTTGGCGGAATCACCGGTAGTTTGTTTTTAGGAACAGTCAGTAACTGTATTTCTCTGGTTCAGTATATTGATACAGATGGAACTGTTCCGGGAAGAATTGATAATTCCTCATCGTTTGGTTTTGTTCTCCTGAACAACTACGCCTGGAAAGGAATGACCTCAAACGGTAATCTTTTCACGAGTGATATTGGGCCAAACGAAATGAATGGTGCATCCGTCTCTTCCTCTGAGTTATGGAACAACCAGTCCTTCTTCGAAGACACCCTTGGTTGGGACTTTGAAAACACCTGGATGATGAATTCCGGAAACGACAAGTACCAGCTTCCGGTTCTGCAGTTCCAGGACACACCAGTTGCCGGTGATGCAACGTATTTGTTAGGTGAAGATGTGAAGCCAACGCCTACACCGACTCCCGGTCCAACCACAGCACCAGTTCCAAATACAGACTGGTATGATGCAAATGAGACGGAGTTTGTAATCTACACCGCAGATGAGCTTGCTGGTTTTGCAGTTCTGGTGAACAACGGAACTTCTTTCAAAGATAAGACTGTGTCGCTTGGTACAGATATTGACTTAAGCGGATACCCGAACTGGACGCCAATTGGAACTGTTGAAAATCAATTCAATGCATCTTTCGATGGTAAATGCCATATCATCTCGAATTTATCCATGGATGATATCCCTGAAATTCGATTTATGGGATTATTTGGTATTGTTACCCCCAATACAACAATAAAAAATTGTTATATTGAAAACATTAGGATAAATTTACATACGAATGAGGATTTGTATGTTGGAGGTATTGTAGGCTCCCACTATGGTTTACTTGAGAACTGTAGGGTTGAGGGCAATTTCTCTGTAACATCTACAGATAGAGTTCACATTGGAGGGATTGCAGGATCTAGTGTGGGAACTATTCTGGATTCAAAAGTTACTGGAACTATTTTTTCAAATAGCTTAGGTTCTGCTTATATTGGGGGTATCGTTGGAAGTGTTAACAAAGGTACTGTCAGAACTTGTTATGTATCAGGATTGATTGATGGGGATTCTATGGGGTATGTAACTATAGGAGGTATTGTTGGTTATTCATCTAATGCAAAGATAATCGAAAAATGTTCTGTTGAATCTATCATTAGGGGCAATAGTTCAGGTGAGGTAAAAATTGGCGGTATTGCAGGTACTAATCACTATGGCAGTACCATTGATTCTTGTTATACAAATTGCTCTATATTTGGTAGTTGTAATAAATCTAACGATTACTCAGCAGCAATAGACTGTGGGGGCATTGCTGGGTGGAATGTGCATGATATTCGTAGCTGCTACTCTGTGGGAAACATTTCTGTAATCAGAAATGCACCACCATCATATGATATTATGTATGTTGGTCTTGCTACTATTGGAGGTATTGTTGGTTATAATAACAATATTGTTGACTCATGTTATGCAGTTAATAGTCTTCATGTAACTGGATTTAACCCACATATTGGTGGAATTGTTGGCTATACATATAATGGACTTATTCAGAATAATTATGCACTGAACAACCATCTTATTGGAACAACAAGTAATATTTCAAGACTTGTTGGAACCATAAGCGAGGAAGCAATTCAATCCACGACTATTTCCAATAATTATGGGTGGGATAGATTACAGATTTCAAGATTGGGGTTATCATATTCGAACACTACAGATGAAATTCTCAATGGTTTTGATATTTCAGCAACTGATGTTTGGAATAATACTAATTTTTGCAATCAGTTAGGGAGCACAACTTGGAAGATGAACTCCGGAAACGACAAGTACCAGCTTCCGGTTTTGCAGTTCCAGGATGCTCCGGTTGCAGGTGATGCAACGTATCTGTTAGCCGATGAACCAGAACCAACTCCAACACCAACCCCGGACAACACTTCAGACTTCACTCTGAATCTCTCCCCCGGCTGGAACTTTATTTCCATCCCCAAAGCCTTAGATGCTTCCAACGCAACAGCCCTCGCCCTCTTCGGTTCTCTTGACACCGCAGGCAATGCAATTCTGGGATACAATGCAGAAACACAGAGCTGGGAGCAGATTACTGCAGACACTGTTATCAAACCGCTTACCGGCTACTGGGTTTATTCAACAACCAGTACTGCTGTCCCGCTTACGTACCCGGATGTTCCAACAGTTCCGGCAATGAAGCAGCTCCACCCCGGCTGGAACGCAGTTGGTCTGTCCGCAGATACTGACACTTCAGCCTCAACTTTCTTTGCGGGCCTGAATTGGAGAGTGGCACTTCCGTGGAACTGTGAGAATGGCATGTATGACTCTGCAATCGTTAACGGCGGCGGTTCCGGAAACTCTCCGGACAGACTGCTGACCTTAGGTAACGGCTGCTGGCTCTATGTAGAGGAGGCGAATGTGCTTCCGGGACTTACCGCATGAAATCGAGATATCTTGCTATAACGGTGCTGCTTGCTGTCTTTGCCTTTGCAGTACTTCCGGCTGCTGTTGCTGCGGACTCTTCCTCCGCTCCGCAGCTTCCGGCACAGATTCATGGAACAGTGGTTGACAAAAACGGTGTTCCGCTTCCGGCAGGAACGGTGATTACCGCAACGGTGGATGGAAACGAGTTCACGTACACCATCAAGGAGGATGGAAAGATTGGTGAGCCGGGAACTTTTGGAGAAAAGTTCCTGGTTCATGGAGAAAATGCCGGAAGTTCGATTGAGTTCTCGGTAAACGGAGAGCCGGCAGGAGAGCTTCCACTCTACACGCCGGGAAAATCCATGGAGTTTGATTTAAGCTTCCCGGTAGATGCTGATAATCTGCAGCCCTCCGGTTCTTCCGCATCCGGTGATTCACCGTCAACTCCGTCAGTTCCTGCAGATACACCGGGCAAAAATCCGGTAGAGACACCATTGGCATCCAATCCGTCAAAGACTCCGTCTGAATCAACCTCGTCTCCATCAGAAACACCAGAGGCTACGGATTTGCCGGTAGAGGATGACCCTGGCGAGATTCTGCCGCCAGCCGGTGATACCGGAGATTCTCCGGTTGAGGTTGTCCAGCCGATTGAGCCTATCGTGCATCCGACTGATGTTCAAACACCCGGCTTCTCATTCGGGTTACTTATGGGAGCATTAACTCTTAGCGTATTCCTTACCAGAAAGGGGGGAGATAAACAATGAAAAAAGATTCTCAGAAAAACCATGGCTGTGCTTCGACACGGCTTTACAATTCTGCGGTGAAAGCAGGTCTTGTTCTGCTGACTCTTCTGCTGCTGAGCACCATTCCGGCAGCAGCATCAGCTGAAGGTATTATTACTATAACTACGGAGACATCATCCGTATATCTTGGTGATTCCTTCACCCTTTCCGGAGTGAACACTGAGTCGGATTATGTTACCCTCTACATGCAGGGAACAAATTTCCAATCAACACCGCTGGTATCTCACCCGGTTTCTGTCTCTGCGGATGATTCCTGGAGTGCTACAATCGACACAGCAGGAATAACTGATGTAAATGGAAAAAGAATGGATCTTGGAACATACACAATCACTGCTGTTGCTTCCAACTCCTCTACTGGATTCCTGAAGGCAACTGTTGCGATGTCATTTAAACAACCGTTTATCAGCGTCACTTCTGCGCCGGAAGTCATTGTTCAGGGAACTGCTGCAGACTTTGTCGTGAAAGCTGAGGCTTCTCCGAATGGAATTCAGTGGTACATCTTTGGAACCAACTTCTTTGACTATGGAGCAGTGGCAACGCCAAACAGCAAAGACACGCCGAACCTGTTCACTGTTACACTCACCAAAGAGGATACGAACAGAGCTACTATGTCTGCAGGTCAGTACTTCGCTGTTTTCCAGCACCCGATGTATGATGGAATGTTCAACATCATGGCCAATGATACGGTATTCTATCTGAATACGACTGGAAATGCTGTCGATACGTCTACCACTCCTGCAACTGTTAATGGTTTTATGCTCTTCAATGCTTTAGACCGCCAGACGGCAAACGCAGCTCAGGCACTTTGTGATGCACTTGACTCACAGAACATTGATGATATATATGTCAAGTACTCCTTTTTCGTCATAGGAGACGACCAGTCCTTCTCCATCAGTGAGATACCAACCGAGGTTCTTAAGGGAGAAAAAATTGTCATCTCTGGTGTTGATACAGCAAACGTTGGAGAAACCGTTGTTGTTGAGATGATTTCCACTGCTTTCGCTGCAGTTCCAAAAGAGGAGGTTGGTTCTGCAGCATTCATCGTTGCAACTGCAGAAATTGCAGAAGACGGAACTTGGGAAATCACCCTCGACACTTCTGACTTAAATGTTGATGAGTATGCAGTTTCTGTTGCAGTGAATTCAGAAGTCAGGACGAGTGTTCATGTTAATATCATCGATCCGAATGGGTCAGTTCCAACCCCGACACCAACCCCAACACCCACACCAACTCCAACACCTGTCGGTTCTGTCTTCACCTATTCATCGAGCGATGCCGTTGTAACTCCGTCTGGTGTGTTATCAGTAGGTCAGCGTGTTACTGCAACGATGAAGATTACTGTCCGTGGTGGTTCCCTATGGGTAGATGATAAAATCTCTTTCAGTACTCCTCTGAGCAATGCAAAATGGTCTACCGACATTTACCGTGGTGGAGTTCTCATTGTAAGTGATTATCAGTCATCCAGTATTTCCGGATTCATGCTGGAAAGTGACTCAAATCTTGTCCTCAAGATTTCTTTATCAGGTACTGTATCTGCTTCATCAGGAGGTAAGGAAATCTCCGTACTGAATATTGTTTCAACAGGAAATGACCCGTCTTCCTTCTCCACCAAGGCTCAGAAGGTGTATACCGTTGCAGAATTTACTACTGACCTTGCAGCCGCAAAGAAAGCCGCTGCAGACTTAAATGTACGCTCTGATGTATATGCAGGATATGGAATTGATACTGCAGCAGTAAATCAGTATGTCGCACAGGCTGAAACAAAAATTTCTGCAGCGGAATCTGCGGGAACTGCAAACCTTGCGACTGCCTATGCAAACATCGAAGCGGCCAAGACGTATCTGAAAAAGGCTGAAAGAGATTTGGCACTTGTCGGATTAAATGATGCAAACACTGACCTTGGAACGATTAACTCGATTGCTGATACTCTCTATAATCGTGGAATGGACAGCGAGGCACTGTATCTGGAAACAAAGGCAGTATCTCTGAAATACACCTATGATATCCTTTCTGCAGCATACAAGGCTGGCGGCGTACCGGATGCAGAAGAACTTGACTCCTTCATGGCTGATGTGCAGAAAACCCTGAAGAGAGCAAACGAGTACTTCCCGGTGTATGGAGAAGATCCGGAGATAACACTGCCAAACAATTTAACCCTGAAAGATGGTTGGAACTTTATCTCCGTTCCAAAAGTTCTCACTGCTGAATCTGCCGTTGCTTCCACCTTCTTTGCCGGAGTTGATACTGCAGACAATGCAGTTCTCTTCTACAACGCATCCGCTCAGGGATGGAATCAGGTAACTGCATCCGCTGTCATCAAACCGCTTACCGGCTACTGGGTTTACTCCAATGGAACGGCAGATATTCCGCTCTCCTATGTAACTACGCCAACTGTTCCGGCAGTAAAACAGCTCTACCCTGGATGGAATGCAGTCGGTGTCTCTGCTGACTGTGCTGTTCCTGCCGCCTCTTTCCTTGCCGGAACTCCGTGGCGTGTTGCCCTCCCGTGGAATCTGGACGCAGGAAACTGGAAGAATGCCATTGTCAACGGCGGAAGCAGTGTCAACTCTGCTGAACAGTATCTGATCCTTGGAAACGGTATCTGGGTATACGCAGAATCTGAGGGAACACTCATTGGACTTACCGCATGAAACAGAGGAGATAATCAGAGTGAAAGAAAAAAACCATATCCGAATACTCCCTCTCCTCCTTCTTACTGCCCTTGCCCTATCCGGCACAGCGACAGCAATGGATTACGGGACCTTCTTTGTCTATCAAAACGAAACAGGACTGCCTGATGGCGTGTGGACATCTGGTGCTGCAACAGTAACCGTCACTGACGGTGACCTCTATCCGGGAGAAAACTTTGTTCAGGGAACATACAAACAGGGGGATAATACCATCTTCATCAGTTATCCCACGGCTGTATATTCTGCAGTAGCATCCCTTGACGAAATCTATTACATCGTCCCGGATGGCGGAACCGTCTATAAAGGCTCAAACCTGTACTTCAATGTCTCCGCAATCAGCAATATGGTACCTGTTGAATATCTGTTTATCACTGAACCGTCTGGTGCAGTGATGCGGATGGATAGCTTCTCATATGAATTCCCTGCTGAAGCAGATACTGGAACCTATAGGGTAATGGCTGTATTTGATATGGCATACTTTGTTCCGGGGGTTCCTGCAGATGTTTTGCTTGATCGTGACAACTCGTTCTTATTCACCGTTGTTGAAGAAACAGCTGCATCAATCTCCTCTTCGGTGGATACAGTCTACAACGGCGATGGTGTTGCTGTGACAATTACTGGAATGCCGGGAAGAGAGTATACAATTGAAGTGCTCGGCTTTGACGTCATAGAAAACCAGATTCTCGAAATTCAGAAAACGGAAACAGCGAATCAGTATAGATTTACCATGCCAAACATTGGAAAAGTAACCTTTCCTGTCACCGTAAACACCACTGGAAATTCTGCCTCTGTCAAACTCGTAGGTGTTGACAATGCAAAAGTTGTCTTCACTGTTGTCACCGATTCAAGTACTGGAGGAGGGGGAACAATCACGCCAAACAGCACGCTCCCGTCTTCCCTGACACTGCAGAACGGCTGGAACTTTGTCTCTGTTCCAAAAGCTCTTGCAGCCTCTGCAAACACCGCATCCAAACTCTTTGCTAATGTTGACACCGCAGACAGAGCCATTCTTGCTTACGATGCTTCCGGACAGAAGTGGGACCAGGTTGAGGCAACTACTGTTATCAAACCACTTCACGGCTACTGGATTTATTCCAACAGCGTAGCCGCTGTCCCCCTCTCCTATGTTACAGACCCAACCGTTCCGGCAGTAAAACAGCTCTACACCGGATGGAACGCTGTCGGTGTATCTGCCCATGAAGCAGTCACTGCAGACACCGTATTCTCCGGAACCAACTGGCGTGTGGCTCTTCCCTGGAATCTGTCAGAAGGTCTCTGGGGCAGAGCCGTTGTCAACGGCGGCGGCGCTTCTAACAGTGCAGAACAGTATATGACTCTTGGAAATGGTATCTGGCTCTATGTCGACACCAATGGAACAATGATAGGACTTACCGCATGAAACAAAAACTCATTCTCATAATTACCCTGCTCCTGGCTCTCGCCTGCGCAGCAGTGCCTGCAGTTGCTGACTCCTCCTCCTCTGCACCGCTTCTGCCGATGCAGTTCTTTGGAACCGCATCCTATGAAAACGGTGATGCAGTCCCTGCAGGATTTAGTATCGTTGCCGAACTCGGCGGACAAACATTCACCCACACCCTGACCGAAGATGGTATCTTTGGTTCTGACGGTGTATGGGGTGAGAAGTTCCTCGTAGACGGAGATACCGCAGGGGAAATAATTACCTTCTCGCTCGTTGATACTGCCGGAGACAGCGTCTCTGCTGCAGAAACCGTCACATACAACCCCGGTGAAATCTCAGAGATCGCACTGACTTTTGAAAGTCAGAGCGATGACACGCCAAAACACAGTGCATGGCTCAGTACTGACAATGTTTCTGTTGGCGATGTCTTCTATCTGAATATCTCCGGAAACGCTGAAGAAACGGTATTTGTTATTGTTGATACGTATCGGGTCTCTATTCACCCGGACCTTGATAATGTTGACTACACCATTTCCTCAAATGCCTACAACATAACCCTTGATGCAACTGGTAACTGTTCAGTACCGTTCACTGCAGAAAGAATTGGTGATGCTCAGTTTGATATAGGGTTCAGTGATAACTCTGGTATCTCAGTATCTGTCAACATCACTGCTGCTAAAGAGGGCTATCTGAAAATCCAGGCACCAGCAGGACTTTCCCTTGATGCAGGAGACAAATGGGTATATGCACACTACTACAATGAATTTGGAAAATGGCAGGGTGATGTTTATGTTACCTGGAAGATTGACGACAAATCTGTAATCGGTTTAGCCGAGATGGAAGATAGAAGTGTCCGTCTTTCCCCGAGAAGCATAGGCACTGCTGTACTCTATGCTGAACTCTCTGACAACCCGTTAATCAATGCAACAGTTGAACTTGTCGTAGAGGAGACGGAGATTGTCGGAATTACCGGTGGTTGTTCTTCCTCTACCCTGTCCCTTGGTACAACGGGAAGTGCCTGGGCAAATGCTGTTGACCAGTTTGGAAAAGAGTTTTCCTATAATGAAATTGAATGGTCTGTTTCTGGCGGAAATATTTCCCTTACTAGTTCTGAGGACGATAAGCACAAAGTAACTATAACGCCAATCGCTGTTGGTACAGAGACAATTACTGCATTGTCTTTATCAACAGGTCTCACCTGGAATCTTACTGTTACTGTTGTTGCAGGTACTACTAACCCAGATGCAGGTGATCCCTATGAAGTGGTCTATGGTCCTGGTGATTTGTATCTCTCTGTTGATGCAGTTCCTCATGCTGCTTCAGCATATGTTCTTGATATATTTGGAAATGTTCTCTATAATGAAGAAATTGAGTGGGTAATCGATAATGAATCCGTAGCAGTGGTCTCAGTTGAAACAGATATCAATGATAATACACATGAAATAAAAGTTACTCCAAAAGCAAATGGCACAACAGTTCTGCACGCATATGCTAAATCAAACCCTCTCTTAAATGAATCAGCAGTTATACATGTTGAGGATACAATCATTAGTTCTGTATCAGGTCCATACATTCCTGAAAAAATAACAATTGGTGGCATGAATTGGTGGTCTAGTGTATATGTATGTGACCAGTTTGGTTATCCGGTTCCTGGTGAAAAGGCAACTGTAACTGTTAATAACAGTTCTGTTCTAATCCTCTATTCTGATAATGGTAGTGGTTCTTCAGTTCAGCTAACGAATGGTGAGACCATGTCATATGGGGGATTAAGTCAGGGAGTTGTTACAGTTAAAACAGTTGCTGTATCTAACCTCTCTGCTTCCCTTTCTCAAACAGTAACGGTTGAGAATTCCATTGTTGCATTAATCTCACTGCAGAATCATGCCGACAGCATACTTCCAATGCGTTCTAATCATTATTTCCACGCAGAGGTAGTTGATCAATATGGGGATTACTTATATTCTCAGGAACTGGTGTGGACAGTTGGAAATGAGGGTGTAGTATCTATCACAGATACCTGGGATTATTCAGTAGAATTATGTCCAATCGCTCCTGGTACAACTACCATCCGTGCTGCTTTGAAGAGTGATCGTACCATCTATGATGAGATTACGGTAACGGTCGAAGAGACCATTCTTCGTTCCATCTACTTAAGTGGAACAACAGAGATGTCTCTCTTCGCTCAAGGAGATGCGTATGCAGTTGCAAAAGATCAGTATGGAAATGATCTCCCTGAAGAAGAGATTGGTTGGAAGGTAGACAATCCGGCAATTCTGGAGATTAGTGACGGTTGGTCATCTGGAAACCACTGGGTTGATCTTTATCCCAAAGCATTGGGAAGCACTAAGATTCATGCTTATGCGGTATCCGACCCATCCATTACCTGGAACATGACTGTTTCTGTGGTAAAGCCGGTTCTGACCAAGATTGAACTCCCGTACTCCACCAAGACCGTTTCCATGAACACCTTGGCGTCCATCTCAGCAGATGTATGGGATCAGTTCGATAACCATCCGGATTATGCTGAGATATACTGGACGGTGGACAACGAATCTGTTCTTGAACTCTCCTCTACTCTCTCCAAGAATGGACGAGAAATCCTGCTCATCCCGCAGATGCCGGGTGTGGTGAATCTTACCGTATCTCCGGTAGGCTTCCCGGAGTACAGTGAGACAGTGCAGATAATAGTTTCAGGTTCCGCTCTTCCAACCGTCACCACTGACTTCCCGGTAACTGCGTATAATGGAGAGACACTGAAAATCTCCGGAACTGCAGAAGACGGCATGGTGCTTCAGGCGATCATCTTTGGTAAAGACGGAGTATGGAAACACACTGCATCTGCAAACGCAGATGGCGAGTTTACCTTCACTATTCCGACCGCAAACCTCAGCACCGGCTCCTACTCATTGGTGTTGCAGAGTCCGATGTATGATGGATACTTCAATATTGACGCGGCTGCAGACGGCAAAGTCTATCTGAACACAACCGGTCCTGCAGTTGTTGACGGTGTCGGATGCGGTACTGTTCTCTTCAAACCTGCTGACCGCAACCCGGCAAATGCTGCACAGGCATTCTATGATGCAGTGTTTGCATCGGGAGTTGATGACTGGTGTGCTATTGGGGCATTCACTGTAGAAGATTCCTCACTGGTAATGAACGATGTAGAAGACATCGTTGTCGGTGCTCCGCTGGAAGTTTCCGGAACCTCTTCCTATCCGGCAGGAACGAAAATCTTCATTGAACTCTCTGATTACTGGTCTGGTGAACTGGTTCTGAATGAGACAGCAACCGTATCTGCATCCGGAACATGGAATGCAACCTTTAACACCACTGGTCTTGCGACAGGTAACTATCAGGTATATGCTGAACTCCCTGGAGTTTCTTCGTGGTCTTCCTCTGTTTACCTTTATGAGGGAATACAGCTCTATCTGTATGGCCCTACCTATGTAGAGCTGGATTCAGCAGATGAATATCTGAGTGTCGGCTATTGGGCTAATATCCCGGTTTCTGATGACGGACTGGACTGTATATGGAATGTCAGCAACGAAAGTGTGTTAACAATTATTGACACTGATTCTTGGGGTCTGAAAGAGATTCGTCCGGCAGCAGAAGGTACCACAACCATTCGTGTATCTCTTGTTGACGATCCGTCTGTATTTGCTGAAAC
Source organism: Methanocorpusculum sp. (assembly GCA_017399555.1). Lineage (GTDB taxonomy): Archaea > Halobacteriota > Methanomicrobia > Methanomicrobiales > Methanocorpusculaceae > Methanocorpusculum. Next base: position 58,900 of record JAFQBW010000060.1, read on the forward strand.
AGAAGTAACTGTTGTTTCTGAATTTATTCCCACTTCTCTGAGCATCTGGCTCTATGATGACACCATATCAACTGCTGCTTCCGGAATATTCTCTGTCGATATCTTTGATCAGTTTGGTCAGTCCCTCTATTCGAAGAATGGTGAGTCACTGAGTACACTCATAAATGTCACCTCTGATAACACCTCAGTTGTGACTGTTGCTCCATCCAGTGAGTCTGGTAACTATCTTCTCATTCCGGTAGCTCCGGGTACTGCTGAGATTCGGGCTGTTCTCAGCACTGATGATTCACTTTCCGCAGCTGCAACGGTTACTGTTGTTGCATCGGAGATGGGAATCTATCTCTGGGCTGACAGCGAGACAATCTCTGTTGGCACGGAAAGCTATATTCAGGCATATGTCTATGACCAGTTCGAACATCCGGCAGCCATGTACACCGATGAGTTCATCTGGAGCGTGAGCAATCCAGATATCCTGCAGCTTGCGGCAGACTACGATGAGCGGTACAGCAGTAACTACAGAATGAAGATGACCGCTCTTGCTCCGGGAACTGCTACAGTTACCGCAGTCTGGAAGGAGAATCCATTCTATGTTGCTGAGTACACTGTGACCGTGGAAAAACCGGTTCACAACTATATCTCTACTGAAGTTTGGGGTCAGATAACACTGGATGCAGTTGTCGGAGCTGAGAATGGATACATTGAAGGTGTACTTTGCGATCAGCATGGAAATATTATCCTCACTAATCCCGTCTCCGCTACAATTGTAAACAAATCGGTCATTTCGCTTACCAAAGATTCGGAAAATACCGCACGCTGGATTATCCAGCCGCTTGCTGTCGGTACAACAGATGTTGTCCTTTCCGTAAAAGACAGCTCGGTAGAACCATCTATCGTTTCAGTTACTGTTGAAGATACGAAGCCGCGTCTGTCAATCGATACGCTGGGAAGCTTATACAGCAATGAAATCTCACTGTCATATGCAGATCTCCTGTATTTCGGTGCAGTTGATCAATTTGGAAACTTCCTTAATCCGGAGAAATATCCGGTCTCCTGGAATGTCAGTGACACTACTGTTCTGAACGTAACAACAGTCACTCAGGAAACAGAAGTATATGATGTTCTTGTTGTCAAACCAAACACCACAGGAACTGCAGTTCTGACATTCTCTCTGGAAAATGGCGTGTCTAAATCAGTAGAACTCACAGTCTCTGAAGAAACAGAGATTATCTATGTTGGAATCGGAGATATTTCTGCATATGAGACTGATGCAGCACCTGCAGCACCTCTGCAGACTGCCTCTCTGAACACTCCATACCCGCCGTATCCGGAACACTCTGATGTACAGCGGTTAACCCTTGGTACTGATTATGCTGCTGTAATTCTGGCCGCTGATCAGTTTGGCAACATCTTTGGAACTGATGCATTGGCTATCACGGTGGACAATCCGGGTATCATCTCCTGGGAATGGCAGCAGGAGCTTGCTTCCTATGGAATCCCCGGATGGATGCTGAATATTACTCCGCTGAAAGCCGGAACTGTAACGCTTACTGCGGCATCTGCTGACGATCCGTCGGTTTTTGATTCCGTGACTGTCACCGTTGTTGGCCCAACACTTATTGTCCCAAGCGGTCAGGCAGAAATCATTGTCCCGCCAACTATCAGTCCAAAGGGTGGTATGCTCTATCAGGACATTGAGGTAACCATTACTACTGAAACTGTTGGTGCATCCGTCTACTACACGTTAGACGGTACCACACCAACCAACCAGAGTATCCTCTACGAAAAACCATTCGTCCTTGATGAATCAGCATTTGCCAATGGAAAATCCCTGATTATCAAAGCAGTTGCTGTCAAAGACGGATGTGCAGACAGTACTGTCGTCACGGAAATCTACACCCACGCAAAGAAGGACAAACCAAAGCACAAAGTCCAGGCTGCATCGGTTACCGGAGGTTCTGTTACCATCAGTTCCTCCGAATCAGAAGCTGATGAACTCATCACCCTGACGTTCACTGAAAACGAAGGCTACAAGCTTGCCGGATGGAGTATTCAGGGCAGCATCAGCGGTACCTACTCCAACAAATCCGGAACAGTCTCTGACTTCGCTATGTGGGATGAAGACGTTATCATTGTCCCGGACTTCATCCAGATTGTCGACCAGACACCGAAACCGACTGCAATCAAGTTCCAGCACGTGCCATCCAAGATTTATGAAAACGATACCGGAGCATTCAATGCAATCGTCTACGACCAGTTCGGAAACCGCCTTGCAAACAACGCGGTTACCTGGAACTCGTCTGCTCCGTCTGTCTTTGCCATCGACAAAGACACTGGTGTCTATCAGGCAAAGGCTGGAGGAATTGCCGTCGTCACTGCAGCATCTATCACCAACCCGGACGTATCTGCTTCTGTGACGCTCTCAGTTTATGTCCCGCCAAAGCCGCTTATCACCGGAGAAATCAGCGGCCCGGTCACTGCATACTATGGTGTCATGAGCGACCCGTACATCGTAACGTCCGAGTACTCTTCCCACCTCAACTGGGACTTCGGCGATGGAACACCGACCGTGAAGACGGAAGTCAACTACCCGTACCCGTACCACACGTCAAGCTACGACACCGTTTCCCACACCTTCGTTGAGACTGGAGACTTAACCGTCGAACTGACTCCGTCCAACTCCTACCGTGAGGGAGAGACCAAGACCTTCAACGTCCATGTCACCTACGCACCGCCGAGAAACCTCGTTATCACCGACGGACCGACCGCGGTTGTCGGCGGCAAGAGTTATGTCTACACAGCATTTGCAACCGGTGCGGATACCTACACCTGGTATCTTGACGGCCAGGTTGTTGAAGGAGAGACTGGTTCTTCTGCAACAATCACGTTCCCAACTTCGCAGAACGAGAGAACTGCTGAGGTCAAGGTTGCCGCATCCTACAAAGACAGCGGAAACTGTGATCCTGTCACAAAGACTGTAACAGTCTCTGTTGAAGACGGAGTGCTCGGCGCATTCGGCGATGACATCACCATGAATCCTGCAAAACCGGCAGTTGGTGATGTGGTTGTCTTCAGCATCGAGAAAGTCTCCAATGCAGTCAAGTACCTCTGGACCTTTGAGGACGGCCACACTGAGACCACCACTGCACCGAAGGTCTCCCACGCATTAAAAGACACGACAACTGACTCGGTCACGGTTACCGCGTACAACAGTGCCGGTCTCACTAAAGAAAAGACCTACACCTTCACCGTGGCCGGTGCAAAGCCGGCAAAGCCGGCAATTTCTGCAAGCAAGACTCCGGCAAATCCGGGAGATACCATCATCTTCACTGCAGAATCCTCTGGTGCCACGACCTATAAGTGGACAGTTGATGGTTCAGTACAGGAATCCACTGCAAACACCTGTGAAGTATTCTGGACCGTTGACGATGTTGGAAAACATGAGGTTGCGGTCACGGTCAGCAATGACTATGGAACGGCAAAGAACAGCATTGTATATGAAGTAGCGGCAAAGAAAGGAAAACCGGCGTTCATCAAGAAGATTACCGGACCGGATGTCATGAACGAACAGGGTTCGGAGACTTTCAATGCGGTAATTCAGTGTCAGGATGATTATGATATCGCCTGGTATCTGAACAACGAACTCATAGAAGGAGAAACAACCAAGCATCTTAAACTCCAGCTTCCGGTAGGCGAGTATGTCTTAAAAGTGGTTGTTACCACTGAGTATGAAGAGGTCTCCGAGTATGAGAAGTACTTCAAGGTAGTTTCCAAGAAAGACAAGCAGAAGAACAACAAAGACAAGAACCTGGCAACTCCGGAGAATGCCGTCACCCCGCAGCTGGTGGACAACAGTTCATCTGGAAAGAGTGCATTCAGCACGGTCGGCTCTCTGAAACTGGACAAAGACGATATCAGCAAAGATGCAGATGAAGTCTCTATTGAGATTGCCCCAATCAATCCGGAGGAGTTAGCTGGATTCACTGATGAGATGGGAAGCCGTCAGAATGTTCTCATGAGTCTGGAAATCAATCCGACCGGTCTGAAGAATGAGAAGAGTCTGGAAAAGAGTGCACATATCACCTTCCGTCTGTTAAAGGATGATGTTGCAGATTCTGAAGCAGTTCAGTTCTACCGCTTAGATACCGGTTCCGGTGTTGACCAGTGGGTCAGACTCCACAAAGTAAGCTGTGTTGAAGACGGCGACTACTATGAGTTCACGGTTGCAACGGCTGGTATGTCTCAGTTTGTTGCAGCACCAGTTTCTCTCTTAGATGAACAGGAGAAGCCGGCTGTCCCGACCGTTGAGATTACCAACACTACTGCAACCTTCAATGCAAAGATTCCGGCAGAAGTAAGCTACACGTTATCCCCTGACAGCATCAGCAGTCTTCGTGCTCCGGTTCTGACAAAAGGCGGTCTGACACTTACTATTGGCGATGTTATCGTCGAGAAGGTTGTTGGAGGCACTTCCACAAAAGTATCTTCAGAGGTTCTGGAAAACGGTGAGGTTTCTGTGTCTGGTGATATCAGCGATGCAGAGTCTCTGAAGGTAAGCTTCATGGGAAGAATTCTGGGTGACACCCTCGGCAATGGAAAAGTCGGTGCGGTCAGTGCATTAAAGATTGCCCAGAATATTGTTGGTCTCGAATCCGGAAAGATGAGTGACACGGACAAATTCTATGGTGACGTCAACGGTGACGGCAATGTCAAGGTTGTCGATGCACTCATGATTGCGCAGTACACTGTTGGAATCCTGGACGAGAACTATGTGAGAGTTGCATAAACCGAAAACATCGGTTTTCTTTCTTCTTTTTCACTTTGTGGAGACAAAATATCGAGAATCTCCTTTATTTCTCCTGGAAAATTTCTATATGTCCCTTTTCATCATAGTTCAGGGAACATGAATCCTCATATCCACAGTATCTCATAAGATATTGTATGGGGAAATCATTATTTCCCGAAAATCTCTAATATCACAACTCAAGACTGTTCTCATTGAGCAGGAAATCAAAAATACTCATTGTCACCACCCCGTCCTCATCGCGTTTCAGCATGGCAGGTCCCTTCACCACAATAATCTTCTTAAAACTGTCATCGATATTCAAAAGCGACATCTTCTCCTGCCGTACCTTCTCTGCGTCCGGCAGTGCAAACGCCGACTGAATATAATACCGGACACTTCCCTGATTCACAATAAAATCAACTTCATACTGTTTTCTCTGGTACTTCCCATCCTCCTGCTTTACCTGCTTCTCCACAACCCCGACATCCACATTGTATCCGCGTTTTCGCAGTTCATTATAGATAATATTCTCCATAATGTGATTCTCCTCCTGCTGACGGAAATTCAGTTTTGCATTCCTGAGCCCGACATCCTCAAAGTAATACTTCAGCGGAGTGGAAATATAGCGCCTTCCCTTCACATCATACCGGTGTACGCCATGGATAAGGAACGCATCTTCGAGAAAATCAAGATAGGATTTTACCGTCACCTGCGAAAGAGAAGATGACTTCTCAGTCTTGAAGGTATCTGCAATCCGCTTTGGATTTGTCAGAGACCCGACCGCAGAGGCGAGAATCGTTATCAGGGTTTCCAGCTCATCCGGATGCCGGATATTGTTTCGTGCGATGATATCTTTGAGATACGTCTCAGCGAAAAGATGGGACAGATACTCGCTTTTCTGCTGCCAGGTCTTCCGGGTCAGAATCATCGGAAGGCCGCCAAAGGTATAGTACTCATTCCACCCTTCGTACCTGTCCCCCGCATAGACAGACATAAACTCAGCAAAAGTCAGCGGAAAGAGATGTACCTCATCCCCTCTTCCCCGAAACTCAGTCAGCACATCCTTTGAAAGAAAACGCGAGTTGCTGCCGGTAACATAAATATCCACATTTTCCCGGTAGAGAAGAGAATTGAGCACACTCTCGAATGAATCCAGCTCCTGTACCTCATCAAAGAACAGATAATACATTCCCTCATCCGTCATACAGGAATCAAGATACGCAAGCAGCGCATCCGGATTCTTCAGCGCCAAATGTTTCCGGTCATCAAATGCAATCCGTATGATATGGTCTGCATCAACTCCTGACTGAATGAGATGACGATAGTAGAGCGTGGAAAGCAGATACGATTTTCCAACTCTCCTGATTCCGGTAATTACTTTAATCAGACCGTTGTGTTTCCGGTCAATGAGTTCCTGAACATATTTGTCTCGGGGGATTTCCATGCTAGAGTCCTGTTGTATATTTTTGCTTCATAAAGCATTTTTTTAAAGTATGCTGATTAGTATATTTTCTTCCTGATTTCATAAAGCTATCGTTCGAATATGCTTTGCTCCTAAATTATGTTTCGTGAGATGAACACCAAACTGATTTAGAAAACAGAATACATTGGCAGAGATTAGCGTGGATTGGCGGTTTGATATTTTATCTATGTTGGTTTCTCTGATAGCCGCCGGACAGTTTAGTGATAATCAGCGAATTACCGAAGCTGAAAGCCTGCCTCATACCGCAACCTCAAAAACCATACTAAACATTTTTGCTTCATAAAGCATTTTTATCCAATAGCACCCCTCACCAAAAAAAAAAGAGAATCACCCAATCCCAACCTCAGCAGTTTTCTCTTCCCGCAATCCCGCGGTACACAACCGCCGCACAGACTGCGCCGAGAACCGGACCTACCACATAAATCGGAAACGTCGTCCACAGCGCATCAGAGCCGGCGAACACAAGCGCTACCAAATCCGGCCCGAACGTTCTTGCCGGATTAATCGAACCGCCGGAGATATTTCCGATAGCAAGAATCACCGAAAGCACAGCGCCGCCGATAGCAAGCCCGGCAAAACCGGGAGCTGCACGGCGGTCAACCGCAACGCCCATAATCACCAGCATCAGAACAAACGTCCCGACAAACTCGGCAAGCACTGCCTGGAAGGACGAAATCCCTGCGGCTGGGGCTGTCATTCCAAGACCGCCGAAGTTCAGCGCATCCATGCCCATCACTGCAAGAATAAGCAGTGCGCCAAAAACCGCGCCGGCAAACTGTGCGGCACAGTAGGCAACCGTATCCTTTACCGGAAACTTCCGCACTGCACACAGCGCAACAGACACCGCCGGATTAATGTGACAGCCGGAAACAGTACCGAGCGTATAAATCAGCACACAGACCGCAAGACCGAACGCTGCCGCAATCCCGAACAGATCGCCCGAGCCGCCCAGAACACAGACCGTCCCGCAGCCGATGAACACCAGAATCAGCGTTCCGATGAACTCTGCAAGCGACCGCTTCAGCAAATCCATTACCGTCCTCCGTATGCCGCGGCACACTCCGGGCAGAGAATCCGCGGGACCGGCTTTTTCAGCGTGCGGGACGGGAAAGGATATCCTCCTTCCCGAATCTCCACATCTGACCGAACCATATGTTCACTGCAGAGCCCCATCCCGCAGACAATACAGACCCCTGTCGCCTCGCGGTCAATGCCCTGCTGTTCGCAGACATAGCACTTCATCTTCAGACTCCTTCGCGGTACTGACAGTACTGATGCCGGGAGCCTGCCAGACAGGCGGTTGCACAGCTCTTGCATCCCCGAACCGGTGCTGCCGGATTTTCCTTATCGAGTGCAATGATGTTTGTCATCATCGTAGCGGTTACCGGCTCGCTGGTCAACAGACACGGATAATCCGCAAGCCGCATCATCGCAGAAGTGCGGACCGTAATCGCACAGGCCGGATACGCATACCGCTGCGGATTCATCAGAACTGCATTCTCATGAATCGGGGAAAGGTCAACAGCAACCCCTTCCACCAGCGGCCGGAGTGGTTCTCCGCTGCCGTTTTTCACGCGGCCTGCCTTATCCAGAATCTTCCATCCGCGGTAAATCATATCCATGAAATCACAGTTGTGCAGTTCAGCAGCAGAACCTCTCGTCGGCTTCATCATCACCAGATTATGATACCGCCTGGTCAGAAGGTCAACAATCATCGGGGCATTAAATCCGTCAAGCTCCAGCAGATACTCTGAGGCCGCAGCTGTCGCACCGGTTGCAACATTCAGCAGCTGGAACGGAGACTTCACCTTAGAGATTGCGGATGCAAGCGTATTCTTCATCACACCGGTTACCGCATTAATCGTTTCAAAAATCACATCATCCTTGCACATATTATATGTGGACTGCGAGATATGGTGTGATATATCCCCCACACAGTAGGCGGGAATGGTTACAATATTTCCATAATGTACGCCGTCATCAACCGCGGCTTTTACCGCCGGCAAAATCCTTCTGCGGTACTCTTCCATGTACCGTTTGGCAGAAAACGACTGCATATGAGACCTTCGCATCAAAGCCGCCTGTGCGGCTACCGGATTTCTATAAATCTCCTGGAGCTGTTTTACCTCCTTGCGGGAAGCTTCGGCAAGCGTATCTCCTGCCTCCACACTTTTGGCAAACACATCACCGATTCCGTACGACGTATTCATGCCCCAGGACTTTGCGGCAAGGATGGTCTTCTTATGACTCTCCGGGATATCGGTTTTTGCGAGAATCTGATTTACCACATTGCTGGTCGAACCCGGCATCAGTGCGAAATCAACCGAACAGACCGGACCGTAGAATCCGGCATAACAGCGGGCGGCTTCTTTTCCGATAAGTGCTTCATGGTCGCGGATGGTATCGGCAAACTTCTCCATGCTCTGGTGAAACGCATCATCTTCTGCACAGAGGATATCTAAAACAACCGGAGTCTGGTAGTGTTCAACGAACGGGTCGTCCTCTTCTCTGACATGAGTTGTCAGGGAGGAGAGAACGGAAAAATGGTTTTTAACTGATTCTTTGTGGAGATTGATGACAGCCGCACTCTGGGAGGGAAGTGCAGTCATCTTCTCCACAGCGTCAACGTATGGTCTTGCATCCTTCATATGGAAGCGCATACCTCTGCGTCTGCGGATGACTTCGAGGTCTGCATATTGTGCGGCAAGCGCTTCATTGACCATTTTCTGATAGAGATTTTTCATATTCATCACCGTTTTTCGGTTAAATGAATTGTTCTCTTCTGAAGGTCAAATAGCTTTAGATGATGGTAATTTATGCAAGACAGGTGTCTTTTGCAAACCGTGAGGTGATGTAGGAAATAACCGCACAGACTGCACCAAAGATGCAGGCAACCGCAATTCCAAAGGCGGTAAATGCGTCAGGACTTCCGGAGGCAGCCGATGCGATTACGGAGTATGCGGCAATTCCAACCACACTTCCCACATTCATGACGGTATAGGTCAGACTGCCGGCAGACCCCTGGGTGTCCTCACTGCAGTGAATCGAGATTCTCTGGATGGTCGGCCCTTCATTGATTCCAAGGGTGGCTCCAAGCAGGAACAGACCGATAACCAGCAGAATCCAGTTCTGCAGGAGAATGGCGCAGGCAAGAATTCCGGATGCCGCCGTTCCGACGACTGCGGAGATGTTGCAGAGTTTTTTGCATCCGCAGGTGTTTGTCAGGTTTCCGGCAGGAATTCCAATCAGGGCCATGGTTACTGGCGGGATGAGCATGATAATTCCTGCAAGAGCGCTTCCAAGCCCGAGCGGCCCTGTCAGGTAGAAGGGGAGGATGTAGATGCTTCCCAGATAGAGAATGGTGATGAACAGGCACGATACTGCCGCCCAGATGACGATTTTGTTCTGCAGAATCTTTGCCGGAAGCACCGGGTCTTCGTGTCTGAGTTCCCGGCGGAGGAAGAGAACGCCGAGAACGGGTGCGGCTGCTATCAGCAGGAGCACAGGGATACTCCATCCTTCGGAGTTGCCGATTTCAAGTCCTGCAAGGAACACCAGAAGCGTTGCGGCAAGGAGAAATGCGCCGGCGAAGTCGAACGGTTTGTCCGGTTTCGGGAATGATTCGGCTTTCGGGATGATGAAGAGAGCGCCGAGAATTCCAATCAGTCCGATAGGGATGTTGATAAAGAAGATCCAGTGCCAGGAAAGATACTCTGCAATTACTCCGCCGAGTCCGGGGCCGAACGCGAGTGCGGCTCCGCCAAGCGTTGCAAGCATTCCGGCAGCCATTCCTTTGCGCTTCTCCGGGAGATGGAGCATTACAAGCATCGTTGCGGTTCCCACCATCATGGCAGCGGCTGTTCCCTGGAACACGCGGCAGAGAATGAGCATGAGGATGTTCACCGAGATTCCGCAGAGGAATGAGGCGATGGTAAAGAGTACAAATCCGGTGATAAATATCTCGCGGTACCGTCCGGTGCGGTCAGCAAGTTTGCCGAATACCAGAAGCATACTTGCCAATGCCAGCAGGTATCCGGTCATAATCCATGCGGATACTGCACTTCCTGTTCCGAAGTCTGCGGTGATTGCCGGAAGGGCAATTGATACAATACTGGTATCCAGATAGTCCATGAATACGGCTGCTGCCGCAATAACCATTAAGATGAGCTGATGACTGTTCTTTTCCAGAATCATAGAAATCACATAAAAAAGGACGGAGTATCCGGCGGGCGGATATCAACCCGCCCTTTGGTATTTTAGCGGACTGAACAGTACTGGGATGCCCGTTTGGAAAGTTTTTTCATCCGTACTGCAGTCATATGCAGATTATAATCTGCCAATTATTCGATATAAAGATTGCCTCCTATTTCCTGTCCTCTATCCCATATGGCATGAGGACATCTCCTGCCCATATCCCCGCAACGCCTCCCGGGTATGCGGCAGTAAACTGCCTTAACCCGCATTTTCTTTATCCCATATGGCACGAGGAACAACTTCCGCGCAGACTCCGCTCCGTCAGGATTCCAAGCTGCAGTTCCAGTTCACGCAGACGCTCTTCCAGCTCTTCATTCTGTTTTTTCAGCAGGAGAATCTCGCGGTCAATCTCTTCGAATGTTGTCATGTCAGAAAATATGTTCCCATGCTATTTAACCGTGCGGTTTCGCACACCTGAGATAAAATTGCCCGTATCTGAAACCCTTTTGTCTCATACGCTGAACAGATATATCAGGAAGAGAACTGAAAACCATTCAGCCTTCCGAAAAAGAAGTGAATCATCACATGCCAACCCACCACAAAAAAGAAGAAAAGACCACAAAGCATGCGGTAAAGCAGGAACCGGCCGCACATCAGGCACCTGCTGAAAAGAAACCGCAGCACAAATAACACCGAATCCGAAAGGGAGTATTCTCCCACTCCCTTTTACTCCTTTTTCGGCATAGAAAGCGGCTTTTCGAGCCCGATAGATGCCGCCTGCATCAGTGAATCATAGTTCATCGTCGTCTCAACACACCCGTCGGTTGCTGTCACGACGCCAATCGTCGTCATGGAAATTTTGCGGCCAAGTGCAAGTCCCTCTTTTACCTCCATCAGACAGCCGACGCCAATCATCGCCTGCGGGCGGTACTTTTTCACCAGACGCTTGATGAAGGTCGAACCCGGGATGATGAAGGTCATATAGCCGGCATCCTTCAATACCGGAATCGCATCGCCTAAGGGGCACTTTCCGCAGGAGATGCAGGAGATTCCCACATCCGGCGAGAGCCGTGCGGGACATTTTGCCGACCGCAGACACAGCGGAATAAACACCGCACGCTTTTCCACCGGAACTTTGGCGAATGCCGAGTAGTTCATCTGATTGTCAATGCCGATTAAGAACTCCATCAGCTGTGCGGAATCCACGCCGAGCATCATGCAGAACAGTTTGACCGTCCCTTCCATCAGCGTGAGGACCGGGCGCAGGAGTTTTGGCAGGTACATCTTCTTCTTTTTTATCGAGAGGGCAATCAGGCATCCGATAAGGAACGAGAGGATAACCCACAGGACAAGAATAATGATGACCAGCTCGCCGAGCAGGTACACTATTGAGTTCCAGACAGGAGAGTCAAAGAGTGCGACGGGGAGATATTCGGCAATCATTTCAGTTCGCTAAAGTCATACGGCGGGTAGAACACGCCTTTTTCCGTGATGATTCCGCTGACTAACTCCAGCGGGGTTGCATCGAATGCATAGTTGATGACCGGAACATTTTCCGGCACAGTGGTCTTTCCAAAGAGTTCGGAAACTTCCGCACGGCTTCTCTCCTCGACGACGATGTCTTTTGCCTCTGCTTCCACATCAAAGGTGGATGCAGGGGCTGCAACGTAGAAGGGAATGTTGTGGTGCTTTGCGCAGACTGCATGCATGTAGGTTCCAATCTTGTTAAAGACCGCATCTTTGGTAATCCGGTCTGCGCCGACGATTACCGCATCGATTTTTCCCTGCTGCATGAGGTATGCGGCTTCGGAGTCGATGATGGTCGTGACCGGAATCTTGTCGCGGGCAAGCTCAAACGCGGTAAGACGCGAGCCCTGCAGAAGCGGTCTGGTCTCACAGGAGAGAACAGAGATTTTCTTTCCCATCTTCCAGGCGGAGCGGACAACGCCGAGCGCAGTTCCCCAGGAGGAGCAGGCGAGCGCTCCGGCGTTGCAGTGCGTAAGAACCGTTCCAATCTGCGGGAGCAGTTTGGCGCCGTTTCTGCCAAGCTCCATGCAGGTATTGGTATCGTCCTCGGCGATTTTCTTTGCCGCATAGAGCGCCATAATCTTTGCCATCTCCGGCGGCAGGTTTTCCATGCTGAGGAGGACCTTCTTTACGCCCCAGGAGAGGTTGACCGCGGTCGGCCTGGTGTTAATCAGCTCTGCGGCGTCAGCGGCAACGGTTTCCTCGAACTCGATGTCCGATTCAGAGGAGCGGGCGGAGAGTGCGACGCCGAATGCGCCGGCGACGCCAAGCGCCGGGGCTCCGCGGATTGCGAGGCGGCGAATCGCATCAGCTAAAGCGTTGATGGTTCTGATTTCGAGTACCTTGTACTCGGTCGGCAGAAGCGTCTGGTCGACAGCCATGATGCAGCTCTGCTCATCATCCCACCAGAGGGTTTTTTCTTCGCTGATAACCGGTTTTTTACCGTTTGTTCTCTTCTGAACCATTACTCCCCACGCTCCATAACACAGAGGAATGCCTTTGCAGCAGCCGAACCGCCGGATACGACGGAGTCCGGGATGTCCTTCGGGGCAAGGGCTGTTCCGGCAATAAAAATTCCCGGCGCTTTGCTTACCGCCGGAGAGAAGGCGTCTTCGGCGGTTAAGAAGCGGCTTTCGTCCATGGAGATTCCAAGGCTTTCTGCAAGGCGGACGGTGTCCGGCTCAGGGGACATGCCTACTGAGAGGATGACCAGGTCTGCTTCGAGGTTTACGAACTCGCCGGTCTCGGTGTTTTCGATTGGGAGGACCAGGCGGTCTTTGGACTTCTGCACCTCTCCGGTGAAGGTCCGGATGAAGGAAACGCCCATGTTCTTTGCCCGCTCGAAGTACTCCTCGTAGCCTTTGCCGTAGGCTCTGACATCATTGTAGAGGATGGAGACTTCACACTCCGGGTAATGCTCTTTGATGAGCATGGCGTTTTTCATCGCATACATACAGCAGACGCAGGAGCAGTAGTTTCTCTTAATGGCGGCATCGCGAGATCCGACGCACTGCACAAAGACCACGCTCTTTGGTGTCTCGCCGTTGGAAAGTCTGCGCAGTTCGCCTTTGGTAGGACCTCCTGCGTTAATCATTCTCTCGAACTCAAGGCTTGTTATGACATCCGCGTACCGCAGGTAGCCGAACTGGGACTTGTTCCGGGCATCGAAGAGGGTGTATCCGGTGGCGATAATTACCGAGGCGGCGGGAATTTCCAAGGTCTGGACTTTGTCTTCGGTGACGGAAAGGACGGCATTCTTTCCGCATTCGTCATAGCAGAGACCGCAGTCAATGCAGTGGAATGCGTCGCGGACAACTAAGTTCGGGACTGCCTGGGCATGGGGTTTATAGATGGCTTTGCGGACGCCAAGGCCTGCATCGAATTTATTGTAGACTTCAACCGGGCAGACTTCGACACATTCTCCGCAGCCGGTACAGTCCGTCTCGTTTACATATCGCGGGTATTTGGTAACGGTGACGGTAAAGTTTCCGGCAGTTCCTGCAATCTTTTCGACTTCGGCTAAGGTTAGGATGGTGATATTTTTGTGGCGGGAGACCTCAGCCATCTTCGGCGATAAGATACACATGGAGCAGTCGTTGGTCGGGAATGTTTTGTCGAGCATTGCCATGTGGCCGCCAATCGACGGCTCGCGCTCGACGATATAGACATGCACGCCGTGGTTTGCGAGGTCCATAGCCGCCTGAATTCCGGCAACACCTCCGCCGATGACAACAACGTTACTCATGCAGATACCTCGCGCCGACACTGACATAGGTCTGTGCATTTCTGATGTTTGCGGCAACCTCCTCGTCGGTCAGTTCCCGGACGACTTTTCCGGGGACTCCCATGACTAAAGACCGCGGCGGGATTTCCTTTCTTTCAGAGACAAGCGCTCCCGCGGCAATCAGAGATCCTTCACCGATTTTTGCATCGTTTAAGACAATAGCCCCCATGCCGATTAGGCAGTTGTCTGCGATTTTTGCCCCGTGGATAATCGCTCCGTGTCCGATTGAGACGTTTTTCCCGATGACAACCGGTTTTCCGACACTCTCGTGGATGACCGCGTTGTCCTGTACGTTTGAGCCGTCTCCAATCGTGATGGAGTCCATATCTGCCCGGAGGACGGCACCGAAAAGAATGGTGACATTGTCTCCGAGATGTACGTCGCCGGCAAGCGTGGCGTTTGGTGCGACGTAGGTCTCGTTCCCGATTGTTCTTCCGCCAAAGTCCATAATAAGTATATATTAGAACTTTGGGAAATATCAGTGTTTGGGGACGGATGTCTCCGGGGAAAAAAAGAGGGGGGTTTGGATTATTTCTTAGATCCCGGTGCCGCGGTTACTTTCTTTACGCCTGCGACCACTTCTTCTAAGAGTTCAATTGGGAATCCGGCGACCATTTCCTCGTCTTTGATGCCGGAGAATTTGCGTGAACCGTCACAGCCGAGAGAGAAGTTCGGCTTTCCGGTAAGGAGAACATGGGCTGCCGCGTCAGAACAGATGGACTGGATTCCGGCAAACTCCGGGTGGATTCTGCCGCCGACTTTTGCAAGCGTTGCCTGTGCCAGCTTGAGCATGGCAAGCGGTTTTGCAAAGATGATGACAACCGACGGCTCAAACTCTGCCTTCTCAAGGGGAGCATAGAGAGTGGCGTACGTCTCCTGCGGGAGGGACGGGACACTATCCATAGTTCTTCTGGATGCGTTAATCGTCTCGTATTTGCCGAGTTTGAAGTAGTGCTGTCCGGTCTTTAAGGTTGCTCCCTTCTCGCGAAGACCAAGCGCCCAGGCGCCGCCGCCGCACTGGTGTTTTGCATCCGGTGCATAGAACACCTGTCCTTCGCGGGCAAGGGAAATCATACGGCAGTGACGGGTGGTCTCTTCCAGCTCCGGGACTCCTTCGGGGATGTCTTCTGCGGCGGTTACGATTTTTAATGCAACCGGCGAGCCTTCCAGGTGCAGGAGTTCCTTCAGCTCGGTGGATAATCTCTCAAAATCAGCAATATTTACCATGCGGTAATTTTAGTGTTCATGGTATAAAAGGGCTGTTACCGCTCTTTGAGAATGGATACCCTTATCCCGTCTCCAAAGAAACGAATAATTATGATTGGGCAGTCTTCGTTATCCGACCTCTTCTCTCAAATATCAGCCGCAGGATTTTTCAAACGTCTCTTTTCCTGGAAAGCAATCAAAGAAACTGCGGCACGAGCGGAAGCGGAAGCGAAAAACGCAGAGTTTGTCCATGCCGCGGAGATGCGCGAAATTGCCGCCCGGTTAAGCGAGGCGGAAAGCAGGCTTCGGACAGCGGAACTGAGCCGGGAAGAAGCCCTTCGTGCCGCATCCGCCCGCGAAGCCCAGGAGACTTCCCGCTATCAGGAGCTGTATGCCCGCTACAGCAGAACCGCAGACGACCTGGTCCGTTCCCGCGAGCTTCTCGCATCCGAATCTGCGGAAAAGTCAGCCCTCTCCCGCCAGGTCTTAGAACTGACCGCGGGGCGTGAAGAGATGCAGGCCGCCTGTGCGGAACTCAAAGCCGAGGCAGAAACTCAGGAAGCAGAGGCGAGACGCTTCCGCGAAACGCTGGCGCTCGAAAATGCAGAGCGGATGACGGCCCTTTCCCGCATCGCAGAACTCTCTGATACCGCGGAAAAGACCGCAGAGGAACTGCGCAGAACGCGGGACGCCCTCGCGGCAGAAACGGAAGGACGCCGGCTTTCGGCGGAGAAGTACGCATCCCTCAAGGAAGAGTTCGAGGGGCTTTCCTCGCAGTATCAGGAGATGCGCGAGATACGGGCCGTGGAAGCGGAACAGTGCCGCATTGCTGTGGAGCGCGCCGAGTCGCTGACCGCAGAATATTCCCGTGCCGCAGAGGAACTGCAGGCGGCCCGCGAGAGTCTGACCGCGGAGACTGAGGGCAGAAGAATTGAGGAGCGCAAGTATGCGGAACTGAAAGCCGAGTTTGACGAGAAGACGGCTGAACTTTCTTCCGCCAAAGAGGTCTTAGCGGCAGAGGAGAGTGTCCGCGAGGAGAGAAACGCCGAGTACGAACGCCGTGTGGAGAAGCTCAACACGTTAGTGGAGCAGATGGAAGCGGACCATGCAAAAGCTGAGGAACGGATTTTATGTGAGGTTGCCGAGCGCGAGGAGCGGCTTTCCACTGCCTGGCAGCGGCATGAGAAGGATGTTGCCGAGTCGATGAAGAGCCTTGCCAAGAAGCATGACTTCATCCGCTGTGACAAGGATGAGTATCCGAATCCGGGAACGCCGGACAATGTCTTCCTGATTGGCGGCATGTACACTATCTTCGACGCAAAGAGTCCGAAGAATCCGGAGGACCTGCAGAACTTCCCGCTGTATCTGAAAGCACAGGCGGAAGGAATGAAAAAGTACTGCAAGCACGAGAATGTGAGAAAGGACGCGTTCCTGGTTGTCCCTGCCTCCACGCTTGAGGTACTGACCACCTTCATGTACGACCTTGCGGAGTACACCGTCTACGTCATCACGCCCGAATCCATGCTGCCGATTCTGCAGATGCTCAGAACCATTGAGAACTATGACTTCGCCGAGCAGTTAAGCCCGGAGGACAGAGACAAACTCTGCCGCTTCATTGGACGGCTCTCGCATACCACCAAGCGCAAAGTCCAGATTGACACCTACTTCTCCCGCGAACTGGTCAGTGTACTCCGCGAGATTGACACGCTCCCGGATGAGTTTGCGCATGATATCGCCGTCTATGAGCAGAAGGCAAAACTGAACCCGCCAATGGAAAAGCGGGCGAAGATGATTTCTGTAGCAGACGTGTCAAATGATGTTTCCCGGATTGAAAATGAGATTCTTGGATGGTCTGTTGTGGAAGAGTAATTAGAGGATTTCTCACAACCTAAAGATTTCCAAGTTGACCGTCTTTTGACATATGCGAATAGAAGATATTTCCACCGCGAGCCGCCCCGTGCCGGAGTCGCGGCTCCGCACACCTGATTTTTGGAAAATGATTATCTGACCGTTATTTCAGAAACGGGGTGTGGGGCGGCGACTTCGGCGCGGAGCCGCCCGCGGTGGAAATATCCTCTTGACGCTAAGAAGCAGGACAGGACCATATCCTAAATATTAGATGTGGAGGAGTGGTCTTTTTGAAAATAGTGGTTGTTAGAAATTCTCAGATTTTTATTCAATTTTAGCGTAAAGCCAAAGCACGAAAAAAGTATTTTGCAGAGACCCTTATGCTTCCCGCAGGGTGTCTCTGTCCAGCATATCCATTTTTCCTGCAACATGTGTTAAGTCCGCAGGCACAGCAATCATGTTCAGTGCCGTGCTCACAAAGTCCAGTGCAATCTCTAAGACTACCGCAATACCCAGAGCCTCAACCGGGATTCCAAGCTGCAGGAAGAGAATCGAATAGCAGGCGATACCTCCTCCCGGAACCGGCGGGACTGCTAAGGCAAGCAGACCGGCGGTCAGGATTGCCGCAAACAGCCAGGACAGGGTCATAGGGACAGAGTAGTAGCTTGCCATAAAGAGACACACACAGAAAAACGTTGCCGCATGACCGCAGCGGGAGAATGCTGTAGCAAGCGGGACACCGAAGTTTACCAGATTCCGGGAGATACCAAGACGCTTTTCACAACACTCCACGTTTGTAGAGAAGGTGGCAACAGAGGATGCGGTGGTCAGCGCGACCAGAAAGACCGGCATCACTTTTCTGATAAAGACCGCTGGTTTTACCTTCTGGAAAATACAGGCCTCGCCTAAGATGAGGACAATATTCAGGATAACCGAGATGGCAAGCACCACAAACAGCAGAAGAAGCTCTGCGGCATTGCTTACCATATCGGTCAGCATCAGGTTCAGTACACTGATAAAGACAATCAGCGGCAGGAGTGTCGTAATCCACTCCATCACCAACTGCACCAGACTGTTTGCCTGCGCTACAAACTGCACGATAACCGGGATTTTCTTATTCAGAATCAGCATTGCAAGGCCGAACGCCACGGCAAGGAAGATAATCTGCAGGGTGTTTCCTTCAACAAAGGGGGAAATCAGATTGTCCGGAATGATTCCAAGAAGCATATCCAGAATCGCAAAGAACTCGCCGCCGCCGGACGTTCCCCCGGAGAAAGAGAAGGTAAAGAAGGGCAGTGCTACCAGTGTACAGATAACAAGCGTAAAGTAAATGCGCCCGAAGTATCTGCCGATAACCTTTCGTCCAAGCGTGCCGAGTGTTGCTGTATCACCGATACTGTAGATACCCCAGATAAGGGATAAGAACATCATTGGAAGAGCTGTGGCGATAAGAAGCCCAATAAACGTATCAAACAGCGGACCAATCAGCACCTCGGATAAGCTGTGACGCATATCATCAGACAGCGTCCGGCAGAACAGTCCGACCAGAATACCTGCGGCAAGGGCAATTCCCAGATAGATAAGCGGATTGATTTTTCTCCGCTTGGGCATGATGGTAATCTGGTTTTCCCCGTTGATATAGTGGTACGACGGGGCAAGACCGATATTTGCAAGAAGCGTCTGCACCGAGTTTCCGCCGTTTAACACACAGTCGCTGTCGTTTCCAAACGGATTGACCCGTGGACCTGCAGCGATTAAGGTGATGTACTGTTTTCCAAGCTTTTTGCCGGAGCGGAAACTGCATTCTGCGCCTTCGCCTAATCCGTCCAGCCACTTCTGCAGGACCTTTTCGACTACCGCATGCAGACGGTCTGCTGCCTGTGACTCAATATTGTCCTCTTTTAAGGTCTCGGCGGTTAAGGTGCTGATTTCCTCAACCACATCCTTTGACAGCCGGAAGTTTTTGGATTTGGCGGAAGGCGGCATAAATTGTTGCTTATCATTTGCTGTAAAAGAAGATTAATGGTGCGGTGAAATAGGCACCAGGGATTTTATAATCGGTTCAAACAGATAGGACACAAACGAATAGGCCTCATCAAGATAGAGAATCGTTGCAAACAATCTGCCCTCAGCATGCTGAATATTGATAAGACTTTTTCTATCCGAAATCAGGACCAGGACCGTATTCTGCAGGATAAACGGATGAAGTTTTTCCGAATCCGGCTCATCTTTTCTAAATCGGTAGCAGGGGATGGAATACCCTTCAGAAGATTCTGGATTCAGCAGAATCGGATATACAGAGAGTTTTTTGGAGAGTCGTTTCAGTACTGTTTCGGGAATCTGTTTTTTCCCGTATTCGGTATCGCGAATAATCAGAATGAGCTCATTTTTTGTTCGGCGGAGAAGCGGTTTTATATGCGTTTCAATCGCCCATTCTGACTGCAGTTCATGAATCTGCGGCCTGATATCAACCGGTTCTCTGAGATAAAGGCTGCGCAGATACTCTTCTGCAGCATCATACCGACTGACAGCTTCTCTGCGGAGGCGGTCAAAAACCGTTTTCATCTCTGCTGCGGTATATCGTATCGGACGGCTTTTTGTCTGGGAAACAAATCCGCGCTCCTCTAAGGTGGACAGAACCTGGTAAATCTTATTCCGCGGAATGCCGCTTATCTCATAAACATCTCGTACCGTTGCAGATTTCAGCATGAAAACTGCATAATATGCCTTCGCCTCATTTTCTGACATCCCAATGCCGGTCATCTGCCTGATGAACTCAATCTGATTCTTGTCCGAAGATTCCACAATATATTGTGACAGTGAAAGGTAACAAATATTTCGACACAACGGGGCTGATTTCTCCAGTTTTTGAGAATTGTTTCTAAATGACGGGACTTGAGGGTGTTTTTGGACACATCTCTGATACGGTTAGGAGTACCATTGAGTCTATATTACTCAGTCTTCAAACAATACAGATACATTATGCAGAAATTCGTATCATTCATGCTTTGTGCAGTGCTGTCTGTACTGCTTCTGATATCTCCGGCATCAGCCGCAGACCCGACCGGCCTTACCGTATCTGACTGTTCGTTCTCTCCTGCGGTTCTTATGCCGGGAGATACCGGAATATTTACCATCACGCTGACTAACAGCGGAGAAGAGACGGCTGTTCTGAATCGTGCCTACATCAAAGTCTATGACAGTGAAGGAATGGAAATGACAACTGCCGAAAGCTACAACCTCCCGCGCTATATCGCCCCGGGAAGTACCGTTACGCTTACCATGCCGATACAGGCAGGAGAAGAGACCGGGATTTTTTACCCGGTGTTCAACCTTGCATTTGCAGACCACACTACCTCATTAAAACAGCCGATTCCGGTCATTGTTGATGATTCCGGTCTTGATATCTCATTATCCCAGGTTCCGGACTCTTTCCCTGAAAGCGGAAGCGAGCAGGTTGTCCTGACACTGGCAAATCCAATGCAGACTGACCTCACTGCGGTATCTCTCTCTGCAGACGGCAAGGGTGTGTCCTGTAAAGAAGGAACAGTCTTCGTTGGAACTATTTCCTCCGGTTCATCTGCTGTATCTGCCCTCACCGTCAGAACTGACAAAGCAGAGGAAGTGAACCTTGTTGTATCCTATACCAACGGTGCAAACAAACACACAGAAACGGTTACCATCCCGGCAGGAGTTTCCGCGTCTGCGGCAGCACCGGAGCTGATTATCACCAATATTCTGGTGGAAAAGACTGGAAAATACCACACCTTAACAGCAGATGTAAACAATGCAGGATTCACTACTGCAAACTCGCTGCGTATCACCTCTCTGGAAGGCGGAGACATTGGCCCATACAGTACGTACGTTGTCGGTTCTCTCGATGGAGATGACCTTGCAGGATTTGAACTCACGTTTACCGAGCCGGAAAATGGTGTCCTGACTCTGGTTTTAACCTATAAAAATGACGGAGGAGATTCCACAACAGAAGAGGTCTCTGTCGTTCTGGAAAACCATATGAAACCGAAAGAAACAAACAGCGTTCCCCTGATTGTCGGAGGAATCATCATTCTGCTTGTTGCAGCGGCTGTTATCGTCAGAAAGAAAAAGGCAGGAAAATCCGAGTAATATGGAAGAGACTCCTATTGTGGAACTGCGTGATGTCACTAAAGTCTATCCAATGGCTGCAGGGGATGTCTATGCCTTAAACCACATAACCTTCACGGTACAAAAGGGAGAATTTATCGCCATTATGGGTCCTTCCGGTTCGGGAAAATCCACGCTGATGAATATAATCGGGTGTCTTGATGTGCCGACATCCGGGTCAGTGTACATCAACGGAGTGCCGACTGCCGATATGACAGATGACGAACTCACTGAACATCGTCTGCACACCATTGGGTTCATCTTCCAGAAGTTCAACTTAATCAGCTTGCTTACTGCGTATGAAAATGTAGAGTATCCGCTGATTCTCAAACACGGCCCGGGAGATTACAAAGAAAAAGTAACTTCCCTCCTGTCTCAGGTCGGTCTTACCGAAAAGCAGATGCAGCATACACCCTACGAGCTTTCCGGAGGACAGCAGCAGCGTGTCTCTATAGCTCGTGCTCTGGCAAATGACCCGTCGTTTCTTATCTGCGACGAACCAACCGGAAATCTTGATTCAAAAATGAGTATGCAGATTATGGAAGTACTGTCTGCTCTTCACAAAGAGGGAAAAACGGTTCTGATGGTAACTCACAATCCGGAAACAGCCGAATATGCAGACAGAACTGTCATTATCCGTGACGGGGAGATTGTACATGAGTAAGCAGAATTCTCTATTGCATAGAATCTACTCACCGATGATTCTTTCTCTCTCCATTCGGAATCTGAAACTGAATAAGTTTCGGACGATGCTGTCTTTAATTGGTATTGTTATCGGTGTGTTTTCCATCTGCGGTCTTGGGATGGTAGGTGCGGCATTTACGGAAAATATCAACACAATGGTCGCGGAAAATGCGGACCGGCTTACTTTGTCCTCGATTGCGGAGAAAAACATCGGAGGGACTATTGTATACGGCTTCTCTGAAAAGGACATCAGTGAGATTGAATCTGCCGTAAAATCTGTTACCACTGAATACACGATTATCACACAAAACACCGGAAGTAAAGCGCTTGTTGTCGGAAAGTCGGGAGCGGTTGGATATCTTACCGGTATGAGCGAAGAAGGTCTGGAGGAGATTGCAGGCTCAACCCTGGAAGAAGGCAGTCTTCCGCGCAGTGCAAACGGGATTCTGATTACCCGCGATTATGCAGATGACAATAATCTTCACATTAACAGCAGGATAACCACGACGGATGTAAATGGAGATGAGGTAAAACTCCGCGTAACCGGAATCATGGAGGAGGATTTAATGACGTTTGTTATGTCTGCATCTATGGAGATGTGTATGATTACCGGAAGCCTTGACATGTATCAGAAACTTCTGGGAGATAAAAACAATCTCTATGATACGGTAATCATCAAAGTAAAAGACCCGCTTCTGTTACAGCCAATCGAGGATGCAGTTGAGCGGAAGATGAACGGCAAGGCATACAAGGATTCGGATGATACCGTCAGAATCACGAACAGTTACGACACGGCAGAAACATTGAACGATGTGCTGTCTCTTGCCTATATCTTCCGTACAGTTATCAGTGCAGTGTCTCTTGTTGTTGCTTCTGTTGCTATCGTGAATGTGATGATGATGTCAGTAAAGGAACGTACCAGAGAAATTGGTATCCTCCGCAGTATCGGCACAAAGAAAAGTCAGATTCTGCAGATGTTCCTCTATGAGGCAGGTATTATGGGGATGATTGGTTCGTTTATCGGGACTGTCTGGTCATGTATAATTACGCCAATTATTCTCATCATTATGCTTGATTCGGCAGAAATGATGTTTTCCGCAGGAGTTCTCTGCTACATTCCGCTTGGCATCCTTATCGGCATCGGGGTCTGTCTTGCGGCAGGACTTTATCCTGCACTCAAAGCGGCAAATCTCAACCCGGTTGAGGCGATGTCCACAGACTAAGCGCCCTTCCTCCCCTCCCACCTATTTCCCTCTGTATTGTCAATTATTTCCAGAGTATTGGGAAGCAATTTATAGTTCTAATCCGGAATATAATTCCCCGGTGATTCTAATCATGAGAAGACAGTTACAGGGAATTTCTCTCATCCTCTTCGGTATTCTGCTTGCACTCTTTGCACAGGTCAACCCCTGGATTCCAATTATTGATGATTTACTGGGAACAATTTCCGGTTACGCATCGATTATCTGTGGAATCATTGGAGTCATCCTGGCATTGAAAAAAGACTAACCGTTGCTTTTTTGAACGAATGAGATGAGTGAGAAAAGAGTGCGAAGGGCGCGAGGCGCGTAGCGACTCAAGCCTTGAGCATTTTTCTGAATGAGTGAAACGAATGAGGAAAAATGCGAAGGAAGGGATTCGAACCCCAGAACTCCTATGAGACCAGACCCTGAATCTGGCGCCGTTGACCTGGCTTGGCTACCTTCGCTCTAAAAGTGCTTTATAGAATTCGCTGTCTGCGAATATAAATCTACTGCTTGTTATTCCTTCAAAAAAAAATTACTGGATAGAAGCACCCAGCGCCCGTGCCTCATCCAGCTTGGGGTTTCCAATGATGTCTCCGATGTTCATCACATCCCCGCAGAGAACCTTTCCGATACTCTTCCAGCCGATGTTCTTTTCCAGACGGTCATACCAGAAGAGAATCTCCTCAAACTCCCAGCTCTCTGCTGCCATCAGCAGAATACAGTCCTTCTTCGGACCTTCGTAATCCGGCGAGGATTCCGTCACTGCAAAGAGCCGGTCAAACGCCGTCTTCAGCTGACCGGAGATGCCCCAGTAATAGGCTGGACTTGCAAGAACCACGATATCCGCCTCTTTGTACACCGGATAAATCTGCTCCATATCATCCTTCTGCACACAGGGGTGTTCTGCATCCTTTCCGCCGCCGAAGCATCCCTTACAGCCGTTAATGTTCATCCGGTCAAGGAAAAATGTCGAAACCTTATGTCCGGCAGACTCCGCACCTTCCGTGAATGCCTGGATTAACGCAGAAGTATTGCCGTTCTTTCGCGGACTGCCGTTTAAGATGATGATATTTTTCATATCTCATAGTGGGCGTTTTGCGGTTAAGAACATATCCTAATACCCTCTGATTATTAGTCCTTGAAAAACCCATTAGATACTATGCATGTGCTTTTCCCCACCGGACGGCAGACCGAAACCTCCCTTACTGCCGCCCTTGCAGGCGTAACAGATTTTACCTATGATATTGCAGTCTCCGGAGAAATTGCATCCTTTCTCACGCCGGAGCGTCTCAGAACTCTTATGGAAAAGCACCCGTGCGATGCGGTAATCGTCTCCGGCATGTGTACTGCAGACTTTTCCTCCGTATCAGCTGAAACAAAGACACCCATATACCGTGGAACCCGCCATGCGGCAGACATGCGTCTTGCAGTCCCGCTTCTTCTTGCAGGCCGCCTCTCCTCTGCTTTTGCGGCAGACAGTCTGCTGGATGCAGAACGCCGGGCAGAAGCACAGAAACGTCTGGAAACACTGGAAACCGAAGCGGACTGCGACTACCTCATCCGCGGGGTAAAATTCGGCGGAGAATCACGCATCAAAGTCCTCTGCGAAATCATGGACGCACACCGCTGTCCAACCCTTCGGGAAACTGCAAAGCGTGCTCTCAGAGACGGAGCGGATGGAATTGACCTGGGATTCGGCTTTGATGCAACAGAAGCAGATGTTGTCCGCTGTTTTTCCGAACTTGCCGATTTAGACTGTGTCTTATCAGTCGACACCCTCTCCCCGGACCTCATTCGCGCAGCACTGTTCCGTGCTGACATCATCTTCTCGCTTACCGCACAGACACTTCCGTTGCTTGCCGAAGATGTCAGAAAAGCAGGAGCGGCCGCGGTAATCATTCCGCGTGACGGAGCAGAACTTCGCGCATCGGTTTCTGCCGCACGGAATTCAGGACTATCCGTTCTCTTCTCCGACCCGCTCTTACAGCCCCCGCTTTCCGGAATGACCGAATCCCTTGCCGGATTCCTGCCCGACTTCGGAGCGCCGAAGGTAATGGGATGCGTAAATGTCGTCGAACTGATAGATGCCGACAGTCCCGGAATCTGTGCCCTGCTTGCCGCATCCGCCGCGGAATGCGGATGCTGTGCAGTTCTGGTCTCGGAACACTCGGATAAAACCGTCGGCTGTGTATCCGAAATGCGTCGTGCCGTCTCGCAGATGCAGTTATGCCGCGGACGTCCGTATCCAAAAGATGCCGGCGTTGATGTATTCGTCATCAAAGAAAAACGCCGGAGAAAAGAACCGAATCCGCCGTATGAATCAGTTGTGGACGTCGGCTTTGCAGAAGAAGACCTGACCTATGATCCCTGCGGCAGTTTCAGAATCGGTGTGGAAGGAGACATAATTCTTGCTGTCCGCCATGGAAAAGCCATCCGCGGAAAGACCGCAGAGGACGTAATTTCCGCAATTCTTGCCGAAGGCGGCGTATCGCGCCTGGACCACGCGGCATACCTCGGACGCGAACTCTGCAAAGCAGAACTTGCTATCCGGTTCGGCAGAAGCTATGAACAAGACGGGGCGTTCTAACGTCCCCGCTTTTTCTCGGTTTTCCTCCGCTGTTTTGCATCCCGGATTCCTGCGGCATGCAGTTCCGCATAC
This sequence comes from Methanocorpusculum sp., assembly GCA_017399555.1. Classification (GTDB taxonomy): domain Archaea; phylum Halobacteriota; class Methanomicrobia; order Methanomicrobiales; family Methanocorpusculaceae; genus Methanocorpusculum. Next base: position 84,958 of record JAFQBW010000060.1, read on the forward strand.
TTACCCGCCGATGCCGAAGCCTTCTCCGCTTTTTTGATAAGTCGTTCTAGCTCCCCGCCGGAAAATACCGTCCGCTTCAAATACGGCTGCAGGAGGTCTGCCGCGTCTGCGGTTTTTCCTATCAGCTCCTGCCCCGTTTCCACCCGTGAGAGATCGCATCCGTCATTAAACACAATACAGGAGATACAGTCCCCTTCCCTGATGCCGAAAAATCCGGCGGCCGCTTCCTTGTGCCGGCGGTTCTGGATTACCGGATTCTGGAACGAGAGCACCCTTCCATCCCCCGTCTTCGTCCACATCCTGTCGCGAAGTTTTCCGCTGACAGCACCGGTCATGTGTTTGCATTCAAAGACATATACGCCCGATGCGTGGATTAAAACCGCATCCGTCTCGGTAACGCCGTTTTCTGTTGGGAAATAGACCGCAGAGGGTGAAACATACGATAAACCGCCGGCGGATTTACAACAGTTGACAAGGACCTTTCGAAGCGCCGCCTCCTGTTCTTTTCCCCGCAGCTTCGGCAGGTCGGTATCTTCAGTCATAAAAACCTCCGCACAATCTCCTCTGCATCCCTGATATCTTCAATCACCGCATCTGCGGCATCGAAAAGAATATCCGGTCTCCTTCCTCTCTGCTGTACCGTGAGAACCGCAAAATCTGCCGCATGAAATGCCGGAAGGTCGTTTACCGCATCGCCTATCATGATAACCGTATCCGACGTATTTTGCAGACTGCAAATCACATCAGCTTTCTTCTCTGGAGATGCCGCACCGAACACATTCTCTTTGGGAACCGCAAGCCGCGCTGCAACAGCTTCCAGCTTCTCCTGCCGGTCGCCTGATGCAATACAGATGTTGACACCCTTCTTCTGCAGAGCCTGCATCAGCTCTGCAGTGCCGGAGAAAAGATACCCGGCAGACGCTACCAGATACTCAATCTTCTGTTTTCTGCAGTTGAGAATCACTCCGCAGTTCAGTGCAAACTCGTTTGTCTCCTTCTCTGCCTCTGCTTTCACCGCGGCCGCTGCCGACTGCAGATTCCCGGTTGTTACCGTCCGGTCCTGTAAGAGAATCGCCCCTGCCTCCTCATGCGTTGCTTTTCCGCAGGATACTGCATACGACACCGCATTTTCCGAAAGCCAGAGGGACAGCGGCATATCCTCTGCAGAAAATACCGCAGACGCTCCGGTATTTAACAGAACCAGACTGCGGTCACTGTCTTCAAAGACCAAAAGCGTAGTCTCAGCCCCGGAGATAATACTCTGTGTTTCTGCACAGAAAACAGCCCGTATCGTTTTCATCAGTGTTCCGGCACTGTCAAATACCACAGAAAGGGACATAGGTAGTTAGTTTTTGGTTTCCTCTGCTATTAAGTCATGCGGGAAAGGTACTGATTCGAAAATGCTTTTATCTCGTATGTCCAAATACGAAATATCAGAGGGGATATGTCAGATTCAGCACAGAACTCAGAGGACGTTCTCAGTCCAAATGTTCCGCTCGAACCAATCATTTCATCCGAAGAGCTTGCGAAACTCAGAAAAACCAATATTTCGCTGGAGAATCGGAATTATGAGCTTCGGGAGACGGTCCGCCAGCTCCGGCTGCAGACAGCCGCCGCCGAGTCGGAACGCGATCAGTTCCGCCGGGAGGCACGCAAGTATAAGACGGAACTGTCCCAGATGAAAACGCCTCCGCTGGTTATCGGCTCGGTGGAGACGCTTCTTGACGGCCGGCGTGTTGTTGTCCGCAGTACGACCGGTCCGCAGTTTCTTTCCCATGTTGCAGAAAATGTTGACCTTGCCGATGTTCTGCCGGGTGCTCAGTGTGCTCTGCATCCGCAGTCCTTTGTGCTTTTGGAGGTGCTGCCGAAGAAGTATGATGCTTCGGTCTCTGCAATGGAGGTAGAAGAGGCGCCGGATGTAACCTACAGCGATATCGGCGGTCTTTCCACGCAGAAGAATCTGCTCCGCGAGGCAATCGAGCTTCCGCTCTTAAAGCCTCAGCTCTTTGAGAAGACCGGAATTGAACCGCCGAAAGGTGTTCTTCTCTACGGTCCGCCGGGTACGGGAAAGACGCTTCTGGCAAAGGCTGCGGCACATGAGACGCATGCTTCGTTTATCCGCGTTGTTGCATCGGAGCTTGTTCAGAAGTATATCGGAGAAGGTGCCCGGCTTGTCCGCGAGCTGTTCTCGCTTGCCCGCGAGAAAGCGCCGGCTATTGTCTTTATTGATGAGATTGATGCAATCGGGGCTTCCCGTTCGGCTGATGCCTACTCGGCAGGTGACCATGAGGTAAGCCGCACCCTGATGCAGCTGTTAGCAGAGCTGGACGGATTTAATGCCCGCGGGAATGTGAAGATTATCGCGGCAACGAACAGAATTGATGTTCTCGACAAGGCGCTTCTGCGTCCGGGCCGGTTTGACAGGATTATTGAGTTCCCGCTTCCAACCGGAGAGGAGCGCAGGACGATTCTTTCCATCCATACCCGGAAGATGCATCTGGCAAAGGATGTTGATCTTGACCTTCTTTCCCGCGAGACGGATGGCTTTAACGGTGCGGAGCTGATGGCGGTAACTGTTGAAGCAGGTATGCAGGCTATCCGGCATAACCGTTCTACGGTGCGGGCGAAGGATTTCGCCGAGGCGCTTTCTGCGGTCAGACGCGGCAGGGAACAGCCTGAGGCCCGCGAGCTTCCGCCGGGGATGTATCTGTAACTTTTTTTAAAAGAGGGAGGGGTTATCCCTCCTCCAGCAGTATCCGGAGGAGGTATTCCTCTACAACGAGGCATACCCATAGCAGATAGTATAGTGCCCGACGGATAAGAGGATGGGAGAGGAGATTAAGCAGACTCTCCGCCAAGCGCGGTCTGTTTGTCCGCCCAGGCTTCGACTGCGGCGAGCGTTGCGTCCTCCTCGAAGCCGTTAATGAGCATGTATTCCCGGGTAATGGTGACGGTGAAGGTGTCTTCTCCAAGAGAACAGGAGAACTTTGCGCTCCAGGTGTCTTCGCTTTCGTCGCGGGAGGAACTGCCGCCGACTCCTGCGGCGGTTTCGGCTGCTTCGTTTCCTTTGAGGAAGGATGCCATCTCCTCATATGCGGTTTTGTCTGCAAGGTAGAGGCTGACGTATCCCTTCTCGTCGTTGTTTGCCGCAAAGTAGTTGACCGTGGTCTTGTAGGTCTCGGCAGACTTTTCCTTGCGGGTAAGTCCCATGGTGGAGTCTGCGGCAAAGGCTGCGACTGCTTCGGCGAAGGCTGCAACGTCTGCGATTGCGGTGTAGGTTCTCTTGGCGTTTCTGGATTTGGAAGTTTCGACAAAGTTGGTCATTTTGGTTTTCTCCGTAGAGAGAAAGAGCGGACAAAAAAAGCGGGTTAGAGAGAGCAGGGGCTTTTCTTGTCTGCTCTCTCTTCTCTGATTATAGTATTGGTTTTGCGAAGGGATAAAAAGGGAAGGGACTGGTTCAGCTTTGAGCGTATTTGGAAAAAGAACACAGACTGCACAGACGCAGCCTTCGGCTGCTGCGCCCAGTCGCTCCCGCCTGACGGCGGGCTGCACCCACACGCCCTGCGGTCGTGTTATAGCTTCGAGCCTCCGGCTCTCGCATACCGCAGCCGCTTTGTGGTCGCTTTTGATAGAGGGAGGAAGCAACGCTCAGTCGCGGCTGCGCCGTTAGGCGCGTCTGTGCTGTCTGTGTTCTTTTTACAAATATATCCGCCGGTTCGGATAAACAAAAAAAGAGAGGCTTACAGCCTCTCTACCCCCGCCCGCGAAGGAACTTCGGCACAACAAAGTACGGACTGTGCACTCCATGTGCCTGAGCCGCCCGGCGGACAGACATTCTGTCACACCCGACTCTTTGTGCAATCCTGGCGAAAGAACCTTCCTCCGCAAGAAGTGTAGAGAATCGCTCTTTATCACAAAGTTCCGGAATATCCTTCCAGGTCCTCATCGAACCGCCACCTCGAAGTGGTCATGACTCCGCTTTACTTCCAGATACGGTGCGGCATGCTCTTCTCCTAAAGCCTCTTCCAAGTCCTTTACGGTAATCACTGCTTTCGAAAGCACAGCCGCTTCGCCGACAGCGTCCACGCACTGCGCAAAGAGCACCGAGGCACCCAATATCGACTGCGCTGTTCTGCCGTCCAGATGCACAAGCCCCGCGTAGATATCCGGATGGTCTTCGCGGACGAGGGAAAGATTGACTTTCCGGGTCTCGCGGAAGTGTTCGACAATGGTGTACATCTCGGAGGTCAGCCCGTTCTTTTGGATGGTGTACACGGCATCAGAGAATGCGTCCTTATACACTTTGGCAAGCCCGGCAAGGGCGTCTGCCATCTGCGAGTAGTACAGTGCAGGTACATAAGCGTCTGTGTCGTCCGGTTCGGGGAATCTCGCTATGAGCGCCTGCCAGATGTCTTCTTTTGTCGGCATTTAGAGCCTCCCGGAGTACATTGTTTTTGGCGGGTTTCGGTAAGTTTCCCGGCGGATGATTTCCCCTGCTGTGGATTTGGATATTCCGTACTCCTGTGCTAATACCCGTTGTTTTTCTCCCGCGGCGTAGCGTCTGCGGATTTCCTCTGCATCTTCAAAGGTGAGTTTTCTGATGCGGTTTTCATCACGGAAGACAAGCCTGAGGTTGTC
>JAFQBW010000061.1 GCA_017399555.1 Methanocorpusculum sp.
CCGGAAAAAGCAAACTGCTCATACTCCTGTATGGTGCCGGACACATCCAGTATCCGCTCGCTGTACGCTGTGATATTGATAACGCCCAGCTGTTCTCCGGTACTGGGGTCACAAACCAGTAGATTGTTTTTATTGGTATAGCCATAGACTTCCACCAGCGACTCGCCCCACTCGTGGGACATGAGAGAGAGGATGACCGTATTCCCATTATCAATCTGATGGAAGATGGAGGCGAGGTCTGGAAGGGTCAGCTGGTTCTTGGAAAAACGCTCCGGTTTCAGCTCTGTGGGGTGATATGCGATGGAGGCATTGGCTGTTGCCGTCTCCTCCCATGTGCCGTCAAAGTCATTGACCAGCGCAGGCCGACAGGTGATGAGTCCGAACCCACGGCTTGGAAGAATGAAGGAGAGCGCACGGGTAAAGAAGTTATCCGGCAGCGTATATCTGCTCCCGAGAAGGGTCAGAAGGTGGCAGGGGGCAGGCTGTTCCTCATAGACCCGCACAGTCAGCAGCTGCGGCGTATCGATATAGAAGTAGCCGGACTGGTTGGTCTCAAGCGCCACCTGACTTCCCTCAACGACTTTATAGGCGTATTTGCTGGTGGGGAACTGCGCCCATCCCTGAAAACGGTTGAAGACATAGCTTCCGTCGGAGAGCTGGAGGACACTGCCTCTTGCTTTGCTGCTGTAGTCATCTGCCCACAGAACAACGTCGTTTACTTTGAAGGGTGTATTAACAGCGTTGCCGGTCTTCGCATCGGCATTGATAACAAAGTTAAGGGCGGAGTCGTCCGGGTTCCGGGGATTGGTCTCCGTCAGATACAGCTCTGCATAATCAGAGGTGCCGTCTCCATCGTTGTCTGGCAGGTAAACGCCGGTGTTGGCGGACACTTCTTCTTCATTGGTTAGTCCGTCCCGGTCAAAGTCTGCGTCCGGGTTGTTACGCAGGTATGTCTGGGCGTCTTCCATGGCCTGCCGGTTTGCCGATGCCGTTAAGTCGACGGATGCGTGGACGCTGGTATCCGGTGCTTCCAGAAGGTGCGGAGGCAGGTAGATGGAGAGAAGGAGCAGGACGAGGATACTGATGGTGATGAGGACGCGGCGAAAGCCTTTGGAGCGGGGCTTTCTGCCAAGAGTGTAAGTTGGGATAACGAGTTCTTCACGGGCATCTACTTTACTCTTGACCCGATTTGAGAACGCAGACGGCATGGGGCATACTCCTTTCCTTGCTTTTACCTTTGGAGTATGTCAGAACACCGTTTAGAAGCCGGGGGAGAAAAAGGAGGTCCGCCTGTTCAGACGGACCCAAAGGATGGCATGGAAAGCCGTATAAAAATGATGATTGCGATGATGCCGAGAACAGCGACGCCGCACCATACCTGTATTTTTCGGTCCTTCAGAGACAGGCCCTTTTTTGCATGACGCTCCAGAAGGATGCCCATGACCATCGAAAACAGGAATACCATAAGCCAGATGGCCCATCCATAGTGGCCATGTCCATAGGCTGCGCCGGCGGGGTTGTTGCCAAGTGGCTCGCCGAGAAGCAGGCCAATGGTACATGCGGTAAAAGTGGTTAGAGAGAAGTGGTATTTGCCAAATAGCGCAGGGATGATGGAGATGAGGGAGGCATACAGGAAGAAACCTTTATCCAGCAGCCAGCCGAAAAAATATGCCAACTGCTGCGGGTCTGTGCCAAACAGCCAGCCCATCACTGTCATGGAACTATCTCCCTCGGTGTAGAGAATGCGTCCCAGAAGATAGAGCAATAGATACCCGCCGGCAACAATGCCGGTCATCAGGACGTTTCTTTTCCACTTGTCTCTCCGAGCCGCGGCAGCCTTCTCCTGTTCCATCTTCTGCAGGTAATATATCTGTTCGGCGGGAGAGTTCGGACCCGGCCCATCAGACGTCAGCATGAAGTCTACTGTGGTACCGAATATCTCCGCCAGCTTAAACAGATTCTCTGTACTGGGTGCGGTCTGATTTGCCTCCCACTTTGTAACAGCCTGCCGGCTGACGCCCACCAGTTCCGCTACCTTCTCCTGTGAGAGGTCTACATTCTGGCGGCATTCTTTGATGCGTTCGCCTAAGGTCATGAAGGACACCTCCTTGTCGTTTTAGTATATCAAAAATAACAGGTGGAGGGAATAAGGTCTACCAACCGGATGGCAACTATCGGGTGCATCACAGTTTTTTTTCAAAAAAACAGGCCAGTACATCGTTTTGTACTGGCCGTTCGTGCTGGTTGATTGTTATAGGCTGTGGTTGGGTGACTGTTTTATCCAAATGTACGGGCACGCCACTTGAACATACTGTTTGCTGCAAATACGCCACAGAGATAAACGCATCCCCACACCACGAATAAGAAAAGCTCACCCAGAAATGCGTTCGCTCCGGCAATGAGACCTTGAAGCAGCATCAGGACAGCAGCGGGAAGAATAAGACACAGGAAAAATAAACAGAAAAACTTCCCCACAAGAAGAATCCATTTATTCATATCGATGGGTTTTTGAGAAACGATGCATTTAACACAGGATGCCAGCAGAAAAGCAAATCCAAAGATAGATAACCAAATGACCCATTTTGAGGTTTTCATAGGTGTTCGCCCCCGGTAATTTTCGTTATTCTGAAAGAGGAGTTCGTCATTCTTTACCCGTTCAATCTCCATGGTATAGGACTCTGCGATGCATTCGAATGTTTCATCCCGAAAGTAAAAGAGATAGTGCTTCATTCCCTCGGAAGGTTGAACACTGACAGAAACGGGGTTTGGAAAGACCTGCTGCCAGTCAGAATCATGCACGAGATAGAATTCACCCCATTTTACCCCATGCTTTTTGAAACGAGACTGGTTGTAGGAATAGAAACCTTCGTCATTAGGGGCACCCAAACGATATTGCAAAGCGTTTGAAAAATGCAGATGGGCCAGGTCCCCCTCATGATAAGAATCGTATTGATAGGGATTAAGCAAGAAGGAAACTGTGACATCACTTCCGCACACGGTCACCTCTACTTCCGGAGCGTTTGGATGAGCGTTCCACCCCTTATTCAGCTGTTCAAAAGTCATGTGGATACCCACCTTGTGTTTGAAAGTACAGTTTCTATTATATCGAAACTGCATGGTATTTCAAGAAAAAGTAAGGCCAGTACAGTGTGATGTACTGGCCCTTCAAATGTGAATAACCTTGGCGCCTGCTTATCAAGCGGCAGTCAGCCGCTCTTTCAGCTTGGTGTTCCGGAATATGGGGTCGACCTTAGAGGCGGCTACCGCGATGCTCTTGGGGTCGCCGACGAACGTCAATTCTTCCTTGGCACGGGTCATAGCGGTGTAGAGCAGGTTCCGCTGTCCCATAAACCAGTGCTCCGTGGTGAAGATGACCACCACGCCCTTGTATTCACTTCCCTGACTCTTATGGATGGTAAGAGAGTAGGCCAGAGAGAGTTTTGCAAGCATATCCCGCGTAAAGAAGGACTCCACGCCGGAGTCGAATTGGATAAGAGCGCCTTGAGAACCACCGTAGGGGTCTATCCGTTTGATTGTGCCGGTATCGCCATTGGCCACATCGTCCTTCCACATATTTTCGTTGCAAACAACGCGGTCGCCCTCCCGCAGCTTCATGAAGGACAGGTCGATTTCCTGTTTTGAAGGGGAGGGAGGGTTGACGATTTTCTGTATCAGCTCGTTCATGGTGTTGGTACAGGTCGGACCCTTCTTCCGCTTAGGAGAAAGCAGGCATACATTGGCCACGCCGTATTTTTGGACAAGGGCAAGGTAGGCGTCCAGAGCCAGCTTCTGTGAGCTGTCCTTATCCGCCCTTGTGAAGTGGAAGAACTCATCCTGCCGGAAAGAATGCACGCCCTTTCCCTCATTGACACGGGCAGCGTTTGCGGCGATAGACCCATGGTTGCGGAAAGAGACCTTGAGGCGGATGGATGGGACGGTATAGCATTCCAGAATGTCCCGGAAGAAATTGCCTGGACCGATGGCCGGCAACTGGTCCGCATCGCCCAACAAGACAAGGCGGACGCCCTCCGGCAGACAGCGGAACATGAGGGACGCGACAAAAATATCTATCATGGAGCCTTCGTCGCAGATGACCAGGCCGATATCCTCCATGTTTCTGTGTATGGATTGGTGGATGGTATATGCCTGGATTCCAGTCACCTCTGTAATCCGTCTTGATGCCTTCCCAGTGGGAGCCATCAGCATGACAGAGCTGATGGGATAATACCGTGTCCACACATGGAGAATGGATTTAACGGTGGTGGTCTTTCCGGTGCCGGGACCGCCTGTGATGACGGAAAGCAGGTTGTTGAAAGAGAATTCCACAGCCTCCTGCTGCGTCTCCTCGATGTCAAATCCGATAGAGCGCCGGATGTCACGCAGAGCTGACTGTACCTGGAATGGGGAGATGGGGCACTTGGGCTTTGCTGTTTTGAACTTCTTAATGGACTCCGCGACAAACCGTTCTTCTTCCCATAGCGCCTTCAGATAAATGGCGCCATCCTTCTCAACAACAACACGGCCGGCCTCTTTCAACCGTTTGATGGCGTCGGCGGCAACTTCCAACACATTGGGAATGTCGCCTATGACTTCGGTAAGCTTCTCGGCCAGTGTCTGATGGAAGGAGTAGCAATGCCCTTCACTTGCCGCTTCCTGCAGCAGATAGACCACGGCGCCCTGCACACGGCAGGATGCGTCCGGTTGGAGCTTTGCAGCTCTTGCAATCTTATCCGCCTTCAAGAACCCAATGCCCTCGATATCGTCGATGAGACGGTAGGGGTCCTTCTGGATAATGGAAATGGCCTTGTCACCGTAGCGGTTATAAATGAGTTTGATTTGGTGGTCTGAAACGGTATCTTTGAGAAAGCAGCGCAGCTCCCAAAAGTGTTTATTTAAGGTGAAACTGTCATGGATAGACTCGGCCACCGTTTTCCCGATGCCGGGGACGGAGGTCAGTTTCCAATGCTGCTTTTCGATGACGAGAAGGGCATCCTTTCCAAACTTATCGTAGACAGCGCAGGCCTTGCTGTATCCAAGGCCCTTGATAAAGTCGCTGGCAAGGAAACGGATGATTTCCTCTCTGCCGAGATTCACTTCGTCAGGAGAGCTGCCGCCCTCGCTGGTACAGGAGGAGACGGAGAACTGCAGGCCATATCTGGGATGTGTTGTCCAGCCGCCAGTCAGATGGAACACCTGATTGACGATGGGGGAGGGGATAGCTCCAACAGCGGAAAAGTGCTCCTTGCTGTTCAGGTTCTCAAATTGAACGCTGGACCAGTTGGGGCTTGTGTAAATGACATGGAGGACACGCCCCCGAATATCTAATAGCGATGTCGATTCCATCTTATGATACTCCTTTGTGCTTGCCGCCCTGCAGACGCAAATCCAGCTTCGATTTACGTTTGGCGACGTCTTTGGTGAATACAGCTTTTGCTATGGCGCCCTTTGCGGCAATCAGCACCACCTTCTTCTTGGCGCGGGTAATTGCGGTATAGAGCAGGTTCCTCTGCAGCATGGACGCGGGTTCCGCGGGGAGGACGACGATGGCAACGTCGTATTCGCTCCCTTGACTTTTATGGATGGTACAGGCGTAGGACAGGGAGAGGTCATTGAGCAGGTCTTCATCCAAAAGGATTTCATCCTTGTCGATACGCACCTGCACACAGCCGCCGTGGATGCCGGTTATTGTGCCGATATCCCCGTTGAAGTAGCTATTAGCCGGGTCATAGTTGTTCCGGGTCATCATGACCTTATCACCGATGCGGAAAGCATAGTCAGCATAGTGCAGGCTGTTGCTGCCGGGATTTGCGATGGCCTGCAGCGCGTTATTCAGCGCCTTGCTGCCCACCAACGCCCTTTTTGTGACAGGGGTCAGAACCTGTGAGGAAAACACGTTGGCAGGGTCGTAGTAGCGGTGGAACTGCTTTGCCACCTCCTCGGCGATAGCGGTATCATCGTCGCATTCGATAATTTCAAAATCCTCTCCGGTCTTCAGATTGGAAATCCCGTCCCGGATGCGTGCGGCATTTTCAATTATCAAAGAGCCGTCTGCCTGCCGCTGTGCTTTTGTCAGCTTTACCACGGGGATGCAGCCGCTGTAGATAATATCGTGGAGGACATTGCCGGCGCC
>JAFQBW010000062.1 GCA_017399555.1 Methanocorpusculum sp.
ATCCTGTCTGTGTTTCGCCTCCGGCTTCCTCCCCACCCCACATTACTGTGACGCAGTTGCCTTTGGCTGTTTGATTCCGCCCTGTCAGCGGCTCATTGGGGACTTCCACCCCAGTTACGTGTCATGCCTGACGTACATAAAGAGTTGCGCTAAGGCGCAAAAAAAGAAACTACGAATAAGTTCCGTGCGTTGTTCTTCTGAATCCTTTGAAATGGTATGCAAGCAAATCACAGATAGTGTAAAGAAATTAGAAGCTATAGAACAAGAAGCTCAACTAATCTCGTGGGTTGAATTAGCAAAAATCATGCTTTGATTCACAATCTTATACGCAAACTGCCAATTGCGGCAGGTGCGGTAGTTTTTACTCCGGTAGTGCGGGTCGTTCGGGTCGGCATCTGCCATGCTGAACTTTACTTCCTCGGCGTTCTCAATCTCAATGTAGATGCCATTCCGCTGAACAGTTAAGATGCTTCCCTGCTTTTCCCGGAAAGCCAGATGGAAGTTCCGGCTCCACACATAGGGGCGGCTGACTCCGCAAAGATAGTGATAGGGAGTATCCGGTAACGTGATATTCCCTATTTCTATCAGGTTGGCTTTGATACGCGGGTCGTATTCTCCCAGCAGGCAATGCGCACAATGGACTGCCAGATTCACCCCGGTTACGTGTTTCAACCAGAGATAGGAAAAGGGTGCGCTGACCTTTAGTGTGCGAATCGTAATCATGGCGTCTGTTTTGTTGTTCAGTATAGCACGATTTCGCAAATTTTGCAAATAAAATCGGCTTCAATTTACAAGAAATTACGCTCTTGCTCAATACTTTGCATAATTTCTGCCACCAGTTCACCGTGCATGTTGTGATGGTAGTTTCCGGGGTATTCCATATTGAACTCCACGTTGATGGCTTCTTCAACCTTGGTTCGCGGTAGCTTCCGGGGATGACTGGCGATGGCGTATAGCTGGACCTCACTTTCCCGTCCCTTGATTTCCACGTTCTCGAAATATTCCAGCAGGAGGTTACGGAGGCTATCGTGGGTATGGAAGTGCTGCATCGTCCAAACTCCGCTGCGGTAGGTTGCCCCGAAGTTCTCTTTATCAAGGAACTGAATATCGCGTCCGTGACTGTTGTAAGTCTTGAACGTCTTGAGACGCTCGGTGAACGGTAGCGAGCGCGTGCCGATGTAGATTCGTCCATCCTGTTTCAGTAGAGCGTTACAGGTGGTCAGCACAGCGTGTTCAAATTGACTGTTCACAACGGAATTGAGGACGCTGTCGAGCACCACCACATCCATGAGTCCATGCTTGCGGAGGTCTTCGCGGAGCACCTTAATCATACGCACCACTTCGCGGATATTGAGCGTGCCTCTCTGCTGGAAGTGGGGCTCATAGGCGAGCATCTTGTAGCCTTGCTTCATGAGCATGTTGGCATAGGCACATCGCCCGGCACCGAAGTCCACCGTGCGCTCGTTCTTTTGCAGGGTCGGCAGCACATAGTTCTCGTAGAGAGAGGATGTAATGAGTCGGGACTTCTTGCCCTGCAAACGATGCATCTGGCAATGGAGTTGGTTGTAGGACTTCACGCCCAGGGCATCGTAGTAATATTGTCCGTAGTCGATGGAAAGGTAACGCATCATCTCTTCTTCCTGCTCCCGGGGAATCATATAGACTAGGCAAGGAACGCGCAGTTGCTTGCATGCTACGGCGTAGTCTGAATTGAGCAGGACGCGCCCCTCTTCGTCACACACCACAGAACCCCAGCCGCCATAACGCATGATAAGCCCGCTCATACCGTTAATGATAAGAGCATTGGCATTGCGCTTGAACTGGATGCGCTCGTGTTCCAGATAGCAGTACGTCTCGGGTTCGAGTTCGCAATCGTCCAGATTCAGCGTAACCGGGGTCTTATTGGTTTCAATGCTGTTGTGGAAAAGGTTGAAGCGGATTTCATCGGTGCGGGTGATACCCTGCAAGCGGATAGCCGGGCAATGCGTCAGCCCGATAGCCTTCATGGCGCGGGTACGCTGGTGGCCAGCGGTCAGGATGCCGTTCTCACCGTTGATGATAACCGGCTTAATCACACCGAACTTCCGCAGGCTCTCCTGCAGAAGAACGAACTTCTCATCATCCAGATGGCGAGGGTTGTAATCCGCAGGTTTCAACTGCGCCAGCGGATAGTTCGGTATGAATTCAGCTTTCATGGGAGTCGTTGCGGAAGTTGGAATCGCCGAACTCCATGAGTTCAAGTGCAAGCCCATTGTAGTTACCGTGGACGGAGCTGTACTCCTTGAGCAGTCGCTCGAATCGCTCGGCTTCGTCCGGCTGCATGTAGATTTTCTTGGCTCCGTAGGCAATGAACGGCAGGATGGTCACGGTACTGTCATTATCGGCATCCAGCGGGACGTTATCCGGCACGGTGTCCAAATCCTCCGATACGCTGGCCAGCATGGAGTTGATTTCGGAATCGTTGAACCCGGTAAGTTCCAAATCAATCTGCCCATCCAGTTCTCGGATGATGGCATTCAGCTCGTCCTCATCCATGTTGGAGAGTTCGGCAATCTTATTGTCAGCCACCATGTCTGCCCATTCGGCGGCTTCGTTCTCGTAGTCCTGATAATCGACAGGAACTTCCTCCAGCCCGAGCATGCGGGCTGCCAGCAAGCGACCGTGACCTTTCACGACAAAGCCGGAACGGCGGCTGACAACAATAGGATTGCGCCACCCCTGATGGCGGATGATTTTCGCCAAGGCGATAATCTGGTCTTCCGGGTGGCGGTTCGGGTTGCGGGGATTCTCAATCAAGGAATCCGTAGCAACAACATCGGTGTGTGCGCAGTAAATCTTACTCATGCCCAAGGGGTGATGTCAAAATTTGCACGATTCGACTTCATAGATGCTTCATTTAAGAGCGACAAATCGGGAGTTTAACACGGTTAAATCAGCATAAATCACGGTTAAATCTGGAGTTTAACACGGTTGAATCGGCATAAATCCCGGTTAAATCGGGAGGTTAACACGGTCAAATCGGCATAAATCCCGGTTAAATCGGGAGTTTAACACGGTTAAATCGGGAGTTTAACACGGTTGAATCGGCATAAATCCCGGTTAAATCGGGAGTTTAACACGGTTGAATCGGCATAAATCCCGGTTAAATCGGGAGTTTAACACGGTTGAATCGGCATAAATCCCGGTTAAATCGGGAGTTTAACACGGTTG
>JAFQBW010000063.1 GCA_017399555.1 Methanocorpusculum sp.
GACAGCGACGCGTTGCGCGAGCGATAGGCGAGAGCGTGCTCGAGCCGTGAGCAAGACCGAAGGGCTTGCGACGCGAGCATCAGCGTTATCTGCGGTTTTTTAAATCAGTTCAGTGTTCCTCTCCTGAAACATAATTTAGGATCAAAGCCTGCCAAACCAACTATTTTATCACCATACAAAAGAAAAACAAAACTATGTCTATTCAGGTCACCGGAATCACCGGAATCCCTCTTATCAAAACCGGCGACGACATCGCCAAAATCCTCTGTGAAAAGACCGCATTCGAAGACGGCGACATCGTCTGCATCGCATCAACCATCGTCTCGAAAGCAAACGGCTACCTTCGTGCCTTAAAAGACATCGAGCCATCCGAAGATGCCGTGCGCATCTCCGCCCTCACCAAAGAAGACCCGCGCTTCATCCAGGGAATTCTTGACTCCTCCAAAGACATCATCATCGAATACCCCTTCATCTTATCCGAAGTCCCCTGCGGACACGTCGGGGTTAGAGCAGGCGTTGACAACAGCAACGTCGAAGGAGAAAACATCATCATCCTCCCCAAAGACCCCATGGGAGACGCCGCAAAACTCCGCGACCAGATAAAAGCAGCATCCGGAAAAGACGTCGGTGTCATCATCACTGATACCTGCGGCAGAGCATTCCGCAGAGGACAGTGCGGAACAGCCATCGGCTGGGCAGGCATGACCGCCATTCGTGACTTCAGAGGCGACCACGACCTCTTCGGACTCGAACTCGAAATCACCGAAGAAGCCGTCGTCGATGAAATCGCCGCCTTCTCCAACTTCATCATGGGCGAGAGCAACGCCGGAATCCCGGCAGTCAAATTCTCCGGATGCGGAAGCTGGACCGGACACGACAACCTCTACTTCACCAAAGAAGAGGACTTCATCAGAAAAGCCATCCACATCTAAGCATGAAAATCATCCTTGCAGCCGACCTGAAAGACGGCATGGTCGTCCACGGAAAAAGCGGAAACCGCGAAGAGTACGCCCCGCTCAACTGGGGCCTGTCTCCATCTGCCGAGCCGCACTCCTACATCGCCGTCATGAAGCCGAAGTATCTCTATGTTGCAGACCTGGACAGAATCGGCTTCTGCGGAGACCATACCGAAACCATCCTCCGCCTGGCAGGAAGCGTTTCTGAGATGTACGTGGACCGCGGAACAGAGATTCCGGAAGAGTACCTGCCGTCCCCGATAAAAACCATCGTCGGCACGGAAACCATCGACGCCCCCTTCGAAGAGTTCGAAGGCGGATATTTAAGCATCGACATCAAAGAAGGCTCGGTCATCCCAAACGGCGAAGAGCCGGCGGCATTTCTTGCATCCGTTGCCGACACCCCGTTTGAGGGATTCATCATCTTAAACATCAGCTCCGTTGGAACGGAGAGCGGAATCGACCGCGGATTTGTCGAACGACTCCGGGCAGTGACCAAAAAGCCGCTCTTCTACGGCGGCGGCGTCCGCTCGGAAGAAGACCTCCGTGTCTTAGCTGACGCCGGATTTGACGGGGCGATTATCTCGACTGCCGTGCACAAGGGAGCAATTCCGGCAAGCCTCATTCAGGAGGGAGAGTTTTGTTAATCACCCTGGAAGGAATCGACGGCTCGGGAAAGTCCACGCTTTACCGCGGCCTGGAAGAGCGGCTCGCAGACATAAACCCGCTCTTCACCCGTGAGCCGGGATCACCCTACTTAGGCGATGCGGTCCGCCGGGCAATCGCGGAAAACAGCGACCCCTTAGCCGAGGCGGCGCTCTTTGTCGCAGACCATGCAGTCCATCTGGCAACGGTGGTCCGTCCGGCACTCGAAGAGGGACGGGTTGTCATCTCGGACCGCTACTCGGACTCCCGGTTCGCCTATCAGCAGGTATCCCTTGCGGGACACCACCCGTCGCCGAAGAGCTGGCTTACCGCAGTCCATGCCCGCTGGTCGATTGTCCCGGACATCACCTTCCTGATGCTTATTTCCCCGAAAACCGCACTCGAAAGAGTCGGCGACCGCGGCGAGCGGGAACACTTTGAGCAGGAGGAGTTCTTAGAGGAAGTGCAGAAGAACTATCTGGACAGAATGGCGGAAAATCCGTCCCGGTTCATTTTAGTGGATGCAGAACTGCCGCCGGAGACGATTCTGGATTTCGTGGAAAAGAGTATCCGCGAGCGGATAAACAGGCAGTAAGAGGGGATTGTCCCCTCCCGATTTTATTTGAAGATTGATTCAGCCGCCGTCTTTCCATAGACGTAGGCAGGCATTCCGGCAAGCATGAAGGTAACACGGAGGACTTCGTCAACCTCGCCTAAGGTGATGCCTAAGTTCTTTGCTCCCTGCAGCTGTGCATGGAGTGCGTGACTGTCCCGCATGGCCGCGGCGATGGAAATCGCCGTCAGTTTCTTCTGCTTTCTGGAAAGCAGACCGTCTGCCCAGATGTAGGAGTCAAGCTTTAAGACCGCATCATGCATCGTCGGGTCGGAGTCTGCAAGGTTCCTGAAGAAGATTGGCACATGCCCGATTTTTTCTTCGAGTCCGTGGTGCTTTCCCGGAAAGCCTCCGCCGTCTTTGGATGAGACATTGCAGGTTCCGCCGGACATGGTTGTTCCTCCTTCTTTGGAGGGGATGCAGGGGTCTGATTTTGGTGTCATACTAGTTAGTTGTCGTCTGAGTATAATAGGGTGGAGATTGAGGTAATTTTTTGCGGGAGACTGGCATCGATAAAAGAGCAAACCGCCAATCCACGCAAATCTCAGCCAATCGCATCTCGTAACCTTCGCTCTCATCCTCCCGTTGGTCGGATTCGTGGCTAATCGCCACCGCTCAGCGAGATGCTGTACTCGCGCTTCGGCGCTCGCCAAAGAAGATTATTCAAAGATGTACATTGGTATAGGAAATTATAGATTTTATTGGCGAGCGCCGAAGCGCGAGTCCAGCATTCCGCTGAGCGTTTGCGAGAGCAATACGAGACGCGACGATAAGTCGCGGCGAAGTAAGCGAAGGGCGAGAGGCACGAAGTGACTCAAGCCATGAGCACGACGGAACGGCGTGCGAAGGTACGGAATGCGATTGGCTGAGATTTGCGTGGATTGGCGGTTCATCCCTCATCCCTCACTGGATTTTCCTTCAACCCTATGTTATATATACTTACCAGACAAATTTCATTCCAATGACTAAAATGGTGGCCGCCATCTTCGGAAGCAACATTTCCGGGGGCAATACGGATAAACTCCTCAAAGAAGCCATACGGGGCGTGGAGGATGCCGGATGTACTGTGGAACGGATTGATATCGCCCGGCATCCGGTAGCTTCCTGTATGCAGACCTTCGGCTGTATGACAGAGCCGCGGTGCGCAATCGAAGACGGCTTTGAGAAATATTTCAATATCCTGAAAAAAGCCGACGGGGTAATCATGGCAAGCCCGGTCATGACCTACGGAATCCCCGGAGCGCTGAAGTCCTTTATCGACCGCTGTCAGCCGTTTTACATGGCAAAATACTACCGTCAGCAGCCGCTGATTAAGCCCGACCACGCAAAAATCCGGCGTATGCTCTTTATCTGCATCGGCGGCATGGACAAAGACGACATCTTCACCGGTCCGGTACTGACGGCAAAGGCGTTTTCGGATATCATTGACGCAAAGTATGCGGATGAGCTTCTGCAAAACGATATGGACAGAATCGGCAACATCGAAAAGAAGCCGGAGGTCTTAGCCGCCGCCTACGAGAAGGGCTTTGCACTGGGAAAGAGGATTGTCGATGAACGTGAAAAGTGAACTGGAAGGGCTTGCCGAGCCGGAGTATCAGAAGTTTTCCGCATCCCTGCTTCTGGGTGTGGAAAACATCTTAGGCGTCAGAATCCCGAAACTCCGCGTAATTGCCAAGCGGATTGCCAAAGAGAACTGGAAGGAGTTTTTAGAGGATGCAAAGGATGACTCCTTTGAAGAGATTCTGCTCCAGGGACTCGTTATCGGCTACGCAAAAGCAAACCCGACCGAGATTATCACCGCTCTTGACGCATTCCTGCCGAAGATTGACAACTGGTCGGTCTGCGACAGCACGGCGATGACCTTAAAGGCGGCAAAAGACCACCCGGCATACTTCGGCTATGCGCAGTCCTGCATCGCCGAGGGGACGGAGTTTTCCGTCCGCTTCGGACTTGTTCTGCTGATGTCGCATTTCGTATCAGACGAGTACATCGAGTCGGTCCTCGAAACCATCGAAAACGCCAAACTTCCCGGCTACTATGCAAAAATGGCCGCCGCCTGGGCAGTATCTGTCTGCTATGTAAAATACCCGGAAAGAACCGAGGAGTGGCTTTCCTCGGCAAAGCTGGATGACTGGACGTTTAACAAATCCATCCAGAAGATAAAAGAGTCCCTGCGGGTCTCCGAAGAGGACAAAAAGCGGCTTGAGGGAATGAAAAGGAAAGATGATTGAAGAATCTGGTCAATCTATTCATATGCTGATAGAGAAAAGTATCTTTTAGGCAATGGTTAACATTGTCAAAAACCTTCAACGGAGGTAAAGCATATGAAATTACAGACATACAAAAGAAAAACTGCATACATAGTCTGCTTTTTCCTTATCCTGCTTGGATGTTTTGCAGGAGCTGTTTCTGCTGATGATTCTGAGAAACAGTTCAAACTCAGTACTGATGATATCGTGCGCGGATTATATAATCCGGATAACGAACAGCTTAGGTCTACCGATTCTGAGATTGTAAAACTGAAAGAGAAGAGTGTTTATTCTCGTGATGGTTTATCATCTCTCACATTAAACGAGAATCTACAGAAATTGGCTCTGGTTTACAATGATGAAAATGTTTCCAGTTACTTCTCTAAATTGATGAAAGAAGGGATTGTAACTGGATTTGGAGTAAACAGACTTGGGTATTACAAAGTATGGGTGAAGAGCTCAGTGGATGATGATGAAATCTCTTCACTGATAAGTGGCTTTGACAAAATTACATATGATACATATGGTAAACTCCCAATTATTATTCAGGTTTCTGATGGGATTTCCCTTCAATCAGAACATGTTGAGATAAGCCCATTTGCAACTAAACTCGAAAATTGGAGGCCAATTATTGGTGGAATTAGAGTTCAAGCAGTCACAAATACTGGTGTTTGGAATGGAACTATTGGATTTGCGGCAACTAAAAATGGACAAAGTGGGTATGTTACTCATGGACATAATCTTGCAGTAGGTTCACAAATGTATCAACCGTACGCTTCACCGTTATATCCTGCTGGAACTGTACAAGCAATCGGTTCAACAAATTCTGATTCATCATGGGTTCCTTTTGGAAACACCGAAGCTTCAATCTATAGTTCAGGATCAACAGGTAATAAGCGGGCTGTATCTGCATATTCGTCTATTCCAGATGGTTCAAAAGTAGTAGTTATGGCTGGTTCAAATACATACTCTTACGGGTATGTAGATGATGTAATCACGGCCAGTCATCCATATTATGGTGAAATTCCTTATCAATGGACTGCAACATATGATAGTATTGAAGGAGACAGCGGCGCTCCTGTTTATCAACAGGACTCAGTTACACATGAATTTTGTCTTGTTGGACTCCATTGGGGTCGAAAAGTCAGTTCAGATGTGGCTGTATTTTCACCATTAAGCGGAGTTATGTCTGATTTGGGTATTGTTCCAAAAACACGCTGATTGTATCAATCCAAATTTCAAAACGTGGCCAATGAGTATTTATACTCATAACTCGTTTTTTTTTTTCTATAATCTTGTGAGTGGTGATGGACAGTGATGGTTAAACACTTAACGGTTATATTGTCGTTACTCATTATGTCAATACTGTTATGGAATCCTGTATGTGGTATGGATATGGCTCCATATATTCCAGATACTAAGGTAGATTCTCATCCTGTCATTCAGAAATTCATTGTAAGTCCGGACAGTCTTATGTGGATAGTAAGACCTGTATATCTTGGGTATCTTCCATCCATGCCTGAAACAGCAGAAGATTTTATCCGCTATACACTATATCCATATGCTCTACTCCTTCTTACAATCCTTTCAGTATCAGGTTTTATCTTATTCAGCCGCAGAAATAATCCGGAAGAAAAATTAGATTCAGCGCCGGCAAAGATTCTCTCATATCTGAATCATTATCCTCCAGCATCTCTGAGTAAACTCGTTAGAGAACTTGATATCTCTCGCGGCTCTGTAAGATATCAGATTCACCGTCTAAGTCGTGAGGGTAAAATATTTTCACAAGAGATTGGGGGCAGAACATTTTATTCTGCATCACCTGTTACAACGGACGAAAAAGTACAATCTTTCATACAAGTATTCGATGATGAAATAGATTGGAAAATTTGTGGTGTTCTTTTTGAAGTTGAGGAACTGTCACGGCAGAATATTGCAGAAAAAACAAAGTTGTCTCCTGATACTGTGTACTATCACCTAAGCCATATGGGGGAGGAAGTTGTACGAAAAAGAACTGAGAGCGGGACTGTATTCTATCAGTTAAGTGATGAGATGCGGGAATGGAGTGAGAAGTATTATCTCTTAGATTTGATAAATTCAGTAAATTCTTCTCCTGTTCAAAATCCATCTTGAAACACGAATCCACGCGAATCAACACTAATCGCACGTTCTTAACGGCGCGTAATCGGCTTATCGCCTACGCGCCTAAACGTGCTTGCGCCCTCGCAGTTGGCTCGGGCGGAAAGATTCGAGATTCAACATTACGCCCGAGCCGACTGCGAGGGCGCAAGCGTGCCTCGGCTCACCGCTATAAGCGGTGAAATGAGCCGTGAATAGGCACGCGATTCGTGTTGATTAGTGTGGATTCGTGTTTCTCGAATAAAATAGAATAATTACTGAGCAGATATTATCATCCGCTCATCATACGTCCGAAGAGCCCGCACCATATCCACATACCGGAACTCCGGCCAGGTCGGCACGCAGAAACAGACCGCCGCCTCGTTTCCGTTTGCAAGCCAGGGCAGGAAGTTTGATGTCCGGCGGTCATTTGCTGTACGGAGCACAAGGTCTACCGGCGGCATATCGCCTGCCGGATACATGGCTGTGGTAAACTTCTCCGGGGTGATATCTTCAAGCGTGATATCCCCTTTCTGATAATCTGCGACAAGCTGTTTTGCTGTCTCCACAATCTCATTTCTGCCGCCGTAGGCAAGCGCGAAATGGACATAATAGTTGCTGAAGTCTTTGGTTTTCTCCTCAACAGCTTCGATTTTCTTCAGAACCCTTGGGGGAATCAGCGTCCGGTCTCCGACAACCGTAACATTGATTTCATTCTCATAGACGCGGGCATCGTTTAACATCTCAGTGAACTTATCAACGAACAGCTCCATCAATCCCTCGACCTCCTCCGCATCCCGGTTAAAGTTCTCCGTCGAGAAAGCGTAGAAGGTAACGTGTCTGATGGAGAGCTTCTTCATCCACTCAAGAACACGAAGCGTAGTGTCCGCTCCAAGCTTATGTCCCATATCGACGCTGATGCCGTGCTCTTTTGCATACCGGCGGTTTCCATCCTGGATAACTGCGATATGCTGCGGGGTGTATTTCAGCTTCCGGAGAATTGCCTTTGCGTACACCTCTTCGGCAAAAGCGCGAAGCCTGCTCAAAGCGGAATCACCTCAACAATCATACCGTCGTTTGGATAGCGCTCGATGATTTTACGCTCGCCGCCGAACTTGCGCGGCAGTTTTCTCATCTGCTGCCAGTCCAGCTCAATCGTTCCATCCGGCATCTCCTCATAGTAGCTTCCCGGACGCATCAGTGAGAGAATCATCTCGAGGTCATCTAACGGGTCCATCACGCCGTACATGATGGTACCGTCGTCGGTAATCATATCGAACGGACGGGCGGAGTTTCTGGCGATGCGCTTTAAGCGTTCGCGCAGCTGAACCGAGTCCTTGAAGGTGGACGTGCAGTAGTGCACCTTCGGATGGCCGTTGACCTCGCCTGCCCATTTGGTCGAACCCTTAATGGCGTTGCAGAGCGGGTTAATCGGTTCGAGTTTTCGAAGCCGCATCGCTTCTGCGCAGGCGTCTCCCCACTCGAGCTGGTTGATGTTGAAGAAGTCAAGCGAATCAAACAGCGGGAAGAAGTGGCGAAGTCCCTGCAGGGATGGAACCTCGATTCCCACATCGAATCCCATCCGCTTTGCCGCGGCAATCGACTTCGGATACTCCGACTCCATAATCGTCGCCCACTCCTCATGCGGCGGGTGCATACGAATCTCGTCAACGCAGGGCTTGAGCGCCGCTAAATCCTCCTCGGTCGGGGCGCGTCCCGTATAGAGATGGATGTGGTGGTCTTCGCCGAAGTGCTTCTTAAGGGCTGTGCAGAACTCAACAACCCG
The DNA here is from genome assembly GCA_017399555.1 of Methanocorpusculum sp. Taxonomy (GTDB): domain Archaea; phylum Halobacteriota; class Methanomicrobia; order Methanomicrobiales; family Methanocorpusculaceae; genus Methanocorpusculum. The sequence goes on from JAFQBW010000063.1 coordinate 8,368, forward strand.
TTCGATAACAAGGAGCGGCTCGCCGCCGGTAACACCGGTTCCCAGTGCATCCATAATCTCCGCCTCTTCGATAGCCTCTTCCGGCGTTGTGACCTTCTGGTCGTTTGCGAAGATAACATCCACATCCTTTCGTTCCTCGGAAAGCGGACAGTACCAGCAGGTTCTGTCGCACAGACCGGAGATGAAGAGCACCAGCTTTGCTCCCTGATAGCAGAGCTTGCACCCTTCGGAAAGGTTTCTCGGGATTTTGTCTTTTGCCATGATTATGCCATCTGTGCGAGGCGTGCAAGGGTCTCTTCGCGGCCTAATGCCTCTAAGAACCAGCCGAGACGCGGGCCTCTGTCAGCACCGAGGAAGGCGCGGTAGACTGCGGTGAAGACATCCTTTCCGGAGACTCCGTGTGCCTCTGCTGCGTCATAGACTGCGTTGTGGATGATGTCTGCTTTCCATTCGCCGTCCTTGATTGCGGCGGCATAGGCGGCGACTGCGGCCTTCACGTTTGCCGGCTCGTTTGCGGCAACTTCCGGCAGAGTCTCGGCGATGGCGAACTTGGCGTCTTCTGGGGCATAGCGCTCGAGCCAGATTCTTGCACGGTTTGCCTGGTCGAGGGTTGCTGTTCTGTCGGCGATTTCGTATCCGCTGCGTTCCAGCATGGAGAAGAGGTCGTCGTCGGTTCTGGCAATCTGGACTACGGTTGTCATGTGACGGAACGGAATTGCAGACTGCGGGGAGTTAATCTTGGAAAGTTCGTACTCGCGGGAGTCTCCGGCACGGGCTGCACGGTCGTACTCGTCGATTAAGCGTAGGAGTCCCATTCCCGGGTCGAAGGCGATGGTCTTGTCCGGCTTGGTCTTGGCGATTAAGAAGCGGAGAACCTCCGGCGGCACGATGTCTAACATGTCGCGGATGGTAAGGACAACACCCTTGGAGGAGTGCATCTCGCCCTTTCCTTTGAGACTAATCCATTCGTAGGTTACCGGGACCGGCTCGTGGTAGCCGAAGATGTCGCGGGTGATGATTTTTCCGGTGTCGTAGGAACCTCCCGGCGATGCGTGGTCTTTTCCAAACGGCTCGACGGTGACGCCGTGGACTGCCCATCTCATCGGCCAGTCGACACGCCAGACGAGTTTACCCTCGCCCTTGGAGTAGTCGGAGACGCCTTCGTGTCCGCACGGGCATTTGTAGGTGACGGTGTGGTTTTCGACGTCGTGGGAGAGAATCTGGGCACGGGAAATCTGGCCGCAGTTTCCGCAGATCGGGTAGTACGGGGTCCATCCGTCTTCGAGTTTTCTGCCGGAGACTTTCTCTAAGATTTCCTTAATCTCTTCTGCGTGGATTAATGCCTGTGCAATCTGCTCGGTGAACATGCCGGAGCGGTATGCTTCGCTGGTTCTGATGACACGCGGGTGGATGTCTAATTCTTCGATTGCGGAGAGGAATGGTTCGAGGAAGTGTTCTGCGTAGCTTTTGTGTTTTCCGCACGGGCACGGGATGTCGGAGACCGGCCAGCCGATATATTTCTGGTATTCGTCGGAGAGGAAGGGGTAGACTTTGCGTAAGGGGTCGAAGTCGTCTGCGATGTAGACAAGTTCTGCTTCGGTTCCGCGGGCAAGGAGCGCTTTGTAGATCATGTCTCCGGTCATGACTTCACGCATGTTTCCGAGGTGGATTGGGCCGGATGGGGTGATTCCGGTTGCCACTCTCTGCGGGGCGTCGGATGGTACCTGAGCAGCCTTGGCATCTGCCCAGTGGATTTTCTCGTGTACTTTTTCTTCCATATTGAGTTTCACCAAAAATGGATGTGTCTGTATATATGGAACTTATGGAGAGATAATACTTCGGAGGAGTTTTCGTTTACGTATCACGACACACAGCAGTTTGAAGGAAAATACTGAGTAAAAAAGACGGGTGAAAAAATATTTGAGTGAAGAACTCGGTTCCAGAGAACCGAACTCATCACGGAACAGGTCTTACTGCTTGTCGTCCTTTGGCGGCCAGCAGGTAACACCCTTCTGGCTCGGGAGACAGGACGGGTCAAAGACCGGCTCTTCAATACCCTCTCCTCTCTGGTCGAAGTAGTCCTTGAGTGCGGCAAATGCGTACTTGCCAAGGAAGAGAATGATTGCGGTGTTGAAGATACCCATGAGTGCCTGGAAGGTATCTGCTAAGTCCCATGCGAGACCCATGGACATCATGGATGCGAAGAAAACCATAGCGACGATGACAATACGTAAGACAACAACTGCACCCTTCTTCTCGGTGATGAACTTTAAGTTGGTCTCACTCATCGAGTAGTAGCTGATTAAACTGCTGAATGCGAAAACCAGCATGAAGACAGAAAGCACGTACGGTGCTGCGGCGCCGAGCATAGTTGCCTCAAGTGCCTCTGCGACAAGCGGGACACCGTTTAAGGTTCCGGCTAAGCCAAGCTCTGCGAAGTTGTATCCCGGATATGCCTGGTTGGTGTAGATGATGATAACAAATGCGGTTGCGGAACAGACAACAATCGTGTCGATTAAAACACCGACAGACTGCATCAGACCCTGCTTGACCGGGTGCTTAACATCTGCGGAAGAGGAAACGTTCGGGATAGAACCGATACCTGCTTCGTTGGAGAAGACACCGCGCTTCAGACCCCAGAGAATCATCATACCCATACCTCCGCCGACAAACTGCTGAACGCCGAATGCGTAGGAGAAGATGGTCTCGATAACAGCCGGGACCTGGGTGAAGTTGACTAAGATGACTGCAAGTGCGAGAAGCATCCAGAGGATAGCCATAGTCGGAACAAGCCAGGTGGAAACTCTTGCGACTCTCTTGATACCGCCGAAGACAATAAGTGCGGCAAGGACAGTCAGGATGACAGCGAAGACGATTGCAAACTCTGAACCGAATGCAGTCTGGAGTGCGTTGGATGCCTGGTTTGCCTGAACACCGACGAACATCAGACCGTAGGTGACGATGACAAGAAGTGCCATAAAGATTGCAAACTTCGGCTTTCCAAGACCGTTCTTGACATAGTATGCCGGACCGCCGTGGAAGTAACCGTCACCCTTCTTCTCCTTGAAGATCTGACCGACAGTACACTCGATGAAACTGGTTGCTGCACCAATGCAGGCAAAAATCCACATCCAGAAGACAGCTCCCGGACCTCCCATAACAACTGCTGCGGCGACACCAGCGATGTTACCGACACCAATTCTTGCACCCATACTGGTACAGAATGCCTGGAAGGAAGAGATGGTCTGCTTTCCTTTCTTTTCTTTAATACCGGTGAAGGCAACTCTGCATGCCTCACCAAGTCTGTTCAGCTGAACACCTTTGGTTCTGATGGTAAAGTAGAGACCTAAACCAATCAGGAACACGAATGCAAGATACCATGCATAGGTGTTGACAACTGAGTTGACGCTTGCGATAGCGTCGTTGATAGCCTCAAAGAAACTCATGCGCTAAATTGTTTCTGATTATAAGATAATTAATGTATGGTTACGCCTGAGTTATGGTTACTCAAAAATGATTAGAGAGAATCCAGGGAAACGCCGAGGAAATCGTCCGCGTTTGTGGATTCGGCGATGCCGAAGGCGGAAAATGCCGCACGGGAATCAAGAGAGTTTGCGGCTTCTGCAACATAATCCAGGATATCGACCGATAACTCGCGCTTTGCTTTGCTTGCCCGAAGCTGTTCGACCAAGGTGCGCATCGTTTCCGGGGATTCGTTTCTGAGTTTGGCAAGCGAGATGACACACAGATATATTCTGGTGAGATTCCTGTCAGTACCCGTAATGGTATCGAAGAACGCCTTGATGACCTGAGCCTGATAGACCTCGCTTCCCATAGATATTCTATACTTACGTTTTATTTCCTAATATAATTTTACTTGGCGGTGCTGACAATCTTGATGACATCGCCGTGTTTGAGTTCCGCGGAGTCTTTAATCCGCATCTTGCTCTTTGCATCGACTGCATAGAGGAAGCCGTTTCCGATATCGGTGTGGATGCGGAAGGCTAAGTCACGCGGGGTTGTTCCCTTCGGAAGCAGGAGTGCATCGGGGAGGACGACGCCTTTTGCGTTGCAGTATTTTCCTTCATCTTCGACCGGGTAGACGATAATCATGCCGAGTTCTTCAAAGACGACTTTGTTTAAGGTGTCCTGTACGCCGGTGCTGCCGAGCTTTTTCATGTTCTCGGCAATCATGGTAAGCGCTTTTACCTGCGGGGCGGAGAGTTTTGCGCCTTCGACCGGAGCAAAGGAGGCGTCTCCCGGGAGGTAGCGGAGGAGTTTTCCCGATGCGGCGGACTTTAAGGCAAGCTCTCCCGCGGCGATTGTCGGAACTGCGCCCATCTCTTTGAGGGCGGCGAGGTTTTCCTCGGATGCCTGGTCTGCTTTGTTTGCGGCGATAATCATCGGTTTGGAGACGCGAAGGAGCACTGCGGCAAGTTCGGCGATTTCCTCTTCGGTTGCTTTTGCGAGGTTGATGCCGCATTCATCGACGGCTTCGCGGATTTCAACCGGGCTGATGCGAAGGCCGGCGAGTGCTCCGCCGAGGAGGTCGATTAAGACCGGTTCTCTGTTCTGTGCCTGGCGGACTAACCGCGGGAGGTGTTTCTGGATGATGCCTGCCATCCACATGGCGAATTCGTATCTGAGGAATTCGACATCTTCCTTCGGGTTTCTGGTGCCGATGTCAACCGGGTTTCCTTCGGCGTCGGTGCTTCCGGATGCGTCGACGACCTGGATGATGGCGTCAGCCTCGCGGAGGTTGTCTAAGAACTGGTTTCCAAGTCCGCGGCCTAAGTGTGCGTCCGGGACAAGTCCTGCGACGTCTAAGAGTTCAACCGGGGTGAAGCGGACGCCGTCCACGCACTGGGTGCAGGTGTCTGCAACGCCTAACTCTTTGCAGGGACATGCCGAGCGCACGTAGGCGACACCTTTGTTCGCGTCAATAGTTGTGAAGGGGTAGTTTGCAATCTCTACATTTGCGAGGGTTAATGATTTGAAGAACGTCGATTTGCCGCAGTTCGGCTTTCCGGCGAGAGCGATAAGCAACATGATGATATCCTATATTGAGTATGTGTATGAATGGGTTTGGGGAATAGTTATGTCTTGTGTGTGGGACGTGATGGGTGCGGATGCTGGTAAAAAGAGATTTATCTATACTATATGCCCGGTTTATTTCCGCTTAACCCCGGTCATATTCGCCCCGCCAAGTTCAGCCCCTTCCAGATTTGCGCCGCGTAAATCCGCCATCCACAAATCCGCACTTTCCAGATGGGCATACGATAAATCCGCATCCCGCAGATTCACCTGCCGCAAATCCGCTCCTTCCAGATGCGCATACGACAGATTCGCTCCCGACAAATCAAGCCCGGCAAGAGACACCTCTTCTAAGTACGCACCGTAAAGCCGCACATTACTGTTCTCCTCGCAAAGCTTTGCCGCATACCACGGATTCCAGACATCTGATCCCATCTTCAAAAGCTCAAGCTGAACCGCATCAAACTTTACCTTTCCTGCCGGCTCGAAATGCGCCGAATCAGGGTTTGCACCTTCCAGATTTGCGCCGCCCAAGTATGCCCGCCAGAGATTTGCGGAAAAGAGATTTGCACCTTCCAGATTCGCATCCTTCAGATACGAGTAGGAAAGGTCTGCCCCCTGCAGGGACGCAAACCGCAGGTCTGCACCTTCCAGATTCAGATAGGATAAATCCGCGCCGTCTAAATGAGCCCCGAAAACATTTGTCCCCCGCAGATGCTGTGTCTCCTTCAAATGTGCCGCATACCAGCGGTTCCATGCGGCAACATCCGCCGCCTTCACCGAAGAGACCAGCAGTTCATACTGCTTTGCATCAAGCCGGGACTTCATATCAATACATTGTCCCGCAGGATTATAAATATGGATGGTTACTGCAGAAGATAGCGCTTCGACTCTCCGCCCGCAGAGACCTGAAGTGCTGCACGGTCGCGGGAAAGGGTAAGGGTTACCGCGCCCTCGGCATCTGCCCGCTCCTCGGTTTCTTTGGCAATTGCTGAGACCTGCAGGCGGTTGAGCGTCCAAAGCTTTCCGCACTCCTGCACGAAATCATAGACCGCGGTACGTTCCAGAACCGCGGATTTGCGGTGCGGGATGCCGATTTTAAACAGCATGCCAAGAAGGACCGCAGTAATTGAACCTGCGGTCAGCGGGGAAGCGAAGAACAGCGCCGCCCATGCCGGAAGGTCCGCGTACAGGAAGGGGCAGAATCCGGAGGAGACGCCGATTAGAATCGGCAGAAGAACCGCAAACGTCCGGCGGGTATCCAGCATCCGCGAGGACAGGCTCTGGATGCCGCCAATCATAACAAAGACAATCGCGTACAGCAGGACTGCGCCTAAGACCGGGCGCGGCAGGATGCGGAATACCCAGGCAACAACCGGCATGAAGCCGAAGAGGATTAAGAGAAGCCCAACCCCCACACCGATTTTCCGCGAGGCAATTCCGGTGCTTACCACAAGGCCCGCATCCGAAGATGATGTTCCAACACCGATTCCGCCGAGTGCGCCGGTTAGAGACAGACCTGCTCCTTCCAGCAGGAGGCCGCGGGATAAGGTGTTTCGGTCGCCTTTTCCGGTGTAGGAGGAAAGCAGCGTCAGGTTTCCGGCGGTCTTCATGATGATGCAGACAACACCGATTAAAAACGGCACAAGAAGGGCGGCATCAAAGGTGTAGCCAAAGAGAAATGCCGGCGTTGGAATCGCGAAAAGCGCAAGGTCTGCCGCCTCGGCGAGGACGTCGCCGGAAAAGACGCCGAGGATAACCGCGGTCACGCATCCAAGGGCCATTCCAAGGATGGTGGAGTAGAATTTGCAGAAGCGCGGCTTTGCGATGCTGAAAAGGATGATGGAAAGCAGCGTTACCGCGCCGACGACCGCGGATGCCGGGTCGAGCGGACTGCCGTTCGTGCTTCCGAAAAACAGCGGAAAGGCTGTCGGAATTATGGCGATTCCAAGCAGGAAGAGGACAACGCCTGTTACCTCCTCCGGGAATATCCGGCGGAAGAAGCGGGTAAAGCGGCTGACGAGCATCTCAAGAAGCCCGGAGAGGATAAGCATGCCTGATAGAAGCGGGATGCCGCCAGCTCCCGCGGCGAGAACGGAGGCTGGAAGATAGGAGGAATTCGGGATAATCGGCATGGGAAATCCCGTCCCGAACCGCTTTGAGGACAGCAGAAGGGTTGCGAATCCGCAGCCGATTAAGGTCAGGCTGATGAGGTTTGCCGTCATGTCCGCCGTCCCGCAGACCGCAGCACTGATGATTACCGGGTAGGTCATATAGACAGCAATCGCAAACAGGTGCTGGATTACCGAGAGCAGAAGGGTTCCTTTCGGAATCGCATCATCAGTATTGTACACCGGCGGTTCATCAGCCATAGTACTCTTAGATATGCGGTTTGCAAAAGAAATACCTGACGAAAATTCCGCCACCGAAGGATATTTCCCGTCTGACGCTGATTACTCTGTAGGATGTATCAGAAAGACGAGTTTCTCTCCCGTATCCGGGAGCAGATTGCATCGGAAGAGAAGTATTCCGCGATTCTTGACGAAGCGCCGGGGAAGTTTGCCCGTTCAAGGAAGTTCCTGCTTATCCCGCTGGTGTTCTATCTGGTCGCGGTTTTTCTCTCGGTTCTGCGTGACCATACGCTGGAAAATGTTCTGGTGCTGTGGATTTGCTCGGTCTTTATTCTCTATATGGTGAACTTTTTCATCATGATGATTCCGTCGTTCGGTTCAGACGCGGACATTAAAATCATCGACAAACCGATTCCGGAGTTAATCCGTGATTTCCTGCGGCTCGCCAATATCGTAAAGACGGTGAATAAGAATAAAATCACGATTGTCGAGTTCTTCTGGAATGCGTTTATCATTAATACGAAAGCACTTGCCCGCGGGTTTTCGCTGCTGTTTGTCTCGAATGTGTTCTGCGCAGCAGTTCTTTTTGCGATGGGGACGATGCACTGGACGACGTTTCTGATTCTTGCAGGACAGACGGCAGTTATTGTTCTGATGTACTGGAAAATCGTTAAGGCCGTGCCGGGCACTCCCGGATTTTTTACGAAGTACGGGATTCCTGAGGAGCGGATGGGAATTGCCAAGGGAGTTCATGTGTGGCTGTCGATTGGAATTTTCAGTGTGCTGACGGTGGTGATTCTCATCGGCGGTATGATGCTTCCGGGAATGACGCTCGGAGATTATCTTTCCGATGTGACGCTGATGCCGGTTGAGTACCCGATTATGCTTGCGGCAACGCTTGTTCTGCTTGGGCTGTGGATGCGGTATATGAATGGTGTTGACAGCGCAAAGGTGATGCGGCGGATGAATCTGACGCACCTGTCGGTTTTGAAGTCCGACCTTCTGCCGGCAGCAGAGAAGGCGGAGGGAGAAGAGCTTTCGGCACTGAAAAGACGCTTTATTCTTCTGTCGATGAATAAGCTGATTGTGCAGGAGTTTTTCCACCGGTTTCCGGTGTATGCGCTGATGCCGAATATTGTAATCGTCGCGGATAAGGGGGCGCAGGAGATGCTGAATAACGGCGAGGATAAGAAGCTTACCGAGCTTCTATAATTTTTTTGCCGCCACAATTAAAACTCAACAAAAGAAATACCATAGTATGATTCAGCAAATCCGCAAATACGGCGACCCGTGTCTTACGGCGGTCTGTGAGACGGTCGCGGAAATCGGCGATGAGGAGCGCCGGATTCTTGACGATATGGAAGAGACGATGCGGGAGTATCACTGCGTGGGGCTGTCCGCTCCGCAGATTGGTGTCTGCCGCCGGCTCTTTATTGTCGCGGTGGGCGGAGTGTTTATCCGCGGTGCAAACCCGGAGGTTTTGTCGGCCGGCGCACTGGCAGAGGATGTTGAGGGAAGCCCGTGTATTCCGGGAATCCAGCGCCCCATCCGCCGCCCGAAAAAGATTCTCTGCCGCTATCTGGATGAGAGCGGGGAGACTGTCGAGTGCGAACTCAAAGGAATTGCCGCCCGTGCTTTCTGCCACGAGATGGACCACCACGAAGGAAAGATGTTCATCGACCACCTAAAGCCGGCACAGAGAAAGCTTATCCAGAAAGAGCTGGATAAAATTGCGGCTGAGGAAAATATCCAATAAGCAATGCGATAGTATTGCGAAAGAGCGAAGGTGCGATGAGCACCGGAGCGACCACACTATAGAGAAAATATATGTTGTACATTCGCGTAGATTCGCGTGTAAGTTCAAAAAAAAAACGCGAATCTACGCGAATAATAAAAATATATTTTTGGGATGTGCCGTCGCTCCGTCGCTTATCGCTCCTTCGCTGATTATGCAATGCTGTCGCATTGCTTTATGGGGTTTTATGCAATTTAGGAGCAACGCCTTGGTTTTACTTGAAAAACACAGATGAGCATCTGTGTTTTTAAATATAATTCCAAACCTCCCTCATACAGCAGATTGATAAAGATAAACAGCGGAACAACTAGTATGACAGCACAACCAACCCGCGAAGAAATCAAAGCGAAAGCCGAGGAGATTTACCCCGGCGTCCTCCGTGTTGCCGAAGTCAAAGGCTGGGGACTGAACGAGAATAAAGACATTGCAGATTCCATCGTTGAGGGACTTGCAAGAAACGTCCTTCTCCGCGGCAAGAAATACTGTCCGTGTGTTCTGCCGTCCGGTGATGCCGAAGAGGACAAAAAATACATCTGTCCCTGCCGGAACTCGGATAAGGATGTGGAAGAGACGGGGCACTGCCACTGTTATTTATATCTGAAAAAATAACCACTTTCCTTTTTTCCACTGTGAAACCTGCGAACGGTAAGTTATATATTCGTAGTGTGACAATGTTTAACAGATGCACAAGAAAGCACTTATGGGGATTGGTGTATCCCTTTTAGTTATCTTTGCCGTCTTAATGGCAGGATGTGTCACGACTGATGACAACGTCTATGTTGTTGGTATCGACGGTGAATACCCGCCGTACTCCTATATCAATGAGACCGGTGTCCCGGTTGGATTCGATGTTGAATCCATCCAGTGGATTGCAGAGCAGAAGGGCTTTGAAGTAGAAATCGCCCCAACCGCATGGGACGGTATCATCCCGGCACTTCTCGCAGGCAAGATTGACATGGTCTACTCCGGTATGAGTATCACTCCGGACCGCTTAGAGAAAGTCACCTTCTCCAACCCGTACTGGGAAGTTAACCAGGGTGTTGTCGGAAAGGAAGGAACCACCGCAACTATTGCTGACTTCGAAGCAGGCAAGCTCATCATTGGTGTCCAGAGAAGCTGTTCCGCAGACCAGTGGATGCAGGACGAGTTCGGACAGGAAAAGTACGACCAGATGGTAAAGGACGGAAAGATTAAGCTCTACGACTCCTTCCCGCAGTCCATGGTTGCACTCGAGCAGGGACTTGTTGAGTGTGTCATCTTCGACGATGTAAACATCGAGGATTACATCAAGAAGGCAGACGGCTTCCAGATGATTGGCGTAATTGAGACCGGTGAGGTTTACGCAGTCGCTATGCGCAATGAAGACACTGACCTCCACGCACTCATCAACGAAGGTCTTGCAGAACTCATGGCCTCTGAGAAGTGGGAAGAGCTCAAAGTCAAATACATCGTTGAGTAAATCAATTAACTGCCTCTCCGGCAGTTTCTTTTTTTCATACATCCTATAGTCTTACATGGAATGCAGTAAATGCCGAAGCGAAGCGGTTGTAACGCAGGCATATTCCGGTCTCTCTCTTTGCATGCGGCATCTGATTTCCGATATCGAGTCGAAGGCAAAAAAGGAAATCCGCAAGAAAGGCGGACTTGCCTCTGCAGAACGCATCTTCCTGAAAGGAGACGACGACTTCCGGCTGTTTGCACTGCGGATTTTTCTCAGTTCCCTCTTTCTGAAGCGGACAGATATCGTTTTTGTCGCAGACGAGGCCGAGGCGACAACGGTTTTCAGCGCGGAAACCTTAGACGATGCCGCCTGCGGACTGCTGGATGCGGTTCTGGAAGGAAGGACTGCCGAGTATCTGAACCCGCGGGACAAGCGGATAATAGCCCCGCTTTCGGTGATTCCGGCAGCAGAGGTCTTCCTCTACGCACAGGCTCACAACTGGAAAGGGGCAGGCCCGGTGGAGAGCGAAACCGCACGGTTCCTGGATGAGTTTTCCGCAAACCGCCCCGGCACAAAATATGCACTCAAAAATACTGCTGATTATCTGGAGAATATATCATGACCATGTGTGAATGTATCGGATGCGAGATTGTGAAAATAAAAGACCATATGCGCTCGGCGGTCTGGAATGCCCGCGCGGCAGGTTTTGTCGTCGGCATCTCCGGCGGGATTGATTCTGCCGTTGCCTGTGCTCTGGCGGCAAAGGCGGTAGGGCCGGAGCGGGTGCTTGGCGTGAGCATGCCGGTCTCTTCCAACTCCCCGCAGGACGCCGCAGATGCAAAAGCGCTCTGCGATGCGTTCGGCGTGCGGCTGATAACCGTTCCCTTAGGGGATGTGCAGGAGGCGTTCCTCGCCAAAGAGCACATTACGGGAACGCCGCTTCTTGCAGGCAACATCGCATCGCGGCTTCGGATGACCGCACTCTACAATATTGCCGCGGCAAACAGGTATCTGGTCTGCGGAACGTCGAATAAGACCGAGTACTTAATCGGCTACTCCACCAAATGGGGTGACGGAGCGGCAGATGTCCAGCCGCTTCTCCATCTCTACAAAAAGGATGTCTATGCACTGGCAGAGGAGCTTGGAATCCCGCAGGAGATTATCGACAAAGCACCAAGCGCCGGATTCTTTGAGGGGCAGACGGATGAGGCGGATATTGGACTTTCCTATGCGGAGCTGGATTCGGCGCTCTGGAATCTGGAGCTGAATGAGTTTGTGCCGCAGAATGCGGTGGAAGAGAAGGTGCTCGCGCTTGTTCTCAAGAGCGAGCATAAAAGAAAGCCGCCGGTGTTTTTACCGTAAAATCAGCGGCGCTTCGGCGGACGTGCCGGAATTCCTTTGTTCGGCACTAAGTCCCCGATTAAGTCCCGCCGTCCTGCTTTCAGCAGACCGGAGACGACGAGGTCATACTGTTTCGGGTCTTTCCACTGCAGAACGGCCCGCTGGATTCTTTTTTCTCCGCCGGTCGGGACATATACCCGCTTTCCGGTGAACGGATGCAGACCGGTGTAGTACATGGCTGTGGAAAGTGTCATGGGAGACGGAGTGAAGTCCTGCACCTGCTCGGTGTACATGTTGTGCTCCCGAAGGTAGAGCGCGAGTTTTACCATGTCTTCGATTCTGCATCCGGGGTGTGAGGACATTAAGTACGGCACTAAGTACTGCCGTTTCTGTTTTCCTTCCTGCAGTTTTTCAAACCGGCGGCGGAAGCGCTCAAAGACGGCTTCTCCGGGTTTGTTCATCATCTGGGTTACGCGGTCAGAGATATGCTCCGGGGCTACTTTCATGTGACCGGAGATGTGGGATTCGCTGATGGTTTTGAGGTAGGCGTCGCCTTCGGCGTTTTCGGGAATCAGGTCATAGCGGATGCCGGAGCTGATGAAGACGTGTTTGACTTTGGGGATTTTTTGGATTTCGGAAAGCAGGGCAAGCTGGCGTGCGGTGCCGTCCTGCAAGGAAGGGCATCCTATGCAGGATTTGTTTTTGCAGGCACCGTGTTTTTCCCATTTGGGGCAGTGTGCGCCGTACATGTTGGCAGAGGGACCGCCGACATCGGAGATGGTGCCTCTGAATTCCGGCATTTTTGCCATGCGTTTTGCTTCGCGGAGGATGGATTCTTCGCTGCGGGAGACAATCTGTTTTCCCTGGTGGTGGGTGATGGAGCAGAATGAGCAGGCGCCAAAGCACCCTCTGTGGGTGATTATGGAGAACTGGATGGGAGCAAGGGCAGGGATTGTTTCTTTGACTGCGGGGTGCTGTCTGCGGGCGAAGGGGAGTTCATAAATCCGGTCCATCTCTTCGGTGCTGAGGGGAACTGCGGGTGGATTCTGGACGATTACGGTTTTCGGGTGCGGCTGGATGATGATGCCGTCTGCATCACTGAAAGTTTTCCAGGCGGCGGCGAAGTCGGGTTTTTCGGAGACGAGCGGGTATGCCGGAAGCTGTGTTCCTTTGATGTCGGATTTGCGGTATTCGCCGACGCTCATGGTGTAGCAGGTGCCGCGGACATCACGGATTTCGTTTGCCGGAACACCAGAGGCCATGCGGTGGGCGATTTCGCAGATTGCCCGTTCACCCATGCCGTAGACAAGAAGCGTTGCCGGCGCGTCGGCTAAGATTCCCTGCCTGACGCTGTCGCTCCAGTAGTCATAGTGGGCGAACCGCCGAAGGCTTGCCTCAACGCCGCCGATGATAATCGGGACGTCCGGATAGAGGCGGTGGAGCATGTTGGTGTAGACGATGGTGGTCCTGTCCGGGCGGGTAAGCTTTCCTCCGGGGGAGTATGCGTCGTCACGCCGCTTTCGAAGCGCCGGCGTGTAGGCGTTAATCATGGGGTCGACTGCTCCGGGAACAACGGCGAAGAAGAGGTTTGGTTTGCCGAACTCAGCAAAGCTTTTGCCGGAGCGGTCTTTCCAGTCCGGCTGGCTGATGACGGCAACGCTGTATCCTGCTTCTATTAAGGTTCGTCCAAGCAGGGCGGTTGGAAAAGACGGGTGGTCTACGTAGGCGTCTGCGGAGACCAGGATGATATCAGGGTTTTTGTTCCAGAGTTTCTTCGCTTCGGCTTGCTGTATGGGGAGGTATTTGGGCTGGGGAAGCGGAGGTCTGGCGGTAAACATGATTATTGTATTTGCGGGGAGGAGGGATAAGGTATTGGATGAGGCCTGAACGTCTTTCACGGTTATTTGCCTGAGTGTGTTGGGGCTTTTTTCCTACACACCTGGTACAGCAACCCAACAAAAACTAAACAAAAAAAGAGATAAATTCAGGAGATAACAATCTCCACCGCAGAGCCGTCTTCCGCATTCAGTGCCTCACGGAGCCGCTCGCCGGAAATCAGCTCAACAATCTCGGACGGGTGGTGCGTTCGAAGAGGGGCGACGATTGCACACGGGATGCCGCCAATCGTACACTTCAGACAGCGGACTGCACCGAACTGGCGGTGTTCATCCGTAAAGCCTGGGATAATCTGCCATTCCAGAGACTCCAGGCGGTTTCGAATCTGCATGCTCTGCGGATTCAGCTTCACATTCAGCGTTCCCGGATACGGAGTAAATCCGCAGATCTCCTGAATCTTATCCGAGTAGATGGACATATAGTATCTTCCCTCGCCCACACCGGAAACCACAACTCCCTGCATCGAATAGAGTTCTGATGAAGTGTCGAAAATCTTGCAGTACTCCGCAAACTCACGCCGCAGATGCTCTTCGCCTTCTGCCGTAATCAGCACATGCTGACCGCTCGACTCCGCTGTTCTTGTCACCATCTTTAAGCGCTCCAGAGACAGGAGTCTGCGCGAGGCAGTCTGCTGACTGATTCCAAGCATTTCCCCCAATGCCTGCGTAGAAATCCGAACCGGACCCTTAATCCCGCCAAGGGAAGCGAGTTTGCGCAGACAGAGCGTATCTTCCGCATCAATATTGGTCATTGTTCCAATATTAGAGCGCTTCCTATATATGAGTTCACATTAGATTCGATTCGGCAATTTACGAAGTCGACGACCAGCCTTTTATGCAAGTAACGAAAAACTATATACTGTATGAAGCCGGGACTGCGTCAGCAGCTTGCCGAAAAGATGGCAGGCGAAATCACTCTCTCAGACTCGCCGGGAAAGGCACTGAAAAAATGGCGGACAAGCTTCCAGATTCCCCCCAGTGCACTTGCCGAATACCTCGGAGTATCGCCTTCTGTAATCAGCGACTACGAAAGCGGAAGAAGAAAAAGTCCGGGAACCGGTGTTGTCGGAAAAATCGTTGACAGCATCTTGGATATTGACGAAGAAAACGGCGGGAAGTTCATCAAAAAATATGGAAAACTCCTGTTCTCCAACTATGACGACGAGGTCATCTATGATATTCATGACTTCGCCGCATCAGTTCCCATCACGGAGCTTTCGGAAATATTAGAGTGCGAGACAATCTGCGGAGAGACCAGCGCTCAGATTTTCGGATACACCGTTGTCAACAGCTTAAATGCGATTATTAATCTCTCGCCCAGTGAGTTCAACCGCATTTACGGCTGGAGTACTGAGAGGGCACTGATATTTACGGATGTCTCGTCTGGAAAATCCCCAATGATTGCCATTCGGGTAACGCCGTTTAAACCTCCGTATGTAATTCTGCAAGGGATTACTCCTGATAAAGTTCACCCGCTCGTCAAACTCCTGGCCGAGAAAGATCATATCACTATCCTCTGCACTGCGTTAAGCGTGCAGGAGATTATTACCAGACTGAGGAAAGCAAAATGGTAGGTATCATAACCTACGGGGCATACATTCCCCGTTATCGAATAAAAGTAGAGGAGATTGCCCGCGTGTGGGGAGCCAACGCGGCAGAAATTTCCGGCGGCCTTGGTGTTTTTGAAAAGGCCGTCCCGGACTATGATGAAAACACAGCAACCTTTGCCGTCGAGGCAGCACGTGCGGCTCTTGCACGCCGCAGCGTTGATGTTTCGGAGATTCGCGCAGTCTATGTCGGCTCCGAGTCGCATCCGTATGCGGTAAAGCCGACCGCGGTTACCGTAGGCGAAGCAATCGGCGCCACCCCGGTGATGACTGCGGCAGACTATGAGTTTGCCTGCAAGGCAGGAACAGCGGCAATCCAGACCTCTATGGGCCTTGTTGCATCCGGTATGATGAAGTACGCGGTTGCGGTTGGCGCAGACACTGCACAGGGAGCTCCGGGAGATGCCCTCGAATATACGGCCGCCGCCGGAGGTGCCGCCTATGTTATCGGAAATGATGACCCGATTGCGGAGATTAACGAGACCTGTTCGTTTACGAGCGATACGCCTGACTTCTGGCGCCGCGAAGGAGAGGACTATCCGCGGCACGGCGGAAGGTTCTCCGGAGAGCCGGGATATTTCAAGCATGTGGAATCAGCCGCAAAGATGATGATGGAGCGCCGCGGCACTCGTCCTTCGGACTATGATTATGCGGTGTTCCACCAGCCGAATGCAAAGTTCCCGCAGAAGGCGGCAAAGAGTCTCGGTTTTACTGCCGAGCAGATTAAGCCGGGACTTCTTGTGCCGCGCCTTGGAAATACGTACAGCGGTGCGGTGCCGTTAGGTCTTGCGGCGGTTCTGGATATCGCAAAACCGGGAGACCGGATTTTTGTCACGAGCTACGGAAGCGGTGCAGGTTCTGATTCCTTCGATATTACGGTAACGGAGGCAATTCTCGATAAGATTGACCGTTCCCGTGCTCCGTCTGTTGAGTCGATGCTGAATAAGAAGAAGTATCTTGACTATGCGGTGTATGCACGCCACAAGGGAAAGATTAAGGTGTGAGGGAAAATGGTAGAAGTAGCAGTTATTGGCGCCGGAATGACGAAGTTCGGCGAACGCTGGGATGCATCGCTTCGTGATCTCTGTACGGAGGCAGGTGTTTCCGCGCTTGAGGATGCGAATGTTTCCGGCGAGCAGATTGACGCGCTGTTTGTCGGTTCGATGTCTGCGGGACGCTTTATCGGACAGGAGCACGTGGGTGCACTGGTTGCAGACTACGTAGGGCTTGGCGGAGATTTACACACGCCGGCAACCCGCGTGGAGGCCGCCTGTGCATCAGGAGGTCTTGCGTTCCGCCAGGCGGTTGCCGCGGTGGCTTCGGGTATGTCTGATATTGTAATCGCCGCAGGTGTTGAGAAGATGACGGATGTGGGTGACGCAACGGATGTCTTAGCAGGCGCTGCGGACCGCGAGTGGGAGAGTTTTGCCGGTGCGACTTTCCCTGGTCTCTATGCGATGATTGCCTGTGATTACATGAATAAGTACGGGTTAACCCGCGAGGAACTGGCACAGGTTGCGGTAAAGAACCACTACCACGGGGCACGGAATCCGTATGCCCATTTCCAGAATGAGATTTCGCAGTCTACGGTGATGAACTCGACGATGGTTGCATCTCCACTGCGGCTCTTTGACTGTTCTCCGGTTTCCGACGGAGCAGCAGCGGTTGTTGTCTGTTCGCTGGAGAAGGCACGCGAGTTTACAGACACGCCGATTACGGTCCTCGCGTCCGCTCAGGCAGGAGATACGATTGCACTCCATGACAGACCGGACTTTTCGACGATGGGGGCCACCGTTGCCGCAGGCCGCAAGGCTTTCGCTCAGGCGAAGATTGAGCACAAGGATGTGGATTTCGTGGAGGTTCATGACTGTTTCACGATTGCAGAGCTGTGTGCGATTGAGGATTTAGGGTTTGTTCCGAAGGGAACGGCAGGTAAGTTTACGGCGGAAGGCGAGACGCAGATTGGCGGTAAGCTTCCGGTAAATACGTCCGGCGGTCTGAAGGCCTGCGGACATCCGGTTGGAGCAACCGGTATCAAGCAGGTCTGGGAGGTTGTCCAGCAGCTGAGAGGCGAGGCAGGACGCCGTCAGGTTGACGGAGCAGAGATTGGTATGACGCAGAATGTGGGAGGAACCGGTGCTACGGTTGTGAGCCACATTTTCCGGAGGGCATGCTGATGACGGTTGCAAGATTCTGGCGGCGCATTCCGCAGAGATATAATCTGATTGGAACGAAGTGCGAGACCTGCGGTCATGTGTTTTTCCCGCCAAGAGCGTTCTGCCCGCACTGCAGAAGAGGGGGAGATCTGCATGAGATTCAGTTTTCCGGTAAAGGAAAGGTGCTGACATTCTCTATTGTCCACTCGGCAAGCGACCAGTATGCGGAGCAGAAGCCGTATGTCTTAGCGATTATCGAGCTGGAAGAGGGAGCACGGATGACGACGCACATTGTCTGCGAACCGGATGAGGTGTATATCGGTATGCCGGTAAAGTCGGTGTTCCGCGTGCTTGATGCGGAAGGCGCGGACGGTGTGATTCACTACGGAACCAAGTTCGTTCCGGATGAATAAATCCTCCTTCTTTTTTTTAATATTAGTCCGGATAATCGGACGGGAAAAATAGATTTAGAGCTGATCAACCGCGGCAGATGCGAGAGTTAGCACCTGCTCCTGGTTGAACCGCTCGGAGCTGAGGACGAGGTCATAAATCGTCTGATCGGTGATGTCGATATCATAGTATGCCATATACCGGTCAGCTTCGCACTTCTCACGCTCAACGGTTAATTCATAGGATTTTTCGGGCGTCAGATCTTCTCTTTCCGCAATTCTTGCGGAACGGCACCGCTGGGATGCCCAGAGAAGAATCTTCAGGTCTGCCTCTTCCACCATCCAGCCGGCAAGGCGGCCTTCCAGGATAATATTATCATTGGTTTTGGCAAACTCCTTCTGACGCTCATCGACTTCCTTATCAATTGCCGGGTCTTTCTTGGCAAGTTCTCCGAAGGCGGCTAAATCCATACCGCGTTCTTTTGCACATGCCCGGAAAAACTCTCCTGCAGAGACATAGCGGAGTCCGTACTTCTCGGCAAGAGCCTTGCCGAGCGTGGTCGTTCCTGACCCCGGAGATCCGCTAATGGTAATTCTCACCTACATTCCCCCGATGTTTAACGCCTTGCGGATAATCTGTGTCATACACAGAGAGCAGAGCAGATACCAGAGAATCCACAGCGGGAATATCCAGAGGTAGATGTCGAAGTAGGAGGAAAGGCCGGCAAACGGAATCACAATCGAGTTGGATAAATCAGCAATTGCCGCCGTAACTTCTCCCGGCATCGGCATATATCTAATCTTCTCATAAATCCAGAAGAAGATCGGGATTGTCACAATCATGATGTAAATCATCGGAGTGAACTGCTTCTGCGTCATCTGCATCTGCTCGGATAACAGTGCCTGCTGGCGGGCCTGCATCTTCTTTATCAGGCGCTCATCCCCGGACATCTGAGCTTCGCGGAACTTCACATTAAAGTCCTTCATCTTCTCCTGAACTTCTGCCATCTTCTCATAATCCATCGTGTACTTCTGGATTAAGGAGGAGTAGAAACCGGTAATGGTTGCCAGAATCAGGATGAGGGCAAAGAACGGGAGACCCATTGCCACGAACGGGCCGATGATGATATCAACAACTCCGGCAATAGTCTGGCGTGCCCACTCCCACTGATAGAGCAGCATAATGCCAATCATCGCGGCAAGAGCGATGAACATTCCGTATTTATTGCCGAACTCGGAGAGTTTCATGAAGAATTACCTCAGGACAGCAACAAGCTCGTCAACTGCTTTGTCTACAAGGAAGTCTGCGTTGGTAATCATCTTGACAGTACATCCGGTAAGCATAGAGTATGCTGCGGCGAATGCACGGTTCATCTCCTGGTGTTCTGCGATGGAACGTGCGCCCTCGACATCACGGACACGGGACTCGTCAGAAAGTCTGCGGACGAGAATCTGATCGTTGTCGGTCTCGACAAGGACGATGGTGTCCGGCATGAGTGCGGAGATAACCCACTCCGGAAGACCTGCTAAGTATCCGTTCGGGGTCTTGACGGATGCGTGAGTGT
Source organism: Methanocorpusculum sp. (assembly GCA_017399555.1). Classification (GTDB taxonomy): domain Archaea; phylum Halobacteriota; class Methanomicrobia; order Methanomicrobiales; family Methanocorpusculaceae; genus Methanocorpusculum. The sequence goes on from JAFQBW010000063.1 coordinate 27,942, forward strand.
CGACGATGACATTTCCGTCGATTGCGGCAATCTTCTCTGCTGCGAGCTTCTGCAGGCGCTTCTGCTGAACACGGTCAAGCTTTCTCATCTGGTCTCTGTCGGTAACAAGGCCTTCTGCCTGTGCTACCTCAAACATGAAGCTTCCGAAGTTTAAGTTCTGGTATGCAATACCTTCTGCAGTTATTTTGTCGTATGCAGCGTTGATAACGGTTGTTTTTCCAACACCCGGAACACCGGTAATGATAACTTTCTTTCCTGCCATAGTTTGATTCCTCCCATGAATAGGATAGTGTTATAACGTTTGATTTGCAGGATTATAAATATGCGGGCTGTGCATCTCTGAGAGACTCACAGGAAAATTCAGAAAAGAAAAAATTGGGTATTGGATTTACTCGTAGAGCTGTCCCTCGTCGATCTTTGCGTATGCGACGAGTTCGGACTCTTCGAAGTGGATTGCAATCTCGCGTGCTGCGCTTTCTGGTGCGTCAGATGCGTGGATTACATTCTTTCCAATAGAGAGGGCATAGTCACCGCGGACGGTGCCTGGTGCTGCCTCTGCCGGGTTGGTTGCTCCGTTCATCTTGCGGACGGTGGCGATTACATTGTCTCCTTCGAGGACAAAGCGGAAAACTGGTCCGCTGGTGATGTATGCCTTCATGCCCGGGTAGAACGGTTTTTCCAGGTGCTCTTCGTAGTGCTTGTCAACAACTGCTTCGGAAAGGACGCCGAACTTTGCGGCGACAATCTTGAATCCTTTCTTCTCGAAGCGGGAGAGAATCTCGCTGACGAGTCCGCGCTGGACTCCGTCCGGCTTGACCATTACAAAGGTCTGCTCCATACTGATTACTCCTTTCCGCGTGCTTTACGGCCTGCTGCAGTCCATGCAACACGTCTTGGGAGTCTGCCGAGCTTATAGTTGCTCTGGCACTTGGAGGAGCAGAAGTAGAATACTGCACCGTCTTTTCTTACAAAGAGCTTGCCGGTTCCCGGTTCAAGCTGCTTTCCACAGTAGCTGCAGGTGTATCTGTCGACCATTTTTGCTCACCGTCTCGAAAGTTTCTTTGCTTCGCGTTCAGTCTCAAGGAGCATTAAGATGTCACCCTCACGGATTGGACCGAAAGTGTTGCGGGTGATAATACGTCCCTTGTTCGGGCCGTCAAGGACGCGGCATTTAATCTGGGATGCTTCACCGTGCATTCCAGTAAGGCCGACGACCTCGATGACTTCTGCCGGCGTTGCGTCGTCTGCCATGGACTTATCCTCTCAGTGCTTTGATCTGACCTGCGAGTTCGTCGACGATTTCCTTTCCTTTGCCGACTTTAACGATTGCAACAGCAGTGCATCCGACTTCAAGGCCGCATGCGGCTCCGATGTCTGCCTGCTTGTTGATGAAGACGAACGGGATTTCCTTCTCGTCTGCAAGGCCCGGGATGTGCATAACAATCTCTTCCGGTGCAACGTCTGCGCCGATTAAGACAAGTGCTGCGGTTCCGCGCTCGACGGCCTTGGTTGCCTCGTTTGCGCCTTTCTTGATCTTTCCGGTGTCACGTGCAAGCTCTAATGCTTCAAGTGCTTTGTTCTGGAGTTCTTCCGGAACTTCAAACATCTGGTAAATTTTTGCCATGATAATCACTTCACTCGAGGGGGCATGCCCCTGTCATCGCTCATCAGCGGCTATGTCGTGGTAGTTCAAACACTTATCAGGAGAGCTTCCTTTCATGTTTCCACGGATGACATGTCAACCGTTGCTGGCGTAACTATATTTATGGAACTTTGTATGGCATAAAGGTATGGTTCGTCTGTGGCGGTTTTGCAGGGTTTCGTCTGCCCCTGTTTCCTCTCGCGCAGACCTGTTGTGAAACTGGGGTATTTCATGTTTCTCCTGCGAGGTTTCTGTCTGCATAAGAAACTTTTTGACTGATATCAGCCAATACTAACACAGTCATAATATATTCCATGACTCACATATATAACACAATTAATTAGGTGTCACCAACATGCGAGTATTCTTTATAGGATTCGGACAGGCAGGCGGCAAACTGGTTGATATGTTCCTGTCTCAGGACAAGAAGACCGGAGCAAACAGTTTCCGCGGTATTATCATCAATACTGCCCGTACTGATTTAATGGGAGTCAAAAACATCCCGATGGAAGACCGTCTGTTAATCGGTCAGACCAAAGTCAAAGGACATGGTGTCGGAACAGACAACGTTACCGGCGCAAAAGTTGCAGCCGATGAAATTGATACGATTATCAATGCCATCGACCGCCGCGGAACTCATGACATCGACGCATTCGTTGTCTGTGCAGGTCTTGGAGGCGGAACTGGTTCCGGAGGAGCTCCGGTTCTCTGCCGTCACTTAAAGCGCATCTACCGCGAGCCGGTTTACGCATTAGGAGTTATCCCGGCACCGGAAGAGGGACGTCTCTACTCCTTAAACGCAGCCCGCAGTTTATCCACGCTGGTCAACGAAGCAGACAATGTTATCGTCTTCGACAACAGCGCCTGGAAGAACGACGGTGAAAGCGTTAAGAGTGCATACGAGCGCTTAAACGAGGAAATCGTCCGCCGCTTCGGTGTTCTCTTCCGTGCGGGAGAAGTCACCAAGTACGGTGTCGGTGAAATGGTTGTTGACTCCAGTGAAATTATCAACACCTTACGCGGCGGAGGTATCTCCTCTGTCGGATACGCCATCAGCGAAGCCATCCCGAAGGGCGCCAAGTCTCCTGCCAAGTCCGGCGGATTATTCGGCGGCCTTCTCGGCAAGAAGGAAAAGGCAGAGCCGCATGTTGACATCACCGGAGATGACAAGTCGGCAAAAATCATCGGTCTTGTCCGCCGTGCAATGCTTGGCCGCTTAACTCTCCCGTGCGATTACTCGACAGCAGAGCGTGCACTGGTTCTCGTCGCCGGTCCGCCGGCAGAGCTGGACCGCAAGGGTGTGGAAAAATCCAAGAGCTGGGTTGAGGAAAACATTGCGGGAGTCGAAGTCCGCGGTGGTGACTACCCGGTAGACAGCGGCTATGTCGCAGCAGTTGTCCTTCTTGCATCCATTGGAAACGCCCCGCGTATCCGCGAGCTCATGGAGCTTGCAAAAGAGGCAAAAGAAGAGGTCGCCAGATCACGCGAGCGTGCAGCGGCTGTTTCCATGTTTGAAGACAGCGAGGTTGACCCGCTGTTCGAATGAGGTTTAAGAGATGAAAATTATGAGAAAGATTATCGGAATCCTTGCTGTACTCCTCCTCTGTACAGCATTTGTCGGAGCAGGAGCGGCATTCACGTATTCATCAAATGATGCTGTAGTTACTCCGTCAGGCGCATTAACACCAGGACAGACAGTCACCGCATCAATGGAAATCACTGTAACTGGCAAATCCCTCGACGTCGGAGATTCAATCACCTTCAGTACACCGCTTACCAACCCGAAATGGTCCACTGACATCTACCGTGGCGGAGTTGTCATCGTAAATGATTACGAATCCAACAAAATCTCCGGATTCATGTTAGAGAGTGACTCTAATCTTGTCCTCAAGATTTCTTTGTCCGGAACAGTGTCGTCTGGTTCAAAAGGAAAGGAAATCTCCATACTTTCGATTACTGCAACCGACAAGGAAACGAATGGATATGCGTCATTCTCTACAAAAAAGCAGAAAGTCTATGATGCAAGCAACTATGCAAATGATCTCTCTGCATTAAACACAGCAATTACTAATCTTGAGAAGAGAGCCACCACTTACGCAGGATACGGTGCTGATATTTCAACCGTAAATGCCACCATCAAAGATGCAAAGAACAAGTACTCTGCCGCAAAGTCTGCCGGAACCGGAAATCTGGTAACCGCATACGCAAACCTTGAAGCAGGCGAAATCTATGCAGAAAAAGGAGAGAGAGCCCTCGCATATGCAGGATTAGATTGTGCTCGTGTCAGTATTGGAAAAATTAACTCTATTGCTGTAACTCTCTACGACCGCGGATGGGACACCGAAGCACAATATCTGGAAACAAAGTCCATATCTCTGACCTATACCTATGAGATTCTGGCTGACACTTACGGTGACGGTGAGACACCAAGCGCATCCAAGATGGATACCTTCATGGGCGATGTCCAGAAGACCCTTAATCAAGCAAACGAGTACCTTGAGGATTCCAAGATTCCGAAATTCGTAAAATTCATCCCGATTGTTATCGGAGTAATTGTCGCAGTCGGAGCAGTTGTCGGAATTGTCTTCCTTATCCGCCGCAGAAGAGCAAACAGCTGGGATGAGTTAGGATAACCTCATCCAAAAGACACCTTTCTTTTTTTCAAAAATTCTCAGCGGAATAAATCTTCCATATATTCTACAGACCGCGCTTCCGCTTCCTCTTTGGTGAACACCGTAATCACATCCTCCGGGAGAAGCACCACATCGCCGCTTGGAATAATCAGTTTTCCACCTCTGCGAATCGCGATGTAGAGCATATCCTTAACGCCTGATGCTTCGCGGACTGTTTTGTTCACGCCTTTTGCTCCTTCGGCTACGGTAATCTCGAAGATGGTTCCTCCTTCGATAGCTGCGAGAAGCTGAGTGTCCGGGTTTTCTGCCCAGAGGAAAAGACTGCGGGCGACAATCTCATCCGGGTTTTCACTGATGCGCACGCCCACTTCCTTAAAGAGTTCGGCATGCTCCTTCTGATTCACGATGGAGACGAGCGTTCTGACCGAATACTTCTTCGCAAGCCAGCAGGCCATCAGGTTCAGCGCATCATCGCTTGTTGTGGCGACTAAGGCATCCGCACGGTCAATTCCTGCATCTTCCAGGGTATTCTTATCGGTTGCGTTTCCGGAGACGGCGAGGAGGTCGTATTCTTCTAAGATATTGGCGCACTTTTCCTCGTCGCGGTCGATAACAACCACACTGTGCCCTTCCTCCGCGGCAAGACCTGCGAGCGCTCTGCCGATTCCGCCGAGACCGACAACAATCAGATACATAAGAAATAGTATGCTTGCCGGAGATATTAATACCTGTCTTCGACAAACAGGAGTATCACATGTGGATATGCGGCATAGATGAGGCAGGAAAAGGCCCGGTTTTAGGACCGATGGTCGCGGCAGGAGTTCTGGTTTCATCTGACGATGATTTATCATCCCTCGGCATCAAAGACTCAAAACAGCTCTCGGCAAAAAAACGCGAGGCCGTGTTTGCCGAAATCTGCGCATCATACAAGACCGCGGTTGTCATCAAAACCCCGGCAGAGATTGATGCGCGGGACTGTACCATGAACCAGTTCACCGTTCTCTGCCATGCAGAAGTTCTCCGCTCTCTCCATCCGGCGCGGGTATATCTGGATGCCTGCGATGTAAATGCCGAGCGGTTCGGCACAAATGTGCTTTCGGCGTCCGGTGTCTCGGCGGAAGTCATCTCCGAACACAAAGCCGATGCCCGCTACGCAGTAGTCGGCGCGGCAAGTATTGTCGCGAAGGTGACGCGGGATAGAATCATTGAGGAGCTGAAAGCAGAGTTCGGCGAGATTGGAAGCGGATATCCGTCAGATGCCAAAACCGTTGCCTTCCTGACTGAATATATTACAGAGCACGGCGCACCGCCGTCGTGCGCACGGAAAAGCTGGCAGACGGTGAGTGATATTCTCTCCAAATCTGCACAGAAAAATCTGTTTGACTTCTAAAAACCGCGAATCGCAATGCGATAGCATTGCGGAACAAGCGCAGGTGCGATGAGCACCGAAGCGACAACGTATCTGCAAAACGTAATATCCTGATTCGTGTAAATTCGCGTCTTTGTTCTCTTGCAGTGAGTTGGCAAGAAACACGCGAATCTCCGCGAATCACCCATAAACCATTGTCCTATAGGCTGTCGAACGCTTCGCTCATCGCTCGCGTTCTGTTCTGCAACGCTCTCGCGTTGCTTTCTATGTTTTGAAAAAAAGAGTTTGTAAGTAATTATTTCTTCAGATATGCGTATGCGGAAAGCAGCGCCTTCACACCCTCACCGACAGACGAGGCAATCTGTTTTGCCTTAATCGAGGTGGAATCTCCTGCGGCAAAGAATCCCGGAACATTGGTCTCGCAGTTCTCGTTGACGATAATCTCCTTCTCCGCGTTCATCTCAACCAGTCCCTCGAACATCATCGTGTTCGGGTTCAGACCGATTCCAAGGAAGACACCTTCGACCGGAATCTTCTCGATGCCGGACTTGAAGAGCTTCGTAATGCCGCCGCCGAGTTTTTTCAGCGCGATTCCTTCCACAAACTGACCGCCGTAAATCTCCTCGATTTCATATCCGGTGTGGAAGACAACATTACTCTTGGTCTTTAAGCGGTTTAAGAGAATCTCATCTCCGCGAACCTTGCTTCTGACAATTACATGCACCTCGGAGGCGATGTCTGCAAGTTCGAGCGCCATATCAAGGCCCGTGTTTCCGCCGCCGATAACCGCAACCGATTTTCCTTTATAGAGCGGCCCGTCGCAGGTGGTACAGACCGCAACACCTTTTCCGAAGAAATCAGTCTCTCCCTTCGCACCGGAGAACCGCGGGATTCTGCCTGTCGCGGCGATAACTGCTTTTGCGGTTACCTTGTGCCCGTTGAGCGTCTCGATTTCGAAAACCCCGCCCTTTCTGACGATGGATGTTCCAACATCCTCTAAGAACTCAACGCCCGTGGACTTTGCATGCTCGGCAAGCTTGCCCATTAAGACATCCCCCGGGACATCCGGGATTCCCGGATAGTTCTCGACGGTCTTGCTCTGGTTCACCATACCGCCGATAGCTCCGCCGATAACAAGCGTGTCAAGCTCCTTTCTTCCTGCATAGAGTGCCGCCGGAAGACCGGCAGCGCCTGCGCCGATGATAACCAGCTCATGGTCTGCAGTAATCGGGGCTTCTGCTGCCGGCTCGTCGCCTAAGAGCAGAATCTGGAGCTTCATTAAATCATCGCCGATAACAATTTCTTTTCCGTCAATGATAATAACCGGCACTCCGCGCTGACCGGAAATCTCAATCATCTTTTTTGCGTTTGCACTGTCGGATACGTCATAATTCGTATATTCGATATTGTGTTTTGCGAAGAATGACTTCACGTTTTTACAGTGCGGACAGTCCGGAAGAGAATAAATCTCAACAGTATGTGGCATACTATACCTATCGGCTTTTGAACCTATTAAGCTGTCGGATTCAGGAAAAAAAGGTTAGTTGTATTTTTTGATTTTGATATCAGAAGTAATCGACTCGTCAATCTCGAGCGGGTTTAAATTCTCGATTTTTCTGATACCGATTCCATGCACCGAAAGGCTTCCGGCAATGGCATACTTCTTGACGACCATACCGACCGCTTCGATATTGTCTCCGACCTTAATCTCCTCATCGAGCGGCATGGAACGGAAAACAATCAGAGCACCCGAACCGTCGAAGATCTGGTACTTTGGTCTGCCCATGAACTTACCCTTGACACTCTGGACAACTCCCTCGACTCTGACCGCCTTTCCCTGCATGTTGAGGTTGACATTCTTGATTCTCATCGGCTTTGCGCCTGCTTCATACTCGGGAAGGAGCTTGATGTACTGTCCGCCGAGACTGTAACTGCTCACAGCCGGGATGATTAAGAGACACAGACAAAGCGGCAGTCCCCAGTAGATGTAGCTGAAGTCGTTGGTTAAGAAGAACGACCAGATAAACAGCAGAACAAAGAAGACAAATACGATGATTACCGCAGGAGATACATGGATTTTCACGCCTTTGATTTTCATAATTCTCTTAATCTATCAAATGATTCCGATTATATAAATAGTTACTTCTTTTACGGCTCTACTTATTTAATTCAAGCAGCGCGATAATGCTGCGTTAGCAGCGGAGGAGCGATAAGCGACGGAGCGACTACACAAAATACCAGTCTCAATTATTTGATTCGTGTGGATTCGCGTGTTCTTTTCTTATAGCCGCGGTTTTGAAAATATGGACACGCGAATCTCCGCAAATCAATAATAAACCGTTATCTCATGTGCAGTCACTCCGGTGCTCATCGCACCTTCGCTTGTTACGCGATGCTTTCGCATCGCTATTTTATGGCTGTGACAGCCTTTTCACGTACCTATGCAGCATCACGCCATCCGCATCGATTCTCTCTCCGCCGTTCTGGTACAGCTCGAATCCTAAGTGATACACAATCAAATCGCATCCGACCCGTTTTGCAAGAGCAATCAGCGCGGGCACGATTTCCACCCCGGGACGGATGGCGTAGATAACATCCGCATTTTCATAGAGCGAAAAGTCCGGTTCGACACAGTCGTCGACTACCGCCGGCACATCGGTGTTGTAGGTGTGCACATCCGTGCAGAGCACCGGAATCCCTGCATCCAGCAGAATCTTTGCGGCAACTGTCTTTCCGCCGAATCCCACCTCCACCGCAGATGTATAGTGGTCTCTGATATAATTTCCAACAGCAGTTTCGATATGGTACATCATGCAAACTCGTTAAGGTACATTTATGTCCCTTTGCAGAGAAAATATCTATCGATTATGGGGGTACATATTTTCTGGGACTCGCGTGTCCCAATCGGACTCTCGCGTCCGGTCACTGAAGAACTTTCCGCCGTCCTTGGAGCACCGGTTTCCCGGATAGACAACGGCATCTTCCCCCTCGAAGGATACGACCCTGCACGGTGTCAGTACGATGCGGTAAAAATTTTAACCAAACTCGATATGTTCCGCAGACGGCGTCCTGACCTCTTCAAACCGCAGGACATGGATGCGGACTTCTTCAACCGCTACAACCATATTTATGAGAAAGTCCTGCTGATAACGCCGGGAGACCTGTTTGCCCCAAAGACCAGTTTCGTCTACGGTCTGGCGCACTTAAAGCTCGGCGTTGCGGTTGTTTCCACCTACCGCCTGACAAACGAATTCTACGGAAGACACCCAGACGACAACGCCTTAATCAACCGGATGGTCACCGAAGGCGCTCATGAAATCGGCCACCTCTACGGCCTCGAGCACTGCGAGAATCCCGCCTGCATCATGTACTGCCCGAACAACTTAGACGACCTCGACCGCAAACGCAAATACTTCTGCGGAAAGTGCCGGCTCACGCTTGAGTCCCGTATCAGAGGAGGGTTTGAGTATTGATTCCCTGGGTTACGGTCTGGGGATATTCCGCTGACATCAGTATCCGCGGGCAGACGCTGTTTGTCCGGGAGAAGGGCATGCGGGAAGCGGCGCGCTATCCGCTCGATACGGTCTCGCATCTCCTGATTGCCGGAGATAATATTCTGCACACTGCGGTCATCTCGCAGTGCGCCAAACGAAACATCCCGATTTCTTTCTTCGATATCCACGGAAAGCCGGAGGGTTCGCTCTTCTGCAGAGAGCCGCACCTTTCTGCGGCGCAGGATGCTGTCCCGAAGCATGCCTTCTCCCTCGCGGCGGCAGAGGCGGCGGCGGATTCCCGTATGCGGTTTCTGCATGAGCTTGCGGAGTCTCACGAGGCACTGTTCTATCAGGGCGAGTTTGATATCCTCGCCCATGCGCGCTCGGAGTTCGAGTATCTGATTACCCTGCCGGAGCTGTCCCGCGGCTATGCGCTGACGAAGAACATGTATTATGAGATTCTCTCGCGTGTTGTCCCAAAGAGCCTCGGCTACGTCCGCCGCGTGGAAGGCGCCGCCCCCGACCCGGTAAATGTCCTCTTCTCGCGGGGATATGCGGTTCTCTATGCGACGGTTTCTGCCGCCTGTGCCGGCGCCGGCCTTGACCTGAACAAAGGCTCGCTCTACGACAAACCGGGAGCCTGCGTCCTTGAGATTATGGAGCCAGCTTTAGTCCCGCTGGTGGACAAAGCCGTCATCAAAACCGCATCATCAGGACTTCTCAACTCCTTTGCCCGCTCCGCTTCGCGCTGCATCATCCCGGAAGAGGCAGCTGCATTCTTCGCAGACGAACTCTCGCACTCGCTTGACCGAAAAATCATCGAGGAAAACGTCTGTGCCTATGCAAATGCCGTAGAGGAAGGGGCGGTTGTTTCCTATCACTATCCGGCGTGAGTGTAAAAAACGCAGATGTACGCTCCTGGACACCTGCGAAGAATAAAATAAAAAAAGTTTTTTTTGAATCTTATCGATTCAGGCTCTGCCCTTATAGCTCTGCACGTATGCGTATGCGTCGGCTAACAGCTCGATTAACGCATCACCGCAGGCATTCTTTAAGTCCATCGGGTGAACCTTTCCTGCACCGTACGACTCTGCAAGCTCTGCGTAGCTGTGGAACTCTAAATCTCCGCCGAACTTTTCCGGTCTGCGGATAGCCACGGTATCCATTCTCGGGAAGATATTGTACTGGAAGATCTGCATAATCGGGTTGCCCTCAATCTCCGGCGGGCAGAAGGCCTTCTTCATCTTCTTCTTAATCTCCTCCGGAGAGTCTGCAACAGAGACCACATTTCCTTTGGAAGAGGACATCTTCTCACCGTCGAGACCGTTGACAATCGGCGTGTGGATACATACCGGCGGCTTGTATCCTAAGGACGGCAGGTGCTCACGGGCAAGCATGTGAATCTTTCTCTGGTCAATTCCGCCGACTGCAGCGTCAACGCCCAAGGTCGGAATGTCGACGACCTGCATAACCGGGTAGACCATCTGGGAAACCATCGGGTTGTCCATGGCGCGGCCAACCTCATCCATACTGCGGGTGGCACGGTTTAAGGTAATCTCCTGACAGAGGGTTAACACCTCGGTCTGGTACTTTGGCGTCAGCTGAACATCCGTTCCTAAAACAAACTCTGCTCCCTTCAGACCGACTGCCTCGATACATGCCTTGTTATAGTCTGCGAGCTCTTTAATCTGCTCGAAGGTTCCTTTTCTGTTCAGATATGCGTGCAGGTTTGCGATTAAGACCACTACGTCAAACCCTGCATTTTTCATATCCATCAGTTTATTGATGGTCACAAGGTGACCTAAGTGAATCTCGCCGCTTGGCTCATAGCCGGTATAGACCCGTTTTGTCGGTTTTGCGAGCAGTGCTCTCAGTTCGTCTTCGGTGACGATCTCAGCCGTATTCCGGGTGACGAGTTCGTATGCGTCCATATGTCATACACGTTAGCAGTAAAAAGAGATAAGGGTAGTGGTATCTTATGCCTCAGGACATTCGGCCTGCCCGTGACGGGTTAAGAAGTAGAAGATTGGCGTGTCTGCAATGGCGATAAGGACCTTGATAATATACTGGCTGAAAATCATGACCAGCAGGTTCGGGACGACACCCACAAAGGCGATGGTGATGAAGATGGTCGTGTCGATTAACTGGCTTACGATGGTGACATTATTTCTCATCCACTTCGGCTTGAAGCGTGCTTTGATTCTGTGGAAGACTTCGACATCAAAGCTCTGGGCGACTAAGTACGCAATCATAGAGGCGAAGACGAAGCGTGCGGAGCTGCCGAGTGTTGCCGCAAACGATGTCTGGAACTCTGTCATGTAGGATGCCGGCGGCAGGAAGACTGCAGCGTAGATTAAGACGAGCGAGAAGAGCTGGACGACGAATCCGAGACGGACGAGGAAGTTTGCCTCTTTCTTTCCCCAGATTTCACTGACAAGGTCGGTGCAGAGGAAGGTTATCGGGTACGCAACAACGGCCGCCGGAATCTCAATCCATCCAATCTGTACGACTTTGGAGGCGATAATGTTGGAGATGACCAGAGCTGTTACGAAAAACGCGGTAACGATGGTGAGGTTTCTGGTAGTTTTATACAAAGTGCTTATAGTATTTGTGCTGAAGGGATATGATACCTGCCCCTCTTCTGCTCTTCCCCGGTTGCGCTGGCTTAATGAGTAAGCCCGCCCAATATGTATAGAACTATGCTCAGATTCGCAATCGTCGGTCACAAAGCAACAACCGAACCCACCTTCTCCTTAAACGACATGCCGGGAGGAGCAGGACGGCTGGACATTCTTTGCCGATGCATCAACAGTTCCTTCTTCTTAAGTCACGACCTGCGCCGCGACGTCGAATGCTACCTCATCTTACAGGGAGGAGAGCCGACAAAAACACTCCGTTTCGCAGGAGAGACCATCCGCTCCCTAAACCCTGACGAAAGAAGCGCCGGTGCACTCATCAAAAAAGGTCTCACCAAAGAGGCGACCTCCTCCTTCCAGAAGGCCGCAGACGGCATCCACATCAGAGCAGGCGGCCTTGCCGAACTCTTGGCGGAAATCCCCTTTGCCGTCCTCGATGAAAACGGAGAAGACATCAGAGAAGCAGAAACTCTCCCTGAAAACTTCCTCTTATCGGATCACATGAACTTCACTGAAGAAGAGATGGAGTTAATCAAAGATCTGCCGAAGTATTCTGTAGGTCCCCGTGTCCTGCACGCAGACCACACCATTACTGTTCTCTTAAACGAATTCGACCGGAGGGCAACCCATGAGTGAAGAGATTACCGGCATCCTGGAAAAAGTCCACCAGATTTTAGAGTACGGCGACATCTGTGACCACTGCTTAGGGCGCCTTTTTGCCAAGCGCTCCTTCGGACTTACCAACGTCGAGCGCGGCCATGCCCTCCGCGTTGCGCACGCACTCGCCTACAATATTCCATTCAGTGAGTATGAGGAAGGAACCTGCTGGGTCTGCAACGACCTCTTCCTCCAGATACCGTACTGGGCAGAGAAGGCAGCAGAAGCCGCAGAAGGCATTGAGTACGAGACCTTTGTTATCGGCACCCGTGTGCCGCCGATGATGACCGAGTCCGAGGAGATGCTCTGGTCCGACCTGCATCTTGAAAACCCGGAGCCGTTAAAGTCCGAAATGAACCGCGAGGTTGGAAAGGCGGTTGCAGCCCTTACCGGCAAGCGCGGAGATCCGAAAAACCCGGAGCTTACCATCGTCTTAAACATCGCAGACGACTGTACTGAGCTGCAGATTGCCTCCCTCTACTTCTACGGCAGATACTTAAAACACGTGCGCGGAATCCCACAGACCCACTGGGACTGCCGCGCATGCCGCGGAAAAGGCTGTGAGCTGTGCAACTTCACCGGCAAACAATACCCGACATCTGTAGAGGAAGAGATTGCGAAAGTCCCGGTTGAAATCTTCCAGGCTGACGCTGGAATCCTGCACGGGGCCGGCAGAGAGGATATTGACGCCCTCTGCTACGGTACGGGAAGACCGTTTGTCATGGAGATGGCAAACCCGAAAATCAGAACCGCCGACCTTCGCGAGTTAGAGGAGGCTATCAATAAATCCGCGATGCCTGAGGTGGAAGTGCGCCTGGAATCCTGGTCAAACAAGAAAACTGTGGAAATGCTTAAATCACACAAAGGGCATAAAACATACAGGATTCTGGTTTCAGTAGATGACCGTATCTCTCTGGAAAACATCCAGAACGCCGTTTCAAAGCTGAATGGGGCTTGGATTGCCCAGCGCACGCCAAATCGCGTCTCGCACAGGCGTGCGGATTTGGTTCGCAAGCGTCAGGTTATCGGCATCCAGGTTCTTGGAGTGGAAAACGGACTCTACCGGCTCGAAGTGGTCGGTGACAGCGGTCTCTACATCAAAGAACTTATCTCAGGCGATGAGGGCAGAACAAGCCCGAGTTTGTCTGAAATCCTCGCCGCACCCGCGAAAGTCACTGAGTTGGACGTAGTGCAGGTCGACGGATTATCAAATACATGAGAGTGATTAAAAATGGCAAAACACAACGGAATTAAGAAAAGAACAAGATATAAGCTGCAGAAAACCCTCCGTACCCGCGGAATGCCGAATGTAACCAAATGCATCCAGCACTTCGAAGAGGGACAGAAGGTCCACATCGTTCTCGACTCCAGCGTCCAGAAGGGACAGCCGCACCCGAGATTCCACGGCAAGACCGGAACCATCGTTGGTCAGAGAGGAAGAGCATGGCTCCTTCAGATTAAGGACGGAAAGGCAACCAAGACCGTTATTGCCAGACCGCAGCACCTTACTGCACAGAAATATAATTAAACCCCCAATACTTATTTTACATTACTTTTGGAGGTCGGCATGAAAGTTAAGAAAATTATTCAGGAAGAAATGATGACACTGCCTGAGCTCCGCGAAGAGCTTATTGCTATCCGCGACCAGAGAGCCGGCGGTCTTGAGGAGACGGAAGGTGCTGTCCGCACACTGTCTTACGAACTGCGTAAAAGCATCGACCATGCCGACACCCTTGGTAAATGCAGTGTCGAAACCGCAAAAGCACTCTACGATGAGCTTGCAGGTCTGGAGAAGATTACTCCGACAATTGCCTCCCGCATTGTCAACATCATGCCGGCAAGCCGCGAGGAAATCCGTGCAATCTATGCAAAAGAGCGATTCGCCCTTGTAACCGAGGACGTGGATCAGATCTTAGACATTCTTCGCAAGTACGAGTGAGGGAGGAGTTATGCCCCCGAAAACAGAAAGAACTGACAAGAAGGAAGTGGAGGCTATTGTGCTTGATTATCTCCAGTGGGGATATGCAGGCGACAAGCGTCCGTTAAATCAGCGCGAGCCGATTATTCTCGCGGTGGGTACCGATCAGTTCAAGCTCCTGGAACTTATTGCAAAGAAGGACAAGGCAATCAATCTCCACGACACCGTATACATTGGTGACGGCGAGAGAAAGGTTGTCGAGCGCGTAAAGCGCCGTGTCTCCTTTGCCGAGCTGACCCCGACTGCCAAGGGTGAACTTGAGCCGGCGGTTGCCGAAATTATTGCGGCGTCCGAGGAACGGTTCGTGGAGTTCTACAATACGGCAGTTCCGGTCAGTTTGAAGATGCATATGCTCAATCTTCTCCCTGGGTTCGGCAAGAAGACGTTAACCGACACGCTTGCCGAGCGTGAAAAGAAGCCGTTTGAAAGCTTTGCCGACATTAAGGCACGGGTAAAGACTCTCCAGAAGCCGGAGAAGTTCATCCTTGAGCGGATTATGCTTGAGCTGGAAAATCCCGAAGAGAAGTACCATCTCTTCACTTCAAAATAACTTTTTTATGAGAGCTCCCAACGATCAGCATTTCCTGGTTGATGATTATGCCGTAGAACAGATTGCTGATGCTGTGCCGGTCTTTGACCGTGCCGTTCTGGAAATCGGTCCGGGTGGCGGTGTTCTGACGTCTGCACTTTTAGAGCGCGGTGCGCATGTGCGGGCGGTCGAGCTTGACACCAAGCTTCTGCCGAATCTGGAACGCCGTTTCTCCGCTGAGCTTGCGAGCGGGGATTTGACGATTACCGTCGGCGATGCATCCAAGGTCCAGCTTCCGGAGTTTGATCTGGTTGTGGCAAATCTGCCGTACTCGATTTCTTCGAAGATTACCTTCCGTCTGCTGGAAGCGGGCTTCGAGAAGGCGGTTTTGATGTATCAGCTGGAGTTTGCAAAGCGCCTTGCAGCCGCTCCCGGAAACGGAGACTACGGACGCCTTTCTGTAATGACGCAGGCGTTGGCGGATGTGGAATTCCTGCTGGAGCTTCCTCCCGAGTCGTTCAACCCGCCGCCGGAGGTCTGGTCCGCGGTGGTTGTGTTAACGCCGCGTGCTCCGCCGGTTCCAATCGCAAACCAGAAGGTATTCTCCGATGTGGTTCGCGAGGCGTTCTCCCACCGGAGAAAGACGCTGTCCAACTGTCTCAAAGGCCTCTCTTCCCTCTACGGAAAGGAAAAGACCGCGGAGTTTCTGGCATCCCTTCCCAAAGACCTCCTGCAGAAGCGGCCTGAGGTCTTGTCGGTTGCGGAGTTTATCGAGCTTTCCAATTCCTTTGCGGCACGCCTATGAGTTTTGATGCGTCTCAGGTGTATCAGCCGGCAGAGGATACCTTTTTGTTAATCCGGGCAGCGCTTGCTGAGGTGAAACCGGAGGATTCAGTGATTGAGATTGGGACTGGTTCGGGGGCTGTGGCTTCTGCGGTGCAGAAGGCAGCGCCGCGGACTATTGGTGTGGATATCAATCCGCATGCCGTTGCATACGCGCACGCGGTAAACGGGGTGGAGACGGTTCGAAGCGACCTGTTCTCGGCGGTTTCCGGGATGTTTGACCTGATTCTCTTCAATGCGCCGTATCTTCCAACGCTTCCCGAGGAACGGATTGACGACTGGCTTGAGTATGCGTTAGACGGCGGCGTTTCGGGCCGGGATGTTATTGAGCGCTTCCTGCCGCAGGCGCTCTCTCACCTGACTGATACGGGCAGAATCCTTCTGCTGATTTCATCACTCACCGGGCTTTCCGAGACCGTTTCGCTTTGTGCGGCATGCGGGGCTGATGCCGCAGTCTGTGCCGAGGAAGAAGTCGAGGACGGCGAGATGCTCTATGTCCTAAAAATCATGCGGTCCCTTGTATGAAGCAGTATCTTCCCTCCCTTCTGATTTTTTCCGTATTCGCCGCGGTCGCAGTGATTCTCTGGCAGACGCTGGATAATCTGTTTTATCTCGTAAACTTCCTCTACATCGGAACGGCTGTCTCGCTTGGTTCGTTTCTTTATGTTCGAAAGTACCGCCACGCCCGCCGTATCGTTCAGCTCTTTGTGGGACTCTATATGCTGGTGTATCTCGGTCTTATCTGCCGTGAGAATATGCAGATTGAGGGCTTCTGGTACTATCTGTTCCTCGGTGTCTTTGATGCCGCGGTGATTCATTATGCGGTGGCGAAAATCTTCGGTCCGCTGGTTTTCGGCAGGGGCTGGTGCGGGTATGCCTGCTGGACAGCTATGGTTCTGGATTTCCTGCCGTATAAAGTCCCTCAGGCCCCGCGAAAGCGTCTCGGCTGGATGCGGTATGCGGTCTTTGTCCTCTCACTGATGTTCGTTTTGGCGCTGTTCCTTCTCCCTGTCTCCAACGCGGCAGAGGTGATGTTTTGGGCATTCATCGTTGGAAACCTGCTCTACTATGCGGCAGGCATCCTCCTCGCGGTTCTTTTCAGGGATAACCGGGCGTTCTGCAAATATCTCTGTCCGGTTGCGGTGTTCTTAAAGCCGATGAGCTACTTCTCGCTGCTTCGCATCCGCTGTGATACGACAAAGTGCGTCTCCTGCGGCAGATGCGAGAGAGTCTGCCCGATGAATGTGAAGGTAACAGACAACTCCAGAAAGCGGGAGAACGGGACGGAATGTATTCTGTGCATGGAGTGCGTAAAGGAGTGCCCGAAAAAGGCGCTCTAAATTCTCTTTAGGTATTCCAGGGATTTTAGCACGGCATCGAACTCCATACACTCAATAATGCCGACTGCATCAAGCGAAAGCACCCGGGAAAAATCAATATCTCCGTCACCGAGCGCCGCGTGTTCATCCCATCCGCCGTGGTTGTCATGCAGATGGACATGAACCGGGTTCTTTTCCAGAAAACCAGGCAGGGCGGCGTTGAGGTTCGCATGTCCGACATCCAGGCAGAACCCGAGTCCGGCATCAGATACCACGTCGGCAAATGCCGGAAACCGGAAGTGACAGCAGTCCCAGCTTCCCAGATTTTCCATGACAAACCGGACCGAGAATTCTTCCTGCATCTTTCCCAAATCAGAAATCGATTTTATGAGTGCTTTTTCCGAATCTCGGAAGCGTTCCGGTTCCAGGCAGAAGCCGGGGTGAATTACCAGTGTCTCTGCACCGAGAGCGTCTGCTGCCTCTGCTGATTCTCGGATGACTGCCAGGGATGCCTGCCGGATTTTCTCAAACGACTCGGCGATGTTTCCATCTGAGGTCGGAGAGTGCACCGAGTACCGGAGGGAAAATGATTCGGCGGCTTCTGCATACTCCGGCAGGGAGTGACCGCACGCAGACATAATCTCCACATAGTCGGTAATACTGCTCAGCACCTCCAGTGCTGAAAAGAGCGTCTGCTTCATCAGGCAGTTTGAGGAAATCCCCAGCGTTCTCATAATGTCTGTATATACATAGGAGTTATTGGTAATTAATTTGCGGTTTTTCAAAATCAATTTATTAATATGTGCTATTCCTCGTACACATGTGCAGAAATCCTGAGTAATCGGCGACACAAATTAAATTTATATGTACTAACTGCAAATTATATTGTATGAAGATGCGAACATTTCTTGTAAGCTCCCTCCTGTTCCTGCTTGTCTTTGCAGGGGCGGCATCTGCCGCAGACTGGGAGCCGGTAACGATTACTGATGATTTGGGTGTCACAGTAACTATTAATAAGTATCCGGAGCGCATTGTATCGCTTTCTCCGGCAAACACAGAAATTCTGTTTGCATTAGGTCTTGGTGACCGTATTGTCGGCGTTACCGAGTACTGTACCTATCCGGAAGCCGCTTTTTCCAAAGACAAAATCGGCGGATTCTCAACCATCAACACAGAAAAAATTGCGGTTCTGAATCCTGACTTACTGGTTGCCGCGGATGGAAACTCCGAAGAAACAATCGCCCATTTACGAGAACTCGGATACACTATCATCACCGTAAATGCGGATACTATTGATACGACGCTTGCAGACATCCGGCTCATTGGAAAGGCTGCCGGTGTTGACTCTGCCGCAGAAGAACTGGTTTCTTCGATGCAGGCCGACCTTGCCGAGATTGCAGAAAAGACTAAGGGCGCAGAAAAGCCGACGATTCTTCACTGCATGTGGACCGACCCGTTATGGGTTTCCGGAAGCGGCACGTTCCAGGATGAGATGATTTCTGCTGTCGGCGGAGTCAACGCCGCGGCAGCGGAAGGCGGCTGGGTTGCTCTTACGATGGAAAAGTTCCTGACCATGAATCCGGATATCATTGTGGTGGATTCCGGTGACGGCATGGGCGTGGGAACGGATGATGCCTTAAAGAACTTCTTCCTGAAAGATTCCCGCATGCAGTCCTTATCCGCAGTCCAGAATGAACGCGTCTATGTGGTAAACGCAGACATCATCGACCGCGGCGGTCCGCGTATCGTCGAGGGTGTTGAAGCACTGGCAGAAATCGCTCATCCGGATATCTTTGGTGAGTACGGCGGAAACACGAATACTGTTGTGTCTCCCGGATTCGGTATTCTTGGCGTTCTTGCAGGACTTTGCGTCTGTCTTGCAGTCAGAAGAAAATAACCTCTCTTTTTTTGCCATTCCCGCAAGGTCTTTCCCCTTCAAACATCATACATATATTCACTCATGACTATCTCCGCCGAAGATATCAAAAATCTCCATAAATATGAAATCCGCATCCTCAAAGCATTGGAGCGGATGATGAGAAGATACCGCTGGGTTCCGGAAGACGACCTCCGGGCGGCGGTTCACTTATCCGAACAGGAGCTCAAGTTCCGCCTCGGAAATTTAATCCATAAAGATTTAGTCCGCTCTGATTCCGTCCCCTACAAAGGCTATGCCTTAGTCTTTGCCGGATATGATGCGTTAGCTCTTGCCGGCCTTGCTGACAAAGGCAGTATTACGGCTCTTGGGGCACACATTGGTGTCGGCAAGGAGTCGGAAATCTACGAGGCGTTAGGGTTTGGCGTTGTGGTCTTAAAACTCCATAAAATCGGTCAGCGCTCCTTTAATACAGTTCGGACCAACCGCGAATACATGCCGGAAGGCGGGCACTGTCCATGGATTTTTGCCTCTGCCAAATCCGCTGAACGTGAGTTCGAGGCTTTGCAGGCATTAAACGGCAAGGTAAGCGTGCCGGTTCCAATTGACCTGAACCGCCACACTATTGTTATGTCTTTTGTGCCGGGAGTGAATCTGAACCGCTGTACACTGGAAAACCCCAAGGCAACCTGGGACGAGATTATCGCACAGGTCAAAGCCGCCTATGATTTAGGCTACATCCACGGTGACTTATCCGAGTACAACATCATGATATCCGATGATTCCCTCTGGATTATCGACTGGCCGCAGTGGGTATCTCCGGATCATGTAAATGCCGAGGTCACGCTCCGCCATGACCTGGAAACGGTTGCGGAGTTCTTCCGCAAGAAGTACCAGATTATGCCGGATGTCGAGGCCGCTGTCTCCTTTATCAAGTCCGCATGACCAGAGTTTTCGGTATCGACATCCGGAAAGGAAACATCAGAAGCCAGACTGTCTCTCCGCATTTCAGTTTGGTCTGTGTGGAAGACGGAAAGGTTGTCTTTGAGGAAAAGGAGGTCTCCATCCCGAAACTTTTCCGCATGCTCCGGCAGGACCGTCCGGATATTTTAGCGGTCGATTCTGTGCAGGAGATAGCACCGTCCGATAAGGACCTGTTCTCTTTTCTCTCCGCCATGCCGGCGGAGACTAAGCTTGTTCAGGTAACCGGCGATGGAATAAAGATGGAATCTCTTCCATCGGTTGCCGCCCGCTATAATCTGAAGTTCGATAAAACAAATCCGGCAGAAGAGGCAAAAGCATCTGCTCTGGTTGCTTCATTCGGCGGAGGATATGAGGTTCTGGCGTTTGAAGGGGTTACGACGGTTACTGTTTCCCGCGGCAGGTCTCTGGGACGCGGGGGATGGAGTCAGAATAGGTATGTCAGAAAGGTTCATGGTGGGGTAAAAACCCGCTCCCGCGAAATTGAGGCAAAACTCGCAGAAGCCGGGCTTTCCTATACGGTCGAAGCACGCCGTGCATTCGGCGGAGAGAGCCGTACAATTATCTCGGTCCGCGCTCCCCGTGAGGCAGTGCCTGTCTCCGGCATGAAGTCCGGAGACATTCAGGTCCATGTTATCCCGAAACGCCGCGACAAAATCAGTTATGTGCCGCTGACGCGAAAGACTTCGTACGTAATTGTCGGACTTGATCCGGGAACGACTGTTGGTTTGTCTATCCTTGATTTGGATGGAAACCTGCTCCACATCGCAAGTGTTCGTGCGCAGTCTCCGGCAGAAGTGATTGCCGAGATTTCCCGGATTGGAAAACCGGTGGTTGTCGCAACCGATAAGGCGGAGATGCCTGCCGGAGTGGAGAAGATCCGGCGGGCTTTCGCTGCTGTTTCCTGGACGCCGAAGAAGGATATCCTGATTAAAGAGAAGTATGCGGCAGCAGAAGGATATCCGTTCGCCGACGATCATCAGCGTGATTCTCTGGCGGCGGCGGTTCTTGCCTTCCGCAGTTTCCAGCCGAAGTTTGAGAATCTGAAAAAACGTCTGCCGGCAGGAACAGATGTGGACTTTGTACGTGCCGGAATCATCCGTGGAAAGACGCTCGACCAGATTCTCTTACCGTCTGCGGTAAGAACCGAAGCAGAACCGGCAGTTCCTGATGTTTTGGAACAGCCTCCGGATGAAAAAGATCTGGAGATTGCCCGTCTCGAGTCGGAGGTGCTGAAACTGCGTAAACTTATTCGCGGTTTATCGGAGGATTTGGAGAGTCGCGACAAGGCGCTTCGCTCCCTTCAGCGGCGGCTTTCTCTGGAAAGAAACGAGCGGACAGCGGATGTTCTCTTGTCCGAAGAGATTGCCTCCCGCGACAAAGAGCTTGCCCAGACGAAAAAGGCTCTCAGAAAAGAGGAGCGCAGAAGCAAGAATCTCCGCATCCGCCTTGACCGGATGAAGAACTATGTTGCACTTCAGGCAGGAGACGGATGTCTCGCCATCAAAGTCATGCAGCTTTTGTCCCGCGATGCGGTGAAAAGTGTTGATGAGGAGATGGGAGTTCACGACGGTGATATTCTCTATGTCCTCAAGATTGACGGATGGGGAAAATCGGTTCTCCGCGATTTGCAGGATGCAAAAATCAAAGCGGTTATCTTCCCGAAACTCGTGTATGACCGCGCCCGCGAACAGCACCTGATTCAGGAGTTTAGAAAACTCAACCTGCCGGCACTTTCCGGTGCGGCTCTCTCTCCCCGCGTGAAGGGCAAAATCGGAGTGGTAAACGAGGCGGCATTTCTGCGGGCGCTTTCCGAGTGGGAGGTATCCGAAGAGGTCTTCCTCAAGGAACAGCGGCAGGAGGAGTTCTCCGGCATGGTTGAGGAGTACCAGGTTCAGCGCCGCCGTGAAGTAAATGTCTTAGGAATCGACCCGGCAACCCTTCCCTATAACCAGGTGCCGCCGGCAGTTCCCGCACCTCCTGTACCAAAACCCGCTTCGGTAAAGCCGGCTCCGCCAAAGGCATCCAAGGCAAAGCCGGTTTTGCAGAAGATTACTGTGCCTCCTGCACCAAAACCGCAGAAAAAACCTGAGCCGAAGACCGCAGATGTCTTCTCCGCAGTCCTTTCCGAGTATCGGAAGGAGCGCAGAAAAGAGATGGAGAAAACGGAAAATGGATGACCGTAAACTGCTGGAAGGAATCCGCTCCTTAATTGGAGAGGCCGAGACTGCTGATGACTGCGCAATGTTTGCCTTAGGCGACGGGCGCATTCTGGTTTCAAGTACAGATATGCTGCACGAAACAACCGACTTCCCGCAGGGGATGACCGAGTTTGAGATGGGGTGGATGAGCGTTGCCGTCACTCTTTCAGACATCGCCTCTACCGGGGCTTCCCCTCTCCAGGTTCTGGTGGCGGTTGGTCTCGACCGTCCGGAACGTCTTCTTCCGTTCATGGAAGGGGCGGTCGCCTGCGCAAAAACCTTCGGCGCCTCGGTTTCCGGCGGAGATATTGACTCGCATCAGGAGCTGACTGCGGTAACCACGGCATTTGGAATCGTGCCGGAGGAAAATTACTGCCGCCGCTCTGCCGCCCGTGTCGGCGATGCGGTTTGCATTACCGGAATACCGGGCAGAGCCCAGGCGGCACTGGACGGACGGGAGGAGTACCGGAAGTATCTCTTAACGCCGGAGCCGCAGGTCGCCGCAGGACAAGAGATTGCCCGCTGCGGTGCGCATGCCATGATGGATATCTCTGACGGACTTGTCATCTCGCTGTACGATATTGCCGATGCCTCTTCGGTGGGACTCGTTCTGGACGAGGCATCATTTCCGCTCTTTGAACCAACAGAGTATGCAAAGACCTGTTTCCTCTTCGGCGGCGGAGACTTCGGCCTTCTCTTCACCGCTCCCGACTCTGTCCTTGCAGAGATTTCGGCTGAATTTACCGTAATCGGCAGAGTAACTGCAGGAGATTCAGTTGTCTTAGAGGGAGACATTCTCCCGCGCAAAGGCTATGCTCATGTCTGGGGCGATGCCGGAAATTAGAGAATCCCTGTTGCAAAAAACACCAGCATGCCTGATGCAAACAGCACGCAGGCATGTTTTACTCCTGCCAGAACCGCACCCTCTCCCATTTTTCCCGCGGCAAGCCCGGAACAGATTCCCTGAATCAGTACGGCATTGATGAGTGCCGTCTCATACAGTTCTCCGGAAAATTCCGCCGCAGACATCGCCGGCAGAAAAACGGTCAGCAGAATCACTGCCACAAATACGAAGACGCAGTATGCCAGATAGATTACGGCAGTGTAAAGCGACATACCTTCTTTTCGCGCCAGTGAATGCCTGAGCTGTTCTTTAATCTCGCATGACGCAGCAGCCGCGGTTTGAGAGATATCTGCAGAGTATCTTGCGCTTTCGGTCAGCAGAATTACGGTCCGGTCAACAGAGAGCAGTTTTACCCGCGAGGCAAACCGATACAGAGCAGATGCAACAGTTTCTCCTAAGCGAATCTCTCCGGAAAGCCTGCGTATATCGTTTTCCAGCGGGCTTTTCTCTTCTGCCGCGATGCGCTCTATTGCACAGGAGAGACATTCTCCCTGTGATACAGCGCCGGCAAGTCTTCGGCAGAAGTCCGGAACAGACGTCTCCTTTGCCGCCTGCTCCCGCTCATGCAGGAAGTGAAACACTGCATAGGGAACAAACACTGTCAGAAGAAACAGCAGTGTCCAGAGATAGGGAAAATCCGTAAACGGCAGGCTCACAAGGATTCCGGCGGGCAGACTTACCTGAAACACCGTCTCGGGTTTCCGGGTAAAATATGCCGCCGTTCCAAAGCGGCATTCCTGGCGTGCTCTTCGCTTCATGTATGCCCGAAGCTTTGGGCTTTGCAGTTCCTCTCCCTTCTCTGCAAAATCCCGGTGCGGAAGGGAGATGCTCTCGTCCATACTGTCCAGCAGGAGGAGATATGCGGCAGTTCCCGGGATGAGGAACAGCGGGATTCCGAGGCTCAGGAACGCCGGTTCTGCCGAGTTCAGCATCCCAAGCACCATCCCGGTGATGACGGCAAAAAGAGGCAGAGCCACAAACAGTGTCAGATAAATCTCGGCAAACACTTCCAGCGCGGAAAGATACTTCTCCTGACGGATTCGTTTCTCCTCCCGCAGGGTTTCGAGCACATCTTCCAGATAGGGAACAGCCGTGCCGCTGGTGTTTACTGCCGCGGTGTATCCAAAGAGAAACTGCCTAAACTTTTCCGACGGTGTTGTTTCTGCCAGACGGCAGATTCCCTCATGCAGAGTGCATCCCAGGCGGGTATCGGAGACAACCTGCCGGAATGCTTTTGCGGCCTCTCCGAAATAGTCTGCATACTCTGCCAGAGACTGTACGGCATCAAACGGTGCCGCTCCGCTCCGATGCAGGATTGCAAGATACAGCACGGCATCATAGAGCGATGCTTCGGTTTTTCGGCGGGATGTCACGGCTCTCCTGTTCTCTCTGTCATGTAGGCGTCAATCATCTCCGAGACGCAGCGAAAATCGGTGATGTCCTCCTGCACCATACGCGTGAGAAGAGATATTCTTCGCTCAATCTCTGCGGCAAGAGCATCTGCTCCCATCCCGGTCTGGGACAGGATATCAGCATAGATTTTTGCGTCACGGCAGACGACTGCGCAGTCGTCTGTTTCCCGGTAGGAAAAGACGGTGTTTGTCTGCAGTTCCTGTTCTCCGGTACTGCCGGTGATTTCCACAATCTCACTGCACCGCCGAATCTGAGCGCCGTCTTTGAGTATGCGTTTTTGTGACAGCACAATGTCAAGCGATTCAATCATTGCCCGCGGGATGTTTAACGGCGAACTCTGCAGGCGGTTTACGGCATTTCTGAAATTTCCTGCATGGAAGGTGGAAAGCGACGTATGTCCGGTGTTTATCGCCTGAAACATCGCTGATGTCTCCTCGCCTCTGACTTCGCCGACAATCAGATACTCCGGTCTCTGCCGCATGGCAGCAGACACAAGGTCGAAGAGAGTAATTGCTTTTCCGTCTCCGGAAGGAGGTACAACAGTGGGGTGCCAGTTTCCGTGGCAGAGCATGAGTTCTCTGGTGTCTTCAATGGTGACGATTTTTGCAAGCGGCGGGATGAACTGGGAGAGTGCATTCAGGGTGGTGGTTTTTCCGGATGCGGTACCTCCGATGATAAGGATTGAGTGGTTGTATTCCACGGCAAACCAGAGATACACCATCTCCAAAACCGTAAAGGTACGGTTTTTCAGGAGGTCAATTACCGAGTACGGGGTGTCGCGGAATTTCCGGATGGTAAAGGATGATCCTCTGGAAGAAACAGCAGAGCCGTAGGTCATCTGGATTCTTGATCCGTCAGGCAGGGTGCCGTCTACAATCGGCTGTGCCAGAGAGAGCTGTTTTCCTGCTTTCTGGGCAAAGAGGGTAACGGCATGGTTCAGTTCTTCTGCGGAACCAAACCGGATGTTTGTTTCCATGTCCCGATACCGCCGGTGGTAGAGGTAGACCGGATAGTCTGCGCCGACGCAGGAGATATCTTCGATATCTTTGTCATGTCGGAGCAGTTCCAGTTTACCCCAGCCGAATATGGTTGTTTCAAGGTAGTACCGGAGTTTTTGTACGGTGCTGTTTTCGAGCGGTATTTTCATACCGGCAAGGATTTCATCGGCAGTCTTTTGGAGTTCCTCTGCGGTGTATGCGGCATCTTTCTTTTTTGCAAGCACTTCCCGGACGGTTTTGATGAGAACGGAAAGCAGTTCCTCTTCGAATTGGGATAGCTTCGGCTCGCGAAGCAGATACTGTGGTGCGGAGTTTTCTCCCCGGCGGATTTCAATGCCGGAGATGCCGGGTTTAATCCAGAATGCTTCGATAGAGTCTTCTGTGCGGAGTTCTGTGATGTCTTCTGTTCCGTCAGGCGCGGGGATTGTCAATTGTTTTTTTCTGCGGAACACAAAGGAGTGTTTTCCTGTGTCCGGATATGTATTTTTGGAATTTTCAAGGGGTGTCCGGATTTTGGATACATTGTGACACCAGGCTGAGCGGAATATCCATCCGTTCTGCGATTTCTTCTGCGGAAAGCCCGCTTTCTGCAAAGCGGAGAATTACCGATGACAAAGGTTCTGCAATCTCTATGATGTGTGAATCCGCATCATAAATTCTGACAACCCGCTGTCCCCAGCGGTGTTCAAGCGGCGGATGAACATAGGAGATGCCGGGAATCTTTTGCAGCCGCAGGAGAAAACCGTCGAAGTCTTCTTCTTCAAAATAGAGTTCCGCATCACATCCGCCGAAGGTGACGGTGTCTGCGGAGATGAAACCTTTCCAGGAAAACTCTGTCTGGAGACAGAGTCCTCCGGTAAGGGTGATATTTTCCCCGAAATCCTGTTCTACGGATAGTCCCAGAACCTCTGCATAGAATGCCTTTGCGGCATTCAGGTCTTTTACCACGAGCAGCGGGTTTTTCAGATTCATCTGCGGGAAAGTTTGTCCTGCTCAACTAAGTATTCTGCTAAGAGCCGCGGGATTGGCGCTGTCATGCAGTGCCAGTTCGGCGTTCCGTTGACCTCAAGACAGGTGTATCCTCCGTCTTCGGTTGGGAGAAGGTCAACTCCGCAGTAGTCGATGTTGACTGCACGGGCTGCGGCCTCTGCTGCTTCTGCCATTTCTTTGGGAATCTCGACTGCACAGCCGGTTCCGCCCTGGTGGATGTTGTGCGTTAAGTGGTCGGAGACACGCTGGATTGCGCCGACTGCTTTGTTTCCGATGACGAAGATTCTGAAATCGCGGTCGTTTTTTACATACTCCTGCACATAGTACGGAGGTTCTTCCTTGATTTCGTCTGCGGAGTGGAACATATAGATGCCGTTTCCGTCGAATCCGTAGACCGGCTTATAGACCGCGCGGCCGCCGTGCTCGTCAACGAACCGCTGGACTACGGCTTTGTCGTTGGTAAAACAGGTGGCAGGGCTTGGTGCGCCGATGTGAAACATCTTGGCGGTCGTGGTTACTTTGCTTGCGCAGGTGGCTATAGCCTCGGTGGAGTTGATGACACGGTTTTCCATTTCAAGTGCTTTTAACAGCTCGAACTGAACTCCGTCCTGTTTGATGCCGCATGCCCAGATGGTTTCCCCGGATACCGGCAGATTGAACGGATCAACAGAGGCAAGGTCTAAGACCTCGAAGGGAACACCCATCTTGCGCAGCGCGTCCATTACCATCCCGGTGGAGTTATCGTCCGGGGTGTCGGTTGGTTTGGGGATAATATGAATCATGTATTCTCTCTATGCGGTTCGAGGGGATAAGGATTACTTCACAACCCGCTTTCTTCTCAGCAGACGGTTGTACTCAATCGCGAACCGGTGGGCTTCGTCTCTGATTTCCTGCAGGTACATGTTTGCCCGCGTCTTTTTATCGAACGGCAGCGGGAAGGGAACGCCGGAGACAAAGACCTCCTCCTCGCGTTCAGCAAGAGAGATAACCGGCGTTTCCACTTCCAAATCATCCAGCACCCGCTTTGCCGAACTCAGCTGTCCTTTTCCGCCGTCAATGAGAATCAGGTCCGGAAGGTCACGGTCTTCTTCTAAAAGCCGCGTGTATCTTCGGCGGACAACCTCGGACATGGATGCGAAATCGTCAATGCCGTCAACTGTCTTTATCTTAAAGCGGCGGTAGTTTCTCTTGTCCGGCTTACCATTCCGGAACTGAACCATAGAAGCGACCGTATCCGTTCCCGAGAGATGGGAGATATCAAAGCACTCAATAACATTCGGCGGCGTTTTCAGATGGAGGGCTTTTTGGAGTTCATGCACCTTTATCTCGTCTCCAAAGTGTACCGTCTCGATATTTTTGCCGGCAAGTTCCACCAGCTTCTTCTTTGCTCCCTGCCGCGGGGTTGTCAGGATTACCTTGTGCTTTGCAAGCCCTTCCAGATAGGGGACAAGTGTGTCATCCAGTACCTCTTCGGTGATAATCTCTTTTGGGATGGTGTTTTCCGCATAATAGCGGGAGACAAACTCCTCAAAACAGCCGTCTGTGTAGTCGAAGATGAACTCGTCTCTTCCGCCAAGCGTTCCCTTGTACACGTGAAACACCATCAGATATACAATGCCGGAGGCTACGCGGTACGCAATCACATCCTCATCATGGTCGGTCTTCCGGGAAACATACTGCCGGGATGAGAGATTGGTAACTGCCGTTATCATATCCCGGCACCGCATCGCATCCTCGAACTCCATCTTCTCCGAGTATGCCTGCATCTCTGCTGTCAGCGCTTCTATCAGCGGTTTGGTGTTTCCTTTGAGGGCATCTGCCGCATAGGAACACTGCTTCTGATATGCCTCTTCCGTGACTGCGCCGACACACGGTCCTGCACAGTAGCCGATATGATACCGAAGGCAGGCGCGGTGATTCTTCGGCATGGTTTTGCAGGAGCGAAGGCGGAAGGTCTTTTTGACAACCGAGAGACAGTAATCCCGCTCGCGTCCGGAAACGAACGGTCCGAAGAACGTTCCTTTTCCTTTCTTATTCCGGGCGATAGCGATTCGCGGAAATTTTTCTTTGGTGAGGATAATGTACGCGTAGGACTTTGCATCACGCAGGTCGATGTTGTACTTCGGCTGGTGGCGTTTGATTAAGGTATTTTCCAGAAGGTATGCCTCTTCGTCCGTTGCGGTTACGATGTATTCAAAGGAGTCTATGGTCTCGACGAGTTTTCTGGTCTTCGGGTCATGGTCCTTTTTCTGGAAGTAGGAGGAGACGCGGCGTTTTAAGTCCTTGGCTTTTCCCACATAAATGATAGTGCCGGTGCTGTCCTTATAGAGATAACATCCCGGAGAGTGCGGAACATCAGATATGTCGGGATATGTCATTTTCAGAATAACATTTCGCGGCTGAGATAATATAGATAGGTTAATGTTACCCAAAGAACAAGGTTACTAACATGGTTGTCCCGTGTTTATCCTGCTGTCATTTAGGTGACCACAAATATCTGAGAAATGAAGATACCTGGGAGTTTGAATACTTCTTAACCTGTAAGAAAGGACATGAACTGCCGTCTCCGATGCCGAAACAGGGATTCGAGTGTGCAGAGTATGAGAATAAACTCGCGATTCTCCCGCGTACCAAGAGAAGCCAGTGCGCTATTGAAATCCGGCAGGATTAATTCACTCTTCTTTTTCAAACAGACTCAAACACCGCTTCTTATACTCAGCTTCCGAGATAATCTTGTTTTCCCGCAGGAACTTCAGCGCTTCCAGAGACTTGTCAACCGTCTCCTCATCAATTCCTTCCTTCGGCTGCAGGGTTACCGCCTCTGGATTTTTCTGCCGCCGGAAAATCATCACCGGCTCGGGGGCAGGCTCTGCCGGAGCTTCCGACACTTCCGCTTTTTTTGCCCGCGGCTTTACGGAAGGATTCGGAAGAACCGTTACCTTCTCGATAATCTCCACTTCAGTCTCCTGCGCAGGTGCGGCTTTCGGCTGCGGGACAATCAGCTTTGGACGCTCGCCTGCGGAGTACACTTCTGAGTCATCATCTTCTGGAGAGAACACCTCCCGAACCGGCGATACCGGGGCTTTCGGGGCATTCTTCCAGGGACTGCCGCGGGGAAGAATCTCCGCATCTCCTCCTCCTTCACCGTTCCACTGTTCGTTTCGGGAAAGAGATACCGGCTCATAAATCACCGCATCATTTTCCGGCGGCAGGGGTGCCTTGGTTTCCGAGGGGAGTTCGGTTGACTGAATCATCCGTGCAACCCGTTCATCAACAGCGGCGGCGTGTGTGTCTGAGGTATCTTCTGCTGCTTCGAAGACATCATCCTCGCCGGCGCTGGAGAAGCGGGCAAATAAATCATCCTCAATTTCTGCCGGAGCGGGGGTCGGGTCGGGTGTTTGGAGTACTGCATCCTCGAAGATATCCTCATCAGCGGCAAACACCGGCACATCCGGGTTTTCATGGAGCAGATACTCATCCGTTAACAGATTCTTTCTCTGGGAAAGCGAAAAGTGCCGGGAGGAAAGCGTGCGGATGCTCTCAGCCGCAGAAAGCAGAGCGCTTCTGACATCATCCACCGGATCCTGAATGTGCGGGAAAACAATATCCTTGCCGAGTGCGGTATGGAAAACCAGAGTTGCGGAAACTGCCGGCGGGAACTTCGCGAAAATCGAGAGCACATCCACATACTGCAGGGTAAATACTTTGTACACCGTCTGCGTCTCCGGGTATCCCCAGAGGATTCTCTTTCTGGAGAACAGAATCGGAATCAGATATTTATCCTTTGAGCGGCCGAATAAGACATTCAAAACCTCTTCATCCGCAGAGATATCATCTAAAATCTCCATCGGAAGGTCATACTGATACAAAACTTCGCGCCGCACAATCTGTTCTCCTGTTACCTATACTGTTGGTTCTTGGAATAGTAAAAACTCACGATGAAGAGTGATAAAAAGAGTATTGGGGCAGGGTATGCCTGCCGATATTAGCGGGAATTGTACGCTGGTGACTTTACATCATGCCCGGCATTCCGCCCATTCCGCCGCCCATGGCTGCCATCTCTTCCGGAGACGGTCCTGCGGACTTTGCAGAGGCAATTACATCATCAATTCTGAGGATCATAACTGCTGCTTCTGCTGCGGAGGCAATTGCCTGGGTCTTGACTCTCAGCGGCTCAACGACGCCTGCTTCCCACATGTCAACCGGCTTGCCCTCGAAGACATCAAGACCGAAGGTCTTCTGTCCCTTCTCGTGTGCTGCACGGAGGTCGACGAGTTTGTCAATCGGGTCGAGACCTGCGTTCTCTGCGAGGGTTCTCGGGATGACTTCAAGTGCGGATGCGAATGCCTCGATTGCGAGCTGGATTCTGCCGCCCTGGGTTGCTGCGTACTCACGGAGTCTTAAGGAAAGCTCAACTTCCGGTGCCCCTCCGCCTGCGACAACCTTCTTGTCCTCAACGACACAGCCGACAACGCGGAGTGCGTCTTCAAGTGCTCTGCCAAGCTCGTCAACGACGTGCTCAGTTCCGCCCTTGATGATGATGGAGACTGCCTTCGGGTTCTTGCACTTCTCAACGAAGACCATTGCTTCGCCGGTTCCGACCTTGCGCTCTTCAACGAGTCCTGCAACTCCAAGCTCATCGCCGGAGATTGCGTCAATGGAGGAGATGATGGATCCGCCGGTTGCACGGGCGAGTTTTTCCATGTCGGACTTCTTAACGCGGCGGATTGCAAAGATGCCTGCCTTGGATAAGTAGTGCTGTGCGATGTCGTCGATACCCTTCTGACAGAAGAGGACGTTTGCACCGGAGTTGACAATCTTATCAACAATGCCCTTGATCATGCGTTCTTCTTCATCGAGGAAGAGCTGGAGCTGGTCCGGGGAGGTGATGGAGATTTCTGCATCGACTTCGGTCTTCTTGTACTCAACTGCTGCGTTTAAGAGAAGGATCTTTGCGTCTGCAACGGTCTTCGGCATGCCTGGGTGGACACGCTCTTTGTCGATGAGCATACCCTCGACAATCTCGGAGTCCTCGATTGCACCGCCGACACGCTTCTCGACTTTGACGTTTTCGGTGTCAACAGTTCCGTCCTCGTCTGCGACGAGAGTGATTGCACGAACGATTAAGTCACAGAGCTTTTCCTTGGATGCCTCTGCGTTCTTTCCGGTCATGGCAGTACCTGCAATCTTTGCAAGGATATCAGTGTCGTTTGCTTCGACATCCTGTGCAATGCCCTGAAGGAGTTCCTGTGCTTTCTCTGCTGCCTGTCTGTATCCGAGGGTGATAACGGTCGGGTGGACGTCCTGCTCGAGGAGTTCTTCAGACTTCTTTAAGAGTTCACCTGCAATAACAACTGCGGAGGTGGTTCCGTCTCCGACTTCGTCGTCCTGGGTCTTGGAGACTTCGACCATCATCTTTGCAGCCGGGTGCTCAATGTCCATCTCTTTTAAGATGGTGACACCGTCGTTGGTGATGACAACATCTCCAATGGTGTCGACAAGCATCTTGTCCATGCCTTTCGGACCAAGGGTGGTTCTGACTGCACCTGCAACTGCCTTTGCTGCTGCGATGTTCATACTCTGTGCGTCGCGTCCGCGGGTGCGGGATCCGCCTTCTTTGAGGATTAAAATTGGCTGTCCGCCAAGCTGTGCTGACATAGTAATAATCACCTAATACCCGTTAGGGTAATGTATCAATTATGTTGTTTAGTGGTTCTATATAAAGCTGTTGTTTGCCCCTCCCAATCGGCGGAAGGGATGGAAGGGAAAAAAAAGTGAGCAGGTCCAAACCCTCATACGCGCCAATGCGGCACACGGTTACTGTGCGGAAAAGCGGATGAGTGAGTAGAGTCCGTCAGAGTTCGGGTGAACCTCAAGCATCGGGGAGAACTCGTGAACGGTGATGCCCTTTCTTACTAAGTAGCCGAGGTAGGTGCCGACCAGACTGGTCGAAGGGCCGGAGCTTGCAAAGCCGAGAATGGTGCCGTCCACACCGGTTTCAAGCTGCATGTGACCGACCGTTCCGTCCAAGACATGCCAGTAGGAACCGGGTCCTGCAATGTTTGGCATTGTCTCCTTTTCACCGGCGGTCTTTGGCGGGCAGACAGTATAGTCAAGTCCGAGGACTACGGAGAACGGAATCTGGGAGAGGTCAACTTTGCGCGGATTGCCGAGGATGGCATCTGCCGCGGCAAATCCCTGCAGACGGGCTGCCGGTGTGAAACACTTTCCGCCGATGATATCTCCTGCGGCATAAACGCCGGGAATGGAGGTTTCCATCTGTTCGTTTACGAGAATTGCGCCGTCAGCCCCTTTGGCAACGCCGGAGACAAAAGGCGACTCCGGTTTTACGCCGGTTGCGAAAAGCACTGCATCGCAGGGCATTGTTTCCCCGCCGGCAACAACGCCTTCCACGCAGTTTGTGCCGAGGATTTTTTCAAGCGGCGTGTTCTCGCGGATGTCAACCGCCGAGAGGTCACGGCGGGCGTCGGCTAAGAGCGGCTCCGGGAGCATCGAAAGAAGCGAGCTTCTTGCAATCAGTGTCACCTCACAGCCGAATGCCGCATAGATGTAGGCAAACTCAGCCGCGGAAATTCCGCCGCCGATAATTACCAGACGCTTTGGAAGCGCCGGCATGGAGCGAAGGGTTCTTGCATTGTATGTTCCAGGCAAATCTTTTCCTTCCACATCCGGGATGTTCATCTGACCACCGGCCGCAATAATTACCGCTTCCGCCTCGCGGGGCTTGCCGTCCACATAGACAACACCGTCTCTGACCTCAGCCTCAACGCCGTACTCGACTTTGACGCCGGCGCCGGTTGTCTCCATATTCAGGATATAGCGGAGCTTGTCCTGCGTTGCCTCAAGCTTTTCCAAAAGCGAGGGATAGTCAACCGTGACATTTCCTGCAAGGATTCCCATCTCTTCGAGATGGCGGGCGCTCATGATACTGCGGGCAACATCGTTTAACGCACAGACAAGCATACATCCGTCATGCACACACTGCCCGCCGAGCGCCCGTTTTTCGAGGATAGTGACCTCGCGGCCTGCACCGGCAAGGCGGAGCGCCGCCATTCTTCCGGCAGGGCCGCCGCCGACAACAATAATCACGTCAGAAGACCTCGCATCCCTCGTCGGACGGGAGTGCTAACTCCTGACCATTGAATGCGTTGACTTCCACAATATCTCTCTTGCCTCTGACCTGCCAGACCGGAACATAGACCTTATCGACCTTGACGACAATGTTGTCCTCGGTCGGTCTGAACTCCTTCTCCTCAGCAAAGATTGCATCCCCTGCAGTGGTCTTGATTCTGACACGGCGGGTAAGCTTCTTGATGAGTCCGGCCATAACCGTCTCTTTGGCTTCACTCTTCTGGGTTACCGGAGCGACAATATCCGCGTCAGCCGGAAGTTCTCCCGGTACAGGGATGGCATCGTCTTCGAACTCCCACTCAAGGCCGTTTACCGCGTTAATCCATCCGTCTCCTTCGGCATCAAAGCAGACACTCTTTCCTTTATAGGTTGCTTCACCGCCGCTGGTGTAGTGGTATCTCCAGTATGGAATCATGCGAAGCACGGTCGGACCTTCCTGGTGTGCTACGCGGACGGCATCCTTTGCCGTGATTCTGATTGGAAGCATTAAGTCGTAGCCGACAGCGGAAATGTCCGGTGTTGCCCCTGCCGGGTAGGCGAAGGACGGCGTTGCTTCAATATCGAACGGAAGTCCGTAGATTCGAGCCTCTGCGGAGAGCGCAATGTTCTGGAGGAGCTGGTCCTTGGTCCAGAGCGTGGACTCCTTCGGCTGGAAGTACGAGTTTCCGGTAAAGATGATTTTATCACAGCGGACCTTTGAGCCGCCAAGCATAATGGTGTACGGCGTCATATCGAAGCGCTGGAGACCGTTTAAGTCATCCGAACACATGACCAGCACACACTTGTTTCCGCGAACGCCGGAGAGGTTAAACGGACCATCTTCCGGTTCGCAGTCATATCCGGCAGTCTGCAGGACCGCGGTAATCTCTGCGGCTGCCTGTTCGTGGTTTGGTTCACCCATGATTATTCTATATTGGTTCTCTGATTTGATAAAACGTTAGTGCTTACACCGGCATGCGGTCCGGGAGAAAATCCTGCCGTTCCGTCCGGAGATTTGGTGCCTCAATCCTGCTGAGAGGCAATACATATTAAGAACAAACACCACATAATATACATGAAATTATTAGTCAGCCCAAGCTCTATAGATGAGGCAAAATTCTGCCTTGATGCTGACATCATCGACGTCAAGCGCCCTGCAGAGGGATCGCTTGGAGCTAATTTTCCGTGGGTAATCCGCGAAATTAAGAAGATGGCCGGAGAAAAGCCTGTTTCCGCAGCAATCGGAGACTACAACCCGACTCCGGGAAATGCCGCCCTTGCCGCATACGGTGCAGCCTGCGCCGGTGCTGATTTTGTCAAAATCGGACTTATGTTCAAGGACAAAGAATCTGCAAAGGAAGTAATTGAGGCAGTTGTCCGTGCAGTCAAGGAACCGTTCCCGGAAAAGACTGTTGTTATTGCCGGATACTCTGATTATGAACGCTTAGGAACTATCAGCCCGTTTGATATCTCCCCGCTCGCAGCAGCAGCCGGTGCAGACTATTCCATGATTGACACCGGAATGAAGGATGGAAAGAGCACCTTCGAGTTCATGGATGCAGAAACCTTAACCAAGTTCACCGAATTAAACCGTTCCCTTGGTCTCGGCACTGCTCTTGCAGGATCTCTGAAGTTCGAGGATATTCCGGTCTTAAAACAGATTAATCCGGAAATCATCGGCGTCCGCGGCATGGTCTGCGGCGGCGACAGAACGACTATGGTCCAGGAAGAGCTTGTCAGAAAAGCAATCGAAATGGTACACTAAAATGTTCGCAGACAAATTCAAAGTGGAAACCTCCTACACCTTTGACGATGTCCTTATCGAGCCGGCAGAGTCCTGGGTCGAGCCAAACACCGTTGACGTAAAATCCGTCTTCACCAAGAACATCCCGTTAATCACTCCGCTCGTCAGTGCCGCTATGGATACCGTGACCGAGGCCGAGATGGCTATCGCTATGGCAAGAGCCGGCGGTATCGGCGTTCTTCACAGAAACTGTTCTCCGGAGCAGGAAGTGGAGTTTGTCCGTCAGGTTAAAGCCGCAGACAATGTGATTGAGCCGGATGTCCGCTACGTCTCTCCGGACACCACCATCTCCTTTGTTGCAAACTTAATGGAGAGATACTCTATCGGCGGCGTTCCGGTTGTCGGTTCCAAGGGTAAGCTTGTCGGTATCGTCTCCCGCCGTGATGTCCGCGGTGTCATCAACAAGATGGGAGCAGAGCCGGTCGAGGCAATCATGACCAAGCGCCCGATTGCTGTCCACGAGGATATCACAGCAGACGAGGCAATCAACGTCATGTACACCAAGAAGGTCGAGAGACTGCCGGTTGTTGACGATAAGAAGAAGCTTGTCGGTATCATTACTATGCAGGACCTTCTTGAGAAGCAGCAGTACCCGCAGGCAAACCGCGACAAGAACGGCAAGCTCCGTGTTGCCGCATCTGTCGGCCCGTTCGACCTCCGCCGTGCAGAGATGCTCGCAGACGCAGGCGTCGATGCAATTATTGTGGACTGTGCACACGGTCACAATATGAATGTGGTAAACGGTGCAAAGACTATGAAGGAAACCTTATCCTGTGATGTTGTCGTTGGAAATATCGCAACCGCAAAAGCAGGAGAGGTCCTTGCAGACTTTGCAGACGGTATCAAGGTCGGTATCGGCCCCGGTTCTATCTGTACTACCCGTATTGTTGCCGGTGTTGGTGTTCCGCAGATTTCCGCAATCGCAAATGTTGCTGATGTCGCAACCCCGTGCGGCGTTCCGGTTATCGCTGACGGCGGTATCAAATACTCCGGTGATGTTGCAAAGGCATTCGTTGCAGGAGCTTCCTCTGTCATGATGGGCAGTATGTTTGCCGGAACCGATGAGGCACCGGGCAAGACCATCATCGTCAAAGGCAGACGCTACAAGCAGTACAGAGGTATGGGTTCTCTTGGCGTTATGACGTCTGGAAACTCTTCCGACCGCTACTTCCAGAAGAAGGGAATCGGCGCAAACAAGTATGTTCCGGAAGGTGTCGAGGGTGCAACCCCGTACATCGGTTCTGTTACTGATGTCATCTATCAGACCATTGGCGGTCTGAAGTCTGCAATGGGATACGCAGGATGCGGAGATATTCCGACCATGAGAACCAACGCACGCTTTGTAAAGATTACCGCGGCAGGTCTCAAGGAGTCCCACCCGCACGATATCGTCATCACTGACGAAGCCCCGAACTACCGGGCAAACCTCTAAATCTTTTTTTTTCTGTTTTCTGATGGGTGCTGTTTTTTTGTTAGCGCAGGCTTTGTTATTTTGGTGGGGTTTGTTTAGAGTGCCCGCCGAGCCGCTCGGCTAATCGCCGCGGCTATTTCGGCGGGGCAATCAGGAGGGAGGTTTAGGAGGGTTTTGCCAGTTTTGGTTTTTGTGTGTTGATGCTCTTTTAGTGGTTTTCCGTCGGGCTAAAAAAATCCGGTTGCTCCTTCGCCTTCGGCTCACATCGGCTTATCGCCGATGTTCACCTGCATGCTCGGCGCACCCGTCTTTTTTCTTTACGCCCTCCTTAATAGTGTGGAGTTGGCGGGGCACAGGCGTTTACCCGCGAGGAGATAATGGTCTTGGTCTGTTCGCCATCGGCTCTCATCCCAAAACCAATATCACCTCGCGGATTTCACGCACGCCGTGTAAGCCCGCCTGGTTTCCCGGTTGGCTTCGGAGTGTAACCATGAATAAGTTAGATGTTAACTCAGATATGTACAGAATTGTCGGATGCGCCTTTGCGGTGTACAATCACTTAAAGCCCGGTTATCTGGAATCAGTGTATGAGAAGGCGTTGGAAAAGGAACTGACGGCAGAAGGTTTTGCAGTTCGGCGTCAGGTGAAGCTTCCCGTGTATTACAAGGGCGAGCTTCTGGATGCACCATTTGTTGCTGATATGATTGTGAATGATGCGGTTCTGGTGGAGTTGAAGGCAGTGTCGAACCTCGCAAAGATTCACGAGCGGCAGGTTGAGAGTTATCTGAAATCGACAGGGATGGAAAACGGGCTTCTGGTGAACTTTGGAAATTTACGGAAGCTTGAATGGAGAATCTACTGAGGCAGAAACCAAATACTTCTGCTTTTTCAACAGTGAAGAGAAAAAGAGACGGGCAAAAATAGAGAGGGTGTGGAGGATTAATAGACGATTGGATGCTCCAACATCCACATATATCTCTCAAAACTTTCCTGACTTAAGCCTAATACCCGAGCCAGTTCAGCGTGGTATCCATACCTGTCTTCAACATAGATATATTCCCAGTGTTCGTTTCGCCCATCTCTGCGCTCTGCATCTTTGAGATATCCAGTTTTTATCCCATCTGCGATTTCTAACATCTCTTCGGTGGTCAATCCAAGAGAATACATTCTATTAATATCTCCCACGTCCACTTCCACAACAACAACACCAGGTTCTAATGGAATTGTTGGAGGATTTTCTTCCGGTTCCTGTACACATCCTGCTGGCTCCTGCACACATCCTGCAGAAAGGACAAACGCAAGAAGCAGGAGAGTCAGTATTACAAACAGCTTTTTCATGTGAGATATCCTCCTGAGTTTGGATTAAATTGTTTGAACAATGAGCACAACTTCCATGAGCAAGATGAAGAAGAACACCCCGAAGAGAAGTATGAGTGCGGTTTTGTTCATACCAGATAATCAGTGTTCCAATGTATTAAAGACATTGAGCAAAAAATAGCAGGGCGCGAATTTTTGCTCAATACCTATATCTCATTTGCAACAGCACCTATCTGCATAATGAACATCCGGGAAATAGTAAAGGATGCTGTAGTATTAGTGCTGATCCTTTTCCTGCTGTCAGTTCCGGCAGTCATCCTCTTCTTCGCTGACGGAGGACAGATTATTGGACTAAATTATGACCCGGAAAAAATACCAGTTCCCGATGGAACTGTTGGTGTAGATGGCTTGACGTGGGAAGCCCTCGATGAACCAATAGAACCTATAGATGATGGTACGGAAATCATCCAAATAGAACTCTGGCAGTTACCGCCGCGGGATATTCTCATACGTTTGGTTGTCAGTCATATGGCATACATTCCTCCCTCCTTCTCCCATCTTCTTTCCATCCTCTACTTATCTCTCGGTCTCGGATTTTTTGTCCTTTACCGCCAGAAAATAAAACAAAAGCAGCGCAGTCAGAATTCCCGCCGGGAAATCATCTATCAGACAATTCTGCAGAACCCCGGAATTAATCTGCAGAGGATTATTGACAAAACCGGATTTTCCCGCGGCTCGGTACGGTATCATCTCAACGCACTTCTAAACAGTCAGGAAATCTCTCCTGCAGAGTTCAACGGACATGCACGGTACTTTATCAGAAAAAACAACATGACTCTCAGGGAACAACTGTTCCGCATCAGCCTCTCAGAAAAGAAAAGCGCCGCAGTAATTTTCTGTCTCGGAAAAAATCAGCGGATGCGGATCTCCGAACTTGCAGACTGTGCAGGTGTCAGTATCAGTACTATGCGGTGGCGAATAAAACGTCTTGAAGAAAGGCGGTTGGTTCAGCAGGAAAATGCAGGATTGGAGGCAGTATATTCCCTCTGTGAAGATGTGGAGGAGATGCTGACAGCATATCTCCCGGAGATAACAGAGGAGGTATCCCTCCATACCCGGTTTGATTAGTTCTCTGCCTCCTTTTGCGGGATTTTATGGATAGTTTTTCTTTTGAATTAAACAGGCAGTGCTGTTGTCGGGAGGAGGAGAGAAATATTTCTCTCATGCAGGATGATGTATTTGCAGGTAATAGTTCAGTTACAAATGGGAATTACCCTTACCTCATAGATTTTCCCGTTGTGTTCCAGATAGGCATTAGGGGATGCGTAAGTTTCCCAGATTGCATACCCTGTTTCTTTGTCAACACAGCCGGGGCGGATGTAGAATCCGGAGATTATGGATTTGTCAATGTAGAAGGATTCAGGAATGTCTCTGAGAATCGGGTACATCTCATAGTCCTCTTCTGTCAGTTTGATAAGGGTGCCCTTTGGCGGCACAGCATCCACTTCTTCAAAAGCGAACTCCGGGTCGAGTCCGCCGCTAATCAGAACAGAGAGAGGAAGTGCGGCAACAAGGAGAATGCCGACAGTAATGAGAATGATGAGGACGAGTATGGTATTTCTTTCCTGCGGTGTCATGATTCTAACCTCCTTAATATATGGGAAAATAGGTTCTGAGAATATATAAAAAGATTGAGCAAAAACTCGCACTTTGGGAAAACTTCGCGAAAAATCAACCAAAAACCTATTATTATTTCCAATAGGATATGAGTATTCATGCAATTTCGTTCAAACACCCTCTACTCCTTTGAAAACTCGGTGAAGGAAAAGCGGCAGTACGCTCCACGTTCCCGGAGTCATGCCTCCTACCTCGCCCTGCTTTCCTGTCTGCTTGGAAAAGCCGCAGAGTTTACTATCACGGTGTTTGACGGAACATCCAGTCTCCAAAAAAGACTTGCACCCTTCCTTTTGGAAAAACATACAGACCGGTATGAGAATGAAGTGTTTGTGCATTCCTACACAGAAGAGATTGCCGACATCCTCGCCGAAGAAGAAAATTTCAGTTCTCATGAAGAAAATGTCGGATTCCTCTTCACTGCTAAAGACGGGACGTGGCTTCTGGATGCTGTCCCGCATCATAATCAGTTTTCCATAAATGCAGAGTACTTCACAGACATTGACGCGGAATTTCTGGAAGAAGAAAAGCACATCGCAGAAACACCGACACGATATCAGATGTATGCGATGAAGTGGGGCGTTCCGTATCAGCTTGGGGAAGAGGATGAGTGGAAGGAGATTTCCCAAGTCCTCTACTGGACATCTGACACCATTCAGATTGGCGAAAGCAAGCCTATCGCATTCACCGAAGATATCTATGCAGAAATCTCCGCATATCAAAACCAGTATGCAAACGGAGATATCAGAACATTCCGCGATGGATATCTGCTGTTCTTTGCGGATGCAAAAGAACACCGGTCTTTCCTGGACGCTTCCTTTGTTTCCAATCTGGAAAACTACCGCGAGCCATTCCGGGAGATGCGGTTTTCGCAGATTATGGAACAGATAAAAAGCGGTCAGGGTTCTGACGGGAAGCCGAAGGTGTGGATTCCGATAAAAACAGGAGATGAGTTGTAGCACAGATAGTGAACTGTGCCATCCCAATGCTCCAAAATATCATGGAGAGATTACTCTCCATCACACGCCGCTTACGCAACGTGCTCACGGCTTGCGGTTCATTGAACCGCTTGCCACTCCAACCTCCTCACATTCCCGAAGTTCAGCAGCATACCCTCTTTTATCCCCGTACTCTTCATATAGCTCACAAGCTGTCTCTCGTGTGCCGCATTCAGCGAAGAAACCGCTTTCAGCTCTAACAAAATACAGTCATTCACAACCATATCCGCATAGAAATCCTTCCTCAGCTCAACACCCTTGTAGAACACCGGAATTCGAACCTGCCGGGAAACCGAAAAGCCCGCCTGCAAAAGCTCGTATTCCAGAGCTGCCTCATACACAGACTCCAAATAGCCGGACTTTAACGTGTTGTAGGTCTCAAAAGCGCACCGAAGGATTTTCAGTAAATCCGAGTTGTCATCTAATCTTTTCATAGTATAACTCCGATGCCTGCCCAGGCAGTCCGGGCGGCTCTGCCGCCAAGGTGTGAACCGCGAGACGATATCCCTGGCGGGATGAGAGCGAGGGTTACCGAGCGAACAGACCGACGCGGGTTATCCTCTCGCGGGGAAACGCCTGTGCCCCGCCCCATCCTACCCAATACATGTTAAGCGGAGGCGACAGCAAA
>JAFQBW010000006.1 GCA_017399555.1 Methanocorpusculum sp.
CGGCAAGCTTGCTGAACTCCAGACTCAACCTCTCGTTCTGTGGGGCGAGCTTGGAGATATTGCGGATGTATTCATCCTGTGCTTTCTTGAACTTCGCCTTGTTGCGCTCGTTCTCTATGGCGTCTTGGTACTTATCCAGCACTTCCATCGTCTTATCGAGGGAGGCTCGGAACTCGGCACCCTTGGTATCAAGTGCCTTGCTGATTTCTTTTTTGCTTGCGTTAATCATGGTCGTAGAGGATGGTTAGATTTTCGTGCGGAGGTAGTAGAGAGCCTTTACGGCGTGCTGCCAGAGCATCATGTCAACGCTGTGGCCGTAGTAGTATGCCGCGCCGCATACTTCGATGAATCGTTCTGCCATGGCGTTCTGGTTGGCTACTGTCTCGTCAAGGATAGCCTTGTAGTGTTGAGCCTTTTCCGGGTCTGTGTTGCTGTACTCCATCCACTTGCTGATGGCTTCCGAGCCTCGCTCAAACTCTGCGCTGAACTTGGCGTATTCCTCATTGTACTCGCGGATGGCTTTCTCTTTGCGTTCCTGTTCGTTCATGGTTCTTCGGAGTTAGGCGTTGATGAACTGCTTGGCTATGGTCAATGCAGGGCTGGAAACTTGGATTTCAATCTCATTCATGAGGGCCACGGCTTCCATCAGCTTGTTAGCCTTGTACTTCAGGATTCGCTTCTGCTCGTTGATGCGGTCTTTGATACGCTCATTCTCGGATTTGAAATCCTCCATCACTTCTACGGCGCTGCGAGGGTCGAGGATATGCAGGAGCTCTGTGCTGTATTCGGCTCGGCGAAGGAGGGCGGCTTTCTGATGCTCGTACTGTTCCATCGTCTCGTACTCGTTCATGAAGCTCAGGAGCTGGTATTTGTACTCCCATGCGATGCTGTTGCGCTTCACCTCGTTCATAGCGGTGTTATCGGTGACGGTCTTAGTGGTGGCGTTCATGGTTATTTAATATATTAAGTATTAGTCTTTTATTTATGGTTAAAGTATAGCAGACTCAGCACAAGATGCAAGGACTTTTTTACTTTTTCTTTCGTCTTTTTGCACTTATTTTCAACACTTTACACCACCAAGAAAAAGCCAATTCCCGGTTGAGGGATTGGCTGCTGTACGGTCAGATTTTCCAGACTTTGGTCTGCATGTAGTAAGTGCCATTCTTGAGCTTGGCTCCGCGAATGGAGTAGTTCTCTTTCTGTACCTCCTTGTAGTGCTTCTCGGCAAACTCGTGGGCCAGAGCTATCAACTTGGCTTCGGCTGCGTCAGCTTGTTCGTCTGTGCAGATGGTGTGATAAGTTACGCTTTCAGCCTGTTCCCAGCTTGCCACGATTTCACCTGCCTTGTTGTGGTATACGGTCGTGATGGTTGCGCTCATGGTTGGATTCTGGTTATGCGTTGATGTATACCTTAGCCATATTGATGACGCTTTCCTCAACCGGAAGCCCGATTTCCTCCATCTTGGCTACGGCTGCAAGCAGCTTTTCGCACTTGCGTTCCAAGTAGTACCCCGTATCGGCGATGTTCTGTTCCATGCATTCACGCTCGAACCGGAAGTCATCTGCAAGGTGCTTGGCGCTCTCTTCATCGAGCAGGCTCATGAGGGTCTGGCTTGAAGCCTCGCGGCGGGTTATTGCTTCCAGCTGGCGCTGGTATTCATCCAGCTTGTCCATCTCCTTCATGAAACTTACGAAGTGGTGTTTGTAGTAGGACAGGACGCTGAACTTCACGGCGTTGTCGATGGCGGGCTGGGCGGTGGTCTTAGTGGTGGTGTTCATGGTTATGTAATATATTAAGCGTTAGTCTTTTGTCTATGGTGGAAGTATAGCAGATTGCGGACAATATGCAAGGACTTTTTTACTTTTTCTTTCGTCTTTTTGCACTTATTTTCAATACTTTACACAACCGCTAAAACTGAATCCTGATGGGAATATTATGCTTCCGGTAATACTCGGCTTCATATTGCCAATCGTGCTTGTGCCACTTGTAGGAGCCGTTGTTACCATCCGGTTTGAAGTTGACCAGCACCACCTCAGCATCCGGGTAGTCCTCCCGGAGTAAGTGGTAGGCAATCCAGCCAGTAGTCGGAGAGGCGTTGTTGGTGGCAGTCTTGTATCCGGCGAACCACTTGCGCTCCTTGGCCAGAGCCTTGTCACTCAGGAGGAGAACGTCCTCGAACAGCGAGAAGATTTCCTTGTCTTTGCCGTAGGGGATAAACCAGTTCTTCTCCCGGGCATTCCGGCGCATGATGAGGATTTTTCTGTTCGGCTGATGCTTGAGAGTTTCGTAAGGCTTTGCGCGGTTGAGGAATACCAGCACATCATCCGGGGAAATCCCCAGCTCCTCTGCATCCACTTTCGGATTGTTGGC
The DNA here is from genome assembly GCA_017399555.1 of Methanocorpusculum sp. GTDB lineage: Archaea > Halobacteriota > Methanomicrobia > Methanomicrobiales > Methanocorpusculaceae > Methanocorpusculum. Next base: position 2,372 of record JAFQBW010000006.1, read on the forward strand.
AAAGAGCCAGAAACGGGAAGCGGGCTTTGCCAGAAGTTTGGTCTGTTGCGTGGGGCGCGGGAATCGCTTATCCAACTCCTTCTTATGGTGCACGTAGTATTCGGCGTATCGGTGAGCGGGCTCCGGGTCATTGCCTCCATTGAATCGATGCTGTGAGAAAAGCGGGTCGAAGAAGATACCATACGCCCGGAGGTCGCAATGATTTTTGATGCGGGAGAAAGACATGTCCGTTACACCAAAACTGGCGATGGCCTGAACAAAGGGAATCATGGCCGGACGGAATACCACAAAGGCATGGCTCCCCTTGTTCTCGGCATGATTGGGGACAAGCGGGGTGTACGGATTCTGGCATTCATCCAAGAGGATGGTGTGGCGACCCCGGAAACGGCTCACACCGTTGCAATCCCCCAGACACAGCAGTCCGCAATCGTCCGGGAGCGGATTCTCTGCGAGGAGCTTGTCGAGCTTCCCTTGCGGGTCAGCACAGGGATAGGCATCATCCTCGTAGATAATCAGATACGGCAAGCCGTCTTTTTCTGCTTCCAGAATCAGGCGGATAAAGGTGAGAGCCAGGCTCGAATAAGCCTTGGGCTCGCGTGGGCGGGTCGGTTTCTCCGGGATGATGGGATAAGTGACCGGGGGCATGGTCAGCCCTCGCTCGTGGAAAATGCGGCGCATGAAGCATTGTCTCCAAGGTGACATGGAGATGCAGCGCGTGTTCTTGTTGAGGTCGATTTTCATGGTAAAAATGGGGTTAGCCTACGGAAATGGAGATAACGATGGTCGTGCC
>JAFQBW010000064.1 GCA_017399555.1 Methanocorpusculum sp.
AAGTGGTGAGTAATATTTTTTCCTGCTTTCATTCTCAATGATATACAAGAGGAGAATTTCTAACAACCTCATAAGCAACACTATCGCGTTGCTTTGCGCGGTTGTTAGAAATCCTCTCTCTTTTTTAGAGCGTTTCTAAAAGAGCTTTCAGATTTTCGCGAAGCGGCGGGATGTCATGGATAAGCGTATTCCATGTGGCATTCAAATCTACTGTCGCATATCCGTGAGCAAGTTTGTCCCGCATACCGGTTATCTGCTTCCAGGGAATTTCCGGGTGCTCCTCTCGGATGTCGCCTGGAATCTGCTTTGCGGCTTCACCGATGATTTCCAGAGAACGGATTAAAGCATTCTGGAAAAACGGGCGGGAAAAGAATTCGTCGCGGGAGATTGCCGGAAGCTCGCTTTCGATAATCTCAATCTGTTCGAGCATGTCTGCGAGGTAGATTGTTACATCATACTTCATACAGTCGCTTCTCCTCCTGCCTCAAACAGAATCATATCCGGCTCGACAAACGCAAAAAGCCGCGGCTTCATCCATTTCAGAGAGACAAAGTCCACATCGCGCCCGAAAAGCGTTTCTAAATACTCCACGAGTTCTGCGGTCTGGAACAGCCCGGTATCCGCATCCTCACGGAAGAGATAGAGAACATCCACATCACTCTCCGGCGTGTCTTCTCCGCGGGCGACAGAGCCGAAGATGCCGATTTTCTCTATGGCAAAGCGTACGCTGATTTCGGGAAGACTTGCCTGGAGTTTGGCTATGACGTCCTCTTTGATACTTTCGTACGCCTGCATATCTGATAGTATTTTTGCGGGAGATGATATGATTGTTTTGGTGATGCCAAACCCACGCGCACGAAACCTCCGCATCAACCTTTCAAAAAAGTTCAGAATGAGATATATTCTGCACAATCGCATATATTTCTTTCCCGCACCAAATCTTCACAGAGCGAACACAAATAAATACGATGAAAAACACTGTTACCTGTATGAAGAAAATCTTAGTGCTCGCCGCAGCCCTGTGCTTGGCGCTCTGCGTCTTTGGTGCAGGCTGTGTCGACAATGACGAACCCTCCGGCGGGGGAGGCGCTTCTTCGGGTGAAGAGCTTGACGTAAAAGTCGGCGACAGCTTCACCATTGGAACGTACAACGGCAAAGCCCTCGAATGGGACGTCCTTGCCGTAGACAAGAAAAACGAAAAGGCTCTTTTAATCACAAAGGATTGTATCGGCTACGTCAGATTCCACGACACTCAGCCGCCGGAAGACTTGACCTGGGAGACCAGTACCCTTCGTGCATGGCTTGCCGGAGAGTTTGCTGATGCGGCATTTTCCAACGCAGAAAAAGCAGACATTCTCACCGTGGTAAACAGCAACCCGCCAAACTCTGAAAACGGAGTTTTTGCAGGAGACAGCACGGAAGATACGGTCTTTGTATTAAGCGAATCCGAGATGCGTCAGTACTATCCAAACCCTGAGGATATGGCTGCCTTCTACAACGGAGAAGGAGTATCCTACTGGACCAGAACTCCGGGAGATAATCAGCAGGGATACATCTGTACATACTCAGGCGGCGGAGACCTCTACATGACCGGAAACTTCGCAATCAGCGACGCAGTCTGTGTACGTCCTGCCTTCTGGCTTGACCTCTCAGCAGACGAGGAAGAATAACCCTCTCTTTTTTCCCTCACTCCGCAAGAACCCGCTCAAGCTCCTCCTTATATGCCAGAAGCTCCTCTTTTGACTTGCCCGCAAAGACCACCTGCGGACGCGAGAGAAGCGCATGCATCTGCTCAAAGCGGACAGCCTCATCCTCTGCCATCTTTGCCGCAGTCTCCGCATGCAGCGCACGCCCGCAGGACGAACAGAACCGGGCATCTTTCACCGTCAGCGAACCGCAGACAGGACATGCCCCTGCCCCGGCAAACGCAGAAATCGCATCCCGCATAAAGTCAGTTGCCTTTATTTCGCGCGCTTCTGCCCGTCTCTCAACCTCATCATACATATCCTGATTCATCCGAAACGTAACCTGCGTCGTTATTACTTTAAATCCCATGCATATATTATCTGTTTTCCAACATATATTAACTTTACATTCTGCGCAGTTTTCGTTAACGCACTCCAAACATACTTAAATTTAAAGTTACATAAAGTCATTCATGCAAATTATTGCTGAAGACAAAACCAACATCGAAGACCTCAAACTCGAGGCATTCTTCGGTCCTGTATCGAATGTCGAACCAATCGAACTTCCGCCTCCCCCCGAAACGGAATCCGCACTCCCCATCACCGTCCCTCTGGGTTCCACATCCAGAGTCCTGCTTGAATCCGCAAACTCCGCAATCCGCGCCTACAACCGCAGAAACGGCGAATCCGTCTTCTTCCGGGACAGCAGACTCGTTGAAGTAATCAAAGACAAAAGCGGAAAACCGCAGATTCGAGAGCTTACCGCAGACCGCATGCTCTCCATCCTTACCAGAAACGCCTACTGGGAAGACCACCAGACCGAAAAAGACATCAGACTCTCCATCTCCCACGCCCGCGTAGTACTCACCTCCCTGCCCGCAGAACTGCCTGACATCCGCGAACTTGCCGGACTCTACACCGGCGTTCTCATGACTGAGAACGGAATTACTGCCGAGCCGGGATACCACGAAGAGACAGGACTCTACCTCACCAACGGCTACCCCGTCCCTGCCGTGCCGGAGAATCCGTCTGCGGATGACATCCGGCAGGCCCGCGCCCTCTTCGAAAACCTCTTCGGAGAGTTCCGCTTCTCGTCCGTCACGGACTTCGAAAACACCGTACTTGCCGTCCTCACCCTCGTCTGCCGCCGCATGATCGAAGGCCCTGTCCCCATCTGGGTTGTGGACAAAAACGTCTCCGGCGCCGGAGGAACGCTGCTCTGCCAGACCGTTGGAACTGCAGCCCTCGGTGTCATCCCGCAACCCAACAGAACAACCGCATCGCCTGAGGAGATGGAAAAGCAAATCACCTCCGCGATTATCGCGGGCAGACCGTTTGTCATCCTCGACAACGCATCCCGCGGCACAAACTGGGCACCGGACATTCTGCTGACCGCAACGTCCGGCACAGGACACGTCGAGGTCAGGCGTCTTGGAAGTTATGACACCGTATCATGCGAAAAGCCCATGACCTTCGCCGTCAACGGAATTAATCTGGACTGCCGGGCAGACGTCTCCCGCAGAGTGTACAAGACGCGGCTTTCCACCTCCCGCGCTCTGGCAGATGAAGCGCCCTTTAAGCGTTCCAAGTCCGAGCTTCTTGCATTCGCCGAAGCAGTGCATCCGGAAATTGTCTGGGCGGCAGGAGTGTTTTATGCCGCATGGAAAGCCGCGGGATGTCCAGCGCCAAAGCCGTGCGAGGGAAACATCTCCGAGTACGACACCTGGTACACCCTCTGCGGGGGCTGCATGACCGCTGCCGGATACACGGAGTTCCTGTCCAACCTGCGCGAGCTTCAGACCGGAGACAACGGATTCGACGAAGACGGAAAGGCAGTAATCGAACTGCTTGCCGCACGCTTCAAAGACGAGCTGTTCTCCCCAAAAGCTCTGCAGAAGATGCTTGTCGAAGAAGGGCAGATGCGAAGAACCGGGAACGGATATGACGGACTGCTGAACTATGCACCGGACAGGCTTGTGCAGTCTGCGGTATCCGGAACGCTTACCACGCAGTCTGTCGGGCTTTGGATGAAGGAGTATGTGGATGTGAAGTTTGCCGGATGCCCCAAGTATCTGCAAAAGATGAAGCAGCCTGAGGGTAACCGGTATCAGATTCGAGAGGTGATTCCCCAGAGTACGCTTAGCTGAGCGTTTTTTGGAATTTGGATGTTTCTTCATCTCCCTGCATAGTTGAGAGAGAGGTATGCAGGGATTTTGCAGTCATTTCTGGTTTGTTTTTTCATTTTGAACTCGTATGGAGGTTTTGCATACTCTGGATACTTTTTTTGTCTGCTTTGGCTCTGTACTGTTGGAACGGGTGTTTTCTATTTTGGATATTTTTTCTGTCCAGAGTATGCATATCCTCCATTCTGCCGTTATTTGTGAAATGAAACGATATAAGCCTGCAAAATTTATGGACAGTCTGCATAGTGTACGGAAAAAAGAATGTGATGGTTTCATCGAAGTGGAAGGAATGGTATATTGTTGCGCTGCCTTCTTTTCATTCTCCTCAGCGCAACAAACATGATTTGATTTATTGGACCTATTTCCTGGCTGGAGAGAGTCATCCTCAAACCCTGCTCCAGATTAATAATACCCGTTGTTAATATAAAAAATTACCCCGCGCAAGCCAATATCGCAGAAATTATCGGGAAAAGTGAGAATAGAATATATTACATCACAATGTTATATAAAATTTACCCGGAGGTATAATTCACAGCGGGAATAATATTATATACTATCTGTGCAATAGAATCCTGTATGAAGAAAACACTGTTACCTGCCCGGGGTTAATGGGGCAGAAAAGACAGTGTCCCTCCGCTGGAGTTCCAGTGAGGGGGGGACTTCTTCTAGTGAAGAGTCCCCGGTAAATCGGTGACACCTTCACGCTTTGGAATATCTCGGTGAATTCCTGAATGAAGCAACTCGCGGCCGAAAAGGCGGCTTCCAAAAGTATTCACTGCAAAATAAAACGCATGAGGTGAAAACACATGACATTACCAATCGCAGAAAACGTAAAGCAGTCATTCGAATACGCCAAGGGCACGCTTTTTGGAAAGTGGGTTGACTGGCTTATCCTGATTGTCCTTACTATCATCCCGGTAGTCAACTTCATTGGTATCGGCAGATACCTGAAAATCTTCCGCGGTGAAGACCCAAGCATGGACGACATCGGAAAATGCTTCATGGACGGTCTCTTCGTCTTCGTAATCGGCTTCATCTATCTCATCATCCCCATGATTGTCGCAGTCATATTTGCCATCATCCCGATTATCGGATGGATAATTGACCTCGTAATCATGGTCGCAGCAGCCGCCCTCCTCATCCCGGCAGTCTACAACTTCGCCAACAAAGGATTCGGAGCTGCATTCGCAATCAAGGAAAGCATTGCAGAGATTAAGCAGATGGGCGTTGGAGCATACCTTATCTCCATTGTCGTCTTCATGCTCCTCTTCCTTGTAATCGCACTCTTAAACATCATCCCGGTAATTGGAACCATTCTTGGCTTCATTGTCATGCCGTTCCTCCTTATCATGGGATTCAAGTACATCGCAAACCTGCTTGCATAAATTACACACACAATCATGAACTGGAAAATCATTATCACGGGTATCTTCTGTGTTATCCTGATGGTCTTTTCCGCAGGATGCATTGACCTCCCGTTTGGAGGTTCAGAAGATGAGGGAGGACTTTCCTCCCTTGCCGCTCTTGCCGCTCTCTCCGGCGGAGAAATGAGCGAAGAAGATTTAGCTGTCTTCGCTGCCCTCATGGGCGGAGGCGGGGGCTTTGACCTCTCAGCCCTTGCCGGAATGTCCGGCGAAGACATGAGCGAAGAAGACTTGGCTGCCTTCTCTGCCTTAATGGGCGGAGGAGGCATGGGCGGATTTGATATGTCAGCCTTGATGGCCATGTCCGGTGAAGAAATGAGCGAAGAAGACATGGCTGCCTTATCCGGCCTCATGGGTGGAGGAAGCGGTTATGACATGTCTGCACTCGCAGGTTCGATGAACACCAACCCAAGCGAAGATGGCTTTTCATATCTTGAAAACTACGGAGCTAGCAGTTCCGGAAGCGAAGATATCATGGCTATGATGGAAAGTCTTGGAGTGGACTTAAACGAGAACGCCGGAAATGAGGCAGCAGAACTTGCATACCTCATGTCCTTTATCGGCGCAATGTAAAGCTTTCAGAACAAAAATGGACGGCAGGCATTAGCTTGCCGCAAACCACGAGGTGATACAAAATGGGATTTCTCGACCGAGCCATCAGCCGCGGAATCAGCCGCGGAGTAAGCAACGCCATAGGGGATGCCGTACAGCAGGCTATAGCACCCAAAGTAGAACGCGTTGCAAACAAGATGTCTGACGAAATCGACAAAGCAGCAGCATCCGCTGCAGAAGAGCGCGAAGCACAGCAGAAGCAGCGCGCTTCCACCGGCATGTTTGCAAACCTCCAGAAATCCGCAGAAAACTACGCAACCGAGATGTCCAAAAACATCAAAATCTGCCCCAACTGCGGAGAGTCATCTCCCAAAGAGAAAGACTTCTGTCCGCACTGCGGAACAAAACTGCCGGACAAAACAGCCGCTGACGGATATGTATGTACCGCCTGCGGATTACAGAACACGGTAGGCACCAAGTTCTGTTCAGGATGCGGAGAAAAGCTTCCCGCAGCCGTCGAAGAAGAAGAGAACGCACGGCTTGCTGACGAAAAAGTCCTTGGCGAAGACTGGGACACCTACCTTGCCCCGTATCCGAAGTGGCAGAATGGAGGTTCCGGCTTTGACATCGAACAGATAGGAGAGGACAACGGACATCCGATGTACGAGTTCCGTGCAACCGGTGTCGGCAGAAACGACCTTCTGGACTACAAGGAACTCTTAAAGCAGAACGGCTTTGCCCGCCCGCCGGGATGGAGCAGTGATGAGGAACTCTACAAAGTAATCGACGGAGTAAGCTACAGTGTCAATTCCACTGAGCCGTTCCCGTGCGAGCCGGGGCATCTTCAGCTCTGCTTCCATGTCCGTGAATTCAAGCCGCCGGAGCAAAAGAAGGCAGGAGGGCTGTTTGGCGGATTGTTCAAGTAAAAACCCTCAGTTATTCCAATAGGCATGAATCACCCTCAAATATCCATACAATACCACACCACTCTTTTTGGATGGAAACCATCCAACCCCTTCTAAATATTTAATCTGATAAAAGAGCTTCAATCTGTTTTTGCAGAACAGGAATTGTCTCTGTTGCCAGTTCCCAGAGATACTGGATATCTATTGAAAAGTAGCTGTGAATCAGTTTGTCACGAAATCCTGCCATCCCGCGCCATGCAATATCAGGATGCTGGTCACGGAACTCTTGCGGAATATGCTTTGCTGCCTCACCGATAATCTCAAAACTGCGGGACATAGCATTTAGAAAAATAACATTCTCTTTCAATCCTTCACACGTGGTCTGTGCAGAAATCTCCTGGATTACTTTCGTCTGTTCGAGAATGTGGGTAAGGAAAATGGATATATCTTTCATGCTTTTGCCGGATTACACGGAATACTGTCCGATACAATAAAGGGTTTCAGTTTTGGATGAATGCTCCTTTCAGTAAGCAGGTCAACCTTTCGTCCGAAAAGCACCTCTAAGAAATCACTCAGACTCAGGAAGTTCATGTATTTATCATATTCAGGGGAAAAGGAAACAACAAAATCAATATCGCTTTCTGCCGTATCTTCTCCGCGGGCAACAGAACCAAAGAGACTGATTGTCTCAACGCCGAATGTGTCTACGATCTCCGGCATCCGCTCATGAAGAGTAAGCAGGACGGCGGATTTGATACTCGTATACTCGGACATTTCGTTATATTCTCATGGGTGCTGAATGGTATAAGTATTTTGGCATGGCGTTGCCCATAAATTCAGTTTTGCTCCTAAACCCTGGACACTGCCTCTAAAATATCTATTCTGCTCCTAAAATTGATGTGTGGGTTTCCTCATTCATCTTAGATAAAAAAGGAGAATGCAGGCATTGTATGACATTTGGAACACGAATCCACACTAATCAAGACGAATCGCGACCTCTAAAGGCGGCAGCTTAGCTCTGCTTATCGCAGAGCTGCCGCACGGTCGCTGACGCCCTCGCAGTCGGCTCGGGCGAGCGGTTGAGAGAACTATTCCGCCCGAGCCGACTGCGAGGGCGCAAGCGTGCCGCGGCTTCCCGCGATAAGCAGGGAAAGGAGCCGTGAATAGGCATGCGATTTGTTTTGATTCGCGTGGATTCGTGTTCCCATGTTAGTGGATGCCCACAAATTCTTAGTTTTGCTCCTAAATTCTATGGGTTACCCTTTTACTCACCATTTTTTTTGGAATTTATGGGCAACGCCTTTTGGCATGGAGGGAGAGTCCGGTCTGTATTATATATCCTATCTAAGTAGGATTTTATTTTGTCGTGCCTTTCGTATTTTCTGTATCTGCCTCATATAACGCGCATGTTTTTTTGTGCTCAGAGATTGCTCAGCGTGATTCTCTGTGTTACGTGTTAGCATATTTTCAATATTGGTTTTTGAGTGTGAATATGGCGTTATGTTATTTGATTTTTCGAAATATGTTTTAAAAGGGCTTTGATATAACGTTGTGATAGTGGTGTTTTCTTTCAAATTGATGGGGGTAAATTATATTAATAATTAGTTGTAAAAATCCTACTTAGATAGGATTAGAATCCTGTCTGTACGGTGTTCTCTGCTGCGAGGCATGAGGTGTTTTTTCCTCGCGGTTGAATGCCAGCGTGTAGTTGACTGAATTTCAATTCGAGGTAAAAACACATGATTCCATTAATTGAGATGGGGACTGCCCCTCCGGAGTTGTCCCGAAGAAGAATTCTGCGGCACGGTTTAGCGTCCGCTTTTGTACTGCTGTTGATTACTCTTTTGTTTGCAGCGCCGGTGAGTGCTGATAATGTCTGGGATGGAAGTACTATAGATACTACATGGGATGGTGCCGGAACTGAAGCTAATCCGTATCTGATTACTTCTGCCGCAGAACTTGCTGGGCTGGCATCTCAGGTGAATGCTGGAACATACTATACAGGTAAGTACTTCAAACTGACGGATGATATTAACCTCAACAATAAAAACTGGGTGCCGATTGGAAACAAAAGCATCATCATCACAGACGGCCACTCCTTCCAAGGTACCTTTGACGGAGGCGGACATACCATAAGTGGTCTGAACGTGACGCAAGGAAATAATGGATGTTTTGGTCTCTTTGGATGTAACGAAGGTGTCATCAAAAATCTGAACGTTGCCGGCAGTATTTCTTTTGAGAGAATTAGCGCCCGTTCGTATGCTGGCGGTATTGCTGGATATAATTTAGGAACGATTTCCAACTGTTCATCTTCAGTTACTATCAATGTAAAGTTTACCAGTTCTAACTCTTCCGGTGGTTACTATGTCGGCGGTATTGCTGGATTTAATTTAGGAACAATTTCCAACAGTTACGCAACAGGAGACGTAACAGCAAATGCAATCTGCAACAATAATATCCAAGTCTATGTCGGAGGTGTTGCAGGAGCGAACAATTGTAAGATTTCCAACAGTTACGCAACAGGAGACGTAACGGCAACCTCAACCAGCGGCGACGTTCGTGCCGGAGGTATTACAGGACATAATACAATAGGGAATGATGCACTGATTTCCAACTGTTATGCAACAGGAGACGTAACGGCAACCTCAACCAGCGGCGACGTTCGTGCCGGAGGTATTGCAGGATATAGTTATACTTATACCGATAAAAATGTAGAGATTTCCAACTGTTATGCAACAGGAGACGTAACGGCAACCTCAACCAGTGGCGAAGCCTATGCTGGAGGTATTGCAGGATATGTTGAGGGAAGTAATTCGGGGACTTCAACAGTTTCCGACAGTTATGCTCTGAATGCGAAGATTTCCTCTTCAAAATATGCAGGAAGAGTAGTTGGAAATAACACCAAGGGAACTGTTGAGAACAACATGGGCTGGGAAAAGACGACGCTCAACAATGCGCCGGCGGCTAACGGAGAAATCAACGGAGAAAATGTCGCATCTTCTGCTGTGTGGGAGCAGTTATTTGGTCAGTTTACCCCTGAAAACGGCTGGACACTCAGCAGTAACGCAAACTTCAGGCTTCCGGTATTAGCCAATCTCCCTGAACCGGCAGATGCCTTAGCACCTCAGCTTGATCCAGATGTACGCACCGTGACCTTTAACGCAAACAATGACTCTGCTGAATGGTCTGTGAAAGTGGCAGATGGCGGAACGGTAGGAGAACCAGCAAACCCAACAAAGACCGGTTACACCTTTGACAGATGGTACAACGACACAGCTCTTACCGATGCATGGGAGTTCACCTCTGATACTGCCACTGCTGACATCACCCTCTACGCAAAGTGGACGGCCAACACCTACACCGTGACATTTGACGCAAACGGCGGGGAGGGAAGCATGAACCCGCAGACCTTCACCTATGACGAGACCGCAAAGGCTCTGGCCGCAAACTCCTTCACTCGCGAAGGATACACCGCTGACGGATGGGCAACGTCTGCAGGCGGAGCGAAAGTGTATGAAAACGAAGAACCAGTTCAGAACCTCACCGCTGAACCAAACGGCACGTTCCCGCTCTTCGCAAACTGGACTCCCAACACCTACACCGTGAAGTTCCACAACAACACTGGAACAGGAGATATGGCTGACCAGACCTTCACCTATGACGCTGCGCAGACTCTGACCGCAAATACATTCACCAACCTTGGCCACACCTTTGACGGATGGGCAACGTCTGAAAACGGAGAGGTAGTATATAGTGATGGAGCGTCTGTTCTGAACCTCACAACAGTAAAGGATGGAATCGTTAACCTCTACGCAAAGTGGAGACCTGACGGCAGCTGGAAAGTAACCTTTGAAAGCAACGGTGGAAGTGCTGTACCATCCGAGTATGTCTCTGCAGGAGGAACAGTCACCAAACCGACAGACCCGACAAAGACCGGTCACACCTTTAACGGATGGTACAACGACTCAGCTCTTACCGATGCATGGGACTTCTCCTCTGATACTGTCACTGCTGACATCATCCTCTACGCAAAGTGGAACGCCAATCCCGCACCATCTACAGGAGGCGGCAGCGGCAGTCACGCTCCGGTCACTACCACCTACACCGTGACATTTGACGCAAACGGCGGAGTGGGAATCATGAACCCGCAGACCTTCATCTCCGGAAAGGAGACGGAGCTGTCAGCAAACACCTTCACCCGTGAAGGCTTTGTGTTCATGGGATGGGCAGAGAGTGCAGATGGAGACGCGGTTTACGTAGACGGCGAGACCGTTCTCGTGAAGAAGTCCCAGACCCTCTATGCAGTCTGGACTGAACTGAACCCGACTGTCACCCCGACGGATGAACCAAGCGAAGAGCCGACCGGTGAACCGATTCCGACCGAGCCGGGGAAGACTCCGGCACCGATTCTTGGAATCCTGCTCGGCGGACTTGCCGCGGCACTCTGTCTCAGAAGAAAATAACCCTCTCATATGAGCGGGATGGGGGAAACACTCCCCTGCTTTTTTTATGGTAATTAAAATCGGCTTTGCTCCTAAACAAAAAAAAAGAGAATATCCTTATCGGATACTTATAATATCTTCTGGGTAAATGCGACCTGACCGGAGATTCTGGTGATTCTGACCTTTACCTTCTGTCCGACCTTCACGCCGGAGACGTAGAGAATATACTTTCCAACGTGTGCAACACCGTCTCCCTTCTTACTGATAGAGTCAATGCTGACCTCCATCTCCTTTCCTTCCTCAACAGCCGAGGCGGCAGAGGTGTCAATCTTACCCTTTCTCTTTCTAATCGGGCGCTTCGAACCGCATGCCTCACAGAGAAGCATTAATACACGCTCGTCTTTAACGAGTTTGGTATCCGGTCTTCCGCACTCAGTACAGATGACATAGTCTGCGACATAGCCTTTAACAATCGCCTCAAACTGGGAATGCTCAAACTTACCGTTGAAGACTGCACGTGCACCGTCAATCTTTCCGGCAGTTCCGAGTTCACCTAAGGCATACTTCATAAAGTGCTCCGGCTCGCGGTTTAAGGTGTCAATGATATCCCGGAAGTTCTCGAGAACAGTGGTCTTACCCTCAATATAGACACGGGTTTTTGGAACCTGGAAACGTTCGCCGGTATCCGTCGGCTCATCGATTCCTGCATATGCCTTCTGCAGCATTTCTTCGTATGACTCTACCATAGTACATTACATTTGGACGTTTGAACGTATATAATGAACTCTCTTTAAACATCCCCTCAGCGGGTTTTCCAAAGGATTTGCGGAGGTGTTTTTCCTCCGCGAAAAAAAGAAGCTGTTTAGAGGAACAGCATAAATCCAAGATTAAACAGTGCGCCCATCACCAGACCGAGCATCACCGTAAACACCGAAACAAACACCGCCATCCTCTTTCCAAGCTGCTTTGCAAGAACAGCTATCGTAGAAACACACGGAACAAACAGCACGCAGACTAAAGCAAAGATATAGAGCTGCGGGGCGGTCAGGATAGTGAGTAAGTCCGCACTGCCTCCCATAACCGCCAGCGTCTCAAATGCCATCTCCTTTCTAAGAATACCAAACATCAGAGCCGTAAACGCAAAGCCCGGAAGACCTAACACTGCCTCAGAGACCGGCTCGATAAAGGACTCGAAGAGCTCCACCCATCCCAGATACTCAAAGAGTCCAAGGAAGATACTGCTTACCAAAAGAAGCGGCATGGCGATATATAAGAACTCCTTGAGTCTCAGCCACGCCTTCTTTACCACATACTTTAGGATAGGGCGGCGAATCTTTGACATCTCCAGAATCATACCGTACTGCTCCCCCGGCGTCACCTTTGATAAGATACATCCGACGATAAACACCAGGGCAAACACAATCAGATAAATCGAAAATGCCGCGCCAAGGCCGACAAAGGATGCAACAACTCCCGAGATAACAACCGTTCGTGCCGAACAGGGAAGCATTGTAACGAGCACGGATGAGATAAACCGCTCACGCTTTGTCGGAAGCAGGCTGGTACTCATAACAGCCGGCACACTGCAGCCGAAGGAGAGAACAAACGGAATCACTCCCTGTCCGTGCAGACCTAACTTATGCATGAAACGGTCGGCTAAAAATGCCGCACGCGTCAGGTATCCGGTGTCCTCTAAGATAGAGATGAAGATATAGAAGAGGAACACATACGGGAAGGCAATTCCAAGACCTGACATAATAGCAAGAATAATTGCCCCGCCGACGGTATCGACTATAGCCGGGAGACCTAACGCATGGAACGGCTCTTCGATATACGTTGTCATCAGCGAGACAATCGTCTCTTCTAAAAATCCGCCGACCTCGAATACAATTAAGAGGATGGCAAGAAGCGTCAGAATCAGAATCGGCACGCCCGGGAAGGTGCGGGTAAGCAGCGCATCAAAGTCGCGGCGCTTCTTTTTCGGAACATCCGATGTTACCGCGCGGGCAATCTCTGCTGCGGTGTAGTACCGGTTCTCGCGGATAATCTGGTGCGGAGACATCGCATGGAGCTTTTCAATCTCCTCGCTGAGGGCTTCGGCGGTCTCCATAACACACTCCGGAAGAGTTGAGATGCGAATGCCTTCGAGGGCAAAGAGCGCCTCTCCGTCAGAGAGTGTATAGACCGCCTGCAGGGAGTCCTTTGCCGCCTTGATGTGCTCATCCAGCCGGGTTGCCGGCTTTGATTTCGGGATGCCGCCTTTTGTCATGTACTCGGCAAGCACATCCAGATTCTTTCCTTCGGTTGCAACGGTTTTGAGAACCGGTATGCCGAAGACAGCGGAAAGCTTCTCTGCATCAACATCCTTTCCTGCTTTTTCGGCATCATCAATCATGTTGAGGACTGCAAGCATCGGCTTGCCGAAGTCTGCGGCCTGCAGAAGCAGGAAGAGGTTTCTCTCCAGCGTTGCGGAGTCAAGGATGACGATAAAGAGGTCCGGGTTTTCCTGCGCGAGGTATTCTCTGACCATCTGCTCTTCCACCGAGTCGCCGGCAAGGGAGTAGATTCCCGGAAGGTCGGTGACCATGAACTCCTCTCCGCCGTGTTTGACAACACCGGTCTGGACAGAGACGGTCGTTCCCGGATAGTTGCTGATTTCCACACCCAGTCCGGTTAAGGAGTTGAAGATGACCGACTTTCCCACATTCGGGTTTCCGAGAAGGACTGCTTTTTTCACGGAGACGAACACCTCTCAACCATGATGTTTGCGGCAACCTCAGGACTCAGTGCGACCTCGCAGTCCTTCACCTTGACAACCACGGCGTTGTTTCCGAGTCTCCGGCGAAGGGTAATCAGCTCGCCCGGAATGATTCCCATATCAAGAAGGCGGCTGTGTTTGGCAAACTCCTGGATGAGGGCAACGTGCAGGAGTTCTCCTTCCGGACAGTCGGAAAGCGGCACAATCGGATTTTTCTGCGTGAGTTCATTGTGGTCGGTAAACTCTGCGCCGCTTTTTGGAACGGTGCGGTCCAGGAACGAGTCCAGTTTGTTGATGGTCTCGGTCGATATTTTGTGTTCGAGCCGGCAGGCTTCTTCTGATGCGGCATCCGGCTTTTGTCCGAGTACGTTTGTCAAAAAGTTTGCCAGGACTGCGTGTTTACGGGCAACGGACTCTGCCCGCTTCTGTCCTTTTTCGCTTAAGTAAAGCCCCTGATCGTCTTCAAGCAGACAGCCGTTTTCCTTGAGGCGTCCAAGGGCTGCTTCAAACGCCTCTTTTCCCCGCATCTCCAGTTCGGACAGGTCGCGTCTTGCCGTCCGGTCTTTTTTGAGATTGAGAATTTCTTCTAAAATATCTTCGGGAAGGTCCCCTCGCATAGTAGAACTATATTCGTATGGAGGAGTATTATTATTTCTTTTTCAGCCGTTCAAGAAGCGTATGCGGTTTTTCCAGCGGACGGCATTTTTCCGCAAACCGGCAGCGTTTGCATTTCTCTCCGCGGATTGGCCGCGGCACTTCCCCGCGCCGGACTTTTTCCACTTCTTTGAGCGCGGTTAAAAACACCCGTTTATCAGACGGCGAGAGCACAACACTGCGAATCGTGCCGGAGCCTAAGTACTCGATTCTGCCGTAGAACTCTTTTCCGTACATCTCTTCAAGGCATATCGAGTAGCATACCGCCTGCAGCCGGTCTGAAGCATAGACGCCGTGCGTCGGGGCTTTTCCGCCTTTGATAATCGAGAAGCTGTCGTCAAAAACGCGGTCCACGCGGCCGTGGATGTTGTATTTTCCGGAGTCAACCTGCATGTCATAGGTCAGCGCCTGCCGCCAGGTTACTTTTCTGCATGCCGCAAGCATTTCATCGAGAACGCGAAACGCTTCCTCTCCGCAGTCGGGTATGGTGAGTTTGAGTTCTTCGCGAATCTCTGCCGCATCCAGTTCATCCCCTAAGTGGTAGGAAATCTGTTTTGCGACGGAATAGCGAAGCGGTTCGGAAAAATCTGCCGGTGAGGATTTTGCAAGATACAGCTGCATGGGGCAGATGGAGGCACGAAGGATGTCGCTGACGGAAACTGAATTGGCAGGCATATCCAATAGTGATAACTTCCGGCCGGCTGGTATAAATACGTTTGGCTGAGGGAAGTTTTTCTCTGAGGCAATCTATTTATTCTCCCGATGTTAATTTATATAAGCAACTTTTCGCCGTTGTGGCTTAGCGGTATAGCGGCTGATTCGTAATCAGCAGGCCGAGGGTTCAAGTCCCTCCAACGGCTTCTTTTCTGTATTTCATCTCTCAAAGGGAAACCTACAATACCTCACAGACGAATATTACTATCAATGTTAGAGCTGCACTCATCTCCAAAGGTCTACCGCGGATGGACCGAGCGGAGCTGTACTCCCGAAGAGACGCTTGAACGTATCGAAAAATTCGTACCGGACGCAGGAATTACCCGTGTCGCTGATATCACCGACCTTGACCGGATTGGAATTCCGGTCTACTCCTGTATCAGACCTGCCGCTGCCGAAGGGGCAATCTCTGTCTATAACGGAAAGGGCGGAACGGAAGCAGAGGCAAAGGTTGCCGGAATCATGGAAGGAATCGAGCGCTACAGCGCAGAAGCCGTTCCCCGCGACCTTGCGCCGTACTCTTATGCCGCCATGCGGCTCAACGGGGAAAAACCGATTGACCCCGAATCCCTGATTCTGCCGGTCACAACCGACGCCACGCAGGAGATTCCATGGGTAAAAGGCTTTGACCTGGTTGATAAGGAAGAGGTAAGTGTTCCATTCTGTGCGGTTGTGCATCCGAATCCATACTATATGCCAACCCTCTTCCGTTCCAGTTCCAACGGTGTTGCTTCCGGAAACACGCTGGAAGAGGCAATCTTTTACGCATTAACGGAACTCATCGAGCGTGACGCCTGGTCTCTTGCCGAGGTCACGCGAAACACCGGAAAGAAACTGACTGACCTTCCGCCGAAGGTTGCCGAAATGGCGGCAAAGTTCACGGACGCCGGTGTCGAAGTAACGCTTCGGGACATCACCTCCGATATCGGTGTTCCCACCGTTGCCGCGGTAGCAGACGATGTGCAGATGAAGGACCCGCGTCTGTTAATGATTGGTATGGGAACGCACTCAAATCCGGAAATCGCCATGATTCGGGCACTGTCCGAGGTTGCCCAGAGCCGGGCAACCCAGATTCACGGCGCCCGCGAGGATGCAACCATTGCCCAGTTCCGTGAAATGATGGGCTACGACCGCGTAAAACGCATGAACGCCTACTGGTTCAAGGGTGATGAGTACGAGCCGGCATCCGAGATTCCCTCCTGTGCCACGGATGACTTCAAGACTGATATTGAAGAGATTGTCTCCCGCCTTGCCGCGGCAGGTCTGGACCGGGTAATCGTCTGCGATTTAACCGATCCGGAGATTCAGATTCCGGTTGTCCGCGTAATTGTGCCGGGACTGGAATGCTTTACGATTGACAACGAAAGAAGAGGTCAGAGGTGCCGGGATGCCGAATATCGTCATATTCGCCGCGCCAAGTCTTCAGCCTGAAGAAGCCCGCGGGTATCTGCCGGATGCAGATATCAGACCTCCTGCAAAACGCGGGGACGTAACAGCCGCGGCTGCCGCGGGGGCTGAGGTAATTGTTATCATCGACGGGGTGTTCTTCCAGAATGAGTCCGTAGGCCACAAGGAGATTTTAGCAGCTCTCCGCTCCGGGGTGAAGTTCTACGGCTCTTCTTCGATGGGCGCTCTGCGTGCCGCTGAGATGGAACCGTTCGGTATGGTTGGTGTCGGCAAAATCTTTGAGGCATACAAGTCCGGAAAGATTGTAGCAGATGATGAAGTGGGGCTGCTCTATGATCCGGAGTCCGGCATGGCGCTGTCTGACCCGATGGTAAATATGCGGGCAAGTTTTTCCCGTGCCGTTGCCGAAGGTTTCCTTTCCGCGGAGGAAGAGGCGGCACTTCTCAAGACCTGCAAAGGGATTTACTATCCGGACAGGACCTACCGCCGGGTCGTAAAGGAATCTCCGCTTGATGAGGAGAAGAAGAAGGCGCTGCTTTCCTGGCTGAAGACGAACGCGGTTGACCAGAAGCATGAGGATGCCAAAGCCTGTCTGGCTCTCGTGAGGGATACGTATGTCTGAGCGCTACGCACGCCAGATTCCGCTGATTGGAGAAGACGGCCAGCGCCGCCTCGCTGAGTCAACGGTCTTTATCGCAGGAGCAGGCGGTCTCGGCTCTCCGGTTTCGATGTATCTGGCAGAAGCCGGTGTCGGCGAGATGCGGATTGCCGATTTGGATGTAATCGAAGAGTCCAACTTGAACCGCCAGATTCTGCATCCGGCCTCGCGCCTTGGAATGCTGAAGGCAGAGTCTGCCGCCCAGACGCTTTCCGCGCTCAATCCGGAATGCCGGGTTGTTTCCTTCGCGGAAAAGATTGATGCAGATTCCGTCTTCCGGATGGCAGACGGCGCAGACCTTATCATCGACTGCATGGACAACTTTGAGACGCGGTATGTCTTAAACGAAGCATCTAAGAAGCTGAACATCCCGCTTCTGCACGGGGCGGTCACCGGGTTTTCCGGGCAGATAACGCTGGTTGTGCCAGACGAGACGCCGTGTCTTTCCTGTATTTTTCCAAAAGTCGGCCCTTCCTCTTCCGCGCCGATTCTCGGGGCGGCCGCGGGTGTTGTCGGAAGCATGCAGGCGTTGGAAGCACTCCGCTTCCTGACAGGCAAACCGACCCTTGCCGGAAAGTTACTGCTCTATGACGGTGCATCGAACGCGGTTGATATCTTTTCGGTGAAGAAAAGTCCGCGGTGTCCGGTCTGCGGAAAAACTGAAAACTTATAGGCTCTGGGGAAAAATAGTAAGGTATGGCAAAGAAACTTACCCGTTCCCCGACCAACCGCTATTTAGGCGGCGTCTGCGGAGGTATTGCAGAGTACTTCGGTATCCCGTCCTGGGTTGTCAGAGTGGTCCTGATTCTTCTTCTGATTCTCCCGATTCCGTTTACGGGAATTGCCCTGATTCTGGTTTACATCGCACTCTGGCTGCTTCTGCCGATGGGCGAGGTCAAAAAACAGCTTGACCCGAATACTCTTGATGCGGAGTTTGAGGTTAAAGAGTGAAGCCGCCGGCTGACCCGAATGATTTAACCGACCCGCCGTTTTATCTTCCGCAGTTTGAAGAGGCATACCGCTATATCATCGACCAATACCATATCGAGCCGCGCGAGATTGGGATTTTCATTCCCTGCGCTGTCCGCAAACCCTACAGCGAAAGCCCGTCGCACAAGCTGTTTCACAAACTCTTCGGGGAGGTCTTTCCCGACCCGGCAAAATATCATGTGACGATATTCGGCACCTGCGGCACAGTTCCGGCGGAGCTTGAACTGATGTATCCGTTTGCCCACTATCACTATATGCTTGGAAATGTGAAGGACCAGAAAATCAAGGATGACTTTCTGGAGATTGAGACACGGCGTCTCATCGGCTATCTGGAAAAGACGAGAGAGACCTACACGCACCGGATTGCGTACTGCATCGGGCTTTTCCGGCGTGCTATGGAAGCGGCGGCTGAAGCGACCGGTGTCAAGGTTGAGATTTATCCAACCCAGCCGGTAATCGACAAGCTCTATGATGCGGACTGTCCGTTCCCGGAGGGAAGCCTTTCGATGCAGGCATACCTGGATGAGTTCCGCGCGGCATTAACGGAAATGAGGGAGAGATAATATGGCAGTTCGTGAAGTATCAGTCGTCAGGCTTGATGAAAAGAAGTCGAAGTTCTATGCACATCTCTATGAGATTGACACGCCGGATGATGTTCTGGAGGTGCGGGCAATTCATGACAAGCTCTACAAGAAGGCGGCACACCACTGTTATGCGGTTGTGTGCGGAAACTTTACCGACAGCAGAGCCGACGGAGAGGTAGGCTCTCCGGGACGTGCATTGGCTGAAGTGATGGAACGGCATAATTTAGGAAGCCATGTGCTTATGGTTTCCCGCATCTTTGGCGGAATCAAGCTAGGTCCTGCCGGTGTTGCCCGGGCGTTCCGCGAGGCAGGAAACGGGGCAGTGGTTGAATATCAGGCGCACCGCCCGAAATTATAAATCCTTTTTTCCCCTATTTTACTGTATGACTAAATCACTTCTGACCTGTCCCTTGTCGGGCAAGACCTGTTCTGCTGACGGCTGTATGTGGTGGGATGCCGAGTGGAAGGACTGTTCGGTGCCTGTTCTGGTAAAATATCTTAGGGCAGCGGATGTTCGGGCAACCTTTGACCACAACGTTCCGGCGGAGTTTCTGGAAGGCGAGAGGAAGTAACAACTTTCAATCCTTCTTTTTTATGTGCAAAGCCGCGGCTTACGAGCCGATGCGGCTTGCGGCGCTGCTGTCTTCTTCAAAAATATGCTCTATTCCTCTATCAGGGAATATCAGGCAGTGAATCTGTCAGATTTTGCTCAATCTTTTTATATCAAACAACCGCCGAGTATATTTCATGAACCTCATGAACACCACAGTTCCGGTAAAGAAACCAAAGCAGCCGGTGAGTAACGCGGTCTTTTACTCCGTTCATGTTGTACTTATGGTACTGTTCTTCGGTGTTGGGAAGCTGCTGACCGTCTATGAAAAAACCGCGCCGTCTCTTGGCGAGTTCTTCTATCCGGCAACAGTTGTTATTGGGTTTTTTGTCGAAATTGTGGTCCTCGCCGGATCATTCTTCATCGAACAAAAACCTCCGTCCTATCTTAAAGAAAACCCCAGACCTAAGACCTCCGGAATTGTTCTTATCATTGTTCTGTTATGTCTGGCTGTGGGTCTGGCGGCGGCGGGAATTATTGTCTCGATTTTCTGGCATCCGGATATGGCATCCCACGCGGCATTCACCTATCTCCTTGGCTGTATTCCAGGAGGGGCAGCAGTCTGTATCCTGCGGTATCTTCCGCACAAACTCCCGCAAAAGGAGGCAGAGAGCTAATCAACTAAGGGTTTTACCCACGCTTTTTTTGTTGGAGTCTTTTGATGTGTTAGAAAATGCTTAGAGAATTTATATGTCTGTTCGTGCAATAGGAATTACAGAATGCGCCTGCGGTTGTTTCTTGTGGTACTGATTCTCTTTGCGTTCTTTGTGATGCCTGCGGCAGGATATACAAACGGCATTTTATCGTCCCCGCTGTCTGAGATTACTTTAATCCCGGAAGAATTACAACGGTTCATAGCAGAGAGCCCTCTTTTATCGTATTTCCTTTTTGATGACCCCATATATGTATTGGAATTTCCTGAGATTGGGTTCTCCATACCTTCGAACGTTAAACCCACTATAAAAATTATTGTTGTAATTATTGGAATCATCATTATGCTTCTTGGTCTCTTTACTTCGGAGCGTATCTCCCAATTCCACTTCCGAAGAAAACTCTCCGACAATCCAAAAAGCCGTGCCATGCAAATCCTTGCATATCTCAGAAAACATCCCGGAGCAACGCAGACAGAGATTATCAAAGCAACCGGATATTCCCGCGGTTCTGTTGCATATAATCTGCAGAGACTTCAGCAGGATTGCAGAGTTTCCCAAATCACTTCCCGATACTATCCTGCAGATGAATATCCGACAGAAGAACAGGCAGGGGCAGACAGAGCTCTGAGAAATGCACAGAGACAGCGTATCTTCCGGATAATCGCAGAGAATCCCGGCATCTCCCGAAAGCAGCTCGCTGAGGAAATACAGATGCCGGTATCAACACTTCGCTGGCATCTGGGAAAACTGACAAAAGAACGTCTGGTTATCTCTGAGGTAAAACAGCACACAATCTGTTATTCGGTAAATCCTGAGTTTATTCGGCAGGATGAGTAAGCGGAGATGTGCGGTTTTTTTTTTTCAAAAATCCCTCTGATAATCAGGGGTGCGGGGCGGCGACTTCGGCGCGGAGCCGCCCGCGGTGGAGATATCTTCTGCAAAGCTAAGATTAGACTCTTATCTCTCTCATCTCAGATTAAAAATGCTCATCTACAATATTATCAAGCTGTTTTGCAATCTCTGAAAAACCGCAATCCAGATTCAATGTACGAACACTGATTTTATTTCCGCTCATTTGATAGACAGCGTCTGGAAGAATTACCTCATCTGTTTTTGCATACAGGAGCATTCCTGATACATCTCCGCCACCCTCAGCTTTGTTTTTAACATAGGTGAAAATCTGGTAGAGATTTCCGGAATGAAGCGTGTGGACATCATACTGAACCTGTGTGGTACGACTGTAGTATTTTGCATCGACAATGAGTGTTTTCTCATTTGATGACAGCATGATATCAGACTGCATTGTTGGAAGCATGAAATTCATTCCATCATCCAATGCCCAGGGAATCTGTGATGCTGAGACGTGAATTTCCGGGTGTTCTTTCCTGTAGTATTCCAGAATAAACTTCTCGTAAAGACGAGACATGCGTTGTTCATCCAAGAACTGCATCATCTTTACTGAGCCGTCTGTTGTTGTTTGGAGAAGTCCTTTCAGTACCAGATAACAGATAGAAAGAAGCATCTGATACGTTTGGTTGTGGCGGTTAAAACGGAGATTCCAATCAATATCGTATGGACTTAAGATACCAACGTCTTTGAAGTAGAATAGGATATTTCGCAGTCCCTTCTTTCTGGATTTTGGAATGTCTGCTCTTAGCAGAGACTCTATCGTTGTTTTCAAAATCCTGTTGTGATATGAATCAAGAGAAAAATCATCATAGGAACAGACCAACTGCTGTTTTGTGATGCTCTGTTGTTTGATAGATTCGGAGAGAGATATTTTACCTCGCAGAGAGCTAAGCGGTTCATGATATTCTTTGTACTCACGAAAAAGCCCGCGCTTAACCTGTGTAGTAACTCCTTTGATGAGAATTGCTGAGAGAAGGTCAGCAGTATTTTCAAAATCTTCTGCCGCACAGCTTGTGTACCCACTCTCTTTCAGAACCTGAAAGGCATAGCTTAGCATGTAGTAGATGTTCTGAATCCGAATCATTGAATGGAACTTCTAAGAGTATGCTCCCAGTTTTTCACTTTGCTTGGCTCGTCAAACCAGTATTCACTTAACAGAGGAAGAATCTCATAGGTAATAACTGAGTTCAGCCACATGTCATCAACATCCTGTTTCGTGCAGAAGTAGCTGTGACCAATACGGAATCCGCGTCCAAGTGAGTCATCATTCTCAATTACTTTGTTCAGATTTTCGATAGAATCAATCAGGCGGTCAAACTTCGGATTATCTATCTCTTCACGATATTTTCTAAATCCTTCTGATGAGAATGCCGGAGACAGTTCATAGAAGGCAAACCGACGACGCAGAGCATAATCAAGGATGGCAAGACTTCGGTCTGCCGTATTCATCATACCGATTATGTACACGTTCTCCGGGACATCAAATTTCTCATCAGAGTAGAGAAGTTGGAGAGATACTCCGCGTTTGTCATTTTCGATAAGCATGAAGAGCTCACCGAAAATCTTGCTCAGATTTCCTCTGTTGATTTCATCGATGATGAAGAAGTAATCATTCTCTTTGTCCTCATTTGCTTTCTTACAGAAGTTGTAGAATGGTCCTTTCTTCAATTCAAAGCCGGAAGCTGACGGGCGGAATCCCATGATAAAATCTTCATAACTGTAGTTCTGGTGGAACTGTACCATCATTACCCGATTCGGGTCTTTGATGCCCATCAAAGAATATGCCAGCCGTTTGGCGGCAAAGGTTTTACCAACTCCCGGAGCTCCCTGCAGAATGACATTCTTTTTGTTTCTCAGGAGGGTGGTGAGAATTTCATAATCGGATTTGCCCATGTAGACTTCTTTGAGGAAGTCTTCTTCGGTGTAAAGAGTGTCCTGTGTAGTGTCTCTTTCGATTTCCTCACCACTTTCGTCTTCAAAGAGTGACTTTATCTGTTCCACATAAGCAGTGTATGGTGTGACTTCTGTGAGCACTTGACTAGAGATATTTCCCTGACTACCCCATTCACCTTTATGTGTCCATGTTACTTTGCGTATATTTCGGAATTTTTCAGGCTGATTTTCGTCATAAATATAATCAGAAGTAACCACCCCTCTTCCAATAATATCTCCACGACCACGTTTGGCAAATATTACATCACCTACTTTTATGTCGTGTACAAATTGCCAGATTTCAAGAGAGACACGAGTATAGGTGGCTGTTTTTCCGAACTCATTACCAAACTCATTCACCTCACGTGCAGATTCTTCAATCTCTTTCCGCGATGCATACTGACTTAAATCTCCAAGAGAATCACGAGCGAGAGCCATTATGTTAGATTGATAATACTCATCCCATTGTTTCGCCCCATATCCCGGAGTGTAAACCCAATATTGAATATTCTCAATACCTGCATCCCCAATAGCTTCCCCCACATTTGCTCTCCATTGATTTATCTCTTCTTTCGGTAACCTCCACGCAAAGTAAGAGAGCTCAGGGAAGTTTGTATATTCATAAGATTCTCTATCAAGCACGTTCTTACAATCCTCAATCAGTTCAAGGTATTTCGCTGCAGATGGTACAACATTTAATTTCCCAGCTTTCTTGATAAAGTCAAGAGGCATTGTTTTTGGATTTTGGAGAATGTCACGATTTGTAGAATCAAGGTTCAGATATGTGTATGGGCGAATCCAGAACAAACCCATTGTAATATTCCATAGAATATTGCTCTGTTTTTGTACTAAATCATAGAGCTCTACGAATTTTGCTCTGTTTTCTTCCGTTGGATTGTCAGCATAATCCAAAGATGTAAGATAAAATCTCCAGAGGTTGTTGATATCATCCGGTTTACGTTTCTCGCCAAAACGATAGAAGAGAGAGTTCAGATTATTTAATAGAGGGATTCCGTCAAACGTTTCTGGGATAGGAGATACCACAGAAAATTCTTGAGCAAAAGCCTGAATTATAGATATCCGGTTTACCAGACTATTTCCCCGATTAAACAAACCAAAAACTGTGAATGGGTCGACATCAAGGACAGGTTTTCCCTCTTCTTCCAATTTTAGAAGTGGCACTCCTGCAGTGATAAAGACTCTCTTTACTTTTTCAATAAGGTGGGTTCGATTTTCTACAAATGGACGTAGTTTATCAGCAAACTCCGTATAGAAATTTACCCAAGGCATATATTCGGCTTTATCCATAGTGAATAGCTTCCTCCAAAGCTCAGATGATAGGTAATAGGATATCTGAAACAATAAGGATATCGAAGGGTCAGTCTTGGTGTATACATACAAAAACGGAAGTGAGATGCCGCACTAACCTGCAGAAGATATCTCCACCGCGAGCCGCTCCGCGCCGGAGTCGCGGCTCCGCACCCCGAAATTCAAAAAAATCTCAATCTGACAAACGGAATCTAACCAAAAAAGAATACTCCTAGGCGGGTTCGAACCGCCGTCTCCGGCTCCAAAGGCCGGAATGATTGACCACTACACTATAGGAGTATTTGCTATACAGTATCGGTCTGCATAGTATTTCTAGATTTTTGAATCTGGTGTCGTGTTCTATTTCACTCGCAGAAACTATTAGCTGTATGGGAGCGAACTATATTTGGCGTTCCCATTTTTTATGGGGCGCTGTGATATAATGAATAAAAATAAAATACATATCAGTATTAATATCTCTCCCTCAATCCACATCGGTAGTATCAGTACTGATAGTGAATCAAAGAGGGAGAACGTATCGCGGTTGAGTAAAATGATATTTTGGAGAGTACTACTCCCAATTATCATTTCTCATCTCGATACATATAGTCTTTGGAGGAAAGTATTTTACCCTCACAAAGCCCATTATGTTTGTTAATACTGAAATAGTATTGTTATTCATATATCGCGAACAAAACGGTCTGATACGCCGTGAGTTCAACCGATTGGGCGCGGGGCTTTTAACCCCAAACCACTTTCGTTCCGCTTCTTTTCTGTTCTTGTTTCTCCGGTCTTAAGTATCTCTGGATTTTTGAATTCAGTGATGCGTCTTCCCGCGCCTATCTGTGAGATGGGATTCTCTGCGGCATTTCCGGGCGCTTTTGGCAGGTGTCAACCGCGTAGTTTTATATCTTGTAGGTACAATGTAATAAGGTAGTTGGGCGAGGGTAGCCAAGCCAGGCCAACGGCGCCAGACTTAAGATCTGGTCTATAAGTAGTTCATGGGTTCGAATCCCACCCCTCGCACTTTTTTTCGCTCCGTTTTACTTCGCTCAAAAAGTGCTCAATCTTCGAGTCGCCTTCGGCGCCTCTCGAACCTCGCATGTCTATTTCATTCGTTCATATCGTATCATTCACTCAAAAAGTGCTCAATCTTCGCGTCACTTCGTGCCGCTCGATTCTCGTACGTTTTTCGTTTTGGTGTATTTTGCTTCGCTTATGCAAAGAAAATATCTTGTAGAATTTTTGGAATTGAAAAAAAGTCAGCGGTTGATTTTCTCAACCATATCGTTTAACGCATCGCAGGCGCGGTATGCCGTGTTGTCCATAGTAAGCGGAGTGAGTGTTACATACCCGTCCATGATTCCCTGGACATCTGTCCCCTGCTCATTCAGGTGGACAACCTCTCCGCAAATCCAGTAGTACGGTTTTCCGCGCGGGTCGGTGCGTACCTCAACGGAGGTGTCAAAGAGCCGGGAGCCGAGGGTGGTTACGCGGTATCCCTTTGCCTCTCCGGCCGGAATGTTGACATTGATTAAGTCTGCACCGTTCGGCAGCCCCTCCTTCAGGAAAACCGGGATAAGGTCGCGGATTGCTCTCTGTGCCGTGGAAAAATCAATCCGGTGTGCCCGCGGATCGGTGAACTTGTCTCCGTGGTCGTTCATCTGCAGAGAGAATGCGACAGCGGGAACTCCCTGGTTTGCGGCTTCCATCGCTGCCCCGACCGTTCCGGACGTGGTTATGGATTCACACGAAATGTTCTCGCCTAAATTGATGCCGGAGACAACCAGGTCCGGATGGATGTCTAACGCGTAAAGGCCGAGCAGGAGTGAGTCCGTCGGTCTTCCCTCCACGATATGAGCGGTATGTCCGTTAATCTGGACCTCGTTCATTCGAAGCGGTTCGAAAATAGAAATGGAACGTCCTACCGCACTCTGCTGAACGGCAGGCGCGGAGACCACGACCTCGGCAAACTCTGAGAGCGCATCGTATGCCGCCCAGAGACCAACCGAGTTTACTCCGTCATCATTCGTTAAGAGAATGAGGGGTCTGCTCATTCCTGCTCCTTTGCAAGCTGGAGAACTGCATAGGCAGGAAGAGCATCCGCATGGATTCCGGTCGCGGCAGTTAAGTCGATGCCGGAAACCAGCGGGGCAAAGGTTGGAGAACCGATTCCGCCGACAAGGATAGTGTCTGCATTCGATGCGGCTTTTGCTTTCGCCACCGCATCACAGACCAGCTTCTGCTGTGCGCTGCAGAATGCTTTTGCGATTGCAAGCGCTCCTTCCTCGCCGATTTCCTCCAAGTCCGCACAGACCGTCCGTGCCAGGCGGCGCAGGCATGCCTCGCGGGAAACCTCTTTTCCGTCCGGGGTTGCGGCAGAGTACTCCTCATCTCCGATGTATCCTAAGACATAGTTTGCATCCCCGCTGCAGGCAAAGTACTCAGTAGAGAAAGGCGTAACCTTTCCATCAATTACTGCCTCGGATGCAAGTGTTGCAACCGGAGTTCGAAGCATTCCGGTATAGACCAGATATCCTGCCTGCAGGCGGAGGGTATCGGTCATGCCGATGAGCTTTTCGAAATCGGCAAACGGCACAATATCAGCGGTGGTGCTTCCGATATCCAGCATCATACCGTTTGGATACTGCTGTTTCAGATAGGCAACGGAAGCAAGCCAGTTTGCGGCGGCAAGTTCGCGGCAGGCTTCGGTGTGGAATTTTCCGTCCATGCCGTAAAAAATTGCGTTCGGGAAGGACTTCTTTACCGCATCGACGATAAAGGCAATTCCTTCGTTCTTGTCAAAGAAACCGTCTGCAAGCTCTCCGCTCATGACAACCGCGGCATTGTCTGCACCGGCTTCCTTGTACTCTGCAATGATTTCTGCAAGCGGGGATTCTTTCCAGAGCGGGCAATAGTGAATGTGGACGCCGGATTCGTCAACAATTTTCAGATTGGCGCCGCCGACGTCGATTCCAATCATTCTACGACAACTCCGCCTGCGGCATCGTATTTTGCGGTCTTGCCGTTGTAGTGAACACCTTCCGGCGGGAGGCCGACGGTTGCCTTGAGAAGAACCTCTGCGATCTCCTCTTCAATGACTTCCACAATGCCAACAAGGCTCATGGTTGGTCTGGAGTTTACGTCAACAACGTAAATCTCATCTGCGACGACCATATCGATTCCGGTGTATCCCTGACAGCCGAGCGTCTCGATAGTCTTTTTGGCGACCTCGATCATCTCAGCCTCGCGCTCCGGGTGAACCGGGGTAACGCCTCCCTCGTAGACGAAGTTTCCGTTCTCGTCCGGGTGGGAGTTCTGCTTGTTGATGGTAAGGAATACCGGCGGCAGTCCGCTGTAGAATCCGCATGCCTCGCCGACAACACGGCTTCCGACAATACTGACGCTGTAGTGTTCGCCTTCGATGTACTCAACAGACATCTCGCCTTCCTTCGGCTCTTCGCCGTCTTTTGCGATGCGGACGCCGTTGGAGCCTTCGCCTTTTACCGGCTTGATGACTCTCTTTCCGGCAAAGTCAGTGCCGACCTCTTTTGGAACGTGGATTCCGACATTTGCAAGGAGCTTAGAGGATAAACGCTTGCTTGCACAGACAGCAACGGCTGTACTGTCGGTTCCTATATTGTGCGTTGCAAGCTCTAAGGTGTGGGTGAATTTGGAGAGCAGTGCATCCGGGGCGATGACAATTCCGTAGTCGCATTCCGGAGCTAAGCGTTCAATTTCCGCATTAAAGTCTCCGCCGTCGGGGAGGATGACTTCATGTCCGCAGTTCTCAAAGCTCTTTTTCAGAGCCGATACCATGGCCCGTCCCTCCGGTGCGAGGTGCGGGTCGTGGAAGGTGGTGTACTCGGCGATTAAGACTTTCATACTTATTCTTCGCGTTTTTCAACTTCGGCGATGAGGTTTTCCATGACCTTGTCAACAGCTTCCCAGGTTGGGTTCTTGTCCTGTCCCGGTTTTCTGATAATGAACGGTCTTCCCTCGTCTCCGGCCTTTCTCATCTCGATATCAATTGGGATAGCACCAAGGTACGGGACTTCGTATTTTTCGGCTGCTTTGACTCCTCCGCCTTTTCCAAAGACTTCGAGGATTTCTCCGCAGTGCGGGCAGACGAGTCCGGACATGTTCTCAATGATTCCCAGAACCGGTAAATCCATCATTTCGATGAACTTGATTGCTTTGGTGGAGTCAAGAACTGCAACATCCTGCGGGGTGGTGACGATTACTGCTCCTTCGACGTTTGGTGCAAACTGCACAATATTGAGTGCCTCATCACCGGTTCCCGGCGGAAGGTCGACGACAAGGTAGTCAAGCTCTCCCCAGTCAACATCGCCTAAGAACTGCTGGATTGCTGCGGCCTTCATCGGACCTCTCCAGACAACCGGGCTGTCGGTCTCGTTTAAGAGCAGTGCCATGGAGACTGCCTTTAAAGAACCGGTGACCTTAATCGGCATAATCTTGTTTCCGATTGCCTGCAGTCTGAGGTCTTCGATGCCGAGCATCTTTGCAATGGACGGACCGTGGATATCAAGGTCCATAAGACCGGTCTGGTATCCGTGGTTTGCGAGAGCATATGCGAGGTTGACAGAGACCGTACTCTTTCCAACTCCTCCCTTTCCGGAGAGAACTAAGATTACATGGCGTACACTGATGTCTGCTTTCTGTGGTTTCTGGCAGGAATCTGTCTTGGAGGTGCATCCCTCACAGTTTCCGTCGCATCCTTCTGGTTTGTCACTCATATTTTTCAAATCTCCAGTTTTGTAATTCTATAATAATTATTTGTGTGGATGATAGTATAGGTCTTTTGGATTGGTTCTCGCATCTCAGTGTGAATATTTTTGCCGCATTCCCGTGATATTTAAATTTAGACCTCCTATTTTTTTCACTGTTAAGAAATATTTGGAGATGAGTTTCATGCTCTCTGAAAAGCTCCCGGAAAACCGGCTTTCTGCCGGAAAATCTCTTCACAGAAGAGGTTCAGTATCGTCCTTCCTGAAACTGTCCGCACTTTGCATTCTGCTCTTTGCAGTTTTGTGTATGCTTCCGGTATCTGCCTCGCCGCTTGACGGAGAGGTTTTGCCGTCTGCGGAACGGGATTTGGGCGAGACAGCCGAACTGGAGCGAATGAACCGGGAGGTGATACTTGATGCCCATCCTCACTTCAACTCCATGCTTCCGATAACTCCGCGTGAAGTAAAGCAGCGCAGTTCGCAGAAGAAACTGCTTTCTGCTGAGTATCAGTCCTATGCAGAAAACGGTCATCCGGTTCTCTTTGCAGAAAGCCCGGTTGTTACCGGCATGTCTCTTCCAGACGGCGTCACTGGTGTTGTTCATCTGCTGACCAGATCAGATGATGCAGGGCCGAAGTGCCGCGAAGTCTATGATGTTTTTGAGCTCTCGCTGGACAACTATCCGCAGGGCCTGGAAGCGGTTATCCGCTATACTATCCCGCTGGAAGAAATTGAAGAGAGCGGAAACTCTCCAGGCGACATCTCTCTCTATTTCTCTGACGGCGAGAACTGGGAGAAGCTTCCAACAGAATACTATATGGACTCATCCCAGGCATTTTTTGAATCCATCACCACCTCGCTTGGTGTTTTTGCCATTGTACTCGATGAGTGTGAGTCCGAAGTGGAATCTGTGCATCTCCCTTCCCGTTCTCTGGAGCCGGGAAAGATTGTGCTGGACATCTCTCCGGTCTGCATATTAACGCATCCGGTATCCTACACGGTGACTGCTGACTGACCATCTTTCCTTTTTTGCCGGTTCTTTTGTTTACCTTTTGCGCGCGATATCTATTGTGTGTGATTGTCATTTATGAATTGTTGTTGTCTTTCGATTAACTTAGAAGTTGCAACTCCGCGGAACAACCCACTGATGTTTTTCAAAACAGCAGGTTTGGCAGACAGGGTTAAATACTCCCCACGCTGAAAATTATGTATCCGAGGTTTAATCCATGGAAATTAAGTTTGTTACTACAACCTGTCCATACTGTGGATCCGGATGTTCTTTCAACTTAGTCGTAAAAGACGGAAAGATCGTCGATACACAGCCATGCCAGAGAGGTCCGGTTAACGAGGGTAAGCTCTGTCCGAAAGGTGTATTCGGATTTGAGTTCATCAACTCTCCAGACCGCCTGACCACCCCGCTCGTTCGCAAGAACGGCGAGTTAGTACCGGCATCCTGGGACGAAGCACTCGCAGTCATTGCAGAGAACTTCGCAAAGTACCAGCCGGATGAGTTTGCAGTTATCTCTTCTGCACGCTGCTGTAACGAAGACAACTACGCAATGCAGAAGTTCGCACGTATTGTCTTAAAGACTCCAAACATCGACCACTGTGCACGTCTCTGCCACGCACCGACTGTCGCAGGTCTCGCAAAGGTCTTTGGATCCGGTGCATCCACCAACTCCTTCGACGACCTTGCAATCGCAGACCTCGTCTTCATCATCGGTTCCAACAACTTCGAGGCACACCCGCTTGCAGCACGCAGAATCATGCAGGCAAAAGAAAAGGGAGCACACATCATCGTCTGCGACCCGCGCCGCACTCCGACTGCAAAGCAGTCCCACCTGCACATCCAGCACAGACCGGGAACTGATATCCAGCTCCTCAACTGTCTCATGAAGAACATCATCGAGAACGACTGGATTGACCACGAATTCGTCGAGAACAGAACTCTCGGATACGAAGACCTCAAAGCATGTGTCACTCAGGACAAATACTCCATCGAGAACACCGCAAAGGTCTGTGGAATCCCAGAGGAGTCCATCAAGCAGGCTCTTGAGTGGCTCCACGAGTGCCAGCACAAGACTGCATTTGTCCACTGTCTCGGTATCACCCAGCACACCGTTGGTGTCGACAACGTTCGCTCTATCGCATTCGTCCAGACTCTCCTCGGAAACATCGGAAAGCCGGGATGCGGTGTCAACGCACTCCGCGGTCAGAACAATGTTCAGGGATCCTGTGATATGGGAGCACTGCCGAACGTATACGCCGGCTACTTCTCTGTCATGAACCCGGACCTTGCAAAGAAGGTCGCAGACTACTGGGGCGTCGAGTCCATCCCGCAGGGCAAGCTCGGTCTCCACATTCCGGAAATGCTCGACACTCTCTACGAGCACCCGGACCAGGTCAAGTGTATGTACCTGATGGGTGAGAACCCGGTTATCTCTGACCCGAACTCCAAGATGGTCGAACAGGCAATGGAGAACTGCGAGTTCCTTGTTGTCCAGGATATCTTCGAGACCGAAACCTCCAGATACGCAGATGTTGTCCTTCCGGGATCCTGCTACGCAGAGGAAGACGGTACCCAGACCAACGCAGAACGCCGTGTCCAGAGATTCAGAAAGGCACAGGATGCACCGGGAGAGTCCAAGCTCGACTGGGAAATCATGAAGATGATTGCAGAGAAGATGGGCTACGGCCAGTACTTCCAGTGGGAAACCTCCGAGGATGTCTTCAACGAGATGCGCGGAATCACCCCGCAGTACGCAGGTATCACCTACGCAAAGCTCGAGGGAGACGGTATCCAGTGGCCATGTCCGACTGAGGACCACCCGGGAACTGCAATTCTCCACATCAACGAGTTCGCAGGCATGCCGGAAGGCAAGGCAGCACTCGAGGCAGTCGAACACCGCGAACCGGCTGAGGTCGTTGATGAGGAATACCCGATCTGGCTCACCACCGGTGCAACCATCTGGCACTGGCCAAGCGGATCTATGACCCGCAGATGCGAGCAGCTCGACAAGGACGCACCGACCGCATGGCTCGAGATCAACGTCAAGGACGCAGAGAAATACGGCGTCAAGGACGGAGAGACTGTTGTACTCTACTCTCGCCGCGGCGAAGTCGAAGTCGCAGCACGCGTTATCCCGGACATCAAGGAAGGCGTTTTCTTCATGCCGTTCCACTTCACCGAAGCACGTGCAAACTTAGTTACGAACACTGCATACGACCCAGTCTCCAGAACTCCGGAGTTCAAGGTCTGTGCTGTTAACATCAGAAAGAAGGAGGCCTAAAAATGTCAGCAAAAGGCGATATGTTCTACGCATGGACTACCGATGCGGGAATCAAAGGCGAATGCGGAGGAGCTGTTACCGCAATCCTCAAGAATCTGCTTGCATCCGGCACTGTTGACATGGTCTTAACCGTCAAGAAGGGTGTCGATGTATACGACCCGGTACCGGCATTCATTACCGACCCGGCAGAACTTGACAAGTGCGCAGGTTCCCTCCACTGCGGTACTCTGCTTCTCCCGAAGCTCATCAAGAAGTACCTCGGCGGTGCAAAGGACATCAAGGTCGCAGTTACCTGCAAGGGCTGTGACGCAAAAGCAATGTACGAGCTTGCAAAGCGTAACCAGATCAACATGGACAACGTTGTCATGATTGGTCTGAACTGCGGTGGTTCTATCCCGCCGATGCAGGCACGCCGCATGATTAAGGAAAAGTACGGTGTCAACCCGGACTCTGTCTTCAAGGAGGAGATTGACAAGGGACAGTTCATCATCGAGTACACCGATGAGAACGGTGCACACCAGTCCAAGGGTATCAAGATCGACGAGCTCGAGGAAGAAGGCCTTGGCCGCAGAAAGAACTGCCAGCGCTGTGAAACCAAGATCCCGCGCCAGTGCGACCTCGCATGTGGTAACTGGGGTGTCTTCGGTGAGAAGGCAGGCAAGGCAACCTTTGTTGAAGTTTGCTCCGAGAAGGGTGCAGCAGTCTTTGACGCAGCAGTAAACGCAGGCGTTATCCAGACCGCAGCTCCGGAAGCAAAGGGTCTTGAGATCCGCGCAAAGATCGAGAAGACCATGGTCAACATGGGTAAGAAGGGACAGGAAAAGCAGTTCGCAGAACTCGGCGAGGGTCAGGAGAGACTCGAGAAGATTATGCGTGCAACCAGCAAGTGTATCAAGTGCTACTCTTGTATCGAAGCATGTCCGATCTGCTACTGTGTTGAGTGTTCCACCAAGAAGCCGCACCTGGTTCGCCCGGGAATTGTCCCGCCGGACTTCATGTTCCAGATGATCCGCTTCGCACACATCGCAGACTCCTGTGTCAACTGCGGTCAGTGTACCGAACTTTGTCCGATGGACATCCCGAACTCTCTCTTCATGCACGCCCAGCAGGTCGAGCTTGAGAAGATGTTCGGCCACAAGCCGGGATACGACATGGAGCTTCCGGTCCTCGCCTTCGCAGAAGAAGCAGACGAGCGTGCCAGACTCAACGCAACCGGCTCCGACATGATCTTCGAGAACGTGTTCGGACAGGAAGAGTAAGCGGGAATACCCCGTTTACCCTCTCAATTTTATTTTCGTTAAACCTCACCAGATGCCGCTGTGGAGACCGTCAGGTCTCTTTTGCGGCACTGTTTACTGTCGTTTTTTATTTTGCCTGGTGTGGGTTTTCGCGCAGGAAATACGTTCCTGTACCGCACAAC
The DNA here is from genome assembly GCA_017399555.1 of Methanocorpusculum sp. Taxonomy (GTDB): domain Archaea; phylum Halobacteriota; class Methanomicrobia; order Methanomicrobiales; family Methanocorpusculaceae; genus Methanocorpusculum. The sequence goes on from JAFQBW010000064.1 coordinate 33,827, forward strand.
ATAGTGTAGAATTAACTATAAAAAAAGTAGAATTTAGAGTCCGCCGGAACATCCGCCGCCGGAACCGTCGCCTTTGCCGCAGCAGCCGAACTCGCCCTGCACATCTTTGCCTAAGAGACCGACTGCATCGGCTCTGCATCTCTGGCAGTGGCGCATCTGGCGGACGTAGGGGGCACAGAGTTCGTGCATCCTTGCCTTGTCTGCCGGGGTTGGCGGGACAATGTCTTTGAACTTGTACTGCGGAATCACCGGGATGATGTTATAGTTAAAGACACCAAGTGCTCCGACCTTCTTGGCGATTTCCGGGATGTGCTCGTCGTTGATTCCCGGGATATAGACGGTATTAATCTTGACAAGCATGCCGCGCTTGACAGCCTCTTCAATGCCTTTTAACTGCTGGGATAAGAGCAGTTCGGCTGCCTCTAAGCCGTGATATTTCTTGCCCTCATACTCGACGAATGAGTAAATCTTCTCGCCGATTGCGGGGTCGATGGCATTTAAGGTGACAGTGATATTCTTGACATTGTACTTTTCCAGAAGGTCAATCTTGTCTGGAAGGAGCAGTCCGTTGGTGCTGATACAGAGGATGGTGTCCGGGTACTTTTCGTGGACAAGGCGCAGCGTCTCGAAGGTTTCCTCGTTTGCGAGCGGGTCTCCCGGTCCTGCGATACCGACAACCTTGATGTGTTTCATGCGGTCGACGACTTCGTCGATTCTCTCGAGTGCGTCTCCCGGTTTGAGAATCTCGCTGGCAACACCCGGTCTTGACTCGTTGACGCAGTCAAAATCACGGACACAGTAGTTACACTGGATATTACATTTTGGAGCTACTGCTACGTGACAGCGGCCAAACTTGTGGCGGGCATCCTGGCTGTAGCAGGGATGCTCGTTAATCCGCCGCAGGGTGTCCGGGTCGTACGGAAGGTCTGCGGGGTTTTGCAGTGTTTTCTCGTCCATACTATTCCTATTTGGTTTACAGGTATTTAAGGGATGGTTTTGGGTTACTTCTTGAGGATTTCTCAACCGCAAAGAGCAGCACGGATGGTGTTGCGGGAGAGCAGAAGGGGCAATTCGCGACTGCTGTACTTTGCTATTTTTGAAAAAGGAGTCCGCCAATCCACGCCAATCTAAGCCAATCGCGTTTCGTACTTCGCTCTCCTCCTCCCTTCGGTCGGACTCGCGGCTAATCGCCGACGCTTCTGCGAAACGCTGGACTCGCGCTTCTGCGCTCGCCGATTTCTTGAAAATAGACTCTGCTGTTCTGAATATTTGCGCCAACCCGGCGAGTGCCGAAGCACGAGTCCAGCGTTTCGCTGAAGCGCCGGCGATTAGCCGCGAGTCCGACCGAAGGGAGGAGGAGAGCGAAGTACGAAACGCGATTGGCTTGGATTAGCGCGGATTGGCGGACTCCTTTTTCAGGGGTGCTTTTTGAAAATCCCGATGATTTCCGCCCGCGGAAGGTCTGTCCCTCTGACTCTCAGAGACCAGCGGTTTTCCGTGATGTCGCCTTCTCCAAAGAGGCAGGCGGTCTCTTCTTTTGTGAAATAATGCGTCAGCATCCCGTCTCCCCGAAGATAGGTTTTCGGCTCTGCCTCCTCGCCTTTTCCGCAGCGGAAGTCCGCGGCAGAGAAGGCTTTGAAAAAGAGGGTGCCGCCGGGTTTTGTGACGCGGAACAGCTCTTCTGCCGCGGTTTTGCGGTCTGCTTCTTTCAGGTGTCCTAGAACATGCCAGCAGAAAACCGCGTCAAAGCTGTTGTCTGAAAACGGCAGGGAGCGGATATCGCCTGCAACAGCATCGGCGCATCCGGCAAGGCGGACCGCCTCCTTTGCGATATCAACGCCTACCGTGCGGTAGTTTTTCAGCGCGGACAAGGTTTTCCCGTTCCCGCATCCTGTCTCCAGAATGACTGCATCTTTTGGAAGGGGCGGAAGCGCTACCGCTCCTGCCCAGCGTGCGCCGCGTCTCTTATAATCTGACTGGAATGCCTCTTCCATGCAGATATTCCTTCACCTGAGATATCGTCATCTCCCCGTAATGGAAAACCGAAGCGGCAAGGCATCCGTCCGCCTTTCCCTTCGTAAAGCCGTCGTAGAAGTGCGAAAGCTCCCCAACCCCGCCCGAGGCGATTACCGGGACATCAACAGCGTCAGAGACCGCGGCGGTAATGGTGAGGTCAAAGCCGTTTTTGACGCCGTCTGTTTCCATACTCGTCAGCAGGATTTCTCCCGCTCCGCGGGATACCGCATCCTCTGCCCACTGCACCGCATCAAGCCCTGTCCGGTGACTGCCGCCGTAGATGACCACCTCATACCAGAATGTGCCGGTCTCGTCGGTGAAGGTTGTCACGCCCTCTCTGAGGTCATAACTGCGTTTCACATCCTCGGCAAGGACGATACACTGGTTTCCGAAAAGCCGCGAGCCTTCGGTGATGAGGTCCGGGGTTTTTACCGCGGACGTGTTTAAGGAAACCTTGTCAGCTCCTGCCCGCAGCATTGTTCTGATGTCGTCTGCTGTCTTGAGTCCTCCGCCGACCGTAAGCGGCAGGAACAGCTCATCTGCCGCGCGGGCGATGACATCTATCATGGCATTTCTGCCTTCCTTGGACGCGGAGATGTCGAGGAACACCACCTCGTCTGCTCCCTGTGCATTGTACCGCGCGGCAAGCTCCACCGGGTCTCCTGCATCGCGCAGACCGGCAAAATTCACGCCCTTGACGACTCTGCCGTCCTTTAAATCCAGACAGGGGATAATGCGGCGGGTTAAGGTCATTCTTCCTCCAGGAATGCTTTGAGCTTCGGCATCAGCTCCATGCCGTCTTCGTATCCGTCGCGGTAGAGGGCAAGCATTTTTTCTTTGTTCATCTCGAGGCGTCCAACAGTTACCGGCTTTTTGGGGCGGAACACAAACGCGCGGCCTGCTTTTTCCTCTTCTGCAATCTGCTCAAGGGCGGCGTTGTAGCGGATATGGCGGGTTGCTATCTTTTTGATGAATCCCGGATACTTCCAGTAGCCGAGCGCAATTAAGGGGAGGATTTTGTTGATGCCTTTACGGTAGGCGGCGTCCTGTGTTAAGACGAGGACGGTTTTTTTGTTTCCGTCGTCTATGGAGCGCTGGATTGGCAGTGAGTCGGAGATGCCGCCGTCTAAATAGCGGTTTTCGTTGATGGTGACTTTTTTAGCGATTAAGGGCAGAGACATTGAGGCGCAGACCATCATGTAGTCTTCTTCGATGTTTTTTACGTGGAGGTATTCTCCTTCTGCGGTATCTACGTTTATGACTCCGACGTAGAATTTTGCGGGGTTTTTCTTTGCGGTTTCGTAGTCGTAGGGGTCGAGCTGTCTGGGGATTATGTTAAAGAGGAAGTCCACGTCGAACATGTTTCCGGTTTTTATGAGGTTTCTAATGCTGAAGTAGCGTTTGTCCCTGACGTAGTCGGTTACGAGGCGTATTGCCCGTCCTTTTTGGCGGGAGAGGTATGTTGTGGCATGTGTTGCGCCGGAGGATACTCCGTAGCAGTATTCGAAGTTGATGTCATGTTCTAAGAGTGCGTCAATGATTCCTGCGGTGTATGCTCCGCGCATTCCGCCGCCTTCAAAGATGATTCCCGCCTTGTATAACATTACTTAGGTATTGGCTCTCTGAGTAATTCTATATTGTTCTCCGTCCCGCAAAACATACCTCTCAGGGGGCAAAACACTTTTCCTGCCGCTCACCCCACCATATAGCATGTTCTCCCTGCCGCTTGCTGTATCTGCCGCTGCTGTTCTCCTCACCTTCCTTGCTGCCGCATGGCAGGACTGGAAGACCAGAACAGTCTATCGCGCAACCTGGTATCCGGCGGCAGTTATCAGCGGCATCTGCGCTGTTCTCTTCTGGCTCGAATACATCCATACCGCAGGCGCGCTTTTCATACTTCTCCTCTCGCTTGCTTTTGCCGCGCTCTGCTGGCTGTTTGCGGCGCTTGGCATGTTCGGCAAAGCGGATGCAAAAGCGCTTGTTCTCCTGTCTCTTGCGGTCCCTGTAACGCCCTTTGCTGCATGGATTTTTCCCTCTCTTGCGGTATCGGCGCTGGTAAACGCCGGAATCCTCTCTCTTGCTGTTCCGCTGTTTTGCCTCGGATATAACCTGCTCAAAGGAAACCGCGCACCCTTCTGGCTGATGTGTTCCGGAACGCCTGTTGCCGGCAGTTCGGTAAAAGACCGCTTCGGCTTCCTTGCAGAAACTGTCACAGAGGAGAATGGTGAAATCAAAAAAGAGTTTGTGCGGATGCGGGACTCGGTCTTTTCCCTGAAATCGCCGATGCGCCACACGCGCACTCTGCGGGAGCGTCCGGAAGAGTGTGAAGGCACCCTGCGGCTTCTGGAAAAGTGCGAGACGGTGTGGGTAACCGTCGGCATTCCGCTTCTGGTGCCGCTTACCGCAGGGCTTATCTTTGCACTCTTTGGATTCTCGGCAGTGGATATTCTGCTCTCACTGCTCCTCTAACCCGCTTACAATCCGTTTTTCGATAAGGTAGGGAAGTGCGATGCCGATGAGGATAATAAGCACTCCTGCCCAGCGCAGCGGAGCAACCGGCTCAAGGATGATAACTGCCGCGAGAAGAACCTCCAGCGGGAGCTCTGCGGAGTTGAGAATCGTTGCCATTCCGGTGGATATCTTCGGCGCACCGACTGCAAGGAGGGTGATGGGGACAGCGATTCCAAAGAGACCAAGCGGGATGCTGTAGGCAAGCGTTCCGGTGTTTGTGATGCCTTCCAGAACTGCGGCGCCGCCGTAGATGGTACCGACAAAGAGCAGGACAAACAGCATTCCGGCAGTTGCTATGCAGAAGCTTTTGGAAAGCGGCTGCATGTCGGTGCAGACTCTGCCGCTTAAGCAGACAAAGAGTGCATAGCAGAATGCCGCGCAAAGGCCGAGGAGAATTCCTGTTGGGTTCATGTCGGCAAGAGATATGGATGAGCCGATGATGCCGCCCGCAAGAATTGTTCCGGCGAGAATTACCAGACAGGAGATGACTTTGCTTTTGGAGGGAAGGCGGCGGGAGATTGCTGCTTCCAGAAGCACCCCCATCCAGGAGTACTGGAAGAGCAGGACTACCGCAAGCGAAATTGGAAGATAGCCTAAGGAGTGGAAGTAGCAGACGGTAACCAGCGCCATAACAACTCCGGTCCCGGCAAGGGATGCGGTACGCTTTGCATTCAGCACCGAGCCTGCTTTCCGGCGTTTGCGGGAAACTGCGGCGGTAATGCAGAAGAGAATGCAGAGGATAATCCATCCGTAGAAGAATTTGCCGACTAAAACAACCGGGATGCCGTATCCGGCGCCGACGGCAAGGCTTACTATTGTGGAGAGGACTGCATAGGAACAGGATGCAAGAAGCACCAGCACCGAGCAGAACAGCACGGATGAGGGAAGCGTTTTCCAATTCATTGGAATAGAGATTTGCTATTTGGGTATATAAATTAATCATATTTTTCAGAAATAGATAAAATTAACTTTACTTTATCGCAACAAAAGAAAAACTGTCCTGAGGAGAAACCGTATATTGGAAAAACGGCAATGTAAGATTACTGTATGCCGAAATCGTATCTGAGCCGCCGGTATAAACGTAAACTTTCTCCGTATCTGAAAACGCTTTCCGATGCGGAGCAGGATGTCTATTTTTCGGAGACTGAGTCTGCAGTAGCGGAGCTTGTGTCTCGTCTGGGAAAGGACCCGAAGGAGGTTCGCTGTATTATTTTAAGCATCGGGCGGTATCTTTACGGGAATGCGGGAAAGGACTTCTATCTGGATTATCAGAAAATTCCGCTTTCTTCTGATATCACGCTCTGGGTTCTTCAGCCTCCTGGCGGCGGCTGTATTCATCTGTTTGAAACTCCGGCGGGTAAGGTTCTTGTTGACTGCGGGTACGGAATGAATTATGCGGACTGGTGTGCTGCGCTTGCAGACCTTGGACTCGGTTCGTTTGCGGATGTGAAACATCTGCTCTGTACGCATGGAGATGCGGACCATATGGGAATGGCAGGGCTTCTTCCAGCTCCTGCCTATATGCATCCGACAACCCGTGCCCTTCTGGAGAGCGGTTCGCGCGGGTTTTCGGCGGTAAATGAGTATCAGAATCTGAATCGAACCTATACCAAAACCATCAACACCATCTCCGGCTTTGTCATGCCGAAGGAGTATATTCCTGCAGATACGGTGCCGAAGAGAAAACGCGGGGCGTTTTCTGTGATTGATGAGATATCCTTCGGCGGTCTGACCTTTGAGGTCTGGGAAAGCCGGGGTGGGCATCTGGCAGGACAGCTGTTTTACTATGAGCCGCGGTTCGGGCTGCTGTTTACTTCGGATGCGATTTTGAATTTTGCAAGCATCAGCATGCCGCGACGGGTTTACGGATCGATTCCGGATTATCTGATAACCTCTGCCAACATCAACAGCGCGCTGGCATCAGAAGAGCGCGCAGAGCTTTTTGCTGCGGCCAAAGCGCTTGATGCTGAACTGAAAGCAGAAGGAAAACGCCTTCGGCTCTGCTGCGGACACGGCGCCGCATCGGTGTTTGATGGGGCAGGAAATCTTGCGGTTTTTGATTCTGTTTATCATTATGCGCGAAGAAATGCTGTTTCTGCGGCGGTTAAACGGAATCTGACGAAAATCTCGTGGATGATAGAAAAGAAACTGTGCTGAGAAAGAGTACAAAAAACATAGCGAGGAATGGATTTGAACCATTGGTCTTCGGGTTATGAGCCCGACGGGATCTCCTGACTACCCCACCTCGCTTCCTATAAGGGATATAATTATATGCGGTACGAGCATAAATAGGTTTCGTAGATGTCCGCGAAACAACCTTCCTTTTTGAGATGATTACAAAAGAACTCAAAAGAAAGTATGCTGATATGGGGATTCGAACCCCAGTAGCCGGCGTGAGAGGCCGGCATGATTGGCCACTACACTATATCAGCACTTGATGTTGCGTAATAAGATACGACTCATAAATATTTATAGTTGCCGATTTGCAACATAACAAAGCCCAGACATTTATCTAATACCAACACTAACTAATATAGACAACATGGGTTTTGATGAAGAGATTCGTGCTATTGAGGACGAGATACGAAATACCAAATATAACAAAGCGACCTCACAGCACATAGGACGTTTAAAGGCGAAGCTTGCCAAGATGAAGGACGAGGCGGTCATGCGCGCCATGAAATCCGCCGGCGGAGGCGAAGGTTACGCAGTCAAGAAGAGCGGAGACGGAACGATTGTCTTAGTCGGTTTCCCGTCTGTTGGTAAATCCACTCTTCTGAACCGCTTAACCGGCGCGGAAAGTCAGACCGGTGCATATGCGTTCACCACGCTTACTGTCGTCCCGGGTTTAATGGAATATAAGGGCGCAAAAATCCAGATTTTAGATATTCCGGGATTAATTGCGGGAGCAGCCATGGGTAAAGGCCGCGGAAAGGAAGTTATCGCCGTTGTCAGAACCGCGGACTTAATCGTCATCTTAGGCGATGTCTTCAACGCAGTGCACGTTGATGTCTTAATGCGGGAACTCTACGACTCCGGTATCCGCATCAACAAGGAAAAGCCGGACATCACCATCAAGAAGACTACCTCAGGCGGAGTATCGCTCCATACTGTTGGAGCATCTTCTGTGAACATCGAAGAAGTGCGCGCAATCCTTGCCGAGAACAAGATTATGAACGCAGAGGTCCTCTGCCGCGGAAAGGACATCACGCAGGACGACATCGTCGATGCTATGATGGGCAACCGTATGTACATCCCGGCATTTATCGCCATCAACAAGGTCGATTTAATTACGCCGGAGCAGAGAAAGGAGGTCGAGGACCACATGCGCGAGAAGTACGGCGTTGACCCGATTATGATTTCCGCGCACGCAAAATACAATATCGACACTCTGCAGGATGCCATCTACGACCACTTAGGCTTCGTGCGCATTTACTTAAAGCCGTACGGACATGAAGCTGACATGGACGAACCGATGATTATGCGCAAAGGAACCAAGATTGAAGATATCTGTAAAAGACTTCACCGCGACTTCGTCGACCAGTTCCGATATGCAAAAATCTGGGGCCCGTCCGTCAAACACGATGCGGCAAAGGTCGGTCTCCAGCACGTCGTTGCAGACGGCGATATTGTCACTATCGTGACAAAACTCTAATCATCCTTCTTTTTTCCCACTCATCGACCACAAGTGTTTAATTAGATGTCGAACACATTCCTAGATATTGTCTATGTCCCGCAAAGCCTTCCGCAATGATGCGGTAAAAGAAGTTCCCTACACAGAAGAGGCAAAGCGCTCGCTCTACTCCATGCTGGAGTTCGGATTGAGCCATGCCTCCGGAAAAGCCGAAGCTCTGCAGTACTTCAATACCTCCATATCCTACGCAGAACTGTTAGACCTCGTCAAAACCTGTGCCGCAGGATTTGTGAAACTCGGCATCAAAAAAGGTGACAAGGTAACCATCTGCCTTCCAAACATTCCGCAGTGTGTAATAGCCGTCTATGCCGTAAACCGGATTGGCGCAGTCTGCAATCTGGTGCATCCGCTCTCCACCAAAGAAGAGATTGAGTACGCAGTAAACCTCACCAAAAGCCGTTTCATCTTAACCTTCGAGATGAACGAAGGACACTGCCGCGACCTGGACGCAACCGTTATCCGCTGCAGAACACCGCAGTACTTCCCCAAGTCTCCGGTAGGTCTGATAACCAAGGCTGTCTATCAGAAAAATGTCAAGGATGCTCCGCGGCTTGACAGCGTAATTGAATGGGAAGATTTGATGAAGATGGGGGAAGGGATCACGCTGCCGGAAGATACCATGCAGCCCGAAGACATCGCGGCAATCATGTACACCGGAGGAACCACGGGACAGTCCAAAGGTGTTATGCTTTCCAACCAGGCAATTAACTACACCTCCTCCTGGCTGGTTCGCTACTACACAACAGGGGACTCGCATATCGGAGATGCGATTTTAGCCATCCTTCCGGTCTTCCATGCTTTTGGTCTTGCGGTTGTTATCCATGTGCCGCTCTCGGCAGGTCTTCGCGTAATTCTCGTTCCGCGGTTCAACCCGAAGGACTGCGCAAAGATTATCCGCCGCGAAAAGGTTGCATACCTCGCAGGAGTTCCTGTCATGTATGAACGCATGTATCCGCTTCTTGCAAAGCATGACTGCTCCTTTGTCAAACACGCGGTCTGCGGAGGAGACAAAGTCGGAGAAGATCTGCTGAACCGCTACAACGCGCTTCTTGCAGATGACACCGGACGCTGGAAATTCCAGCCGGGATTTGGTCTCACCGAAGCCTGCGGAGCGTTTGCCGTGACGCGCAAGGAGTATCACTCCTTTATCGACGGCAGTGTGGGAAAACCGTTTGACGGAATTGACATCTGCCTGGTAGAACCGGGAACAACCGAAGTCCTGCCGAACACCGAGGAAGGAGAACTTTGTCTCAGAGGTCCGTCCCTGATGTCCGGATATTATGAAAACGAAGCGGCAACCGCGGAAGTTTTCCGCAGACATGACGACGGACTTGTCTGGCTCCACACCGGCGATGTGGTAACCCTTACCGAAGACAACAACATCGTCTTCCGCTCCCGCTACAAGCGCATGGTAAAGATTAACGGCATAAACGTGTACCCGACCTTAATCGAGAACACCATGGAAAAATGCCCGGCAATTTCGGAAGTCTGCGCAGTGGCCGTTCCCTGGAAGAACGATCGGAGAATCAAGCTCTACGTAACGCTTGCGGACAAGAAAGCGGATGAAGAGGCAGCATGTGCAGAGATTATGGCATACGCAAAAGAGAACCTGAATCACTGGAGCTGTCCGTTTGCGGTTGCGGTCCTCGAAGAGATGCCGCAGACAAAGATGAACAAGACTGATTACCGCGTCCTGGAAAAACGCGGCTGAGAATTTCCCTCTCCCTCTTTTTGTGTGCAGGGTTTAATACCTTAGAGAGCCTATGTTTTTTACATGAATTTCGGGACACTTCAGGACGTCGAAACCCGCGGAAAGACCGTACTTCTCCGTGTGGATTTTAACTCTCCAATCGACCCCTCTTCCAATACGATTTTAGATGACAAACGCTTCCGTGAACACATCCCAACCATCCAGGCATTAGAGGATGCCCGCGTCGTTGTTCTCGCTCACCAGAGCAGACCGGGAAAGAAGGACTTCACCACTCTGCAGGCACACGCAGAACGCTTAGAGCGTCTGCTCGGCATGCCGGTCACGCAGGTTGATGATATCTTTGGTTCCTGCGCCAAGAAGGCGGTCCGCGAATCCCACCCGGGTGATGTTGTCCTCTTAGAGAATGTCCGCTTCTCAAGCGAGGAAAACCTCACCATGAAGCCGGAAGACGGTGCAAAGACGCACCTCGTCAGAAAACTCGCATCCATGGCTGACCTTTGTGTGTACGATGCTTTCGGCACTGCACACCGTTCCCAGCCGACGATTACCGGACTTCCGTATGCCATGAAGACCGTTGCCGGTCTCTTAATGGAGAAGGAAGTTTCCATGCTTTCCAAGGTCTTTACCTCCGCACCAAAGCCGGTTACCTTTGTCCTCGGCGGTACCAAGGTTGATGACTCCATGGCTGTTGCCGGCAATGTCCTTGCAAACGGCACTGCTGACAAGGTTGTCATCATTGGTGTTGTTGCCAATGTCTTCTATCTCGCACAGGGAATCGACATCGGCGAGCCGTCCAGGAATCTCATCCACACCTTAGGCTATGACGGAGAGGTTGAGAAGGCACGTGAGATTCTTGCCAAGTACGGAGACAGAATCGTGCTTCCTGAGTTTGTTGCCGTCAAGGAAAACGGCGAGCGCCGCGAGTACTCCGTCAACGCTGTCCCGAAGGACTGCCCGATTTTAGATATGGGAAGCGAATCCATCGGCGTTATCTCTGATGAATTAAAGCAGGCGGGAACTATTGTCATGAACGGACCTGCCGGCGTATTTGAAGATCCGGACTATGCCGCAGGAACTTTCGATATCCTCCATGCCGCATCCCATGCAGAGTTTACCGTCTGCGGCGGAGGACACACTGCAGCAGTTATCGAACAGTTAGGACTTGAGCCGAAATACTCTCACCTCTCCACCGGCGGCGGAGCATGCATTGAGTTCCTGACCGGAAAGAAACTGCCGGCAATTGCCGCTCTCGAAGAGAGCTGGGCAAAATTCCACTAACTTTTTTTTCGCTCACATTTAAACCCCTGAAAAACCCATAATGAGTATCTATGCTCACCTTTATCGGTCTTGGTCTTTTTGATGAATATGATGTATCCGTTCGCGGACTGGATGCCATCCGCAATGCAGATACTGTCTTTCTTGAGGTGTACACCTCTGTTCTGATGGGATCTTCCATCGAACGCCTTGAAGAATACTACGGCAAGAAAATCACTCCGCTCTACCGTGAGGATGTGGAGATTCACTCGGATAAAATTATCAATGCCGCAAAGGAAGGGGATGCGGTCTTCCTCACGGCAGGGGATTCTATGGTTGCAACAACCCACTCGGATATCCGCTGCCGCTGTGCGGAAGCAGGCGTTGAGACAAAAATCATCCACGGCGCATCCATTACGACTGCTGTCTGCGGACTTTCCGGTCTGCAGAACTATCGCTTCGGCAAATCTGTTTCCGTACCGTTCCCGTACGGCAAATGGTTCCCGATGACGCCTATAGAAGTCATCTCGGAAAATCTCAAGAACAATCTCCACACCTTAGTCTTCCTCGATATCCAGAAGGACAAGGAACGCTACATGAAAGTCTCCGAAGCAGTGGAGCTCTTAGAAGAGCAGGCACGCCGCGTCGGTGCGAAGATTCCGGTGTATATCGGAATCGCTCGTGCAGGATCTCCCGCACCGGTTGTTCACGCAGGCGATGCAGAAGAGATGATGCAGTTTGACTTTGGCGGGCCTCTTCACATCATGGTCGTTCCGGCAGAACTGCATGATATGGAACGTGAATACTTAGAGAGATTTGCCGGCTTATGCTGATTGAAGAGCTGGTCTCTTACTATCAGAAAACTGCGGCAAAGGCCAGTCCCGCAGTGCCGAAGGCAAGTATTCTCGGCGGCACGGCAGACGAGATTCTGGAAATGGTTACCTGCTATGCATCGGATGCTGCAGTGTTTCTCAAACACGGAGACTTAGTCAACGCATTTGCCGCATCTGAGTACGGACTTGGCTGGCTTGACTGCGGGGTGTATCTCGGATACGTAAACGCAGATATCTCCAACTGCCTGGCACTCGAAAAGGAGTTTCCAACAGACCTCTTCGAAAAACTCGAAGAAAAAACCCTGCGCTATGAAAGAATGCTCAACGGCGCTCTTGCAGGCTCAGTCCCTGCTCCTGATGCTGAAGCAGGATGCTATGTTGCTGTTGAAAAAATCCGCGAAACCGCAGAACGTGCACTATCCGTCGGTGAAGATATGCTTCCGGAAGATTATGTCAACGCACTTGCAGTCTTTTCCTACGGATACGGCTGGCTTGACTGCGGCGTGCGCTCAGGACTCTTTCAGATAACAGGTGACAGGCATCTGTTTACTATCTGAACTTCTTTTTTTAATCTTTGGTGTGGGTAGTTTCCTGGATCTGTGTGAGCGTATTACCTACGCGGAATAAAACGAAAACAAAACAAGCCAGCATCCGCTCCCATGAATTTATTGACTGAAAGAAAATACCCTTTCAGTCGGGCCCTTCAAATTATGAAAAAAGTATTTTGTGTATATTGAGAGCCGGGCGAATCAGCCTTACTCTTCAACAACAACACGAACCGGGGTCGGGAGCTTGTATCCGCTGTGGAGTAAAGCGTCCTTTGCCTGGTCGATGTACTGCGGGTTGGTCCAGATGGTGAAGACCTTCTGTCTCGGCTGGACACGTGCTGCAGTTCCGACTGCCTTACCGAATGCAAGTCTCATACCCTCAGAAACACGGTCTGCACCTGCTCCGGTTGCGTATTTGTGCTCACGGAGAACGTGGTGCGGGTAGGTTCTGATCTTTAAGTGGAAGTTGTTCTTACCAATAGAGTTGACAAGGCGTCTGTTCATATTGATACGTGCTGCTTCCATTGCGGTGTGGCGAATCTGACATCCCTCTAATGCTTCGAGGTGAATTGCTACTGGGAAATCTGCGGAGAGGTTTCCCATATCGAACTGAACAACCTTACATCCTGGGACACCACCCATATACTGGCGGCGGCAGTATGCCTTCTTGGCAAGGTTGCGGTACATCTTTGCTGGCTTTCTTACCATGTTAGTATCCTCCTAGCTCTCTAAATGTGCTAATTATGTTAGACGAGTATCATATTAAAGGTTCGCATTCTCCTGCTCAAGTTCCTCGATAACACCAAGGACAGTTTTGCGCAGGCTTGCAAACTCAACGCTCGTTCTGTCGCGCGGACGCGGCAGCGGATTTTCGTAAATCTCATGGATTCTGCCCGGTCTCGGCGTCAGAATCACAATCTTGTCAGCGAGGAAAACAGCCTCATCCACGCTGTGCGTGACAAAGAGAATCGTCTTCTTCGTCTTCTCCCAGATTTCGAGAAGTTCTCTCTGCATCTTGTTTCTGGTCTGGGCATCAAGCGCGCCGAACGGCTCATCCATCAGCATGACAGCAGGCTCGCTTGCAAGAGCGCGGGCCACTGCCGCGCGCTGACGCATACCGCCGGAAAGCTCATACGGGTAACTGTTTCCAAAGTCCTGAAGACCGACCAGCTCCAGATACTCGGCAACCTTTGCCTCGCGCTGCTCCTTTGGGACCTTCATCATCTCAAGACCGAAGCCCACATTCTCAGCGATAGTCCGCCACGGGTACAGCGAGTACTCCTGGAACACCATGGTCATCATCGGAGACGGACCGTCGACGATTTTTCCGTCGATTTCAACCGTTCCCGCTGTCGGCACATCCAGACCGCCGATCATGCGAAGGAGTGTTGTCTTACCGCATCCCGAAGGACCTAAGAGACAGACAAACTCGCCGTCATGCACTTCCAGATTCACATCCTCAAGGGCAGTGACCGTGCCTTTCTTGGTGAAGAACTGCTTTGTTGCGTGCTCCACCTTCACCCAGACCTTATCCCAGTCGGTTTCCGTCATTTGTCAAGCACCTCCCATGCAAACTTCTTCTTCTGCACAATGCGGAACAGCTGGTCGGCGGCAATTCCGATGATTCCGATAGCGACCATTCCCGCGATAATTACCTGAATCTGACTGAAATTGTACGAGTACATAATCAGATATCCAAGACCGGAAGATGCTCCCGGCATCATTTCTGCGGCAACCACACTCATCCAGGCGATACCAAAACCAAGACGCAGACCGTTACAGATAGCAGGACCTGCGGCAGGCAGGAGAACCTTGGACAAGACCTGACGGTCGTTTGCCTGATAGATTTTTGCCGTCTCAACCCAGCTCTTCTTGACACGGGAAACACCGTCAATCGTGTTTACCAGAATCGGGAAGAAACAACCGATAACGATAATGAAGACAATAGAACTCATACCGATACCAAACCAGGCAAGGGAAAGCGGAACCCAGGCCATCGGCGGAATCGGGCGGAGAATCTGAATTAATCCGTCACAGAAGTTCTCAAGTCTCGGATAGCGGCCGAGAATAATTCCAAGCGGCACCGCAATTACACAGGCAATGACAAATCCGGTCACCACACGCGTAATACTGACAACCGCGTTGCTGACTAAGCTTCCGCTTCCGTAAATGTCAGCAAACGGCGTTAGGAATACCGCGAATACTTCCTCTACCCGCGGCAGAATATAGGGGTTATTTACCAGAACCGCTGCAATCTCCCAGATAACTACAGCAAGTATCGGGAGAATGAGCTTCGTATACCATTTCATTTCTACATATATAAGGGGCTTTCAGCCTTAATCAAACATACGGAAAACACACAAAAAAAAGTTAGGCAGATTTGGTTGCATAACCAATGCCTGCGGAGTCAAGAGCCTCCTTTAACTGGACATCCTGAATAGAGCCAAGCTGCGGGTCAGCGATAACAACCGGTTTTCCTTCTGCACTGCGCTCTTTAATCCATGCAACAAAGCTGTCCCAGTCGTCAGCCGGAGCATCATCTGCTGCGAGGAGACCGGATCCGTTCATCATAATCGGTGCTAAGATCTTGATGTCAACAGCGCTGGATGCCTTGTCGATTGCAGAGACAAACGGCGGGGTTCCGGCGACTGCATACTGAATCTGATTCTGCTGGAGCAGAGTCATCAGCTGCGGTCCTGCACTTCCCTCAATGAGTTTGACGTCACAGACCTTTTTGCCGTTGACATAGAGTTCTGCTTTGTCAATCTTTCCGACCTTTTCGGAAACCGGCTTTAAGTAGGTGTTGTAGTTGTCCTTGAAGAACTTCCAGTCCTTTAAGAGGACGAAGAGCGGTCCGTCGTGGTCAGACGGGAGGTATCCAATAGAGATTTCCTGAACTGCGGTCTTCGGGTCTAAGAATTTGCCGGATGCTAAAATGTCCTGTGCTGCATCATAGGCAGAGAAGTCAAAGAGCAGAGCTTCAGTTTCCTCACTGTTGGTGTTTGCAAGCTTTCCGGTAACTAATCCTAAGTCACGCTGGGACTGTACGAAGTCTTCGTTGCTTGCAATCCATGCATCGGTAACCTCTCCGGAGAACAGGATGGTCGGAATGGATGCCTTCATGACATCAAGGGAATCAACCTTGACATCTCCGTAGGTTAACTCACCGTTTGCAAAGAGCCAGTCTGCGATGAGGGCTGCTGACTTCTCCGGGTTTTCGGTGATGTATTCATTGCCGAGAATCATCAGGGCAGTTACATCAGCGGCAACCTCCGGGTTTGCAAGGGCATTGGAGTTTGCACCGAACACACAGCAGGTGTGTCCTTCCCATTTGCCTGCCGGCGGAAGGTCTTCGGAGTAGGAGATGACTTTTCCGACACCGCTTTCTTCGATACCGGCAACAAACGGCTGCCAGGTAATTACTGCATCAACCGCTTCGGAATCCAGGAGCTGTGCCATAGTTCCGGGAGCGGAATATAAGATTTCCACTCTGTCGCCGGAAGTTCCGTTGTCCACACAGCCGGCTGAGAAGACGACTGCGGCACAGAGAAGAACTGCTGCGGCAAGTACAAGATGCTTTTTCTGCATGATTTTATTTAGGGCAGATTCGCATATATACTATTCTGACGAGAGAGATAATTTGGAGGGGTTGCAGAATACAATATATCTTCCGAATTGATGCAGTGTATAATTTGGCAGACTGAAATTATCATTTTGAAGATTGCCGGCAATCAGTTATTTTATGGTATCAAAATGCCCATAAGTATAGAAGAATGCGAATCTTAGTACTTGGCGCAGGAGCAGTGGGCCTTACCGTTGCGGCACAGCTTTCCAGACACGCAGAGGTGTTTGCCGTGTGCCGGGAACGCTGTGTTTCTGCAATATCAGAACATAATTTTACCATGACCGGTATTTGGGGAGAGAGAATGCTTCCCCTTTCCGTCGGTACAAAACCGCCGGAAGGTCCATGGGACTATATTATTATCTCCACCAAATCCGCCGCAACCCGCGGCATCTGTGAGGAATACTGCGACATCTTCGGCGATGCGGAAGTGGTTTCTCTCCAGAACGGTATCGGAAACGAGGAAGTCATTGCGGAATATACGAAAAATGTCATCGGGGCAATGATTATCACTGGATTCGAGTGGGTTTCTGATTCGGAAATCCATGTCTCCGTGGACGGAGGCGAGACGGTTTTCGGCAGATTCCCGGGAGGGGTTGACGAGAAAGTCACCGCCCTTGCCGACCTGTTTAACCAGTGCGGTATGCGAAGCATCGCATCCGAAAATGTCCGCGGTGCTGTCTGGAGCAAAGCCTTCTACAGCTGTTCCCTAAATCCGTTAGGTGCGGTAATGGAGTGTCCGTATGGAGAACTCCTGCAGACTCCTGCCTGGAATATTATTGAGGGCATTGTCCGCGAGGCGTTTGCGGTCTCTACCGCAGAAGGTGTTGAGCTTCCGCAGAAGACGGCAGACGAATATCTCGAATATCTGAAAGTACAAAAGATTCCGCCGACAGCAGCCCACTACAGTTCCATGTATCAGGATATTATGGCAAAGCGTCTGACAGAAGTTGATTTCATCAACGGCGCTATTGTAAACCTTGGAAAGAAGCACGGAATTCCAACACCGGTCAATGAGGCCATTGTAAACCTGACACACTTCAAGGAGGGGCTGAAGTGCCGGTAAGGTCTGCAATGATTCTGGCAGGAGGAGAAGCCAAGCGCGTCAACGGCCGCGAGAAGTATTTCTTCTCCTACAAGGGCTGCTCGTTTATCTCCCGCCTGGTCATGACCTTTACCGGAATCACGGATGAGATTCTCATCGTCGCGAAGAACGAAAAACAGACCGCACACTTCGCAGGCCTTCCGGATATCGTCCGCTGTACCTGGGATAAAGAGCCGGGACTTGGTCCTATCGGCGGTATCGCTTCCGGAATTGAGGAAATCAAAGGCGAGACGGTCTTTATCTCCGCCTGCGACATGCCGACGATTCACAAACCAATCGTCTCTTACCTCTTCGACAACATCGAGGACTATGATGTAATCATTCCGGAATGGGAAAACGCCAACATGGAGCCCTTACACGCCGTCTACCGCGTGTCTGCGGTAAAGGAATACCTGAAAACGCACACCGACGCGTCGCTCCATGCAATGATTCTCACACTGAACACCAAGCGCGTGTCTCCGGAAGAGTTCCGCGAGTTCGACCCGGAGCTTGAGACGTTTAGAAACGTCAATACCTTAGATGAACTCCTGGCTATGGGGCCTGAGGCTTCGTATCAGGAGAAGCATCCGGAAAAATAAGAGAGACGTTCTAACAACCTCTATTTTTCAAAAAACTTCATGAAGCAACACGATAGTGTTGCATTACAGGAAGCGAGCGATTAGCGAAGCTTTCGCCCTCGAAACAGAAACTCATCCATAATAAATTCGTGTAGATTCGCGTGTCAGTTCACAAAAGACGCGAATCTACGCGAATATTAAGAAATATATTTGGAGGGGCGTTGTTGCTTCGTCGCTAATCGCTCCTCCGCTGCTCACGCAACACTATCGTGTTGCTTTTGCGGTTGTTACATATGCTCATTTTTTTTACTGACGCTCTTTCTGTGCCTTTCTCTGGAAAAGAACCGAGAGGCTGATAAATACTGCCGCAAGCGCGATATCGACCGCAAACTGCGAAACACTGCCGACAGACAGCATCAGGATGCCGCTTATCATCCAGCAGACGGCACATAACAGAAAACAGATGCTTGCAGCCCGTTCTTTTTTCATGCAGAAAAATACGTATTCCGGATACATAAAACAGGGGGTTATGCCTGTTTTAATCTGCTCTCTTTGACAAACAGACAAATCACAA
>JAFQBW010000065.1 GCA_017399555.1 Methanocorpusculum sp.
CCACCACCCAACAAAAAACACACATTCACCACGCCGGAAGCACATAAATTATATGCACAAAAAGACCGAAAAAGAGAAACCGGCACCACAAAATGCACTCACCACCGAACAGTTCCTCAGCCTCTATTCAAACAAAAAAACAAAGGCTAACTACCGGCTCGCAATTAAACACTACCTCCGAATCACAACCGGAAGAGCCGTCAGTAACAAAAACCTCCATTCCTCATGCAGATACTACCTCCATGAACTAACCGAAGGAAACCGAAACCACTACCTCGACTGCAAAGTCTTTGGAAAAAAACTCTGTGAAAACTACTCGCCGACAACAGCAAACCTCTACCTCAGATGCGCCTGCCTCTGGCTCGAAGAATGCGGATTTCCGCTCAACAAACGCGAACGTCAGCGCCTCACAGCACAACTTCCGCCGCCGAAACCAAACAGATGCAGCATTGAACTCAAACGAAAGACCTTCCGTACCATCTACGAAGTTCTCCCGAACGATTTGAGAACACTGCTGTTAGTCCTCCTTGCCTCAGGAATGCGGATTGGAGAAACACTCCAACTCAAAAAAACCGACATCAGATGGGAAGAGAAACGAACCGAAATCTCCATCCCGGCAGAAATCACCAAAACAAAAACCGCCCGCACAACATACTTAACCGAAGAAGCCGCAGAAGCCCTCCTTGACTACCTCCAGATGCGAAAAGACAATGACGAGCGGCTCTTTCTCATCACCAGAGAATCCGCACAATACCACCTCAGAAGAGCCGCAATACAGCTTGGACTCACACAAACCATAAACGGAAGAACACAATCCATTCACTGGCATATGACCAGAAAATGGTTCATCTCCCGCTTCTCCCTTGCCGCAAACAAAGACGTTGCAGAACACATCGCAGGACACGAAGGATATCTCTCTGTATCCTACCGGCGCTACACGAAAAAACAAATCCTCAAAGAGTACATCAAAGCAGAAAAGAAACTCAGTATCCTGAAAGATAAAGAGTAAGAAAATACTCTACAACATCTCTTTTCAAAACCATCACAAAAGCAACACGACAGTGTTGCGTTACAGCGAAGGAGCGATGAGCGACGAAGCGACATAATATTAAGGTAAGTCATAATTTTGATTCGTGGAAATTCGCGTATTTTTGTTATATCTCACAGAACAATTAAATAAAACGCGAATCTACACGAATTAAAAAAAAAAACGTGGATATATACGCAGTCGCTTCGTCGCTAATCGCTCCTTCGCTGTAACGCAACGCTATCGCATTGCTTCTGAGATTTGACACCCACCCAACAATCAAAATCCATGTGCAGTCCGTACAAACTCTTCTGTCCGCAGGAAATCCCGCACTCCGTCCTGCTTTACGCCGGAATGAACATCCACCGCATAGGGTTTCACCACAGACATCGCCTCGAACAGATTCTCCGGCTTCAAACCGCCTGCGAGAATCACCGGCTTGGAGACGGCTGATACAATCTTTGCAGAAATCGACCAGTCATGCGTAATGCCTGTCCCCCCTAAGCGGTCTGCAGTCCTGCTGTCGAGCAGAATTGCATCCGCATACGGTTCAAGAGCCTTTGCCGTCGAAACAGCAGATTCATCTGTCACATGCACTGCCTTGACAAGACAAAGATGCGGGAACCGCTCACGAAGCAACGCCAGTGTCTCAACCGGCACCATATCCTGAATCTGCAAAACACTGCAGACCGTCTCTTCTACAAGACGAACCAAATCCTCAGGAGAGGTCAGATGCGTCACCACAACGCCGGAAACAAACGGCGGAAGAAGGCGAATCATTTCCCTTGCCTCAGCAGGAGTTATCGAATCCTCGGATTTGTGTGTTGTCCCGACAATAAATCCGACAGCATCTGCTCCGGCGGCAACCGCAATCTCCAAATCCCGCACAGTATTTGTCCCGCAGATTTTACATTTCATGACACAATCCTGAAGATTATATATGCACTGCATTTACAAAAAACACGCGAATACTAAATATGAGAATTTCTAACACGGAGTAAACAGCGGAGATGCGATGAGCGAAAGCGATTATAAATTATAGATTGAAGAGTTCTAACAACCTCTATTTTTCAAAAAAAACTTCATGAAGCAACACAATAGTGTTGCGTTACAGAAAGCGAGCGATAAGCGAAGCTTTCGCCCTCACTACAGAAACATCTTCATTATAAATTCGCGTAGATTCGCGCGTGAGTTCACAAAAAACGCGAATCTACGCGAATATTAATAATACGTTCGGAGGAGGATTTGTCGCTTCGTCGCTCATCGCTCCTCCGCTACTTACGCAATGCTATCGCATTGCTTTTGAGGGTACTGTCGCACAGAGTTAGAGTTGCCTGTGATATTCTTCTTCCTTATCTGTAAGAAGATGCGGTTGGTTATCCGGTTGGGAGTTGAGATATTTTTTGTTTGTGAAAACATACTTTTTCCATTCAAGATAACGAGGATTGCCAAAATTAATGACAAGACCAACTTCACACCCGGTTGCTTTCAGATAATTAACAATTTGAGTTCGGTCGTGACCATCAATCTCATGTTTTATTTTGAGTTCAATAATGATTTTATCATAGCAGACGACATCAGCGAAATAATTCTTCTTTAACTTCTCACCATCATAATAGATAGTAAGCGGTTTTTGTATCTGAAAGGGAATACCTCGTCTGGAAAGTTCAATCCCAAAAGCTTCTTCGTAGACGGCCTCCAGAAAACCATATCCGAGAGTGTTGTAAACTTTGAAAGCAGCTCCCATTATATGATAAACCTCATCAGCAAGAAGGATATCATCATTCTCTGAGACAAAATACACTGGAGAGGAAATATCAGTCATATCAAATAGCCCTTACGAAAAGATACTCCTTTCAATGTGATAATACTTTTCCAAAAACAGAGAGCTGTGCGATAGCACAGCGGAAACAGCGAAGGAGCGATAAGCGACGAAGCGCCAACAATTCCCTAAACGCATCTCCCTCAATTCGCGTAGATTCGCGTGTTTCTTCTACCCTCAGTACCCAACCTCAACATCGTACACCGCATGCCAGCTCGTCGGCGAGTATGACCGGATGAACTTCTCCGTAATCTTCGCATTCGGGAATGCCCGGAGAATATCTTCGTTATGCTCTCCTTCGCGTTCCACCAGCGAATACAGATGAATTGTACAGCGGCTCTCCGCAAGCTTTGCCGCGGCTTCCAGGAACTCGTATGCGGCAAACGGCAGGTTCATGATAATGCGGTCAAATTTCAGCGGAGAAAGCATATTCGGCAGATTCATCGCATCGCCGACCGTTGGAACAACAGTTTTGATTTTGTTTAAGCGGAGGTTTCTCTGCATAAGATAAACTGCAGACGGGTTTAAATCGTTTGCAACCATCAGCGAGGCTTTCGGACCAAGCATCACCGCAAACGGACCAACACCGGCAAACATATCAAGAACCTTCTCCCCCTCCCGCATCTGCGAGAGCAGGCGCTGACGCTCATTTGAAAGACGGGCGGAGAAGTATGCCGCCGTTAAATCCACATACATCCGCTTCCCGTACTCATGATACAGCGTCTCGGTGGTATCCAGACCGGCAAGCACCTTGAAACTTCGGGTGCGGAACTCTCCTTCAACCGGAGATGTTGCATACAGTGCCGTATGTGCGTTCGGGCGGTTCTGCAGAATCTTCTTTGCCCCTTCCACATCATCATCCTGGAGGATAACAAGACCGCCGACCTGCTCATGCCGCGGCAGTTCCTCCCTCTTCGGGCTTGCCGCAAACGGCATCTGCACAGCCCCCTCACGCTTTTCGCAGATAGGAATCAGCAAAAATCCGTCTTCCGCCCGCGGGCGCAGACTTCTGTCCGCAATCCCGTCTGCAATAACCTGCCGGCGCATCGCCTCCCCTTCCTGGATGGGGACGCGAATACACCACTGCACAACCTCTTCTGTCATACGCTTCTCTTTGCCTCCGCAATTATAGCAGATAATTCCGCCGCCGAGGCGGATATATCTTCCTGAGAGACCACAGCAGATATTACCGCAATCCCGTCAATGCCTGCAGAAATTACCTCCGGAATATTGTCCTTATTCAGTCCGCCGATTCCAACGACCGGAACAGATACTGCATCGCAGATGGCGCGGGCAGTATCCAGACCATGACCGTCTCCTGCATCATGCTTTGATGCAGTCGAAAAAACCGGACTGACCGCAACATAATCCGCTCCGTCTGCTTCAGCCGCAAGCGCTTCCGCAACAGAACCAACCGAGACGCCGACAAGAAAATCCTTCGGCACAAGCGAGCGGACAACTGCCGCCGGCAAATCACTCTGTCCCACGTGCACTCCGTCAGCTCCTGCGGCAAGCGCAATATCCAACCGGTCATTTACGAAAAACAGCGCCTTGCCGCGGCAGATTTCCGCAATCTCGCATGCCGCGGCATAGAGTGAGGCAGAATCCGCAGTCTTGTCGCGGAGCTGAATCACATCAGCCCCGCCGGCAACCGCCTCGCGAGCAATTTCCACATGCGTCTTTCCGCGGGAAAGCCCCTCGTCAGTTACCACATACAAATCATACTTCATATCAGTACTCGGTAATTTTTGCCGAAGCCTCGAACTCTTCTGCGGTCAGGTTATAGACCGCATCAAAGAATGCCGGCTTGAAACTTCCAGGGCCGGAAGAAACTGCGGCCGCTTTTTCTCCGGCGATTCCCAGGGCAGCCATGGCTGCCGCACAGGCATCAACCGTCTCTGCAACACAGCAGGCAGCGGCAACACACGGATTTGCCATACAGCCGGTTCCGGAAATACTGCCCATCAGAGAGACACCGTTTCCAACGCCAAGCGTTCTGACTCCGTCAGTGATAATATCCTCTGCACCGCTCATGACAACCGTAACGCCTGCTTCGCGGGCAAGACTGCGGGCTGCCTCTTTTGCATCGCCCGCAATTCCCGCAGAGTCAACTCCGCGAACCTCTGCCGCAACACCGGCAAGGACACCAATCTCTCCGGCATTTCCTTTCACCACAGTAATGGGGAGTTCAGACAGAAGCATCTCCGCAGTCTGAGTACGGTATGGCGTAGCCCCTGCGCCAACCGGATCAAGGATGATTGGAATCCCGCGTTTTGCGGCGGTTTTTCCTGCACAAAGCATTCCTTCAATCTGGTTTTCGTCCAGTGTACCGATATTGAGAACCAGAGCGCTGGCGACCATGTCAAGGTCACAGACATCCTGCACTGCGTGCGACATAACCGGCGCTGCTCCAAAACAGATGGTCATGTTTGCACAGTCGTTTACCGTTACGTAGTTGGTAATCTGGTGAACGAGAGGATTTGCCCCACGAACCGCTTCCAGAATACGGGAATACTTTTTCATAAATATAGGTGTGTATTCATCATGTATAATCATGATAGATTCGAATGTAGAATCGTGATAAATTCATCCGCAGGGCGAATGCTATTTACCATTTCTCTGCGTATAGTTTTCCATGGAAAATCCTCTGGAAAAACTGCGGAACGGAGAGCTGAAACTCTATGCCTTGGAGAAATACATGAAAGCAGACGAGGCAGTCGGCGTTCGGCGGCAGTACATCGAAGAGGAGACTGGCACAAGTCTGGAATCAGTTGGCAGTTACAGCATTCCAATCGAGCGCGTGGTTGTACGAAACATAGAAAATATGATTGGCTGTGTGCAGATTCCTGTCGGCACTGCAGGGCCGCTTCCGGTAAACGGCGAGTATGCAAATGGAACATTCTGGATTCCGCTTGCAACAACCGAGGGGGCGCTTGTCGCATCCATTAACCGGGGATGCAGTGCAATCGCAAAAGCAGGCGGAGCAGACGTTCGGATTTTCCAGGATTTCATGACGCGTGCGCCGGTTTTTGCCGCAAAGAGTATCCCGCATGCGGCAGATTCCATCCGCTGGATTGAAGAGCATTTTTCAGAAATCAAAGAGGCGGCAGAGAAGACAACCTCCCACGGAAAGCTCAAAAAGATTTCCACCTACACTGCAGGAACAAGCGTCTATGTCCGTATGGCATACGAGACCGGCGATGCTATGGGGATGAATATGGCAACCCTTGCCTCAGAAGCCGCGGCAAAAGTAATCGAAGAGGCAACCGGTCTGCGGCTGATTGCCGCATCAGGCAATATGTGCTGTGACAAAAAACCGGCCGCAATTAATGCAGTGGAGGGAAGGGGGAAAACCGTTTCCGCAGGTGTTTTCCTCTCTGACGAACTCATCCGCACAGTGCTGAAGACCGAAGCGTCCCTCCTGATTGAGGTAAACACCAGAAAGAATCTGGTAGGCTCTGCCAGAGCCGGAGCGCTTGGGTTCAACGCTCATGCGGCAAATGTGGTAGCCGCTCTGTTCCTTGCCTGCGGACAGGACGCTGCACATGTGGTCGAGGGAAGCAACTGCATAACAACAGCAGAAGCGGCAGATGGCGGAGTGTATGTCTCGGTAACACTTCCCTCTCTGCAGGTTGGAACGGTCGGCGGTGGAACATCTATCGCCTGCCAGAACGAGTGCCTGAAACTGCTTGACTGTGCAGGAGACGGCAAAGCAAAGAAGTTTGCAGAAATCGCCGCCTGTGCTGTTCTTGCCGGAGAGCTCTCGCTTCTCTCCGCTCTTGCCGCAGGACAGCTGGGCAAGGCACATAAAGAGCTTGGAAGAGGGTAACTGGAGCTTGGAAGAGGGGTAATCCTCTCACCCCCACTCAACTTTTTTCTCCCATTCAACTTATTTATCTATCCTCACTGCCAATAGTTACAGAAGAATGGTGTAACTCATGGGCTGGGAAAACAGATCTGACTGTCATGTATTGGTTATCGGTTCAGGAGGCGCGGGAATCCGTGCAGCAGTTGAAGCGGAAAAATACGGAACAGTTACTATAATCTCAAAAACAATCACCGGAAAAGGCGGCTGTACCGTCATGGCAGAGGGAGGATACAACGCAGTACTATCCGATACCGATGCCGCATCCGTGCATTTTGAAGACACGGTAAAAGGCGGTGCATACTTAAATGACGAAGCACTCGTCGAAGCCCTTGTCAGCGAAGCGCCGGCACGAATCCGCGAACTCTTTAACTGGGGAGCAGTATTCGACCTGACCTCCGAAAACACCATAGCCCAGAGACCGTTCGGCGGACAGCGTCACCCAAGGACATGCTATGCAGGAGACCATACCGGACATGAAATGGTGATGACGCTTTTAGAGCGCCTTCGCGGATCGAATGTCGAAATCCGGGATGAAACAACCGTTCTTGAGCTCCTCAAAGACGGAGACCGCGTAATCGGCGCAGTCACTGCCGACAGAAACGGAGAGCTGGGAGTAATCACCGCTGACGCCGTGATTCTTGCAACCGGCGGGGCAGGACAGCTCTATGATGTGACGACTAACTCCACTGCCGGAACCGGAGACGGATATGCACTTGGGTTCAATGCCGGCGCAAAACTCATTGATATGGAGCAGGTGCAGTTCCACCCGACAGGAGCAGTCTATCCCGCAGATTCACGCGGACGCTTAATCACTGAGGCGGTCCGCGGAGAGGGAGGAATCCTCAAAAATGCGGCAGGAGAGCGGTTTATGGAAAGATACGATCCAGCCCGCATGGAGCTTTCCACCCGTGATGTGGTCGCACGAGCTATCGCGACCGAGGTTCTTGAAGGACGCGGTACCGCGCTTGGCGGAGTGTATCTGGATGTGACACATCTTCCAGCAGAACAGATTGAACGCCGTCTGCCGGTTATGCTGCAGCAGTTCCTGCAGTTTGGAACAGACATCCGCACCCAGCCAATGGAGGTAGCCCCAACCGCTCACCATTTCATGGGAGGACTTGCGATCACCAAAAACGCAGAGACTACCGTGCCGCATCTCTTTGCCGCAGGAGAAGTTACCGGCGGTGTGCACGGAGCAAACCGGTTAGGCGGAAACGCTCTCGCAGACACACAGGTCTTTGGAAAGCGGGCCGGAATGTCTGCCGGAAAGTGTGCAGTCTCTGCAAAGTCCGTTAACCAGAAGGCTCTTGATGCGGTCGAAGAAAAAGTTTCCCGCCTCTTTGACGGAGACACCATGGTGTCTTCCGTGCGCAGTACGCTGAAGAAACTCATGTGGAACAACGTTGGCATTTACAGAAATGAGCTCGACCTGAAAGTAGCCGAGCGCGAGGTGAAAAAACTGCAGGAGAAGCGCCTCAAAATCACCTCGCCGCAGGAGATTGCGGGAGCATACATCACGGAAAACATGCTCACCGTCGCAGGTCTTGTCATCTCCGGCGCACTGCTTCGCCGCGAATCCCGCGGAGCGCACACAAGATCCGATATCAGACAGAAGTGGACTGCAGAAACGTCTCCGTTCGGACACACCTGGTTCTGTCAGGATAAAGCCGGAATCGACATCGTGGAGGCAAACTTATGAAGGTCACCATCGCACGGTTCAATCCGGAAACCGATGCCGAGCCGCATCAGGAAACCTATGAGGTGGCAGTTCGCAAAGGTGCTCGTGTCTTAAACGTCCTGGATGCAGTCCGCGATGAAATCGACCCGTCGATTTCCTATCGGCACTGCTGCCGCGGCGGGCAGTGCGGTTCATGTGCAGTTCGCGTGAACGGCGAGCCGGCTCTTGCCTGCATGCAGGAAGCAAAAGAGGGAGACCTCATCGAGCCGCTGAATCTCCCGTTAATCCGCGATCTGGTGACGGACATCGCCCCGGCGATTGCCCAGATGGCATGGCTGAATGCCGGCGACTGCCTGAACTGTTCGCATGTTTCCGCAGAGGACATCGAAGAAATCAGCCCGCTTCGGGAATGTATCGAGTGCTTCTCCTGTCTTTCCTCCTGTCCTGCAGTCGGCGCTTCCACGTATGCAGGCCCTACAGCTATTCGCCAGCAGCGGCGGCTCAATCTCGACCCGCGGGATCACGCAGACCGCGTGGAAGAGGCGGTCGCAAAGGGACTTTTCTCCTGTACCACCTGCCACAAATGTGTTGAGGTCTGTCCGAAAGGAATCGAAACGCCAAGAAAAGCAGTCGAGAAACTCCGTGCCTTGGCAGTTTCCCGCGGTCTCGCGCTTCCGGCACACAAATCCTTAGCTGCCCTTATCGAGTCAACCGGACGTTCGGTCGAGCGCAAAGAGCCGACATTCCTCGAACGTGTGCCCGATGTTATTGAACCCGAAGGAACAGTGCGGGCAACGGTCGGCTTTTTCGTCGGCTGTATGTTTAACGCCCGCGTTGTTCAGCCGGCGCTGGATGCTATGGAGGTCCTGAAGCGAAACGGCATCCGCGTCATCATCCCGAAAACACAGGTCTGCTGCGGCTCGCCGCTTATCCGGACCGGATTTACCGGATTTATTCCGGAACTGCAGGAGCGAAACATCAAAGCCTTCGTTGATGCAGGCGTGGATACGGTGCTTACCATGTGCGCAGGATGCGGCTCTACGCTGAAAAATGACTATCAGACACCCTTCCGCGTGGCAGACATCACAGAGTTCTTAGTCGAGCTTGGCTTTGAAGAGCCGGCAAAAGTTGCCGGAACCTACACCTATCATGACCCCTGCCATCTTCTCCGCGGACAGCACATTTCAGAGCAGCCGAGAGTGCTTCTGAAATCCGTTGCAGAAAAGTTTGTTGATATGTCCCCAAGATGTTGTGGAGCCGGAGGCGGGGTAAAGTCCGGACAGCCGGAAGAAGCGGCATTAATTGGTGCTGTCCGGGCTGAGATGGTAAAAGAGACGGGAGCAGATTATATTGTGACAGTATGCCCCTTCTGCGAATTCCACCTGCATCAGGTAACCGGACTTCCGGTGAAAAATATCGCAAGCCTGATGCTTGAAGGGTATCGGAAGAAGGATTGCTGAGGTTTTTAACAACCTCTATTTTTTTCAGAAACATTTTCTAAGCAACGCTATCGCGTTGCTTTATGCGGTTGTTAGGTTTCATTACTATATTTGTTGTGATAATAAATCCTATTGTAATAGGATTGATGGTGTGTTTCATAATTTGTTGAAAATGTCTGGAAAACACTTGTAATTTCCAAGTCAATCTCAGATGTTTTAGGACAATATGTGAATCCTACAAAAATAGTCTATAAAATTCAGGTTACTGTTTTTCTTACCGGTGTTGTATTTGTGTGTATATTATGTATCATATTTTGGGTTCAATATCGGGTTTGTGATTTCTGGATTTCTGCAACACAGGTATGTATGTGTGTTCTTGATTTAGAGTGAAATCTCTTTATACTGAGGGCATTAGCTATTTTTGGGAGCGATTTAATTTAATTTTGATTTACAACGGCTGAATGTATTATGTATGCAGACCTCTATCACCAACCCATTGAATTTGCCATTATGTCCACAAAATGGGCTTTGCTCCTAAATTCCATAAAACCTCATTAAGCAACACGATAGTGTTGCGTGAGCAGCGGAGGAGCGATTAGC
>JAFQBW010000066.1 GCA_017399555.1 Methanocorpusculum sp.
CTATTGTTGTTTTATTTCAGAAGAAGTGATAAGTACAGCAGAAATATAGCTATCCTACTCTTGTTGGAGAGGTTTTGGACATATTTTGGACACTACGTAACAACATTTTATTATGTGCCGAAACCAATAATCCTATTATAGTAGGATGTAGGATTCATTTTATCTCCACTTCCACTCACCTGGATCCTGCAAATAACTATTATGGTGTATTATTCTGGTTGCATGTCTGGTACTGACCTCTCACCACCATCCTGCATCACATATCCGGAGTGTGAACTGTAATGGCAAAATTTGTTATTGAATGTCCGCAATGTGGAAACTCGGTTGAGGCTTCCAATTTTATCTTCGCGAAGAAAAAGATTCCCTGTTCCTGCGGGCACATTATTGATGTAAAAACTGACAAACTCTCTTCCAAGGTCTGTCCCCACTGTGGAAATACAGTAGTCTATGACCAGACAAAGGGAGAAAAGGCAAAGTGTCCAGTTTGTCATGAGCTGATTAACACAACAACTCACCGCTCGGCACTTGCAGAATTTACCTGTCCTACGTGCAGTTGTAAGCTTTCCGCAGACAAGAATGCTTCCCTGTACGACTGTCCGCTTTGCGGGACGACGATTAATGTCCAGGAGCGGATTGCCAAAGAGAAAATCAAGAACGAGGGGATTGTCAGCGTTGTCAAGTATGAAGGCGGAGATAATGTCCTTGTTTGGAAGCATCCGGTTGAGGATTTCAATATGGGTTCTCAGCTTATTGTGCATGAGTCGCAGGAAGCCATTTTCTTCCGTGACGGAAAGGCACTTGATTTGTTTGGAGCAGGACGTTATACATTGTCCACTCAGAACCTTCCAGGATTAGAGAAGCTCTACAAACTTCCGACAAACACTACCGAGTATTTCCACTCGGAAGTGTACTTCATCAACACCGCTGCTATCATGGGCATCAAGTGGGGTACAGACTCGAAGGTCAGAGTTCTTGATCCTGCAACAGGAATCCCGCTTGAACTGGGTGCTTCCGGTGAGTTTAATATCAAAGTCTCTGATGCCCGAAAGCTTCTGCTGAAAGTAGTTGGAACTACCGGAGGACTTACTGCAACTGATGTTATTGCAGAGACCGGAGGGGTTGATATCAAATCAATGACCGGTAAGTTCCGTGCGCTGATTATGAACAAGGTCAAGAGTACTCTTGCCCGTTCTATCAGAGAGAATGCTATCAGCATCCTGGAAATTGATGAGCAGCTTGATGTGTTATCTGTTCACCTTCAGGAACAGATTAATGGTGGTTTGCAGGAATATGGTCTGATTCTTCCCGAGTTCTTTATCACGACAATTGTTACTCCAGATGATGATCCAAACTTTAAACGTCTCCGTCAGCAGGGTGCAGACCAGTACCTGAGAGTAAATGAGGAGCGTATTCGGAAGAGCACTGTCATTGCTGCAGGAGAGGTAGATGCAGCACAGGCTGAAGCGGCTGCACGGGTAAAACTGATTGGTGCTGAAGCAGATGCGGATGCTTATCGTATGCAGGCGGCAGCAGAAGCCGATGAGATGAAGATGAAAGGCTACACCTATCAGCAGGAGACTGCACGTCAGGTGGGCGTTGGTGCAGTCACTACTGAACATGGTGGAGCAGGCGGAAGCGGTGCTATTGGAGATATTGCAAGTGTCGGCATTGGTCTTGGAGTGATGAAGGAGGTTATTGACATGACAAAAGGAGCTATGACTCCTGGTGAGGCTACTCCATCTGTTCAGACTTCTGAAGGATGGGATTGTCCGAAGTGCGGGGCAAAAGGTATCACTGCCAAGTTCTGCGGTGAGTGCGGAGCAGCAAAACCTGTTGCCTGGGACTGCCCAAAATGCGGAACAAAAGGTATCACTGCCAAGTTCTGCGGTGAGTGCGGAACAGCAAAGCCGGAAGCCTGGGATTGCCCGAAATGCGGGGCAAAAGGTATTACTGCAAAGTTTTGCGGTGAGTGCGGAACAGCAAAGCCGGAAGGAGGTGAGGCAGAATGATGCTTGATAGGAAATTACTGGGAGCTATTGCAACATTTATTGTCGTCTTCCTCTTTGCGAACATCCTGGTATTTTTGATTCCCTTCCCGCACGGAATTGCATTCTGGACTGCCTATGTCTTCCTGATGATTGCACTTGTGATTGGTTTTGTAATCACCTATGTCTCAGCTGAGAAAACCTTCACGCAGAAGAACGGTATCAGATATTATCCGCTTATGCGGTTTGGTGTGATGTACCTGATTGTTCAGGGCATTGTCAGTCTTATCTTCTTCCTGTTGGACTCCTATATCACTCTCCCCTTAATCTGGATTCCGCCTGTGGTATGTCTGGTGATTTTTGCCATATTTGCAGTTCTCCTTATCTCGACCTACTCCGGACTGAAGGTTGTTGAGAGTGTGGATGAGCAGTCGAAGAAGGAGACTGCCTTTATCTACAGCCTGACTGCAGAAGCAGAACTTCTGGCAAAGCAGGTGTCTGATGCAGATTTACAGAAGGAACTGACCTCCCTTTATGAAGCAATCCGGTACAGCGATCCGGTATCAACCCTGGAAGTTGCTGATGTTAACTCGCGTATTCGCGATGAAATGGATGTTCTGAAGGCAGCAGTTACTCTGAACGATGCAGGAAAGATTCATGAAAGTGTGCAGAATCTTTCCCTTCTGATTGCTGAGCGGAATCAGAAATGTAAACTGGTTAAATAAGGTCATCTCATGGCAATCTTCAAATGTAAAATGTGCGGCGGCTCTCTGTCTGTTCAGGATAGGGCAACCGTTGTGGAATGCGAGTACTGTGGAACCACACAGACGATTCCAACAAGTACGGATGAAGTTATTGTTCAGTACTTTAACCGTGCGAACTATCTGCGGCAAAAGAGTGAGTATGATAAGGCAGCTGAGGTCTATGAGAAAATCTTAGACCTTGATAACACTCAAGCAGAAGCCCACTGGGGAGTGGTTCTCTGCAAGTATGGTGTTGAGTATGTGGAAGACCCACTCACCAAAGAGCGGATTCCCACTTGTCACCGTACCCAGATGACCTCTCTCCTGACTGATGCTGATTATCAGGCAGTTCTTCAGTATGCGGATTCTGCATCTCGAGCTGTCTATAAGGAACAGGCAGAGGCAATCAATGAACTGCAGAAGAAGATTTTGCAGATTGTCAAATCCGAAAAGCCGTTTGATGTGTTCATCTGCTACAAAGAAACAGATGAATCCGGAGCAAGAACCAAGGACAGTGTCATTGCCAACGAGATTTATCATGAACTGACCAACTCTGGTCTGAAGGTGTTCTTTGCGGCAATTACTCTTGAAGACAAGCTTGGTCAGGAGTACGAACCATACATCTTCGCAGCCCTTACCTCTGCTAAAGTCATGCTCGTTCTTGGAACAAAAGAGGACTATTTCAAGTCTGTCTGGGTAAGGAATGAGTGGTCTCGGTATCTCCATCTGATGAAGACTGACCGCACGACAAAACGTACACTGATTCCCTGTTTCCGTGATATGGATGCCTATGCTCTTCCGGATGAGTTTGCCCATCTGCAGGCGCTTGATATGGCAAGTATTGCCTTCATGCCGGACTTAACCAGAAACATCCAGAAGTTGATTGGTGGTACCTCCTCTCCGAAACAAAATGTACCTACTTCTGATTTATCATCACCGGCAACACAGATTGAGCCGCTTCTGAAGCGTGCGTTCATGATGATTGAGGATGGGGAGTTTAAGCGTGCAGATGAACTGTTAGAAACAGTTCTAAACAATGACCCGGAAAATGCAAGGGCATATCTTGGTAAGTTCATGTGTGATTTGCAGGTTGTCAGTGATGAAGAAATTGGCATGAATTTTACCACTAAAAAATCACAGAACCTCAATTACAAGAAGGCACTTCGTTTTGCTGATGATAATCTAAAAAATCAGCTTGATGATTATCCCTATCGGTATGCCTGCAATCTGCAGCAGTCTAAAGATTATGTTGGTGCTGCAAATGAATTCCGGCGTCTTGCAGATTATAAAGATTCTCGTAATAAAGTGGAAGAGTGTGTTGAGCTTGAGAATGCACGTGTATATGCTCTTGGTTTGTATGAGATGGAATCTGAAAATTATCTTAAGGCTATACCAATCTTCCAAGGAATTAGCGGGTATAAGGATTCTGATGCAAAAGCAAATGAGTGTATAGAATTACAAAACCAAGGCATTTACACCAATGCTCTGAATCAGATGAACGCAGAAAATTACCATGATGCAGCAAAACTGTTCAAAAGCATCTGGGAGTATCGTGATTCAAACGATAAAGCAATTGAGTGCTGGAAACACGTAGAGAGGTTAAAAGAAGAGGCTGATGAAACTCGTAACTTAAGTCTCTATAATCATGGTATCTCACTGATGAATTCAAATCAGTATGAAGAAGCGATTGAAACTTTCTCTAAGATTAGGAGTTATAAGGATGCATCAGCAAAAATTACAAAATGCAATGAGCGCATTGCGAAGAAAAAACGTAATGATAAAATTGGGTCTGATGTTGTAGGTACTCTCCTCATATCCATTATCGCTGTTCCTATTGGAGTAATTGTCGGGGGAATTATTGGAATTGTTGTGGGATTAATTATGTTTATTTCTGGAACTGTTCCAGGGATGTCTATTATCATTAATTTTGCAATAATTGGTGGTTTTCTTGGAGTTGTCGTGGCATATATTGGCGTTCATTTTGGTATAATTTGATGGAATACTATGGGTAAAATAACTATGTCAATCTTCAAATGTAAAATGTGTGGCGGTACTCTGTCTGTTCAGGATGGAGCAACCGTTGCGGAATGCGAGTACTGCGGAACAACGCAGACAGTTCCGACAAGTAATGACGAAGTTATCGTCAACCTCTTCAACCGTGCAAACAACCTGCGGCTGAAGAGCGAGTACGATAAGGCAGCAGAGGTCTATGAGAAAATCTTAGATCTTGACAACACCCAGGCAGAAGCTCACTGGGGTGTGGTTCTCTGTAAGTATGGTGTCGAGTATGTGGAAGACCCGCTGACTAAAGAGCGGATTCCTACTTGTCATCGTACTCAGATGACCTCCCTTCTGACTGATGCAGATTACCTGGCTGTTCTGCAGTATGCGGACTCTGCGTCCCGTTCAGTCTACGAGGAACAGGCAGCAGCAATCAATGAACTGCAGAAAAGGATTCTGGAGATTGTCAAATCCGAAAAGCCGTTTGATGTGTTCATCTGCTACAAGGAAACAGACGAGTCCGGTGCAAGAACCAAAGACAGTGTTATTGCTAATGAGATTTACCACGAGCTGACCAACTCTGGTCTGAAGGTGTTCTTCGCGGCAATCACCTTGGAAGACAAGCTTGGTCAGGAGTACGAGCCGTACATCTTTGCAGCACTGACTTCTGCTAAGGTTATGCTTGTGCTTGGAACCAAGACTGAATATTTCAATGCAGTCTGGGTGAAGAACGAGTGGTCCCGCTATCTGCATCTGATGAAGAGTGACCGCAAAACAAAGCGGACACTGATTCCCTGCTATCGTGATATGGATGCCTATGACCTGCCTGATGAGTTCTCTCACCTGCAGGCTCTTGACATGGCAAACATCGCCTTCCTGCCGGATTTGTCAAGAAACATTAAGAAGTTAATTGGTGTGGAGGTTGTTGCAGGCACAATACCTGAAGAACGTTCTCAAGCGATTGACCCTCTTCTTCGGCGTGCTTTTATGTTTCTTGAGGATGGTGAGTTTGACCGTGCAGATGAACTTCTTGAGATGGTGTTAGACCATGACCCAGAGAATGCAAAATCGTACCTTGGAAAACTGATGGTAAAACTTCGTGTTCATACGGAAGAAGAGCTTATGCAGTATTCATCAGCGATTTCTGAAGACCCTCATTTTAAGAAGGCATGCCGTTTTGCAGATGATGAATTCCGGGCAGTATTGCTTGGATATAATCAGGCGATTCTTGACAGAGCACTGGAAGAAAAATATCATACTGCAAAAAAAGCCCTTCAGTCAGGAGAGTATGAAGAAGCAAATGAATTGTTCAAGGAAATTTCACTGCATCTAACTGCACCTGATAATCAGAACAATACAGGGAATATTACAGTTCAGATGATTTATGATGCAGCATTGGAGCTGATGGAGCTGAAGCAGTATGAAACTGCCTCAAAGATATTTAAGACACTGAACAATTATAGTGATTCTGAAGAACGTGCTGTTCAATGTCATGAGCATTCTATACAGGCTCTCTATGATGAAGCTTCTACTCTTATGGAAGAGGAAAAGTATGATGAAGCCTCTGGTATTTTTGGTAAAATATCAGACTATCGTGATGCTGCAACATTACAGAAAGAATGCATGTATCAGCGTGCGAAAGAATTGGCATTTTATGGTAATTATAATCGTGCAATTCAGAGCCTTCAACCCATTTGTGATGATGATGGTGCAAAGGAGTTAATTCACTCATATCAGAATGCTCTGGACAAATTGAAAAAAGATTATTCTAAGATGGGTAACATCAGGCGTAGATTGCCATATTACGTTGTATTCATGCTCATTTGGCTTTTCATTTTAAGTTCAGCTATAGCATTGAATTTTGATACCTGGGTGCCGGTGGTAATTGTTATTGTAGGAGCAATAGGGACGTTCTTGTTCCTTCGCTAACACGGATAGGATATTCTGGATATAAAGGCAGGTAAATTCAAATCATGTCAGTCTTCAAATGTAAAATGTGCGGCGGAAGTCTGTCTGTTCAGGACGGAGCGACCGTTGCGGAATGCGAGTATTGCGGAACAACGCAGACAGTTCCAACAAGTAATGATGAAGTCATAGTCAATCTCTTCAACCGTGCAAACAATCTCAGGTTAAAGGGAGACTTTGATAAGGCATTAGAGGTTTATGAGAAAATCTTAGACCTTGATAACACGCAAGCAGAAGCTCACTGGGGTGTTGTTCTCTGTAAGTATGGGGTAGAGTATGTGGAAGACCCGCTCACCAAAGAGCGGATTCCAACATGTCACAGAACCCAGGTAGAATCGATCCTGACAGACACAGATTATCAGGCAGTCTTGCAGTATGCAGATTCTGTATCTCGTGCGGTCTATGAAGAGCAGGCAGCAGCAATCAACGGACTGCAGAAGAAGATTCTGGAGATTGTCAAATCCGAAAAGCCGTTTGATGTGTTCATCTGTTACAAGGAAACTGATGAGTCCGGAGCAAGAACCAAAGACAGTGTCATTGCCAATGAGATTTATCATGAACTGACCAACTCTGGTTTGAAGGTGTTCTTCGCGGCAATTACTCTGGAAAACAAGCTTGGTCAGGAGTACGAGCCGTACATCTTCGCAGCTCTGACATCTGCCAAGGTCATGTTAGTTCTTGGAACAAAGCCTGAGTATTTCAATGCGGTCTGGGTTAAGAACGAGTGGTCTCGCTACCTGCATCTAATGCGAGCAGACCCGAAGACCAAGCGAACCCTGATTCCCTGTTATCGTGATATGGATGCCTATGACCTTCCAGATGAGTTCTCCCATCTGCAGGCACTTGACATGGCAAACATCGCTTTTCTGCCTGACCTCACACGGAATCTCAGCAAACTGATTTCTCATAAGTCGAAGATTGTCTCTGACGATGAAGAGCCTGAAAATGACATTACTCCACTGCTGAAGCGTGCGTTCCTCTTTATTGAGGATGGTGAGTATGATCGTGCGGATAAACTCTTAGAGGAAGTCCTGAATCGGCATCCGGAGAATGCCAAAGCCTATGTTGGTAAAGTTCTGATTTCCCACAAGCTCCATACAGAAGCTGACCTGGAATTTGAATCTTTATCCATAGTGGAGGAGAGTAACTTCAAGCGTGCATATAAGTATGCGGATGATGACTATAGAAAGACTGTATTGAGTAAACCATGTGAGTCAGCCTATCAGCATGCTCTTATGATGAAAAATCAGGCACAGTATGAAGAGGCTGAAAAAGAGTTCCTGTCCCTTCTTTCTTACAAGGATTCTGAAAAGCAGGCTGAAGAATGCAGAGACCTCATCTTACAGGCTGTGTATGATTCTGCTGTAGAATTAATGCAGATGGGCGAGTTCCGGAAAGCAGGAGGAATATTCTCTTCAATTTCATCGTATAAGGATTCCAAAGAAAAGGTGGATGAGTGTCAGAACCTGCGTGAGGAGAAAAGCCGGATTGAAGCAGAGAAAAGACGTGAGCTTCGAAAAAAAGAGGATGAAGAACGGGAACTTAGGATAAAAGCAGAGCGGGAGAAAAAGAGGAGAGCCATCCTAATTGGTGTGCCAACAGTTTTGGGGGTCATTGCGATTATTTGCGCCGCAGTGTTTATCATTGGTTACCTTGATGAACATAGACCTGGTACTGAAGATAATCCAATTTTAATTTCCACGGCTGAAGATTTGATGCGTATAAACTCATTCTCAGAAGAGATTAATGATTACTATACAAAAAATGATCGATACAACTATTATGTTCTTACAAATGATATTGATTTAACTGGATATGACTGGATACCTCTCGGCATGAAAAACTATAGAGAAGGTAATAAAGGTATATTCCATGGTTCTATCGATGGAAATGGCTATACAATACACAATATGCATATTGATGCCACAGTATTACCTGAAAAATGGGTTCCTGTTGGTTTTGTTTGGGCGATGAGTGAATCTGCCGTCATTAAAAATTTGAACTTTGAAAATGTCCATATAACAGGTACTAAAGAGAATCAACTTGTTGGTGTAATTGTAGCATATTGTTATGGTACAATTTCTGGATGTTCGGTATCAGGTATTTCCTATCAATCCAAAGGAGAATGTGGTGGTCTTGTTTATAGTTTAACAGACGGCACGTTAACATCATGTCATGTATCTGGAAATATAGATGGAAATGTACCTGGTGTAGCATGTGAAGTACGTAGGCTTAATCATGATCCTGTAATTACTGACTGTACCTTCATGGGAGTTAGTGTTAACAAATGACACCAGACTCTCCCTCCAACCCTCGCCTGAAGCGTGCGTTCATCTTTATCGAAGACGGTGAGTATGAACGTGCAGATGAACTCTTAGAAGAAGTCCTGAACAGAAATCCAGAGAATGCAAAAGCATACGTGGGCAAACTGATGATTGCCCATGGTCTCCATACTGAAGAAGAGTTGGCTGCTTCGTCAGTCTCCCTGATGGATGACCGGAACTTCAAACGTGCATGCCAGTTTGCAGATGATGAGTACAGAAAAGTTCTGCTTGGATATGTTGAGGACTCTGCATATCAGCACGCCTTTCAGCTGAAAAAACAGGGGAAGTATGATGAAGCAGCAGCAGAGTTCAGCCGTATCTCTTCCTATAAGGATGCAGAACAGCAGGTAAAGGACTGTCAGGAAGGAGCACTGCGGGACGCCTATGATTCGGCTCTGGAAAAGAAGAACAGAGGAGAATATACTGCGGCAGCGGAACTCTTCAGCACTATCCAGCAGTATAAAGACGCAGAAAGACAGGCTGAAGAGTGTAGAGAACTTGTTCTTTCTACCATCTACAACTCTGCTCTGGAAAAGATGCAACGGGAAGAATATCGCGCAGCTGAAGATGCATTCTCTTCTATCTCTCAGTACAAAGATGCTAAAGGGAAAGCTGCGGAATGTCATAGACTAAGGGAAGAAAAAAGCAGGATTGCCGCTGAGAAAAAGCGGGAAGAGCGACAGCGGCAGGAGATAGAACGTCAGAATCTTGAATCCGAAAAGAAGGATAAAGGAAAGCAGACTGGTAAAAAGATAGTAAAATGGACTCTGCTTGGCATCTCTGGTGTCTTCCTTCTCTTTGTTCTCTTCATCATTCTTCTGGCAGTAATTGGATTCATGGTTGGCGGAACATCTGATGTTCCAATTGTTCTCTCCACACCTGAAGATTTAATGAGTATATCTTCCTTCCAGACAGCAACTGGTGAAGGCGGGTACACTAATTATGTCCTTGGAAATGATATTGACTTATCCGGATACTCCTGGAAACCGCTTGGGGATTCTGCACACCAATTCTATGGTACAATTGATGGAAACGGCTATACCATACGCAACATGCATATTGATGCCGGCGTCCTTCCTGACAGTAAAGATTCAGAACTGGGATTCATCCATACCCTTCACAAAGATTCTCTCCTCTGTAATCTGAACTTTGAAAATGTAAAAATCTCCGGAACATCCGGCACAGAGACTGTCGGAGTAATTGCTCATACCTCATACGGAAGAATTCAGAAATGTAAAGTCTCAGAAATATCCACCACTCCTCTTGATGGATTTGGCGGAATCATATACCGCTTCCTTGATACTGAATCGACAAAGAACGTTGTAGATCAGATTTATGACTGTACGGTATCCGGAACGATTTCAGGCAAAATCAGAGACGTTGGCGGTATTGTCTGTCACCTGACAGGTTCTGGGGATGTGTCATACTGTACCTTTACCGGAGATATTCTTCTTGACCCCGAGTCACGCTCATTAAAGAACACTGTAGGCGTTGTTGGCGGAATTGCCGGTTCAGTAACCTATGGGTGGGTTCACAGCTGCAGGGTAACCGGCACAATTCATGGAAATGGATATGTGGGCGGTATTTGCGGATTATATGACAATGCAGACTTTTCTCTTGGTGCCCTCATTGAAAAATCATCCTACGATGGCAATCTTATCGCAGAGGCGTCCGGAACATCTTCGGGAAAACGCAGCTACGCATATGCCGGAGGGCTGGTTGGAAATTTCGCAGGAACCGGTACTCTTCGAAACTGTGTGTCATATGGCACGGTCAGCAGCAATACGCTGAAAAATTCTGCCGCAGAAGGATACGCAGGCGGCATTGCAGGAGTTGCAGAGCCAATTCGGGATCTGGCAAATCATATGACGTCATATGGAACGATTGAGGAGTGTACCTCCCTTTCAACAGTATATGTATCAAAGTATGCCGTAAGTCAGGGACTGTTTGGCAAAACAGACTCAGGATACTACGATGAGACAAACAAATTCAAAGGCGAAGTGAAACGAAAGTGAATCGGATGGTGTTTGTTTTCAAACAGAAACCCCCTCCGGTTTTTGTCACTCACAATTTTTCGTATTGACCAGTGAACCACATCAAAATGTACTGAAATGAACTTAGAGGCAAAAGTATGACTCATAACAAAATTCTAAAAAGTATCAGCAAGATTGCTCCATTTCTTATGGTACTTCTGGTTGTCTGCTCGGCAGGTTGTATTACGGACATGACTGTCAATTTCTATGTAGATGATAAGCTGTATTATCAGATGGGGGTTGATGGAACGAACTCTCTTTCTTTCCCGCCAAACCCAACAAAAGAAGGGTATTCCTTTGCAGTATGGTATTTTGACAAAGGCGTCTGGGATAAACAGGTTACTTTCACATCTCTGCTTGATATGCCGCTTGCAGGAGAGGTTGCAGTTTATGCATATTTCACCGGTGAAGATGTCATCGAGTATAAGGTAACATTAGACACCAATGGCGGCTCGTTTGTAAACCCGCCAACAATTCTGGAAAATGGGAAGATTCCAGTTCCTGACACTCCAACACGAAACCACTATACATTCATGGGATGGTATACAACTCCGGATTGTATCGATGGAACAAAATGGGACTTTAATTCCGATGTTGTAACAAGTGACATAACTCTCTATGCAAAGTGGAAGGCAGAGGCAAGTTATAAGCATTATATGGATGGATATAAACAAACTCTCTTAACTGGAGTTGAAGGTATTGTCGTCAATGATGATAATGTGTATATTACTTACTATCTCGCTCAGGTTGAAGGGGCAACTATTTCTGTTTTGACTGACACAGTTTACAACACTGGTGGACAGGTGTTGTCAGTATCATCTGGATCTGAAATTGCAAAATCAACAACCAAGAGTATAGAGAGGACAATTACGGATTCTACTGGTGGTAGTAAAACTACCTCTTCTGAGCATAGTGATTATAATGAGGAATATCTTTCCGGTCTCAATGTCAAGTTCAAATTTGGACCTATAGAACTGGGTGGAAATATCATGAATGACAAAATGCGTGGGAATACTACTACCACATCTTCCAGTACAAGTATGACCTGGGATACAACTTCTTCTATATCTGATAGTGAAGACGTAACAGAAGATTATGTATCTAGTAAAGAAATGGGAACTACAATTAGTTTAGACCCATATCCACACGACCGTTATTATCGATATGTTGTAAAAGGTTCATGTATTGTTACAAAGACCTATGTTTACAATTTAAAAACACAGAAAATTGAAATCTCATACTACGATTCAAAGATTATTGACGGGACATTATTTTCGAGGATGGAATTCTGTAATGATGGGGAATATTTCTCAATTCCATCTGATGGATTCAACGCTGATATGAAGAATCTTGACATCTCTCAGCTTTACAAAGGTTCTGGAACAGAAAGTGATCCATTCCAGATTTCAACCGTGTATGAATTACTTCTTGTTCCAGCTGACATAACCAAGTATTACCGGTTAGCAAACAACATTGACATGACCGGATATGAGAGGTTCACCTATGATTTATCCGCGATTAACTTTGATTACAACGGACACTCACTTCTCAATACTGCAAAGCCTGGTTCTGCAGAATTACCATACAATGTTGCATCCGCAATGGATTTCCTAAACATTTACAATGATTTAGACGGTCACTACAAACTTGTAGCTGACATTGATTTAACTGGGTACACTATTCCAAGAGATGCAGTATTCAGCGGGGTTCTTGATGGAAATGGTCATACTGTCACAGGACACCAGACAGGTAACTATCTCACTGTTGTCGATACAACAGAATTTACCGAAACAAAATACTATGGTCTGTTTGCAAAGAACTCTGGAACTATCAAAAACCTGAAACTCGCAAAAGTAAAATTCCTTGGAGAAGCACCGCAGCACAATGGTGCATGGGTATACATGGGTTGTGTTGCGGGAATCAACACTGGCACTATCTCCAATGTTGAATTAACAAATTGTGAAGTTCAGTGTCACAGATCAGCATCCAGTATTGGTATGGTTGCAGGTATTAACGAGGGACAGATTACTGACTGTAAGGTGAAAGGAGGATTACTCTACGGTAACGGTGATGGTGGAGGAATTGCAGGTACAAACACTGGAACTATTGCCTCCTGTTCCGTTAGTGGAAACGGAGTAAGTGGTGGTGTTGATAATACCTTCCTCCATTATTACAAAGTAGGTTCAACTGAAGGAGTAAATGCAGGTAATGGTCGTTCATGGGGTGGTATTGTTGGATATGCTCCATCTCCATCTGCAATTAAAGATGTATCAGTTGCAAATATCTTCGTTTACTGTGAATTCCCACAGCCTGGAAATACTGATAATATTGGATATATTGTTGGAAATAATCAGGGATCAATTAGTGGCTCATACTCTGTTCATTCTGTAAATAACGCATGGATTGGTAAGAAGAACGTTTTCAACGATTTAAACTATTTCAAGGGTAAGAATGGATGGACTGGTTCTGATAGTGGAACAGTTCCTTGGTAAATTCATTACACCCTATACTTACGTGAGGATTTCATCCTCCCGCTCTTTTTCGATTGCTTGTATCGTATAATCACTTCTGGTGTAAACAACCCGCCGCTGACGCTCGCTAAACGCGGCGTCTTTCTCGCGGCGGGAAACAGAAATTGATGGGACAACACAGTGTAGTGAATACAACCATGGTTTCTCGACGCGTCTCGGACGCAGCGTTTGGCGCGAGGCGTGAGCCTCAAGCCTTGAGCCAGTCTGTAAGACTGGCGATAGCGAGCGTCAGCGTCGAGCTCTTTTCTCTCCAGTGGCATTGTGAAAACCCGTCTTCTCAGTTTATATGATTCATTCAGCCCAAAGAAGATAATGCCGCCGGTCTTCTCACTCGTCAGCTTCCGCTTCCTCATTCCAATACCGTCAGCAATATCATCTTTGTGCCGTTCTGTTTGGCTTGTTGTTTATCATGACACGATTAACCTTAGTTGAAGGAACAGATGAGTACTGCATCGCAGGACTCGCCATGAAGGTGAGAAGCGAACTCGGCTTCTCCATGCTTGAATCAACCTATGAAAGAGCCATGATGATTGAACTGAAGAAGGCAGGTTTCCCTGCGGAGAGACAGGTCACTATTCCGGTTTTCTACAATGGTGAAACCCTGAATCATGGATACGCTGCGGATATCATCGTGGATAACCGGATTCTCCTGGAACTCAAAGCTGCATCCAGACTCTACGCAATGCACCGGAGACAGATTCAGTTCTACTTATGTGCAAGCGGCATTCAGAGCGGCATTCTCATAAACTTCGGCAACCCGAAGACGATTGAGTGTGAACGCTATGAGTGGATAAACAGCGGATATCAGGCTGTCCGTCCGGTAGAACTCCCCTCTGAGAACGCTGCATCTGGTTCATTTGAAGAATGGGTATCCATGATTCTCGGAGGCGACTGCTCATGACAGGCTATGATGACGCACGGGAAAACGTTGTCTGGGGAGCGGCAGATGCCTTCCTCTCCAACAATCTTGATGAGATTCTGGATGAGGTCTTCGAGCGGGTGGATGAAGACGGAGATGATCCGGCGGATGTGGTTGAGGATGTGGTATCTGACTGGATTTCCCGGATTTCCATTTCTGATGAGGTTCGTGAGTACATCTATGAGCAGATAGATGACGAAACGATGTACACGGCTGACTGCATGGAGATAATCACGGATTACGGATTTTCGGACTCGCTTGCGGCGGCGCAGGAGATGGGCGTGTGGCCCGCAGGGACTCATGCCGTTGAGCACGGCCGCAGGACGTGCGGGGATTGTGATTTGTCAGATGTTGACGAATCAGCGGTTGCGTCCGCGGTTCTGACACTCAACATGCCGGATGATGATACCATGCAGGATGAAATCATCCGCCAGATTCAGGAATGCAGTTCCTATCTGGAACGGGTACAGGAAGCGGGATTTTGACCTCCTTGGAATATCCCAATCTCTCTTTTCTCTCTTCTTTTTTCCTCTCTTTCACGAAAGCCGCGAGGCACGTAAGTGACTCAAGGCATGAGCAAGGCTCGAAGAGACTTGCGAAAGGCGAGGGAGCGGGAGCGACTAAGCCGTGAGCGAATGTGCAACATTCGCGAAAGTGCGTTTGAGCATTTTCAGGGTTTTATTTGTCTTTATATCTCTTGTACTGTCTCTGATTTTTTGTGATTTTGGAAAAAGGGGGCACTTTCGCACGGCGCGAGGCGCTGTAAAGCGACTCAAGCCATGAGCAAGTCCGCAGGACTGGCGAAGGCGCGGTATGGGAATTATATACTTCTAAATTGAATCATAAGATTGGCCGGTCTGACCAACCGGACTAAGAAAAAAAGGAGGTGATAGAATACTTTCCTTTCTGTTAGCTGTGGCTACTATTGCAGCTCTCATATCCAGAGAGATTCGATTGTGGTATCAGCTTCTCAAAAAGAAATAATAGAGGGTCATACCTCTATTATTTTATCACCTCATTCATGAGGGAAATTCCTATATACTTACACAGCTAAGTATTATTCATA
>JAFQBW010000007.1 GCA_017399555.1 Methanocorpusculum sp.
CCGTTGTTTTTCTCCCGCGGCGTAGCGTCTGCGGATTTCCTCTGCATCTTCAAAGGTGAGTTTTCTGATGCGGTTTTCATCACGGAAGACAAGCCTGAGGTTGTCGAGGCGGTTGTTTTCTTTGTTCTGGTCTATGTGGTCCACCTCCGCCGCCAGTGAGAGCGGGATTCCCCGACAGAGCACCCACATGGCGCGGTGTACGGAGACACGGCCGCAGATTTCCTTGTCTCCGAAGGAGAGCCGGATGCGAAGCGAGGGATATCCTGCTTTGATTGCCGGTTTGAGGAAGTCTCCGGTGCTGTTTGAGTAAATGCGCCCGGTGTCCGGATGGGCTACCCAGTCGCCCCGCATACCTTTGAGATAGACGGCAAAGTCCGTTGCCCGGATGAGGTTGTCAGTTTTTGCCATCTTCTTCCTCCCTGTCGCAGATTTGAAAGAGCATCTCCGGTTCGGAAAAGCGGAGGTGGATTTCCATGCAGGATGTGTCGAATGCTTCTGTACTGCAGCCAATGCGGTCTGCGGCACGCAGAAGGATGCTTC
The DNA here is from genome assembly GCA_017399555.1 of Methanocorpusculum sp. GTDB lineage: Archaea > Halobacteriota > Methanomicrobia > Methanomicrobiales > Methanocorpusculaceae > Methanocorpusculum. Next base: position 541 of record JAFQBW010000007.1, read on the forward strand.
GGGCGGCTTTTGCGGTGGTTTCCATGAGCATTCCAATCTCGTTCTGGGCGCCGGAAGCGGTGATGAGGTGTAAGATGCCTGCATCAGCACTGACGCGGCAGTCAACGGTGAGCCGTTCGCTGTCGTCGAGTGAGTTTCTTCGCTGTTCTTCTTCGGCGTCGATTATCTTTTTGTGTTTTGGGGTTGCATTAGTAAATGAGGATGCGGAGGTCCGTTCTGATTTGGTCGTCGTGCGGCGTCCCTCCTCCTGTTTTTGTGTCATAGTTCTTCGGTAATGTCTGCATATGCCGGATACCGTTTTCTGAAATGTTCCGCGAGTTCTTTGAATTCGTTTGGGTGTGCCCGTTTGAGTTCTGCAAGGCGGTTTTTCAGTGCCGGTCTTGCGGCATCTTTTGTTTCGAATACGGTTCGGATGTCGGCTTCTTTTTGGAAGTCGGCGAATTTTTTGTTGAAGATTTTTGTGCTGTCTGTTTGTGTCTCCTGTTTTGGTTTGCTGAGCCGTTCTTTTAAGGCGTCTTTGAAGAAGGCGCTTAGGTTTTCGATTTCAGCTTTGCCTCGCTCAAGGAGGTGTTCTTCTCCTTCGGCGAAGTAGAGGTTAAATCTCGCGGGCATGGTTTTTCAGGTCACGCCGGATGAGCCGCATGACGGCGGCTGAGGTGTTGGTGTTTTCCGGGCGTTTTTTCCAGGCAAGCCAGGCGCCTTTGTTTTTGTCTGAGATACTCAGGGTGATGTTTGTTCTCGTTGTATCACCGAAAATAGATGAGGCAGAGGATTATTTAATGGTGTGTAAGACGTTTTGGGGTTTTGTAAGACATCTGTTTGGGTGCTTTTGATGTACTTTTGCATTTTGTTGCGGTTTTATTCACAGAGTCTTTTTCTCTTTGTATGTTGAAGGTATTGTATGGTAAGGTCTGTTTCTGAGCCGTATTCTCCGTATGATTATGTGCAGCAGAGTGCTCCGTATCCTGCTTTTGATGTATGGGATGCATTAACCTATGATGAGCGGGAAGCTTTGATGTCATTTCAGGATTTGGGCTCGATGCAGGATGCATGGGATGTGGAAGCTCCGGATGCTGCGCATGTTAATTGTTCTATAATTAATTCGTATTTGCGGTTTGATGCATTTCGGGAGTTGATGTCTGAACGGGATGTTTTGCAGTGTGAGCGGCTTATCGGGTGTATTGATTCGGCTATTGCGAAGAGTACTATGAAGCAGCGGATTAACGTAATCCGAGGGCTTGCTGATGCTTCCTGGGTTGACGGGCTGGATGTTGGTTCTGCATATCGGGAGATGGGTTATGGAAGTTATTCTCTGTCTGTTGATGCGGCGGTCCGGTATGCAGGGGTGAATGCGGAGAAACGACAGGTATTTTTTGCCAGATATCTGGATGTTGGTGCTGCAGGGTTGTATCTGGGGAGAAAAGAGGAGGAAATAGTGGTTCGACGCGGAACAGAGTATCTGGTGAAGGAGATTGAGGTGGTGAAGAAGGGGTTGCTGTCTCCTTTGTATGACGCAATTGTTTATATGCTTGTGGAGATATAATATTGCATATGATTCCAATGGATCCGAAAGGGTTTGTGTATCTTGGGCATCGTGATACTTTTACTGAGGAGGAGGAGCAGATGGGGCGTGAGACGCGTGAGGGTTTTGAGCGCTGTTTCCTTCCGCGGGGTGTGACGCTGCGTCCATGTTCTGATATGAAGGAGTAATTTGGTTCTGACTTCCTGCTGTATGGCAGGGGTGAATATCTTTTTTTGTGCCGGGGTTTTTGGCGTTTTTGTTTGTGTGTTAAACTGCACGCACGTGCAGTTTGAAATTCTGTCCCGGCAGGAATCTATGCGCATGTGCGCATGGATTGCACGTGCAGAATGTGAAATATTTTCTCTTTTTTCAGATAAAATCTTTCAAAATAGTTTTTCTCTTGTTGTTATTTTATGTTGTCAATAGTATTTATAATTTCACCGGAAAACTGTGCGGCGCACATGCGCATGGATTTGTTCCGGAATGGTTTTTGAAAATGAGCGTGCGTGCAGTTTTGGTTATGCGAGGATGTTTTCTGCAGGGTTTGCGGCTGTTATGATGGTTTCTATGCTGTCTTTGTGTTCGACAATCCAGTCTTTGCAGTAGGTGATGTCGGTTTCCATTGCCAAAAGGCGGGTTTGGCTTAGGTGTACGGTTTCGTTGAGCTGACAGAGGAGGCGGAGGTATTCGCTTTCGGTTCTGCACCCTGCGTCATGGGCATTTTTGCGGATTTGTTCGCGTTCTTCTTCGGTGACGCGGAAGGTGATGCTTGCGTATTTTTGTCTGGGGCGTTTTGTGGTTTTGTAGGTGTTTGTCATTGGTTGTACATAGGGGGTTGTTTTGGTTGCTATTTTAATGTTTTTGCGGTGTTTTCTTTTGATTTTGGTTGGTTTTTGAAATTTATCTGCAATGGATTTTTAGAAAAGCGTATTCCGGATGAAGGGTTTTGGATTTATGTATTTTGTATGGAAAATAGGGTTTTTGAATCATTTTCTGCGCGGTCTTTTTGGTGTTTTGCGGCAGACGCGCATGGATTTTTCCGCGGTTTTGGCGGTCTCAATCCTTCTATAATAGGAATGAGGGTGTCATGTGATATAAAATAATCGCCGTGAATCTCCCCCCTTCCCCATGATATCAGATAATATTCGCACTGCTTTGTCCCTCCCTTTACCGGTATTTTTTTGTAGGAATTAACACCATGTCCGACATCTTCCGTCCCGGAATGGAAAAAATATCGGATAATATGACAAAAAAAACCGCAAAAAACCACCCGCAGAAAAAACACCTTCAACTCCTATTATAGAAGGATGTAGTCTCGCGGTATAGCGTCAGGTGTAGGCGCTCAGATGCGGGGTGCCTTCTGTGGAGATTTTGTATGAAAACAAAAAGAACTGCTGAAGACCTTTCAGCAAAACGACTTTTGCGGCGCACTCTTCCCGCCGCTTTGGTTCTGCTCGCTGTTGTTCTGGCGTTTACCGCGCCGGCGGCGGCAGATACAAGTTGGTATAGTGATTCAAGTATCACATTCACGCTTACTACAGCAGACCAACTTGCCGGTCTTGCCTCGCTGGTAAACAGCGGCAACACATTTGAAGGAAAGACGGTGGAACTCGGTGGAGATATTTCTATCTCCGGTGACTGGACACCGATTGGAAATGCAACAGCCACGCCATTTAGCGGGACCTTTGACGGAAATGGTCATGTCGTTAGCCTCTCTGTCACTGTAGATGAGACGACGGGGGGGTCAGCATCCATACCATACGGTCTCTTTGGCGCTAACAACGGAACTATCCAAAACCTGGGTGTTGCCGGTTCTTTTGAGATAACGTCTAATAACCGTGTGTCGTGTTTTGGCAGTATTGCAGGTGAGAACCAGAAAAATGGAGTCATTACTAACTGTTTCTCTTCCTGTTATGTTTCGCTTACTAACTCAGGTGTTAATTCTGTAATTGTCGGCGGCATTGTCGGACAGAACATGGGCATGCTGGAAAACAGCTATGCTGTTGGTGATGTAACAGCAACAGCTTCTGGTACGTACTCCTATGCCGGCGGTATTGCAGGATATAACTATCATACTATCCTCAACTGCTACGCAGCAGGTAATGTGACCGTAGAATCCTCTAGTACGTCCTCCCATGCCGGCGGTATTGCTGGTATATGTAGGCCCGATACTAATAATGTAGATGGTAAAGGAAATATTACCAACTGCTTCGCCTTAAATGAGAAGATTACTGCAGCCAAAGCCGGCAGAATTACCGGAGCGACCGAGCAGCGCTTTAATAATTATGCTTCCCCAAAACTCAGCGGCAACTCCGCCTGGGATGGCATGACGCTCAACGGCGAAGCGGTTACGGGCGGCACGGCCACTGACTTGAACGGCGCAGGTGTCGCATCTGATGCCGTGTGGGGCAAAACCTTTGAGCCGTTCACCGATGCAAACGGCGGAACTGGTGAGATGACAGCCCAGACCTTCACCTATGATGTTAAACAGGCACTGACTGAAAACGGCTTCACCAGAACCGGATACACCTTCGCCGGATGGACTACAGAAGCTGACGGAAGCGGCACCTCGTACTCTAACGGTGCAGAAGTTTCGAACCTCGCAGTCGAAGATGGCGCAGTTGTTACCCTCTACGCAAAGTGGACTATTAACCAGTACACCATAACCTTCAACGTAGACGGTGGTTCCGAAATTACTCCAATCACAGGTGATTACGGCACTGCAGTTACCGCTCCGGCTAACCCGACCAAGACCGGCTACACCTTTGCCGGATGGGACACGGAAATTCCGGCAGCCATGCCTGCAGAAGATGTAACCATCACTGCAAAATGGACGCCAAACACCTACACCGTCAAGTTCGACGCAAACGGCGGAACGGGAAGCATGGCAGCCCAGCCCTTCACCTATGATGTTGAACAGGCACTGACCGCAAACGGCTTCACCAGAACCGGATACACCTTCGCCGGATGGACTACAAAAGCTGACGGAAGCGGCACCTCGTACTCTAACGGTCAAGAAGTTTCGAACCTCGCAGTCGAAGATGACGCAGTTGTTACCCTCTACGCACAGTGGACGGCAAACACCTACACAGTAACCTGGGTTGACGGACAGGGAACTACCCTGAGAACAGACAGCGTCAAATACGGAGAATCCCTCCCAGCAGCACCGGCTAACCCGACAAGAGACGGCTACACCTTTAACGGATGGTCAACGACTCCGGCAACCATGCCTGCAGAGCCGGTAACCATCACCGCACAGTGGACGGCAATCGAGTACTCCGTCAAATACTATGACGGAACGTCAGAGTACACTGAACTCGCAGCAACTCTCAACTACAACCAGCGCCCGGTAAAGCCGGCTGACCAGGCAAAGCACGGACACGACTTCGCCGGCTGGTATGCGGATGAAGCTCTCAGCACCCCGTATGAATTCACCGCTGGAATCACTGCGGACACCACCATCTACGCAAAGTTCACGCCAAAATCCTACACCATCACCTGGGTTGACGGACAGGGAGGCACTCTGCAGACAGACAGCGTCAAATACGGAGACGCCTTCCCGACAGCACCGGCAGTCACGCCAAGACATGGCTACGCGCACAGCGGTTGGACTCCGGACGCCCCTGCAGCAGTTGACGGCGACCTCACCCTTACTGCACAGTGGGATGCCTGGACCTACACCGTCAACTTCAACGCGAACGGCGGAAGCGGTGAGATGGCAGACCAATCCATCACCTATGGAACAAACACCTTCCTGAGCGCAAACACGTTCACCAATGGGGAAAAGAAATTCCTGGGATGGGCAACAGAATCCACCGCCACTGCGGCACTCTATGCAGATAAAATAGCTGCAGACGGCCTTGTAACCGCAAACGGCGAGACCATCTCCCTCTATGCAGTCTGGGGAGATGCAGCAGCACCCACCCACACCGTAACCTTCCGGATTGACGGCACGCCGTACCTGACCACGCCGGTTCTGGACGGTGTTAAAGTGGACGAACCGGCTGCTCCAACCAAAGAAGGCCACACCTTTGCCGGATGGTGCACGGATGAAGCCGGAATCACTTCATATGACTTTGAAGCGCCGGTCACGACAGACCTCACACTCTACGCAAAGTGGACTGTCAACACCTACACCGTCACCTTCGACGCAAACGGCGGAACAGTAACACCGGCTGATGCAGAAGTTGCCTACAACACCCCCGTCTCTGCACCTGTCGCAGAAAAAGCAGGCTACACCTTAGAAGGCTGGTACGCAAGCGAAGACTTCAGCGGCACCGCATGGGACTTCTCTGCCAACCCTGTAACCGGAACGCTTACTCTCTACGCAAACTGGACACAGATTCCGGCAGCAGTTTACACCGTCACCTTCCATGCAAACAACGGAACAACTCCGGACATCTATGAAACGGCATCTGTAACTGCAGGAAACACCGTCTCTGCTCCGGCAAACAACCCGGTCTGGGAAGGACACACCTTCGCCGGATGGTTCAAAGATGTCGGAGGAACAGAAGCATACAACTTCGCTGACGGAGTCACCGCAAACCTCGACCTCTACGCAAACTGGACCGTATCTGCAGGAACCCACAAAGTCACCTTCAACAGCAACGGCGGAAGCGGTGTTGCAGAACAGCACATCGCAGACGGCGGAAAGGTCAGCAAACCGGCAGACCCGCAAAAAACCGGATACACCTTCAACGGCTGGTTCAAAGAGGCAGCTCTTACCAACGCCTGGAACTTCGACACCGACACCGTAACCGCTGAGATTACCCTCTACGCAAAGTGGACCGAAAACAGCGTAACCCCATCTCCGGGCGCTGGCGGAGGGGGCGGAACCCCGGCACCGTCCACTCCAAGCACCCCATCCACCCCATCCACCCCGACCACTCCAACCACTCCGGAAGTCCCAGACACCCCAAAGGTAACTGACGAGACCAAAGAAATCCCGACCGCACCGGAGAACATCGAAACCCTCCCGACCGGTGACAAAGTTGTTGTCGTCGCACTCGAAAACACCGAAGTCATCCAGAGCGTCGCAGTGCCCGAAGCAGTCGCACAGGCAAACCCTGAAGCATCCGTCAAGGTAACCGAAGGCGGAAATGCCCCCGCACTGCCGGAGAACGTTGCCGCAGACGACGTCCACATCGTTGTCGGCGTCTCTGTTGTCGACAAAGAAGGAAACCCGGTCAAGATTACCGAATCCGGATACTTCATCTTAGACGCTGACGTCCCGGCAGGCAAAAAACTCGTCGTCGGACACTACAAGAACGACATCTGGGTTGACTGCCTTGTCGAAGACCTCGGAAACGGACACTACAAAGTCCACTACAACGGCTTATCCCCATTCGCCGCAGTAATCATCGAAGAACACGAGGAAAGCCCATTCGCAGCAGAAGAGAAGCCGACAGAAAAGCCGGCAGAAACCCCTGCCCCAATCCTTGGAATGGTGCTCGGCGGACTTGCCGCGGCTGTTGTGCTTAGAAGAAAGTAAAGGCTGAGTGAATATTAGTCGGGGCTTCCCTGACTAATCATCTTTTTTTTCTTGGATTGAATTTGAACAAATCAAAATAGATTTATCACGTCTTGCGATACTGTAGTTTTTACCAAAAGCATCCTAAGACAAGAAAGCTCGCTCGCGTATCGCCTCCGTTTCACTCCGGCGAAACGCTCACTCGCCAAAAAAAATCTTACGGCACAAACACCGCAAGGGAAACAACCGTCGTCCACAGCCCGTTCTCACAGACCGCGCCGGAACTTACATTACTCGTTTTGATAATCCTGCCGCTTGCAAGATACGCCTGCTCGCGTTCATCCCAGGCCGCCTTCGGGTCAATATCAATATTCATCAGCGAGCCGAGCATCGTCGCCGCCAGATCCTCCGCGTGGATTCCGCACTCCTCTGCGGTAAGGCCTGTTCCGTGGTGCTCGGATAAAAATCCGTGATGTCCCTGCTCAAACGGCGGAACGGCAAGTCCCACAGATGCCGCAACCGCTTCGCCTTTCGTGTTCGTCTCTCCGCGTGCCATAACGCAGAACACAATCTCTCCTGCGTGCAGCTCAGAAAGACCCTCCTCGCGGGACACAATCTTTGCCTGCGGCGGCATAATCGATGAGACCGTCACCAGATTAAACGGAGACACGTGCGCATCGCGCAGCGCCATCTCGAACGAAACAAGCTTCTCTTTGTGGACTCCGACGCCCTTCGTGAAAAAAACTTTTGACGGGACAAACATTTGTTCTCATTAAATCACCCCATGACAATATATGCCTTTGTGTTCACGGAGGGGAATTCAAGATTTCCTCCTCCGCTTAGATGGGTTTAATTATCTTCCAACCAAAGAATACAGATTATGTATCCTCAGGTGTAGAGGATATCTCTAGAGAAATAGGTTGAGATCATGGCGGATTCTGTAGTAGACAGTATTTTAGCGGCCCGCTACTTCCGCGCAGGCGAAACATCCTTTGAGGACGTCTGCCGGCGCGTAGCGAATGCCCTCGGTGAAACACCCGAAGAAATCGATGAATATTTCCAGGCGATGATGAGTTTATCCTTCCTTCCAAACTCACCAACCCTCATGAACGCCGGAACCCCCTTAGGACAGCTTTCCGCATGCTTTACTCTTCCTGTAAACGACTCGCTGCCGGAAATCTTTGATGCAATCCGCTGGGGAGCAATCATCCACCAGTCCGGAGGAGGAACCGGATACAACTTCTCCCACTTACGCGCGGAAGGCTCTCCGGTCCGCTCCACCGACGGTGTGGCATCCGGACCAGTATCATTTATGCGGGTCTTCAACGCCGCAACCGACGTCATCAAGCAGGGCGGCAGAAGACGCGGCGCTAACATGGGTATCTTAAACGTCTGGCATCCGGACATCATGAAGTTCATCAACAGCAAGGCCAAGGAAGGCGACTTCTCGAACTTCAACATCTCTGTCATGGTCTCTGATGAATTCATGCAGAAGGTTGCAGACGGCAAACTCAATGATGTCTGGGTAACCGACAACGCCGGCACTGCTGTCACCGTCAAGGAAATCTGGGACGGCATCGTCGAAGGCGTCTGGAGAAACGGTGAGCCGGGAATTCTCTTCTACGACACCATCAACAACAAGAATCCAACCCCGCAGCTCGGTGCCATCGATACCACCAACCCGTGCGGAGAACAGCCGCTTCTGCCGTTTGAATCCTGTGTTCTCGGCAGTATCAACCTCTCCAAATTCGTCGCAAACGGCGGAATCGACTATGATGCCCTCGACCGCATGGTCAGAATGGCAATCCGCTTCCTTGATGCGGTCATCACCAAGAACGTCTTCCCAATCGAGCAGATTAAGGAAGCAACCAACCGCACCAGAAAAGTCGGTCTCGGTTTAATGGGTGTGCACGATGCCATGCTGATGCTCAGAATCCCGTACGACTCCGCAGAAGGACGCACCTTCTGTCAGGACATCATGAAGCGGGTAAACGACGTCGCCGTCGAAGAGTCCATCCGCCTTGGAACCGAGAAGGGCACCTTCCCGGCATACGAAGGCAGTATCTGGGACAAGCAGGGCATTATCATGAGAAATGCGGCTCTTACGACCATCGCACCGACCGGAACCATCTCGCTTCTTGCCGGATGCTCGTCCGGTATCGAGCCGGTCTTCTCCTACGCCTACACCAGAAGAAACACCGTTGGAAAGACCTTCGTCCTTGTCCACCCGTACTTCGAGGCAGAACTTGCCCGTGTCCTTGACGCCATGGGCTTCACCGGCAAAGCGGCAGAGGAGAAGAGACAGGAGGTCATCGACCACGTGCACGAGACCGGAACGGTGCAGGATGTTGACTGGCTTCCGTCCTCTTTCAAGGCCGTCTTCAAGACTGCACTCGATATCGGCTGGAAGGACCATGTGTTAATGCAGGCCGCATTCCAGAAGTATGTCCACGCATCTATTTCCAAGACCATCAACATGCCGGTCTCCGCAACCAAAGAGGACGTTGCCCGCGCCGTTATCCTTGCCTGGCAGGAAGGCATCAAAGGTATGACGCTCTACAGAACCGGCTCCCGAGAGGACGTCGTCTTAGCGCTCGAAAAGAAGGAAGAGAAGAAGGAAGAGCCGGCAGCAGAAGAAAAGCCGGTCCCGCAGGTCATGCAGTCCTTAGACTTCATCCGCCCGCGCGAGATGAGCGGAAGAACCTTCCTTGCCCAGTCCGGATGCTGCAGACTCTACATCACGGTAAATACCACGGTCGAAGGAAAGCCAATGGAAGTCTTCATCAGAACTGTTGGTGCCGGCTGTGAGGCAAACAGCAATGCTCTGGGCCGCAGTATCAGCACCGGTCTGCAGAACGGTGTCCCGTATGAGAAGTTCGTTAAGCAGTTCGCAAAGGTCCACTGTGTCTCTGCTATCAGAAACAAGAATTCGGAAGGTATGTCCTGTGCGGATGTTGTCGGAAAGTGTATTGAGCTTGCCGCAACCAACCAGACGATTGCAACATTAGACAACTGGTCCATCTCCTCTCCTGCCCCGCAGGAGAAGAAAGGCGGCAACCCGTGTCCGGAGTGCGGAGAGCCGCTCGACTTCGGTGAGGGATGCAACATGGGCATCTGCAAGCACTGCGGATGGTCCGGCTGCAGCTAAACCGGAAATACTGTCAACCTTTTTTTTCAAATATTTTTATTCCCGAAAGAGCAGAGGGAACAGATAAAAAAAGTTATTCGCAGAGGGAGATGAAGTTTCCTAAAATCCGGATGCCCGCATCTCCGCTTTTTTCCGGATGGAACTGCGTTCCCATCACATTGCCGGAGGCAACGGCCGACGCATAGGAGATTCCGTACTCCGTTGTCGCGGCTGTTGCTTCAGGCGTGGTATCTGCATAGTAGGAGTGGACAAAGTACACATATGTCCCGTCTGCGATTCCCTCAAAGAGCGGATGGTTTCCAACCGGGGAAATCGTGTTCCAGCCCATCTGCGGGACCTTGAAGCCTTCGCGCCGCTCAAACATCCGGATTCTTCCCGGAATAAAAGACAGACCTTCGTGAATACCGTGCTCCTCACTTTCTTCGAGGAGCATCTGCATGCCAAGGCAGATTCCCATCAGCGGCTTTTTCTTCGCCTCTTCTCTGATAAGCGGAATTAACGGAGAGAGCTTTTCCATCCCTTCCGCAAACGCGCCGACTCCCGGGAGCAGAATGCCGTCTGCCGCGGCAATCTCCTCCGGATTATTCGTGATGACCGGAACAGCTCCTGCCGCTGACAGTCCGCGGAAAACACTTCTCAGATTACCTAACCCATAATCAAGAACAGCAATTGATGTCATAAAAACGAGAGTGGACCCGAAGGGATTCGAACCCCTGACCTCCAGCATGTAAGGCTGGCGTCATAACCACCTAGACCACGGGTCCCTGTTGCCTTATAATATAGCGTTTATTCCTTAATTAATCCTTTGAAAAAACACGGGGAAAATCCCGTGTATTGGTGTCTCAGCTTATGCGAGACCGAAGGATTTGAGGGTGACTTCTGCGTCAACCTTTCCGACGTGGTAGACCTTGCCGGAGGAGACTTCGTTGATGATGACTTCTGCCGGGGAGAAGAGGTTCTTGTCGATCTTGTAGAAGTCGTAACCTGCTTCCTTGAAGATGTCGTTGAACGGTCTTCCGTATCCTTCGGATGCGCAGCTCGGGATCTTCTCGAGGTAGTCGACGATTTCCGGTGCGTCCATGGTGAGGTTAATCTGACCGTGGTAGATGGTTGCGTCGTTGGTGACACCCATTGCGAGCTTTGGACCGCGTACCGGCGGGATTGGTGCAGTTCCTGCTGCTGCGAGAATCTTTCTGGTGTCGAATCCAAGCTCGTTGAGCTTGTAGACTGCGGTCTCAACACAGCGTCCTGCAACCTGGATGGAGCCGACGATGGAAGAGGTCGGGGCTACCAGTGCGCAGACGTTTGCAACATCGACCTTGCACTTCTCTGCGATGGATTCCATGACTGCTGCGTTCGGCAGGCGGTCTGCCTCAAGACAGATGACTGCGTATTCGCTCTCGTCTTCGTAGCCAATGACTTCATAGGTGTGTTTCGGCTGAAGAGAGAGTGCACGTGCCGGGCCGGAGCCCATTGCGAAGAAGTTCTCGTGCTTAACGGTCCATCCTGCTTTCTGTGCACCAAGGCAGGAGATTGCCGGGAAGTCGGTGTTGACGTCGATGAAGGTCATCGGGAAGTTGCCGACCATGCCCTGACGGAATGCGATGTCTCCAAGGCCGCCCATGCAGATGCGGGTAAAGTAGTCACCGGCACCGAATCCGCCCGGAACACTGACACCACAGTCAACGATGCGTGCGCCGTTGTCGAGTTCGTGGTATGCTACGTTGAATAAATCTGCGTTCTCTACGAGTTCTTCGAAGAGGTCAAGTCCTAATTCGTTTACACTTACCAAAATACATCCCCCTTTGAGGTTAGTAATCAAATATGTGACTGGAGAATAGATAAGGATTGTTAATCAGCGGCCTGTTCTCTCCGGGCAAGGATGGTGAGAACAAGGGCGCGGTCTTCATGGAGATGGACAAATCTGCGTCTTCCGCCTCCCTGGTTGGAGTATTGGAGGTCAATTAAGCGCAGGCGGTCTAAGCGTTTGAAGATTTCACTGATGCGGGTAAGCTTCGGACCTTTTGCCGGAAGCGCTTCCATGATTTCTTTCGTTGTAGGTGACGTTTCTTCGGAAAAGAGCTCGGCTGCAATCTTTAATACCAGACACTCGTCGTCGGAAAGGGATGCTATCAGCATCTCCAGGTGCAGGTCGCGCGAGGCGTCAACCGCTTTTTGAACGTCATCTTCGGTGACGGATTTGCGGGCGGCTTTTTCTGCGTAGAGGACGGAGCGCTTGATTAAATCCAGACCGAGACGGACGTCGCCGTGCTTCATGACATGGTCGATTATGACATCCAGGAGTTCGGTCGGGAGGACATGCGGATAGAGTCCCTGCTTTACCCGCTCGTTTAAGATGCCGGCAATTTCGCGCGCAGAGTACGGCGGGTACTGGATAATCTCGGGGTGGAAGGTGGACTGTACGCGGACTTCCAGGGAGTTTTGCAAATCAATTCCCGGGTCGCTGATGATGATGATTAATCCGAAGTTGATTCCGGGGAATACTTCGTGCATGCGAAGAAGCGGGTAGAGGACTTTGTTGAACTGGTTTTCGTAAATGAGGTAGTTTGCATCATCCAGGCAGACCAGGGGCTGAATCTGTTCCTGTTCGACAAAGCGCGCAATCATATCGATGAGCTGTTTGACCGAGGTTCCCGACGGCGGCGGTCCGCGTTTGGTTAAGGATGTGTAGATGCGGGTAAAGACTGCGTACTCGCTTGCGTCGATTCTGCAGTTTACGTGGATGGGGAGGATTGCCTGGGTCGTTTCGCGCAGGGAGTCGAAGATTTTTTTGACCGAGGTGGTCTTTCCGGTTCCCGGCGGTCCGCGGCAGACGGTATCCAATATTTTTCCTCCTTTGATTCCCGGGCGGATGGCAAAGACGAGTGACTGCGTCTGGTCGTCGCGGTAGTCGAACTGTTCCGGGACGTAGTTTAGGTCAAAGACGTCTTGGTCGCGGAAGAGGGTTTCTTCCCAGGAAAGCAGGTTGGGTTTCATTTATTTCATGCAGTCTTTGCAGAGGATTTTGTGATTGAAGAGCATGGATACGTCACGCTGGAGTTTGGTGACCGGCGCTCCGCATTTGGTGCAGGTAAATTCTGCCGGCGGGGCTGAGACATCAGGTTCAGCGGGCACAGATGGCGCTGCTGGTTCTTCGGGTTCCGCTTCGGCGGTTTCCATCAGCGGGAGGACCGGCTCTTCTGCTGCTTCCGGCACGAAGAGTTCTGTTTCTTCTCCGAAGAAGGAGGTGCAGTACTCCGGTTCTTCCTCCATTGGCGCGTCCGCTTCTCTATCAGCCAGGATGCGCTCTTTGTATTTGTCCACAGCGGCTTTTGCCGTTGCGTTGTTGTTTGCGTATCCGTCTAAGACATCAGCAAGGAAGTGCCGCAGGGCGTCTGCGTCCTCTTTTGTTTCCGCGGTGTCGGATACTTCGAGGCGAAGGTTTTCGTAGTTTCCGAGATTGATTGTGATACTTACTGTAACCGTTCGTTTTTCCGACATTGTTATGCTGTTTAAGAATAGGTATTCAGAGGGGTTAAAGATTCGGGTTCTATCTTCAACAGAAACATTTTAAACATTCATGACTTACTATTAGTAAGCAACAAGTGTGCAGTAGAAACCTCCACAATCCCGAACCCTGACGGCTTCCGGGATACTGATAAACATTGCCCATCTTTGTTGCGGCACAGACACCACTGTGCTTTGCTGAAACTCATGCACCACACCCCTCAGCAAATACCGCCGCCCTGAGGCCTTGCGTGCCTCCGGGCGCTTAGCAAATACTCCCCATTGTTCACACCTCCACCCCTCTCTCCGGCATGATACTATCATGCACCGCATACAGATATCTCCCTGATTCATAAAACCGGTTAAAACCCGGCTCTCCCTTTTTTGCAGACCAGTTCAGGATGCGTCCAGTTTCTTCTGCAGTTCCGCGATTCTGTCGCGCAGTTCTATTGCCCGCTCGAAGTCCAGTGCTCCGGCGGCTGTCTTCATCTCGGCTTCGAGCTGGATAATCAGGTTTGGAATCTCGGCGGACGGGATGTGTTTGATGTCTTTTAAGTCCACTTCCTTTTCCGGGATTGGTTTGCGGATGGTCTGCGGGACAATGCCGTGCTCTTCATTGAAGGCAATCTGCATCGCGCGGCGTCTTGCGGTCTCTGCCAGCGCTGCTTTGATGGAGTCGGTCATCACATCAGCATAGAGTACTACATGCGACTCCGCATTGCGTGCCGCGCGGCCAATAATCTGGATTAAACTGCGGGTGTTTCTGAGGAATCCTTCTTTATCCGCATCAAGGATTCCAATAAAGCCGACCTCCGGGATATCGAGACCTTCCCTGAGCAGGTTGATTCCAACCAGGACATCGAACATTCCAAGACGCAGCTGACGGATGAGCTCTGTTCTTTCCAGTGTCTTGATGTCCGAGTGCAGATACCGCGTCTTGATGCCGTTTGCCGCTAAGTACTCGCTTAACTCTTCTGCAAGTTTTTTGGTGAGCGTTGTCACCAGTGCTCTGTCTCCGCGTTCAATCGTTGCCCGGATTTCCCGCATCAGGTCCTCGGTCTGTCCCTGAATCGGGCGGACCTCGACTACCGGGTCCACCAGACCGGTAGGCCGGATAATCTGTTCGACCGCTTCTCCGGAATGCTCCAGCTCATAGTCTCCCGGGGTTGCCGAGACGAAGATTGTCTGGTGCATGAACTGCTCGAACTCGGAAAACATCAGCGGCCGGTTGTCAAATGCACTTGGAAGGCGGAAGCCGTATTCGACCAGCGGAATCTTTCTGGCATGGTCGCCGTTATACATTCCCCGCACCTGCGGAAGCGACTGGTGGCTTTCGTCTATTACTAAGAGGAAGTCATCCGGGAAGTAATCCAGCAGACAGAACGGCCGCTCTCCGGTGTTTCGCTTGTCGAAATGGCGCGAGTAGTTTTCGATTCCTTTGCAGGAGCCGGTCTCTTCAATCATTTCGATATCGTATTCCGTTCTCTGCCGCAGACGGTGTGCTCCGAGGTCGTCGAGTTTTCCTGAGTCCAGAACAACGCCCAGTTCATCTCTGATGGAGGCAATTGCCGCGTCAATTTCTTCTTTGGGCGTTACGAAATGCCGTGCCGGATAGACATAGAAGTAGTCCAGCTTCTCTTTGACTTTGCCGGTCGCCTTTTCAATTTCTGCTATCCGGTCAATTTCGTCACCGAAGAGTTCGATTCTGATGATGTCTGTGAAGTAACCGGGGATGATGTCAATGGTGTCTCCTTTTACCCGGAATCTTCCGGGCATCAGCTCGGTGTCGTTTCGCTCGAAGAGGATGCTGATGAGTTTTTCCATCAGTTCGCGCCGGGATATTCTCTGTCCGGTGCGCAGTTCGAATCCCATGTTCTGGAAGTTCTCCGGGTTTCCGATGCTGTAGATGCAGGAGACCGAGGCGACGACAATGGTATCCCTGTGGGAGAGCAGGGATGCGGTTGCCGCAAGCCGCATCATCTCGATTTTTGGGTTGATGGAGGCGTCCTTTTCGATGTACTGGTCTTTTTTGGGGATGTAGCTTTCCGGCTGGTAGTAGTCGTAGTATGAGATGA
Organism: Methanocorpusculum sp.; assembly: GCA_017399555.1. Classification (GTDB taxonomy): domain Archaea; phylum Halobacteriota; class Methanomicrobia; order Methanomicrobiales; family Methanocorpusculaceae; genus Methanocorpusculum. Next base: position 16,263 of record JAFQBW010000007.1, read on the forward strand.
AGTACTCGACGTGGTTTTCCGGGAAGAATTCTTTGAATTCGTTATAGAGCTGTCCTGCAAGGGTTTTGTTGTGGGCAAGTACTAAGGTGGGTCTCTGGAGGTTCTGGATGACGTTTGCAATGGTGAATGTTTTTCCGGAGCCGGTTACGCCGAGGAGTGTCTGGAACTGTTTTCCTTCTTCCACTCCGCGGGTTAAGGCGCTGATTGCGTCCGGCTGTGAGCCTTTCGGGGCGTAGTCAGCTTTGAGGCGGAACTCTTCGGTCATTAGAAATCGTCGAACTCCTCGATGTCTTCTTCGGTTTCTACAAATGCAGTGTCATAGATGTTTGCAAGGTACCGGGTGACAAAGATTCCTGTCGGGATGAGGAAGAAGAGCAGGAGTCCGGAGGATACGATGTTTGCCGCCGGTGCGTAGTGGAAGATGCCTGCGAGTCCCAGGAAGAATACCAGGATGGTGAGGATAATGATGGTGATGATGACGATGCAGAGGATGTAGTCATACCAGCCGATTCTGCGGATGATGTCTGCAATGTGTCCCATGTTGACGGATTCTTTCAGCGAGCCGGTCCGCGAGAGGTGGACGAGGCCAATACAGCTGAAGAGGGAGAGGAAGATGAGGGTGAGTATTTCCAGGATGATGTAGACGGCAAGTGCTGTGTAGTCGATGACGGCAGAGAGTGCAGCAAATTCTCCGGCAAGGATGATGTCCAGTGCTTCGTTGAGGTAGGAGAAGAGGATTGCGTAGAGGAGCAGGAGGACAATCAGGGGGATTGCGTAGTAGAGGATGAGTGCGTTTATTTTCCAGCCGGTGCGAAAGAGACCGCTGAATGAGAGCTGTTTTGGGATTTCGCGGTCTTTCATGCAGCGGCAGAGGTATCCCTGATAGTAGGGGAAGAGGAAGATGCAGAGGATGCCAATCAGTACTGCGGGGTACTGCAGCATGTATGCTATGGCGTTTTCGGTAAAGCCGAGTTCAGGGGTTACGAGGATGTTTACCAGTATTGGTTTTATGATGAACTGCAGGAAGAGGGTGGCTATTGCGTATCCGGATAGAAGCGGGATGATTACTGCCAGGAAGAGTTTTACCCAGGTGATGAGGCCTTCGATTTGCAGGAAGGTGTCCTTTGTGTAGGCGACTGCTTCGGCGAGGTGTTCTGCATGCTCCATGTATGATTATAGTGTTCATCTGCGGGGCATATATTTGTTCGCCACGGGGCAGCTTTCGGCGGGTTTTTGGGTTTCCCGGCAGGTTCGGATTCTGGTGTTATACAAGGGTGTGGAACTGAGGAAGGATTTCTCTGCGGATGGCGAGAGGAGCGGTAGGGGATTTATATTGTTACAGATTGAATCATAAGATGCCGGTCTCACCAACCGGATTAAAGAAACGGGGGTGATAATATCCTACAATTTATGTTGGCTGTAGTGACAGCTGTAATTCTCTTGTCCAGAGAGATTCGGCTGTGGTATCAGCTACTCAAAAAAAGATAATAGAGGGTCAAACCTCTATTATTTTATCCCCTCTTCTATGAGGGAAATTGCTATATACTTACACCACGTATGTATAACTTGCAACATAAATTGTAGGGATAACTGGCTGAATAGGGTGGTAACCTGTTCGTTATAGCCGGTATCACCTCCATTTGAAGTCTTTTCTGTGTTTTCTTTTGTGTGTTCTGTGTTCTTCAATGATAGATTGTCTATCGCGAAGATTAAGCACACAGGAAAATCCGGAGTGGTTCGCGGAAACGTAGTATTATTCTTTATTGGATGATTGTACGCTGAAAATGTCTTTGTTTTCCGGTTCAGAGTTTGGAGAGGGTGCATCACTCATCACGGAACTCCAGGAAAAGGATATTAATCAGAAGAGGTATCATATATATTTTAGAGTCGTCCCTCGTGTAGGGACGTGGATTGAAATATAATGTTTTGGTGTCATAGATTTTTACCAATTGTCGTCCCTCGTGTAGGGACGTGGATTGAAATTCTAAATGTAAGTTGGTTTGTGGGGTAAAATACAGTCGTCCCTCGTGTAGGGACGTGGATTGAAATAAACACATGTTTATGACCTGCCCCAATGTCCGGTCGTCCCTCGTGTAGGGACGTGGATTGAAATGACACCTATCATCAAAAATGAAGTGACTTGGACTAGTCGTCCCTCGTGTAGGGACGTGGATTGAAATGACAGCACCTTTGAAGAGTTATTCGACGACTAAGTCGTCCCTCGTGTAGGGACGTGGATTGAAATGCAATAATCTTTGAACTCACACCACTTGCAAAGGTCGTCCCTCGTGTAGGGACGTGGATTGAAATGAAGACCCGTGTATTCTTTTTTGATACCGTGCCATGACAGTCGTCCCTCGTGTAGGGACGTGGATTGAAATGAAGACTTATTCGGCGAGTAATGGCATATCAGTAAGTCGTCCCTCGTGTAGGGACGTGGATTGAAATTGTCGATGTTGTTTGTTATGTGACGGATGATACGTCGTCCCTCGTGTAGGGACGTGGATTGAAATGAATCAGATACGCTCTATCAGGTGGCAACGCCGTCGTCCCTCGTGTAGGGACGTGGATTGAAATATAACCAACTCCGTGTCACTCCTGTTTGTCCCGTCGTCCCTCGTGTAGGGACGTGGATTGAAATAACAATTTAACCATAGTCGGATTCCCGCGAATAGTCGTCCCTCGTGTAGGGACGTGGATTGAAATAATTTAGCTAACTCTGTTCTTAACTATGAGGTTAGTCGTCCCTCGTGTAGGGACGTGGATTGAAATCATATCCAATAACTCACCAATACGCATTCCCGTGTCGTCCCTCGTGTAGGGACGTGGATTGAAATACCACCATGCGCGGCATTTTCTACAGCGGGACGTCGTCCCTCGTGTAGGGACGTGGATTGAAATATCGGCGGACTGTGTGGATTTGACTTTATCGGAGTCGTCCCTCGTGTAGGGACGTGGATTGAAATCTCCCGTAGTGAGGAGGAGAAGAGCTATGTTGGTCGTCCCTCGTGTAGGGACGTGGATTGAAATAACCGTATGGAGACGGATGAGGGAGATGTTGAAGTCGTCCCTCGTGTAGGGACGTGGATTGAAATGACACGGTCTGGGACGGTGCGAAGGAGGCCAATCGTCATCCCTCATGTAGGGATGTGGATTGAAATAGTCCATGTTAGAATCTATCTGTGATGGACGTTCGTCATCCCTCATGTAGGGATGTGGATTGAAATAGTCTCACACTTGGGATATTTCCGCTAAAGAGGTCATCCCTCATGTAGGGATGTGGATTGAAATAAACCAACAAAGCAACGGATTCTTAAAGTAAAAGTCATCCCTCATGTAGGGATGTGGATTGAAATAAATACTTTGTAAAAGTAGAGTATCCAACATTAAGTCATCCCTCATGTAGGGATGTGGATTGAAATA
>JAFQBW010000067.1 GCA_017399555.1 Methanocorpusculum sp.
AAGGCGGTCGGAATCACCCCTTCTTCTTTTGCTGTATTGTCCATATCCGCGTTTTAGATTGTGATGCCGCATGGCGGTACGTACTGAATACGGGGAACAGCCAATCCGTTTTGCAATACGAACCGGGCTGAGTTCTTCCTGGATGAGCTGCTGCAGAGTGGTTCTATCCAGAAGTTCCGGAATCAGATACCAGTATGTCCTCATTTTACCGCCACCTCGAAGTGGTCATGACTCCGTTTTACTTCCAGATACGGTGCGGCATACTCTTCTCCTAAAGCCTCTTCCAAGTCCTTTACAGTAATCACCGCTTTCTCTAACACTTCTTCTTCGCCGACAGCGTCCACGCACTGCGCAAAGAGCACCGAGGCACCCAATATCGACTGCGCAGTTCTGCCGTCCAGATGCACAAGCTCCGCGTAGACATCCGGGTGGTCTTCGCGGACGAGGGAGGGATTGACTTTCCGGCTTTCGCGGAAGTGTTCAACGATTGCGTAGCGCTCAGAGGTCAAGCCGTCTTTTTGGATGCGGTAGACGGCATCGCGGAAGGCATCTGCATACACTTTGGCAAGTCCTGCTAAAGCGTCTGCCATCTGCGAATAGTACAGTGCAGGCACATGGGTGTCTGTATCGTCCGGTTCCGGAAATGCCGCAATAAGCGCCTGCCAGACTGCGTCTTTTGTCGGCATTTAGAGCCTCCCGGAGTACATCACTTTCGGCGGGTTTTTGTGTGTTTTCCTGCGGATGATGTTTCTGACTGATGACTGGGATATGCCGTATTCTTCCGCCAGAGCTTTGAGGGTGTTTCCGTCTTCCCGTTTTCTTCGTATCTCTTCCGCATCCGCGTAGGTTATCTGGTGCGGTACGTTTTCCTGTTTGGATATGAGCCGCAGGTTTTCCAGGCGGTTGTTTTCTCGGTTATGGTCGATGTGGTCAACCTCTGCATCCAGGGAGAGCGGGATTCCCCGGCAGAGTACCCACATGGCGCGGTGTACGGAGACTCTTCCGCAGATTTCCTTGTCGCCGAAGGAGAGCCGGATGCGAAGCGAAGGATAGCCTGCTTTTACCGAGGGCTTTAGGAAGTCTCCAATAGAGTTGGAGTAGATTCTTCCCGTGTCGGGATGGGCTACCCAGTCGCCCCGCATGCCTTTGAGGTAGACGGCAAAGTCTGTTGACCGGATGAGGTTGTCAGTTTTTGCCATCTTCTTCCTCCCTGCTGCAGATTTGAAAGAGCACCTCCGGCTCGGAAAAGCGGAGGTGGATTTCCATGCAGGATGTTTCAAATGGTTCTGTACTGCCGCCAATGCGGTCTGTAGCGCGTAAGAGGATGCTTCGGGCGGCTTTTGCGGTGGTTTCCATGAGCATTCCAATCTCGTTCTGGGCGCCGGAAGCGGTGATGAGATTGAGGATGTCCGCATCAGCACTGACGCGGCAGTCAACGGTGAGCCGTTCGCTGTCGTCGAGTGATTTTCTTCGCTGTTCTTCTTCGGCGTCGATTATCTTTTTGTGTTCTGCGGGCGAATCTATAAGAGAGGATGCGGAGGTCCGTTCTGATTTGGTCGTCGTGCGGCGTCCCTCCTCCTGTTTTTGGTGTGTGGTCATTCTTCGTCTCCTGCTAAGTGTTCGTTTTTGTAGTCACTGAGTTCTTTTCGGTTGAGGTTCTCGAAGCGGG
>JAFQBW010000008.1 GCA_017399555.1 Methanocorpusculum sp.
AAGGAAAGCAAGCCGCGGACGGAGTACCGTCTTGCAGATGCCGAGGGCGGCTCCTATCTCATCACGAAAACGGAGTATGACTTCGCCCTGTATCTCTATAACAAAAAGAACGCTTCATAATCACACAAACCACGGGGAGACAGCTTCTGTCTCCCCTCTGTTACAGGAGGAAATGAACACATGATAAATTGGAGAGTCCTTAATTTCGATTTTCCCGAGGAGCTTCCTTTCCAACACATGCTCCAGCGACATGGCGCCGAGGCGTCCATCTACGTTACCATTGTTGGAAGCCACAAGGAACCGACGAAATATCGCCGCAATGAAGTGACAAGGTATCCCTGCAATGAGGAGACGAAGCTGCGGGAACTGTGGCAGCTCTGCCGCCCCCACGGGGACTATCTGCTCTGGCAGCCCGTACAGCCGGTCCCAAAGCCGCCGGAGAAATACCGCATCTGCCTGCCCATAGTCTGCACCACACGGGATAAAGGACGCTGCGCCCTGCTGGATGACATGTACTGTATGAAAGAGGGCCGCTGCCCCCATCAGAGGGTCCATCCGGAGTTCTCTGATGAACGCTGGTGACGGAGGTGTTTCATGGACATTTTAGATACTGCTCTGACCCCGGAATCGCTCTACGCTTTCATGGAGCGGATTCCCTATTTGACTGACAGAAATACTGGTGTATCCTTCCGGCTGTCTGTTCCCCTTCCCATTGCTGACGATGGCGACATCGTGTATTGCGGTGAGGTTGTTGCGCAGGACCGGACATATAGGAACTGCATTCTCTGGAAGTTAATTTTCTGCTTCTCGATAGGCAGGGGCATATACGATATCACTGTTTTTAAAAACAATGAGGTCGTGCGCAAATGCTCCACCATGACTACATCCGAATTCTATGACCTTATCGGCAGTCAATTCACCCTGAACCCGCCACGCAGCAGCAGGGACTCGCAGCGCAGATGCGTTTGGAACACAGTGCCGTTAATGGATGTACTGCGATTTTTGGAGGATGCGCCGGCCGCAATCAATTCTCAAATACATCTTGACATTACTCTACATCGCAGTCTTGGGTCTGGCGACATCGTTTATCACGGTACAATGTGGACTGACGGGCCACCACGAAAACGCAAAAAACTATATGATTGTTATCTGGAGTTTCGCTACTCCACCGCCTGCAGCCTCCACGATGTATCTGCATACGTTAAGAAAGAGAAAGTGGTCAATGTCAGCTACATACTGTTTCCCCACTTCCAGAAATGCGTGGAGAGAATCTTCGTCCCCAGATATAAAGCGCCACAGATGCATCTTGCAGAAACGCCCATAATCATCCGTCAGATAAGGAGTTCATAATGAAATACAATCCTCTTATCCCGCCCCTCTCTGTCCAGTCTCTGGCGGAGTTCCTGCGGGATTTGGCCTATTCGAAAAAGCTGTTTCACTCTGTGGACTGGAGCCTGTCTGTTTCCCCTCCTAACGAGGGGGACGCGGCAATCCGGCATCTCGGGAGCATCTGTACCCACGCCCGCTCCCGCCCTGTTACTAAACGCATTTACCTATCCTTCTGCTATACAGAGGACATGGGCATTCATGATGTGAAAGCAACTGTGGAGGGCAATACCGTGCGGCATGAGCAAAGCATGACCTTCGAGGCGTTTCGCAGCTATGCCATGTCTTTATTTGATGCGGATTCCCTGTATGCGCCAGAGCGTGTTCGTGAACGCCAGCAGAAACGGCCGACAAAGGACGCTCCCACGCTGCTGGAGTTTACTGCATTCCTATGCAGCTTCTCTCCTGCCTCCGGCGAAGCAGTGGACTGGTCTCTGCGCGTCCTCCATCCCCGCGACATCTGGGATGACGTCGCCTATAGCGGAGGACTTTGGACTCATTATCCATCGGCAATCCCTCCCGCTGCCCCCTTCCATTCCATCTCGTTCTCCTACTCCAGAACCTGGGGCATTTACGATGTCTCGGCATGGAATAACAAAATTAAGTACGCAGAGATAAAGAGAACTGACCTCAATGGCCTAAAGCGGCTGGCAGAAAACCTTTTTACATCCACATCAAATGAATTGGAGGATGCCATATGAAACAATCCCGGAGAGAAGACACCTCTGCAATCCCGGCAACCAGTACGGTACCATCTCCCACATTGCTGCAAATCATGGACTTTATTTATGGCCTGGAACATTCTCCCGGCATGCGATTTACTCTGAACTGGAGCATTTATCTAACCGAGCTGCGGAACGAGAATGGCGACGCTGTATTCACAGGCGACATCTATACCCATGACCGCACCGAACCGCCGCGCTTTTACCGCTGGCTCCGTTTTCAATGGACCCAGACAAGAGGCATCTACCATGCGACTGCGTACGAGGACTATCAGATGATGTCGGAGTTCCCGGTTATGACGTTTCCGTCCTTTGTGGAACATGTCATAACACTGTTTGAAGCCGAAGATTTTGACTACTCTGTGGCGGACGAGCCTGTGGAAAATGTAACTATGAAAAAGCGCAGGCCTGTCCGACGCAACCGCAAAAAACCTTATTTACAGGAACTTTTCGATTTTTGCTATGAGGTCTCCCATTTCAATGGCGGTATCCTCGACTGGAGCGTCGGCGTTCAATATGACCATGACAAGAACGGCCGTCTTTACTATGAGTTTTCACCCGGACGCCACAGAGCAAAAGGAGTCCCCATCCAAAAGTTTTATCCAAGTCTTTGCTTCTGCTATGATGAGTCTATTGGAATCTATGCTGTTTTCGCCTGGGAAGACCCTCTTACCCCTGTCGAACACAAGAAACTTTCATTTAATGACTTAAAGGCTTTGGTCTGCCGGCTGTATCAGATTGACGGCAGCGGCCAAAGTCTCCCGACAAAGGAGCCTTGATATGAAGGAAAACAGAACCATCCACATTGCTGTCTTAAAGGAGCATCTGCATCCAGAATCCATTATGAGGGCGCTGGCGCCTATCGCCAGATGTACCTGCACGATTCATGACGACATTATCCACATCACAGCCGTTACGGAGCTGACACGCAGCAAGCACCCCGACAATGCCTGCGCTCTCACGAACGATATCATCTCCGAGCTGGAGACAGAGGAAAAGATAGAAACTATCCTCGACGGACTTGGCTGCTGCTTCGTGCTTATGCCCGAGGAACAGCTCCCTCTTTCGCCGGTCGGCCATGCCCGGGCCGAAGGTCTCAATAGCCTCCTTTCCAGCATCCATCAGGTCAGGGAAAAGTCAAATGACCTCGTTCACTATGTCGCAACGCAGGACGTGGGTTTTGCCATGCGGCGTGTCCTATTCTATTCCGGAAATGCGCTGTTCCACGTTCTGCTGCAAAGGGAAAAGGCGCTTGAATCCAGTCGCTCTCCGCTTACGTCGGACAACTATCAGTCCACCCTGCGCTTCTGGGCCTATGGCGAGTATAAGGACCATACTCTTTGCTTTGTGGATATTGGTCATCCCACGCCGGAGCAGGTCGTGCGTATCCTGAGCCAGTACGATGAATGGTATGGAAATACCGACCAGGACACAGAGGTATACGCGTTGGAATATCAAATACTCACGCGGATGCTCCTCTGTGACAACAAACTTCTGCTGAATCCGAAATACCTCGATACCACGGAGCCGGAAGTCACAAACTGGATTGACGAGATGCTTTTGGCGACAGATGCGTCTCGGACAGTGGACGGTCAAACCGCCTTCGCACTTGCAAGACAACTGACGCAGCAGGACATCAACAGCCTCTGCTCCATCTCTGAAATGTAGGTTGTAAATGGACTGTTTGGTTGTATATTACACCACTTCCCCTTGCCTTTTCCTTTTCACAGTGCTATTCTGAATGCAGCGATACACGAAGCAGGAGGCTGTCCCAATGGAGAAATATCAGTTGTCTACCACACGCACTTTTGAAGATGTCTGGGCGGATATGGCGCCCAGTGAGGAGGCTTTATCCAGCAGCCCTTACCCGAAGAAAGAGGTTTTTTATCTACGGGGCGACCACACCGGCTACCGCTGGTACGTTGAGAACTTCCCCGTCCACAGGGATATGGCAACGCCGGAGCTGAAGCATGAATTCAATGAGCTGATGAAGGATATTCTGGAGACGGAGCCTATCAAAAGCGGCATCCCCGGCATTCTGGAATTCTGCAAGGATTACCCAGAGAGCGTTTTGAAAGACGGCAGCATGAATCGGTATAACTTCTACTACGAGGGCGAGGCCGGCAACTACTGGATTCAGTTTCTGGACATGCCCAAGAACTATAACTTCTACGCACATGCTTATGTAAAATAACTTTTATGGAGATATACCATGGAATACGAAGCAGCGCTGTGTTTTGTCAATGAAAAAATCCAATGTGCTGTAGACTCACTCAAATCCGGCCGTTGGATTGTTTTGGGCGAGGACAATATTATCCCCGCAGTCGGTGGGCCACAGTTCTCCTACACGACGAAGAAAGATGCCATTTTCGATTTTGGGTGCCGCTGTCTTGACGCAAGACGCATTCCAAAGGTGAAGAAATTGCGTGATGGGGTCTACGAATACTACGTGAAGGACTGTGACGATGGGCACGACAAGTCTCCCGTATCCATCATAAAACTGACTAATAAGAACTTGGGGGAATATCAGGATATGCTTCGTCTGGATTTAGAAACTATCCGTGACGAGGAGCTTGACTCCATCTTTGAAAACCCGCTCTACGCGGACGATGATGCACGAAAAGAGGCTATCGTGTCTTTCACCCACCGCGAAATTTATGAATGCATTAAGGCTAACAGTGAGACGGTGTGATTGCCGTGTCGCAGCACGACGTATTCCGGGTTATTGACGAGCACATAAACGACAAAAGGGCGAAGGCATCACTGCCTCCGCCCTTTCATTTTACCCTATCATAAGATATCCCGCAGCTTATCCAGAAATGCTTCCTCGCCCCAGGTGTTGATTTTAAAGAACAGCGCCTGGCTGCCGCCGGCTGTGATTGCCGACAGGTGGATGATGCCGTCACTTCCCTGAAACAGCGTCACATTCATGCTGACCCGGTTCCCTCCGGCATGGCTGAATCGTTCAAAGACACGGACACTGCAGCGTGCATCTCCGCAGCGGAAATCGCTGCTCTCCTCCGCAGAGGCGGATATGCTTCCATTCAGGATGCCTTCCTCTATCCTCGTAAGCAGCTGGTCAAAATCGCCCCGAAGGGTCTGCTCAAGCTTTGCCATCTATTTCTCCTCCCCTATCTTTCCTCTGCACCTCTATGATGACCGGCGGAAACTCAAATAATGGCTCTGCTGCCAGAGTTTCATCCGGGTTTTCCAGACCAAGAACATCATAATATTCGCTCGTAAACCGCAGGTTGCTGTCATCGAAAGATGCCTGTAGCTGCCTCACATACCGATATGGCTCCTCCATCGGCTCCAATCCCAGTTCCCGCTGGATGGTCTCCAGTACCGCTTGCTGCTCCGGCCGCACGGCATTATCCTCGCCCACAAGAAAGTCGTTGAACTGTTCCTGTGTCCAGAGGATGATTTGCTCGGCGGCCGTCGTTGCCTTACAAGCCAATATCAGCTGCAGAAAGTCCTTGAAGTTTTCCGCCAGCGGATACACATACTTATCGCAGCAGGTCTCCGGATTGACCGCAAACACCCGCTCGCCGTACCCGTCGATGAAGCAGTAGTGGATGCCATTCTCCCACCCGATGACTCGGGCGCCGACAGGCGTGCAGAAGTATCCGCCTTCACTGTCACCCTTCTCAAGGCCAATCCAACGTCCATCGATGCTAAGAGCTTCGTATTTTTCAAGCCAGGTCATTGCTTTGTACTCTCCCTTCTCTTTGCGGGCATCAACTCGTAGAGCCTGACAACACTAAGCTTATCTGCGTCTGCAAATGGTGATGTACGCACCCCCTGCTTCATTGTAAGCAGATAACAATGCCCATCCTGCCGCAGAATCTTTGCGATGTCCCCTTTTGTACGATGTCGTGAAATAGCCTGCAGCTGCGTGTCCCATACCTCAATGCTGGCGTCTCCTGTGAGCATAACTGGTCCGACCTCGGGCAGAACCTCTTTCATATACGCATCCTCATCGTCCCGCAGCTCCCGCTCCATGATAATCTCCCGCTTTTGGATATCGAGAATCGCCAGACGGTTATAGGCAATATGGAAGTAGAGCAACCCCGTAGACTCGTCCAGCAATGGCTTGCCAAGCTGCATCATTCCACGCCGCTCCACAGGGACTTTAATATGCCACCGCTCGTTCAGCATCTCATCGTAACAGGTAAGGACCGGCGTCTTCCCATCCAGACAATGATACATGTAGATGCTACCGGCATAGATGATTGGATACGACCAGTGCCGCGCATTCAGAAATTGCACAGAGCATCTGATACTCCCTTCCATGTCAAGCAGGGCAAGACATGCCGTTTGGTCATCCATCCTGTCATACACGATGGCATACAGGTCCTCTGATACCTTCTGCGGCGGCCGAATCCCATAGTCTGTGCGGCCGAGGTCCAGGCACCACAAAATGTTTTTCTCTCTCATATCATAGCAGAGGCCATCCCAGAAAAGGATGCTGTCGTTCAGCACCCCGGCATCGACAGTCCCGTGCTCCGTGTTCTCCATCCGCTCAAGCAATTCGCCGTCATTGGTATAGCAGCATAACCTGTGCTTTCCGTTATGGGCGCCCCAAAAACCAACGGAGAAGACCGTCATTGTATCAGAGCGCACACAGGTCCGATAGCCATCCACTCTACCCGGCTCGTCTATCTCCAAATACTTGTGCAGTTTCCCGTCCGGAGCAATCGACCAGAAGCTCTTTTCATTCCATCCTCTGTTATCATATCGGACAATGGGGTATGTAATGGGGTAGTCGAACTCACCGGTCACCTCATCCAGTAACGCCAGCTTCGTCTGATTTTTGATTTTACTTTGCTCTGCCTTGCGTGAAAGATACTCCTCCAGGTAATCGCGCCCCAAAGGTTTTGCGTAGATAAGAGATTCCTCGTCCACCCACAGAACGCATCCCAAAAGGCTTTCCATCAGATGCACGCAAAGCTCCGGAGACCGCTCCTGAAAGATGGCTTTAAGGGTCTTCTCCTCCTCCGACGGCAGGTTCAATGTCTCAATAAACTTCTTGGGCTTCCCGGGACTCCTCGCAAAGCTTTCGTATTCCGCAGGCACATGGCCGGCAGCCTTCTTGCCTTCCTTATAGACAGTCAGTTCAACAAAGTCGTCATCAAAGTATTCTACCGTCAGGATACTGTATGGCAGCTGCTTTGAAAGGCGCTTCGCCTCCTTCTGCGCGGTGCCCCAGTCAATGGCGTCGCCAAGTACCGTTATCCAGCCCTCCGCAAGGGCAGTCACCGTGTATTGCGGGCACTGCGCCCTTACAGACTCCACATCATTGCACTGTATCTGGATATTTGCAAACTTCGCTCCCATACACTATCCTCCCATCATTGCCCGATATTTTTGCTAATGCAATTATTGCACAAAATGTCGCCTTGTGCTATACTTTTTCTACGAAAATTGCGTAGGCGGAGGTCTTGTTATGAAATACGCAAAAGGAGTTGCTGCTTGCTTCCTTTCCCTTTCCCTTCTCTTTTCTCTGACTGCCTGTGGCGATTCCACAGGAAATACTGAAAAGTCACTGTATGACCAGGGTCTTGAATTGGTTACCTTGATGAATGAGATGGCGGAAAGTGAAGAATACCTTGCAGCTTATTCATCGAGTCCTGACCTTGCGGCTGTCGTGCATGAAATCGCGCAGGGTGATTACAGTGAGCCGAAAGCTGTTTTTGCAATCTCCCCTGGCGAAGAATTCTATGCCATCTTCATGGAGATGGCCTCTATGAACAATCTATCTGATACTTTGAAGGACGCCATGGCAGATAAAGCTATGACAGCCATTTTAACACAGGTAAACGCCATGGGCGGCACTTCAACACTTGCCGCAACTGCCGCCTGCACTGCCGGCAAAACCTTTGTTTGCAGTGACGCTGATAGTAATGTGATTTACCTCTACACCTATGAAGACGCCTACCCAGTCGGTATTTCCTTTGTGACTGGCGAAGGCGGCGCCGTTTCTGCTTCAGGAACATTTGTAGCATATGACGATTTCACCTGTGGCTCTGCAGATGAAATAAAAGCGTTCTTTACCGATTACGAACTGGAAGTCTCCGAAATTGAGCCATAACTGTGGCCTTAATATGAATTCAGAAGATAGAGAGGAAAAGTGAAATGAACAAACAGGAACTGGTCAAGAAAATCGCCGCCGAGTCCGACATCAGCCAGAAGCAGGCCGCCGTCGTTCTGGACAACACCCTGAACGCCATCGTTGACGCCGTTGCCGCTGGCGAGAAGGTCCAGCTCATTGGCTTCGGCACCTTCGAGGGTAAGAAGCGTGAGGCAAGAGTCGGCCGCAACCCCCGCACCAAGGAGTCTATTGAAATCCCCGCTTCTGTGGCTCCCGTCTTCAAGGCTGGCAGAGAGTTCAAGGAGAAAGTCAAGGGATAACGGATGCACAGGATTTGGGTGAACACTGTTGATAAAGTGGCATCCTTCAAAGCAGTTGACGGCTATGAGTTGATGGAGTATGCAAGCTCGGAGTCCTACTGGGCATATATCCACGACCTTACAAAAAACGGATACCGATTTCAATGATACCGGCGTCCGGTCACCCGGACGCCGATTCTCTTTTTAGGTAGGGGACATGCACCTCTGAAAAAAAGTTATATGCCAGTTTGACAACAGATATTTTATGTTGTAAACTTGACCGCAGAAAGAGGCGCCATTCTTTCAAGTCTCCTACAACTCAACATACACTCCAAGCTGTACCCGTAGGCCTCCAACCTACGGGTTCATGCTATTGGACGACACACAAGCCAGGAGGTGATTTCATGCTGCAGCTGCCGGCGAATGTAGAATTTATACTGAATATGCTCAACGAGTCCGGATACGAGGCCTATGTGGTAGGCGGCTGCGTGCGTGACGCCCTTCGTGGGCAGCAGCCTCACGACTGGGACGTATGTACCTCCTGCCTCCCCGAGGAGGCGGTCGAACTCTTTGAGGCGCTTGGGTATCCTGTATTGAAAACGGGACTCAAACACGGGACTATCACCATCTTGATGGATGGCGAGGGCTATGAAGTCACCACCTTCCGTACCGATGGCGACTACTCCGACCACCGCAGGCCGGATGCCGTGCATTATACAGAGTCCCTGCTGGAGGATTTAAGCCGGCGAGATTTTACCATCAATGCCATGGCCTATAACCCGGTGCTTGGGTTCGTGGATTATTACGGCGGACAGGCGGACCTGGAGCAACGTGTCATCCGCTGTGTAGGTGACCCCGGCCAGCGATTTAACGAGGATGCACTACGCATCCTGCGTGCGCTCCGCTTCTCTGCCGTGTTTGGATATGGCATTGACCCTGCCACGGAAAACAGTATCCGCCTCAACAAGCTGCTGCTCCATGAAATATCCGGGGAGCGTATCCGCGACGAGCTGTGTAAGATACTGGTAACGGAGAATTCGGCAAGGCTCCTGCGGCGCTATGCGGATATCTTTTCCGTTGTTATCCCGGAAATGGAAGCGTGCATCGGGTTCCGGCAGAATAATCCCTATCATCTCTACGATGTGTGGGAACATACCCTCTGCGCCCTGGAGGAATCACCTAATGATTTATGGGTGCGTCTGACGCTCCTGTTCCACGACATTGGAAAGCCGCTGTGCTACACAGAGGATGAAAACGGCGTTGGGCATTTCTATGGCCATCCCGCAGTCAGCGAGCAGATGACTCGCGCCAGAATGCGGGCGCTGCGGTTCAGTAACCGGGAAATTGATACCGTCAGCCAACTGGTCAGGCACCATGACGATGATGTCCAACTGTCTACCGCCTACGCCCGAAAGCTCCTCAACAGGCTTGGCGGCTTCGAGCAGGCGCGACGTCTGATTGATGTGAAGAAGGCGGATGTGTCCGCACAGGACCACGCCCTCTATCATCAGAGGACGGATAAGCTCTGCAGCTTTGGCCTTATCCTTCGTAAAATTGAGGCAGACAGTCTGGCATTCACCATCAAGGACCTGACCATAGACGGACATGACCTGATGGGCATAGGCTATGAGGCGGGACCGGGTATCGGCCAGATGCTCAAACGCCTCCTTGATGAAGTGATTTCCGGGGACCTGCCAAATACAAAGGCGGCACTGATTGCCTACGCTGCCAAGCATAAGGAATAAGCGTACATACCCCACACAGCCACCGTGCATCGGCACGGTGGCTTTTTCTTATGCCCTGTTTCCTTCATACTGAATCGAATCTTTCCCTGACGATACGGAGCAACATCATTTCAAACACTCAAATATCCAAAGACTGAAGGAGCGTGTTAGATGAAACTGAATATCGACGACCTCTGCCGCAAGCACGATTTATTTCTGACCAACCACCCTCAGCGTCCTGCCCTGCTCCTGCTGCTGCAGGATAACGACATGGCCAGCGATGATGCTGAGGCTGTTGCGGATGCCATCATTGACCTGATGGCGCCCAATGACCATCTCAAGGAGGATGTATAAGATGATTGAATTCTACGAGGGCGAGTGTTTTGCCGCCACAGGCATCACCCCCGATATTGAGCGTACCTATGTCCCCGTCTATCTCAAAAGAGGAACGCAACTGTTCTTTCTCACCAATAGGCTGGTAGCCGAAACAAACGAGACGATGGCGGCGGCCAACATCACTGCGTCCACATTGGAATGCGAAAACATCAAGGCCAGCTTTATCGCAAGTGGATGCCGGTTCTTTAAGGAGACCGGCACCCATGAAAATCCCCTGCATCTGCTGGACTTTATGAAGGAGCGAAGCTATACCTTTGCCGCATTTGATACAGAGGATATGTTCCGGTATTCCAACCGCAAAGACGGCTCTGTCCCGTTCGCTGTCTTCCACGGTAATCTGAAAGAACTGTCTGCAGCTTTCACATACAAGATTTTTGATGACAGCCTCGTACAGGAACTCAAGCGGCGTATTCTCCCTTTTCTGCGGCAGCGTCCCGGTAAAGGGGACAAATCAGAGCATACCCCTGGCAAGGTCATCAAAACCTTCGCAGACTGGCAAAGCTCCGGAGTACGCACCATCGACAAGTACATCTTTCCCGGTGACCATGTAGATGCCACCATCGTCGACCATTTCCGCAACATCCTCCTCCCTGCCATCGACAGCCGCGGCTACCTGCAGGCAGGCGGTGAGGCGACTCAGGTAAAGGTCCATTGGCCTGATGGAAAAGCAAGGTATTTGCCCACTTATCTCACATTCACCTGCCACGGCCCATACTGGACATTTTGCGGCATCTGCTTCCGGGAAGATACAGTCGACCTGACTGGCATCTATGAGGTATCCCTGCAGCCGGATGGGTCCTACAGCAATTTCCGACGCCTGCATGACCTCACAGAGCGGGAACGCTACGACATGATGTTCACGGCTGGCACGAGGCCCGACCCCACTTTGTGCGAGCAGTTGGTAATGCTGTGCAGGGAGAGAGGTACATTCAATCCATTGGATTGCTCTCTCTGGGAGGACCCGGAGCCGGGCGAACCCTATCCTTACGGTATTCTCGCCTTTGATGACCAGGCCATGCTCAAGCTGTTTTTCCAGTACGGGAACTGGTCTGCGGGTACTGGCGCACTCTACCATGACCTTGCCTTTGTTAATCAGGTCAGCGGTGTTGGAGACTGGTGGACACTCAAATATGACCACGGCATTGGCCAGTGGGTGCATTTTGAGAGCATCCACTTCTATCACGTCATCCAAAGGGGCGAGTTTGAGCAGTTGATGGAGCGGCTTGACGCAGCCACCATTCCCCAGTGCATCCAATGCGTCTATTGAGGTGGCATCATGACCTACTGTGATTTCATGAATATCCTTGATGAACAGGTGGCAAAAACCACCGGCTGCGCGGGACATGCTGCATTCAGAGCCGATGTGGAAGCACTCAAGACCATCAACAATGGGTTTGGCCTTCCCGCCATCACTGCCAATGTATGGCTGCATAAAATCTGTGAGCTGTCCGATGCGGACCTCTGCGCCTATGTGGAGCGCTACCGACCCGGCCTTTTGGATGCCCGGTATGAGCACTACCCCTTCGTTGGAAAGCCGGTGCCGTCGGAAGCACGCAGATAGGCGTATCATTCTACAAATGAACCAAGAAGGAGTTTTTTATGAGCACAAAGAAATCAACACTTAAAAAGCTGGAGCAGTTTCATCCCGGAGACTTCGTGCAGCTTTCTGACGACATCCTCCATGATGCCTTCAAAGGACTGCATGGCCGCGTCCTCAAGGTCGTCAAATCCAGATGTATCGTCGCTGTTGCCTGTGAAAACGGCCAGCAATACGACGCATTGCCGGAAAATGTGATGATAGTCATGCCGGCTACAGCTGCCTTTGCCAAATGCCGTCTTCCTTGGAGCGCAAATGATGACTGGAGCGCATACACCGTCTCCTTCGGCGCCTACGATGCTTCTGTCTACCAGCGTTTCGGGGACAGACGGTGGGTTCTCTCCTGCAGCCAACTCCAGATTCAGCAGCGGCCTCTGCCAAATGGAGACCTCCCCTCCCTTCGTGTCGCGGAGGAGGAGTTGCGGACTGCAGCGATGCATCAGCGGGACCTTGCCAACAGCGCCCTGCGCGACCTTGGCATTGGGACGGGATTCCGGGTGGATACCCGAATCGGTACCATGGAGGCGTCTCTCATCCAGAACGAAGAACTGCCCGGTGTCTCTATCGACCTGCATCCATTCGATGGTACTCCCGCCAGCAATCTTCTCTGTCTGCAGCAGGAGGATGACTGCAAACTCAGGGCAACAGTCTATGCGGAGCTTGGCAGCAATCCCTGCGACGGTTCTGAATGCGGAGACTACTCCCACAGCATTTGCTTTACAAAACCGGGGGAGTCGCCGGACGCGGACATCCATCCCCGGTGGGCCGTCTGCTCCAATAAGACGTCCCTTTATGAGGCTGCGGCAGAGTACGATTACCGGATGGCGCGGGAGATGATTATTAACCGCATGGTCTCCGGCGGCTATGCTGACCCGGAGAAGAATTATCCCGAGGCTCTGGAAGGCGCAGTGTCCGAATACTTGAAAAACCGTAGTTTCGGTTGCGATGAGGACTATTCCCTCAGCGAGGCGATGGCTTGTCTTCCTTCCTTGGATAGCACAGAACAGGAGGGATAAGATGCTTTTACCGGGAAAATATGTATCCGAGAAAACAGAGCACTATTTGGACAGCTACCGTATCGTCATGGAAGTAAAGGAGACAGAGAAATCCTACATATTCACCCTTATCGACTTCCAGAGCCGGTACAGCGCCGGACATATCGAATTGCTGTTTTCCAAGTCAAAACGCTTCCTGCTGCGGAAAAACAAAGGCGGACATGCAATGCGTGTGTGGGATAACAAGAGTTTCACCTTCTATCCATATCAGGCAGGGATTCCGTATTTATTTGAAAAGATAGACTAACACGAAAAGGGCTGGCGAAATGCCGGCCCTTTCCCTTGCGTTTATATTCGATTTCCGATAAAATACTTGGTAAGCTGGTCACAGGAGGTTTCCCATGAAAAAAGCTATTATTGCACTCCTCTTTATCGTGCTACTGGCCTCCTTAACTGGTTGCCAGAAAACGTTGAGGGGCACAGATGCGTTGATTGAAAGAGCGCGGGAAGAACTCTCAAGCGCCGATGCCGACACAATCGAACTGCAGTACGCCGGTCTGTGCAGTAGAGATGACGACGCCCTCATTTGGTTTATCTCCGGCAACGAGTATCAGGCTCACACGTATCTCCCTATGGAGTGCGCCATTGTTGGTGAAAATGAATATACCTATACGCACACCTATAGCCCCATGGAACGCGGCATGGATATCGCGGTTGTAGAATGGAAAGGCGGCTACTGCTTCCTCGTCAATAACGAGAAGTGCTGCACCATCCGAATCACAGACAATACGGGAACATGAGACGAGAACATTGAAAAGGACGCTTACCCGTACATCTTCTACAATAATTTGATTCCATCCGAATACCTGTTCCTCGATGCAGAGGGCAACGAAGTACCATGAACCGATACCGGGGAGGCTTCCACCAGCGATGAATTTCTTGAAAGAACTGCTGTTTCAAAAACGAATAAAGGACCTGCAGAAAAAAATCAACGCTCCTGTACGCGGCCTTCACATAGAGGGTGACCATAGCTACCTGGCCACCTATACGGAACTCAAGAAAATCCTTGCCCGTCGTGTTGACCCAATCCTGTCAGCAGAAGGCTATTCCTATGATGGAGCCTATCAATGGATAGGCCCGTGGGAGAATGACCACAGCCGAAGAATCATAAAAACAAGCCTGCTGAAAGGCGCCGGCGTAATCTATATGTGGGGCCGCTGCTACGATTTTATCCCTGTCATTTCTAATGACGGGAAATCCTATCGGTATCAGCGTACAGACAAAAGCGCCGGTCTGCAGATGTTCCCCCGTCCAACTGACTTGCACGCCGCTCCTATCCCTGAGATGAAAGGCGTCCCAAAGGAGTTCAGCTTATTTGGCCCCGATTTGGCAGATGTGGAGCGTCGGACATTCGATGCTTTTATTGAGACGAAGCCGCTTTGGGAGACTTGGTTTGGCCTTACAGAGGGATACGAGGCCGCTATTGCGGAACTCGATAGGCAAATCAACTACGGGTACAGTGTAAACTGGCCTGCCGTTGCGTATGTAAAGGCTTTCCTCCTTGCAGTTCACGAGGGTCCGGATATCGGGCTGGAAGCCTTGAACACATATTTTCAGGACGAATACTATACGCCTCCTGCAGAAGACATGCAGGATAAGATACGAGCGAAGCTCCTGTCTCTACCAAAACTATAAACATCTCCACAGGGAAAGGCTGGCGAATCACGCCAGCCTTTCTTGCAGTCATACCTTATTTCTATTTGCTAAAATACCGAATGGCTTCCAAAAGGCCAGCATCTTCCTCATACAACGCGTTCTGATTCTCATCCAGGAGAATAGGATACCCATTGACATCTCCGTCCTCCGTAAAGATGAATATGTCCAGAACGGTCTCATCCACTGGAACAATCATTCTTACCCCAGCATTTCTAAAGGTGTAGTATTGGGCATCTTCTGGAAGGTCGCCGCCGTAGAATATAAGAACAGCTTCTTTTTTGGGGGAATAATACCCCCAACTGCCAAACTTGCCAGCGTCAATATATGTTGTGCCGCCACTGGCGTACCAGCGATTGCGGAATACCTTGTCCCGCTCATAGACGCATAGGGAGTAGCCCCCGCCGGCATCTGAAAAGAGCATGGCCATGTAATCACCATTTTCATCCGACGCTACACAGGACATGCTTTCTGCGTCCGGTTCCCGAATATCCTCGTCATCCCACTGGGTCAGATACTCTCCCGCCGCCTCCAGCATCCCCCTTTGGTCATCCGGACTGACCGAGGAAACATAGTGATATCCAACATAGACGCCGGCAACTACCGCTACAAGAGCCGCAAGCCCTGCCAGCGTAAGCAGCACCCCTTTGATTATGTTACGCTTCCCCTTCTTCTCCGATTTGATAATTTGCTCACCTGCCTCTTTAGGAAGCTCCTCCTCCGTCAGTTCCCTGCCGACTATCAACTCGGTCACGCTTATCCCAAGTGCTTCCGCCAGCGGCTCCATGGAGTCAAGCGCCGGCATTCCACGCCCTGTTTCCCACCTGCTAATGGCTTTATCTGTCACATGGATTTTGTCCGCCAGTTCCGCCTGGCTCCAGCCCATGTCTTTTCTTCGTTTCACAATGAGTTCTCCTGTCAGTTTTGCATCCACGGAATCATCTCCTTCTGGCCGAATTATAGCATAAGGCATGGAAAAGCGCACTCTATCAAACGTAGAACACGGTATTTTCACCTTTTATCCTGTCCCTGTCCCTCTTTCTTTCATACTGCAGTATCAACGCTATTGAAGAAGGGAGCATAACAAATGGGCGTTAAACGCAAGGAACACACAGCATCTGAAATCAACGGTTTCTGCGAAGCAATCCTCCGCAGCATCGACCGGGAGAAGGTCCGCGGCTTCCACCCCTGGCAGTTCAGCGGCTCCGTTGCGCTGGATGACACGACCCTCATTGTCGCAACAACAAAGCAGTGGCGGGGCTATGTGGTGGAAATGCGGTTCTTTACCGATGAGCCGCCGCGATATCGCCATCGAATCGACCATCTGACCATCCGGTTGTCTACCAACTCCTATTCCAAAGAGGCGCTGGTAGAGGCCATCCGGCGTCTTCTTGAAAAGGAGGCGAAGCGGGATGCGTAAAGTAAAAGTCCGAAAGCCCAGAGGCATGAAACAAAACGGCTATCGCTCCTATGACATGTGCCCCTACTGCTATATGCCGGGCTGTGACCCCTTTGGCGCCTCCGCCCTGTACCGCAGGAAAATCGAACAGCGTCTGAAACGAGGTCTCTGCCCCGCCTGCGGGCACGCTCCCTGCCGCTGTAAATCCAAGCTGACGCTCAAAGCGCCGATTTGGAGGTGACAGGCTCCTCATTAAATGGTATCATACCCATATCACGACCACAGGAGGACGCACATTATGGCAAAACTCTCCCCCTCCACCCTCAACCGGATTTTAGAGGAGCTGGATACCTACGGTCTGAGCAGTACGAAAAAGGAATGTATCCACGAACTGGTCACAGCGGAGCTTGCCCGCCGGGATGGCGTCGACCGCTTTCAGGAGTTTCACAAGTGGATTAAGCAGGGCGATATCATCCTGACGCAGATGCTGGAGGAAAACCGGCTGCTCAAGGAGACAACGGCGCCGGATGCCGAGCTGGTGAGCAAGTTGGAGGTCCTGCGCATCATTGAGGCGCTTGCAACAGATGAACCGCAAAACGACCATGAAAAGGGCGCCAACTGGTGTGCCGGTAAAATCAAGAAGGCCGTGGAAAGCCTGCCTGCAGTTAAAAAGTAAATACGCCTATCACCGGCCGGACCCATGATGGGTCCGGCTTCTTTTTTTCTCTCTGCGCTTCTTTCATACTGGCTTTGGCTATATCTGACTTGATGATGGGAGATACCAATTCATCACACAGAAATACAAAGCCAGAAAGGAATCACGCAATATGTTCCGACGCAGAGTAGTTTTTATCGATGCCGCGGGAACCGCCTACATCTCCCCGGAGTTCAACGGTGATAAGGCGGAGATGGAGTATTTCCGTCTCTCCGACAGTTGTGATGTCAACTGGATGGAGATACAGGATACGTTCCGCCAGTGCAAGACTATCGAGGAGTTTAAAACCGCCTGCATCACGGCGCAGGGCTTCTATCATTCCTCGATGCCAAATCCCGACCCGGAGCCGCCGGCGCCTGCCGTCCCTGTCAGCGAGCTGGAGGCACCGCCCAAATGCGATGTCATCGTAGTCATCACACCAAGGGACTGCTACTACATCCATCAGATGGAGGTGAAGCGGGATGATGCTTGAGTATCCGTTTGACCACATTGTCTTCTTTATTGATGACAGCACATGCGCCCTTATGATGCGGCGTCTTCTGTCCGATGATGCTGTCCTGCTGGAGGAAGAACAGGTCATCTTGAAGCTGTCTTACGAGGAGTTTCTGTCGGCAATGAAGACAGGGAATCTTCCAGCGTCCTTTACTGACCTGGACATGCTTCAGGAGCTGATGGAAACAGAGGGTCTTGACCTGGGACATGTCTCTAATTTTACAGGCACAGTTGAGACGAGCACTGAGCTGCTTCCTTTTATTTCAACAAAAAGCATTGAGCAAAGCTATGACGATGATGTAATTCTTTATCTCCCGCTGGATAAGGGGCGCAGTCTCTTTCAGGCTGCCTATCCTTCTGCCGGGGAGCTGCTTACAGAAATACGGCAGAAGCTCCAAAACTATTTGCCGGATGATTTTGACTATGCCGCTCATGTCTGTAAAGTCACAGGCACCTACTGCTGCTGACGGGGTGCGCCTATGAAGAACATTACTCCGGAGACTGCAAGCATCATTATGATGCTGGATGAGGCCATGGTTGACATCATCACCCGTGACGAAAAGCCAAAAAGCCTGCTCAACGCCCGAAAAAAAGCGCTCGAACAAACTGCCGGCCAGATATGCATCTATATAGACGACTACTATGACCCTAAAATCATTGAAGTTGTTTGCCGCAAGAAAATTGACGCTATCATGCAGGCAAAGACTGCTAAAGAGCTGGATGAAATCGTCCATTCCCCGAAGCCGACCCTCTATGGAGGCAAATTGATTGACCAACCCGGATACCAGTTTGATGAAGAAGAACTGTTGAACTGGTGTAAGGCATCCCTAAAAGCGCCGCCTGGCCCGGCTGTCGCAGCCCGTGTGGATGAGCTGTTCAAGCGCATCTACGGTATGAGCGTGGATGAATACACAAAAAGAAACCTGACTCCATCGTAAGAACGAAGGTGTGTGCTGCCGGCACGCACCTTCTCTTTTTCTCTCCTGCAAGGGTTTCCTCCATACTGATGCTGCAATCCCTGACTGACGACATGGAGAAGAAATGACAAACACAAAGGAAATCGAAAGGAGACAATCACATGAAGATTTTTGCTGTCTTCAATTACCCGAACAACGGCCTGCAGCATCATCAGAAGGAAGTACGGTCTGCCCATCTGCAGCTTGGGAACAGCTACGAGCTGGAGCAAGCTTCTGTCGGCCCCTCCTTCTCTACTGTGGCGCTGTCTGGAATCCAGGGCTGCTTCAACTCCGTCCACTTCGACTTCATCGACGAAGCGCGGCGCCCTGTTGACATATATGCAATGCCCTGTTTCCGGAACTATTAACACGAAAGGAGCAACACATGGACGCAATATTTGAGGATTTTTTAGTAGACAGGAACGACGAGTTGGATAGCGCCGCTTACCAGCTCATGCGCCTGATGCTGGCGCTGCCAGAGGAAGAAGCGGAAGATGACCCGTTCCCCTGGGACATGCAGCACATCGGCGAACTGGAGGATTTCATCGACACATATCTGGCAGAACACGGCCACCTCGTTTGCCATCCCTACTACGAAGGTGATGAAGGAGTCCCCTGCTACCGGGGCGAAGACTGTGAGCGTAAAACCTGCCCATTCAAAGAGAATCACAAAGAAGGAGAACAGTAATATGAAGTATGAAGATTTGAAGAAGGCCTATAACGACAATCCCCTCGTGTTCAATGGCGCGCTGCTGGCCGTGTTTACCCACGGTTCCAACGCCCTCGCCCGCCCGGACGCCCCTGTCCGATTTCAGGTCAGCGGCAACATCATCGATGCGGATATGCAGAGAAAAATGCTTGACCTCGCCTGTGAGCTTTCTATGGTCAGCTTCAACGACCTGATGGCTTTCGTTCATAACGACGCGTCATTCCATTTCTCCAAGGAGTTTGCTCCCGGTCTGGATGAGGAGGGCGTCTGCCCTGTCTGTGGAGCCTCAGTGGAGTATAGCGGGGAGAATAAAATCGATGACGAGGGCGGCTCCTTCCCATGGACATGTCCCGAATGTGGCGCTACAGGCCGCGAAGGATATGTCCGGGCTTTTGACCGTCACTATGACGTAGAGGACAAGGACGGCAATGCCATTGAGGGGCGGCCGGATTAAAGACGAGGAGGGAATCACAATGGCAAGCGGACAGTCTGATAACAACAAGTGTCCCGGCTGCGGGCAAAACACCCTGTTCCGGGAGTTTGACTGCAATACCGGC
The DNA here is from genome assembly GCA_017399555.1 of Methanocorpusculum sp. Lineage (GTDB taxonomy): Archaea > Halobacteriota > Methanomicrobia > Methanomicrobiales > Methanocorpusculaceae > Methanocorpusculum. Next base: position 19,752 of record JAFQBW010000008.1, read on the forward strand.
GAAACGCATGACAGGTGCAGAGCCTGTGCCTATGCCGCCTCCCTGACTCTGCGGATGGATGAAGAAAACCATCCTGTGCGGCAGGTCAAGGCAGCCTATCCCATCAACGGCTCTCTGGTCGTTGCCTCTGTGAATCATGCGCAGAAGCTCGTTACCTTCGAGGCGCCTGTCACCGGTGACATGGTTAAGGACGACATCCTGCACTTGCTCAGTGAAAACGGTAAAGGGGTGCGCGGCATCTATCTCAAGGAAAACGGGGAATATGAACGACTGCTGTACGCCAATGACGATTTCTCCCTTGAACGAGACAGCAGCGACGGCACTTCGCTCTTTACCGTAAAGAAAGCAGTCTACGATATCCACCTTCTCTGTCCGAGACCGGATGGAGTCACCGTTACTATCTCCCCCTTCTCCCCCGCCGATATCGAACGTCTCTCTGCCAGTGGCTTGAACGGCCCGTATATTGCGAAGGACCATTACCTGATACAGGCCAGAAACGAGGCGGGCGCCTTTGATGAGGTTTATCTGGAGCGCCGCATCGCTGAGGAAGTCAGCGCACTCTATGTAGTGGAACATGCGGTTTTGAGCCGCCAGGAAGATGGGTCTGCCACTCTCAACATCGACCTTCATCCCCACTATAACAGCATCGAGCGCTTTCCACCCAAAACCATCAACGTCGAGTACATTACTGAAATCCCTGGCGAGTGCAAGGAAATCTATCGCTCCTTGGAGGATGGCCGGTACTACCAGCGACTCCCGTCCCCACGGGAATCCTTTGCCCGGTGGGTATCCTGTCACGGCCCGAAGATGGGCTACATGGACAAGGCACGGATACGCGCCAACATCACCTTCCGCCACTGTTCTGCGGTCGAGACGGTATCATGGCGCAGGTGGAATGGCAACGGGGCCTATGACGAGCAGTTCCATCCGGGCTTCCGGAAAGGCGGCGGCGTATGATTCGTTACCATATCAACAGCAAAGAGGTATCAAAAAAGGAGTTCTTCCGCTCCTTACGCGGAGACTGTCAGAAGGTTGCCGACACTCATGTTATCGCCGGCTGGTGTGGTGTTGACACCACGGTCTTTGACGAAAAGAAATACCGCCAGACACAGGCAAGCCTGCGGAAAGGGCATATGGTCGTCTTCTTCGACCGCGGCCGCACCTACGCTCTCTCCCGCAGCTGATGCCTGAGAAAGGAAATCTCATGGATACATATCAAGTCATTGATTTCATCCGCATCAGACACGACGAAGTAAAATTCGATGCGTGGAACAGCTGCTTCCGCATTAAAACAGATGAGTTACTGGATGAGAAGAAGCTATACAGAAAATTCAGGCTCTGTGTCAGGCAATTTCTCAAAACAGATGCCGGCAAGAAAGCTGTCAAGGAGACCAACAATTACTTTACTTGGCTCGACGCCATCGACTCAATCCCTCATGATTTCTGGATGCGTTACGGCATCCACAGGGTCGCAAGCAGCGATATCCCGTTCCAATGTTGCGGCAGCACGGCTCTTTTGGTCTATTTAGACGAAGTTCTGTGTGACGATGATATTGACCCGGATGACAAGCGCTGCTTATGCAGCACCTGTACCCACCGTATTACCGAGCGCAATGGTGAGCCGGTTTTGGACTGTTCAGAGGCCTTTGCAGGCGTATCAGAAATCGCAGATGATGGAGCTGTCGTGCTGGTCTGCGATGATTATAAAACAAACACCGAAATCCCCTCTTAAACACAAAGGAGGCCGCTATGTTTATCTTACTGCAGGCAAATAACTGCGACACCAATATTTCTGCCACCCCGTTCCCTACCAAAGACGCTCTGCTTCATGCCATGGAACAGCAGTTCCTCAACGCCATCCCCGGTGCATTTGACCGCACCTCTTTCCCGAAGCTTTCCATCTGGCGGCAGGATGGATGGTCGATGGCGGAGGCGGATTTTGAAGCCTCTATTACCGAGCTGGGCGCCAGTATTACCCATGGCCACGATATGGTATATTGGGACATCGAGGAACTTCCCTTCGCCTTTACTACATCTCTCTGTACGCTTCGCAGCTCCCGTGAGTATGCGGACGATGAGAAGTACCACAGCGTCGAGGTATATCCGACCTATGGGGCAGCTTATACCGAGATGGTCAAAGATTTCGAGGCGCTGCGGGACGAAAAGATAAGGGAATCCGGAGATGACGACCCCAATTTTGCCGAAATCTTCTGTGGCAAAACCACCGCTGTCCTGCGCTACTATGAACACGAGTTCCGTTGGGAAATTCAGACCCATACTGTGCCTGCGCAGCTGCATGGTGACGCTACGCAGATGTACGAGGGAATGTGCCGGATGCTGGAATACAGTCCCGACGACTTCCTGCTGGCCAAGCTCATGATGGTCATGCATCAAGAGGCAAGGGAATCAGACACTGCCCTGCTGTTGCGGTTGGCGAAAAAGATTTCCGACGCCTACGATATGGCGGCCAGTCCCACCTTTACGCTGGCTGACCTTGCGGAGGCAATCTGCCACGAGGGGAACAGCTCCCTCGCTTCTTTGGCCGAACTGCAGGATGTCGCATTTACTGACCACATTTACTGTGCGGCGGAAGAATATCGTCATCGCATGACAATATGAGGTGAAGCCGCACTCAACACAGGAAAAGAGCAACAAACAGGCAAAGGGAGGCAGCCCGACAGGGCCGCCTCCCTTCAACATTTCATTTCTTCAATCTGAAGCTATCTCCTTCATCAGCCTGTAATTTCTTGTGCTGTATAGCAGGAAGGAGATGGACATCATGGCCGTACATAACGCAATCGAGGCGTTAGAAGCCAGTGTCGGAATATTGGGCCACACAGCATGAAGCAGCATCATGGCATAGAGCAAGACCGTACCCGCTTTCCCATGCCATTCGGCGCCGCGGACTTCTTTTGTTTTGCGGATGACAATCAATCCCCAGATGCCCGACACAAACTCCTTCACCACCATAAAGGCCAACGGTATCCCCATCAGAGGAAATTTGAAGACGAGGCATATCAGCATGGCCGTTTGAGTAAGCTTATCCGCAATGGGGTCCAGTGCCTTGCCGAGGTTGGAAATCATCCCAAACCTGCGGGCGATGATGCCATCCACGACATCCGTAACGCCGGAGAGAATAAGCACACCGGCAGACAGCAGGTACTCCTCCTTGAAGTGGTACAGCCACACAATCAGCGGTATCAGTGCGATACGCGCCATGGATAATATGTTAGGGATAGTGAAAATCTTATTGCTTGGTGCTTTTGCGGCCTCACTCATAGGCCTCTCCTCCTTTGCAGGCTTATCCGACCGACTCTCTGGCTCTGGTGCGGCGGTCATAGTATGTCTTATATAGGATTCCGCCGATAATGGAGCAGACAAGTGTTCCTATCAGAATCAGCATGGAAATCATGTATTGCTGCTCCGCCAGCGCCACACCGCAAACAGTCGAGGACAAGACCGAGGGCATACGAGCAGTAAAGGATATCAGCATGAAGGGAATCGTTTTGACTGGCAGCAGGCCGACAAAATATGTAAATCCGTCCTTCGGTGCGCCGGGTATGAGATACAGCAGGAACAGGATTACATACAGCTGCTCAGACGCCTCTGCCTTTGAAAACGCCTTCAAATTCTTTGTGGGGATGAACGCCTCCACGAACCTGCGGCCATAGCGCCGGGTCAGCCACAGAATGGCCAGTGTTCCAATCATATTGCCAATGACACAGTAGAGCATCCCCGGCACCGCGCCCCAGGCATAGCCGGACGCTATTTCCAACGGCTCCGCCGGCACGAATTTCACGACTGTCTGCGCGGCGCGTATCAAGATGAAGGTAAGTTCATCGAAGGGGCCAAACTGCATCAGCCACGAGCGGAACTGTTCCGGATGTTCAAGGATGTGGATAAGCTCACGGCCGAAGAAAAACCAGCCAAGAACACAGGACAGAATAAAACAGGTGGCGCAGCCAACAGCTATTTTCTGCCGCGTCGTCAACCGCATTATATTATGCAGCGCCTTTGCCTGTGCCTTCCACTTCCCTGCGGGCGCCGGCCCTTTCTGCTCCACAGGCGGATAGAAGCAGTCGAGGACGCCCCGGTATCCTTCCAGCCACGGTTTATATTTGCCATTATAATGGACGATGGCAGTCTCCAGCTCTACGTCCTGCAGGGTGAATTTCCTTCTCCAATGACGGAAGGCCCGTTCGTCCAGATTATAGATGCGCTCGTCAATCAGCTTTGTCCGACTGCCGAATATGATATTGATGAGGTCCTGGTCACCCAAAAGCAGTTTCTGGATATTTTCGCTGAGACAGTTCAGAATGCTCTCCAGTGTAAAATCCCGCCGGATAGCGTCCAAGTCCATCAGCATGATGCCGGAGTTCAGATACCGGGCATTCTTCCGGATGCCCAGACGCCGGAGGTTGAACTGGTTTCGTAATCCGAACAAGTGGCCTGCCGCCGCGATATAGCAGCCTTCAAAGTCGAGTGAATAGAGTGGCAGAAGCGGCTTACGGATAATAATATCCGGGTCCAGATACAGACAACGCTGCACCTCCGCCGGCAGGTAGTGGAATGCCATGAGACGATAGAAAGACTCCTCCGGCAATCGCTCCAGCACCGGTGTATCCTTGAACCATCGCTCCTCAATGCGGATATCGTGGAATTGGATGCCGACCGCATCTACCGCAGTGCGTATCCGCGTCAGAGACTCTGCGGTCAGAGACGAATGGGCAATAAACAGCCGTGTATCGACGCCTTCATGTTGCGCGGCATAGGAGTCCAGCATGACCAGCAGCGGCTCCACATACCGGTTATCGATTGTTACAAGAAGATTGACAGGCTCTGCGCCTGTAATCAAATTCATCATGAAATTACTCATTGCAATGGAATTCCGCAGGAATGGTTTGCTTCGGGATACAGGACTCCTCCTCATAAGAAGTCCAAGACATCATTCGCTGCGTACTGATGTCTGGGCAAAAGGTATCTAAATGGACGGCATCCCGTACGCCCCAAGGGGTTCAGTCTCCCGAATCCGTAATATCGCAATTATAGCAACGCGTTCATTATAAATAAAGATGCTTCAAAAAATCTTAATAAACTGTAAAACTTATCATCAGATAAAAAAGCCGGCAGAGCGCTGCAGCTGTTACAACGCCCTGCCGATTCCGTTATTCAGTTGGGTACAGGGCCAATCCCCAGAGCGCCGACAAGGAAAAAGAAAACCACAACGGCCAGCGGTACAAAAAAGAGTATGCCGGCGACAATGAATGTCTGAAGGCAAGGCAGCTTGTTCCTGCGACGCCATATCCCGTAGATAAGCGCTGCAACTGATGCCAGCAGGCAGATAACCGGGAAATAGATAAAGACAAAAGGCATCCACCCTGTAGCGTCGGCCAGAAAGACGCCTAACACGAGGAGCGCTGCAGCAGCAATGATTTTGATGACTGTCCTCCGCTCCTGCCTACGCTGGTGTCTAACGATTTCAAATGTATCTGTTAAGACCTCATCCACCGAGGCAGAGTCAATGGATGGTTCCGCCATCCTCTCGGAACGCATAAGCTCCACGATGCCGACACCCAACGCCTGTGCCAGCGGCTCAAGGGAGTTGATGTCGGGCAGCCCGGCGCCTCGCTCCCATTTACTGACGGCTTTATCCGTTACCTGCAGCTTGCGGGCCAAGTCAGCCTGCGTCATATTCTGTTCCTTCCGCACCTCTGCTATGAAGGCGCCAAATCTCTTTGCATCCATGATGTAGACCTCCTTGCTGCCTACAGTCTACATGCATTTTTGCCTTGTGGCAACCGACGCTTCGTTTACATGACGTCTTTTCGACGTTTCTACGCAGCGTTCCGTTAAAAAGGGGCGGCACAGCGCCCTGCCGTACCGCCCGCCCAATCACCAAGTCATCTTCTGCACAGCAGCAGAGTCCATGGTGATGTAATAGTGTTCTCCATCGTATTCCATTGTCTCGAAGCCATCACCGCTCCCTATCCCGATTTCTTTCAGAAGGATATAGGGATTCTCGGCCTGAGCGTCCACGCGATAGATGTTCCACGAGAAGGCAGAATTGCGGTAATCCCCCTGTCCGTCCGGCGAGAGCGACATGATACCGAAGGTGCTCTCATCATAGACTTCCCACACAAACTCAAACCGGTCTTCCGCAGGGATTTCCCCGGGTGAGTCATAGAGCAAACGCGGATTGGCGCTGTCAGAGAAATCAAAGATATCAATGCCGTCTGGTGTGTTGTTATATCGGAGATAGACCCCATCACCCATTGAGATAATTGGCTCCAGTTTGCCAAAGGGACTGCCATAACTGTAGATATTAGCCACGCCGCTGACTGCATCGACGCAAAGGTCTGTGCCACTCATTTCAATTTCCAGTCCGGAAAACTCCACGAAGAACAGCCTTGCCTCCACCCGCACGTCATTTTCTTCCAGCGCGATGGTGGATACTGTAGCGATTGTCCGATTCTCCTCCCAGAGCAGGTGGTCCATATCAAAGCGCATCCCATTGTCCAGTGCCAGCGTTTCCCAGTTCGTTTCGCCAGTGCTCATATTGGCTGTGATGGCCAGCAGTTCCGTCTTCTGGCTGCCGCCCGCGCTGGTCATATATTCCCCGATAATGCGGTAGATGCCGTCTTTTACATTTACCGACCGCACATAGGGATAGCTGCCGTCCGGAAGCATCCCATCGCTGACCCGGACGCCCCCTTCCAGCCCCATCAGTGCCGCTGTGCTGATTTTCCCCGTGTAGTCAAAGCCATCACCTGTAGCGAAGGTGTAGATATCCGGATGCAGCACAAGCTTCTCTGTAGCTGTCTGTGTGACGATTGCCTGCCAGCCCGGGCCGTAAAACGCCTCCTCGATATCGCCGTAGAATGCCTGCTTATCCACGATGCCGCCGGAAGCCACGTCGATAATGGTAGTCGCAATATACTGCACGCTGGTCGGCTCGCCCAGGATGCAAACCTCATGGTTTTCCCATGGGATTTGCTCGCCGTTTTGGGAAAGCTCCGGCATGTATTCATCTGTGTCGTCCAGCCGGGACCAACCGCAGGCACAGACGCCATCCGACGTCATAAGATATAGCTTGTCGTCAGACACATAACAGGCCACCATGCTGCCAAGCTGGATAAATTCATCTGTCAGCACAGGAGACGTCGGGTTGGAAAGGTCATAGGTCGTCACCCGCACACTGCGTTCCTCATCCAGCTCTGAACCACCACTGACAAAGCTATCCACCAACACCAAACGGTCTCTGGCGAGGAACAGCTGCTCCGCTTCTCCTGCAATGCCCGACGCCGCTGCTGACGTCATGCTGCCAAGTTCTGATACCACCACTTGCCCTTGTCCGATGTGGTAGCCATACCCTTGATGTCCCACCAACTTCTTCCCCTCGATTATGTGCTGGCTGACGGCTTCGATATCCGGCGTAAAGCTACCGTCCGCCCCCAGAGTAGCTGCATGGTAGTCATTACTGCTCAAATAAGACAGAAGCTCCTCCAGCGTAGCATAGGTGTCCGATGTCGCCAATGCCACAGGCGGGTCGCTGCTGTCTGGCGGCACAACGACAGGACTGTCCGGTGTTGGGGGAACGGGAGGTGTGCTCCTCCATACATGTAGTCCAAATGCGCTGGCTGCGACCAGGCAGACACAGGCGGCCATGGCGCCCCACCGCCTCCAGTATCCGTGCATTTTCTTTGCTGGCGTTGTCTCACTGCGCTCCAGCAATTCATTCCCGATATGGTTCAGACCTCGATACAGGTCATTCCGATTCATCGATGTATCCCTCCTTCATCAGGTGAAGTTTCAGTTTCTTCCGTGTCCTTGTGAGAATCACGGAGACGTTCTTTTCTGTCAGTCCGTACCGGTCTGCGATGACGTTCATGGTCTCCGTGTAAAAGTATCTGCGGATAAACACGTTTCCGTCCCGCTCCGGCAGAGCCTGCACGAATCGATGGAGGCTGCGGCCAAGCTCCTGATACTCGTAGTCCCGCTCCACGTCCGACTCGCTGGCGAGGCATTCCGCCAGCTCGTCCAGCACCATCACGATTTCCCCGCCGCCACGTTTCTCTGTGTTCCTTGCGTGGAAGCGGTTGAAGGACAGGTTCCGCGTTATCCGGGCGAGGAACAAGCGGAGCCGCTGCGGGCGCTGCGGTGGCATGGCGTTCCATGCGTTGAGCCAGGTATCGTTGACACATTCCTCTGCGTCTTCATGGTTATGCAGGATATTATCCGCGATTGCAAAGCAGTAAGCGCCATACTTCTCGTTTGTTTCTGTTATGGCGTGAGAATCTTTCCGCCAATACAGGTCAATGATTCGTGTATCGTCCACAGCAGGCCCTCCTCCTTTCCTCAATCTAAGGGACCCCTTCACCCTATAAGACAGGATATCATAGCTCTATACTACATAAATCATCGACTTTTTATCAACCTCTTTATTCCTTGCTTCTTTTGGCCGATATTACTATTATAGAAACGTCTTTTTCTTTTGGCGAAAGGAGACCCGTAATGGAACTTGATGAAATACTGCAAACCAACAGGATAGACAGCGGCAAGCCCGAGATACTGTTTTCCACCCTCCAGATGCTGCTGACTACCCTTCCAGATATGATTTTCGTGAAAGATATAAACCTCGTATACGTGGCATCCACCGATTCCTTCGCGGCCATGACTGGCCATTCATCCGTTACTGACATCATTGGACGGACAGATGAGGAGATATTTGAAAGCCGGGAACTGGCAATGAGATATGTGGCGGATGACCGTAAGCTCCTCTCTGGCGGAAAACACCTGATTGATTACGTGGAGCCTCTTACAGACAAAGACGGAACGCCCCGATACAGCGCAACTTCCAAGTATATCCTCAAAAACGGCGACGGTGTACCTGTGGGACTGTTGGGCATTTCCCGTGACGTCACAAATAAGGTTCGGGCAAGGCAGCAGTATCAGCAGGAAATCGAGTACCTGTTCAATCTGCCTGCCGACGCATACGCCGCAGTATTCATTGACGTCACCGACTGGCGCATTATTGGACAGCGAAGACAGGTGATTCACCAGTACGAAGTGCCCCTGTTTGATACGCTCTCCCACTTCATCAACATAGCGGAAACCGGCGTGGTCGATGCCGATGGTGAAGCTTATCAGTTCTATCGTGATTTTACCGAAGAAGCATTGAGCAGCATATACCTCAAGGGAAAAAGCGGCCTATCCATGGAATACCTTCGGAGAATGTCCGATGGGAACAGCTACTGGGTACGGGATGAGATAAAGTTTATGTCCGACCCGGAAAACGACCATCTTTGCCTCATGCTCGTTATCCGCGACGTCGATTCCGCCCACAAGGACGAAGAACAGCTGCGCCGTGCCGCTGAAACCGATGGGATGACAGGCCTGCTGAACCGTGCTGCCTCCAGGCAAAAAATCCAGGCATTCCTATCCGGAGAAGGCTCCAATGGAAAGCACGCTACCTTCATGATTGATATAGACAATTTCAAGGCTGTCAACGATAATTTCGGCCACCGCGAAGGAGACTTGCTCCTTACAAGGCTGGCAGAGGGCATCAGAGCCTGCTTCCGTGACTCGGATATCATCTCCCGCATCGGTGGGGATGAGTTCTTTGTACTTGCCAAGCATATGTCCAGCCATGACGCCGCCAAAGCGCGTGCGGACAAACTCCTCTCCCTTGCCCAAGATATCTGTGCCCCTTATGCGTCTGTCTCCACATCCATCAGCATCGGCGTCAGCCTGTTCCATGAGGATGGCGATACTTTGACCGATTTATATGTGAAGGCGGACGGCGCCCTCTATCTGGCCAAGAACCGTGGGAAGAATCAGGTCGCTTTTGCCTCTGAACTTCATCAGGCTGATGCATAACCCTATACTTCCGCAGGAAAAGAAACAGCAGGAAGCATATCTACCGATTGCTTCCTGCTGTCTTATTATTCTACTTGGACCTCTGCAGCGGCCGCAGACGCCACCTGTTCCGGAGCTGGAACTGCGATTTCCGCCTCCCCTGCGATTTCATTGGCGCTCTTTGTCCTGCCGTCTGCCGGCTCCTCGTCCTCGAACAGGGAGTCGTATTTTTCGCCCTCCCCCTGCTTCATCATCGCAGCGGTCTTTGCTGCCATGTAGAGTTCCTTGCTGTACTCCATCAGTTTCTGCTCGTCCTTCTGCGGCACCTCCCCGCCGGAGGCGATGCGGCGGTATATCTCCATTATCTTAGCCAAATCATCAGCCGCTTCTGAAAGCACCTCGCTTTGCTGCCGGGCCACCTCCGCGTTATGGATGGCCGTCTTTCTGGCCATGATGTCTTCCATGACGCCCATTGTCGCTTCGTACTGGGCATCTACAACAGCCAGCTCCCGGGAAATCTCCACCCTGTCAAAGTTCTGAGCGCCCGGGTCGTTTTCATTGTCTTTCAGCAGCTTCGTGAGCGCCTGCTTTTGATTACGAAGGACATCCAACTGGGCGGAATATGCTTTTCTCACTTCCTCTATTTTCACAAGGCAGACCTCCCTTCTATGAATTATATCGACACAGAGAGACGGTATCGTAAGTGTAAGCCGGCTTATTCTGGACGCATCATATTGTCGATATCATCCAGAAGGTGGCTTGCAAACCATGCCCGCTGGTCCGGTGTCAATCTCTCAAAGCACCTGTTCGCATTCTCTCTCCCTAAAGCCGCCCTTTCATAAACGTCTTCCGCATATTCCTCGGGCACCATAGCCAGCAAGACCGTCACAAGTTCAAGAAATGCAGCGTTGGTTTCCTCCTGTGGAAGATTAGATAACTGCATGATGACTTCCTGATACGCAATGGACACGGCCAAATCTTTATCCTTCGCCTTCATTTGCATCGTTAGACGGTCAATGACCTCTCCTATCGACAGGCCGGTTTCGTTAGATAGCTTCTCAAGGCCTTCCGCAGTCATCTTCATGACTGTAGCTTCTATCCGTGTTGTATTCTTCCCCACCGCATTGCTCCTTTCTCTTTCCTATGGCCGGCAGTTCCCACAAGGGTCATAGCCGGCGCTGACGGCAGCGTTTCTTGTGTCAAAATAGACCCGGTTCTTCTCCATCGGCAGGCTGCCGCAGGTAGGCAGGTGAAACTTCTTGGAGTTTTTGTTTCCAATGTAGTCTTCCGCATCGTCCTGTATCTGCGGCGGCGCCACGGGGGCATCGTTCTCCTGTCCCAATACGCTTGGTTTACAGTTCCCGCAAGGTGAATATCCCGCCGAAGCCGCTTCCTGCGCCGTATCGAAGTAGACCCTGTTTTGTTCAGCGGGAAGGCTCCCGCACGTAGGCGAATGATATTTCTTGGAATTCTTATTGCCTATGTATCCGACATCATCGGCATTCTGACCACTGCCGTCCACTGTTGTTGGGTTCGTGATGACTGTGCCGCTTTTCTCCGTAGTAAATTGCACCGTTTTCCCATCGCTGATACAGATGACGTCTCCCTGCATGTCGGTACGATAGACCTCAGCGCCCGCGTCGCGGTACCGGCTCATCACATCATCGTGGGGATGCCCATAGCTGTTCCCCTCACCCACAGAAATGACGACGTACTGGGGCATGACCTCACGCAGGAACACATAGCTGGAGGAGGTCTCACTGCCGTGATGCGGTGCTTTGAGGACGGTGGCAGACAAGTCATAGCCGTCATCCACCAGCATCCGCTCCACCTCTGCCTCCGCATCGCCGGTGAACAGGAACGACGTCTCTCCATATTGGACTTTACAGCAGATAGAGGTATTATTGAGATTATCCGCATCCTCCACCTGAGGTCCATAGAACACGACTTGACTTTGGCCAAGCGCAATGGTATCGCCCGGTTCCGGCGTCGTAATCGCCTCTGCCGCTTTTTCCGCCTTCTCAATGAAATTAGCGTAAGCCTCTGAATCCGAGCCTGTTTCCGGTATGAATACTGTCCCGGCGGAACACAGGGACAGCGCACCGGCCAACCCGCCAATGTGGTCTTCATGGGCATGGGTCCCAATCACGTAATCCAGATGGCTGACACCAAGGCCCTGCAGGTAGGCATACATGAGGCTGGAATCGCCCACGTTCCCACCGTCTATCAGCAGAGTCTGCCCATCGCAGATAAACAGCGCTGCATCTGCCTGACCCACATCGATAAAGTGTACCTCCAGCGTTCCGGATACGGGCGACGGCATCTGCACCAGCTGCTGCGCATCCCCCGATTCAGCTTCCTTCCCGGAACTATCCGACGCCATCTGTTGGCTAAAGCCAGACTCGTTCCCGCCCTGATTGCGGCTGTCATCTACCCGGGTATCCTCAGGCACACCACAGGCGGCCAGACAAAGGCTCAACCCAACTATGGCTATGGCCAGGCAATGTCGTATCCTTCTCAAAGCTGCCTCCTTAATTGTCCTCCTCTGTCGCAAGCGGTTTCGTCAAATAGGCGGGAATGTAGACGCACAGCAGGTCATCCTCCGCCGTAATTGAGATACCATCGAATGTACTGAAAATCTCTGCCCACATATGCCGCGACAGGTCTCCCTGTTCGTCGCCTACATGGATAATGCCGTATGTGTAGTATTTGATATAGCCGAAGGACTGGTCATCCTTTATCTCATATACCATACGGTCACAATGGAACTCCGCGTTCTTTTTCAAGATTTCAACAGTCTTTTGAAATTGGTACAGCATCTCGGCGTCAAGAATCCTTACCGTCTTTAACGCCCTCTCCTGCGTCTTTTCCATAGTCCGATGGAGCCATTCCAATGATTCTTCCTTCTTCCGCTCATCCTCCGCTTTCTCCGCATCGGTACGGGCATCCAGCTCCTCCTGAATTTGCTTCTGCATGTTTCTCCAGTGCATCTCGGAATAATCATATTCTATCTTCATCATACACCTCCAGAGCTGGCGATACAATCGCTCGCTTACAGCTCCTACTATACCACATCTGTGTGTATCATACAACCAACCCCTCCAGTCTCGCTTCATTTCATCCAGTGACACTATCGGTTAAACTTGTGTATGAATGGAGGGTGATGTTTTATGGCCACCGAAAAGAAAGAAATCAATGTTGAGATAGGGCGACGTATTCGCGCACAGAGAGAGCGGGTCGGGATGACCCGGGAACAGCTTGCGGAGCGTGTCGACGTCACGCCCCGTTTTATTGCCGATGTGGAACGCGGCTGGTGTGGACCAAGCCTGACCACACTGAAGCAGATATGCGTTGTCCTTGGCGTCAGCAGCGACAGCCTTCTGTGGGATGACCGGCAGACCATTGACCTCAATAACCGGCTCCTCTATGTGGATGAAAAATACTGGCCCATTCTGGACGAGCTTCTGGTCAAGCAAATTGACCTTCTTCGGCTCGCCGAGGTGCCTGACGAGAAGGCATAAGTTTTCTTTCCCTCCTTGAGCAGACAATCCGCAATTCTGACATACTGAGGTATCTGATGGGAAAGGGACGATGCCTATATGATTGCGGTAGGAATCATCTGCCTGATGGTTGGCGCCATCTTTGGATATGTGGCCTGCGCGATGCTCACAGTCGCATCCCGGGCCGACGACGCCATGGAACAGGCGCTGGAACAACACAAGTAAATCCCCATGAAAAGCAGCGCGGCTCCAGAGATGGAGCCGCGCTGTTCCCTTGCTCCCACCTTCTTGCAATCTGCAAATGCATCCGGTATAATTCCCATATGGATGGAGGTGAGGTTTATTGGATAAGTTTTTTGATGCGATGGACAGGTTCTTTTCCTTTGTCCGCAAGCACTGCGGGGCATTCTACTGGGTCTGCTGGGCGTATAGCATCGGTCTGATGATTCTGCAGCTTGTCTTTGAGTCCTACGAGCATATTGAAACCGTTATCGCTATCGCATTTATTCCCATGAATCTCATTTCCTGGCCGGTTTTTCTGGAAGCAAATAAACTCAAAGGACTCCCTATTCCGGTTTGGCGTACGGCTGTTTTCCTGCCCGCAGCGTCGGCTTTATTACCATTGCTTGTTCTTTTCGACCGTTGACGCGAGAGATTGAAATATGAAAAAAGTCAGTGAACGATTTGAATTGATTGGGCTGGTCGTCTTTGGTGCGGCAGCAGTTATCGTCCATAGCCTCTATCCCGACCGCCCCCTTCTCTATGCCCTGCTCCTGCTCCCCGCTGTAATTTTCCTCGCCATTGCCTCTTTCCTGCATATGCGGCTGCCGAAAGAGGAAAAGGAGCCAGTCCGCATGGTTTTCTTTGATACACGTCATCTCTATCTTACTTTTCTTGTCTTCGCACTGGCGGAGCTGTTCTGCTTCCTTCAAGTGCTGCAGGACGGCGGGCACAACCGGTTAGCCGGTATCCTCGGCATCTGCGGCGTCATCGCCCTGCTGGCTGGAGAGGTCGTGTCCTATATCGTATATTACAAGCAGCAAAAGAAGAACAAACCCAAAAGAGTACATAAAAAGAAACGGAGAAGATAATGCGCTGGCTACAGCCACGGAAAGGAGTTGACGTGCATGGACTATGAAAAGGAAATACGCAAAGCCAAGCGCATCAACTACATTGCCTTTGGGATTGTCGTTGCCCTTACACTTTCCATTATCGTTGCCGGCCTTATTTATCACTATAAGCACACGTTCAGCACCGCCAAATGGCTGAATAACCCGGAGGAGCGTACGGCAATCGTCGGTGACCTGCTGGACAAGCATGAGCTTATCGGTATGACAGAGGCCGAAATCATAGACCTTCTGGGCACCCATAATAACGACTACGGGTACTTTAACGAGGCAGACCGCTATGTGTATTACATGGGACCGGAGCGGGGGTTTATCAGCATTGACAGTGAATGGCTCATCCTCGACTTTAAGGACGGCGTTGTTGCCGATTGCTATATCACAACAGATTAGGAGATTTCGTATGAAGAAAACAGCATATATCCTTGGCAGCATTGAGGCCGTCCTTGGCCTGCTCATCCTCTGCTGCACTTCCATCCTCAACCAGGTCATGCCTGCACTTGGCCGTGTAGCGTTCCAGGCAGCAGCCGCCGGCAGCTATAGCCCTCGTGACTTTGAAATGTCCTTTACCCTGCCGAACGGCATTGCCGTGGTGCTGATTATCCTTGGCGTAGGACAAATTTTGTTCTTCGCATTCTGCAAAAAAAGATAAGCATTGAGGTGATAGCTTCATGTCAGACCGTAATTCTGCTATTGCTGTCATAAAATCCATGATTGTTCCGTACCTGCGAGCTGCAGGTTTCAAAGGCTCCTTTCCACATTTCCGGCGACCGAACAAGGACAATGGATTCGACCTGCTTTCTTTCCAGTTCGATAAGTGGGGTGGCGCTTTCTATATAGAGCTTTCGGTTGCCTATCCTTATCGGGCGGAATATAAAAACTGTTATCTTGTGGGCCTGAAGCCTGCAGAGGACGAAATCAAAAAGCTTGATGTCGGCAATACGCTTGTGCGCTACCGCCTATCGGGAAACGATGGCGATTGGTTCCGCTATGAAACCATAGGCATTGAGGCTGCCGTTTCTCTGGCGAAGGCAGCGTTCATAAGGGAACTGACTTGGTACCAAAACCCACCCATCTACGATGAGTTGGAAAAAAGAAAGGCTCGTGGACTAATCTACTAAAATATGGTGGGGCGGCTTCCGTGAAAGCCGCCCCACCTTTTCAATTATTCTTCCCCTTCATAGTCGCATTCCAGCACCAGCGTATATTCTTCTGATGCCCAGACAAAGGCAAGATTGCTCTCCAGTATCTTTTCCGGGATATCATCAATGTTTTTGTACTGCCCCTCATAGAATTCCTCTGCGTCAGGTCCTATGCCGGTGATGAGCAGCTTCTGCCCCTCATAGCAATGCTCTAAAATAAAATCATCAATCGTCATTGTGCAGACCTCCTTTGATGGAGAAGATTCTATCCTGACCGCTTTCCTCTGTCAAGGAAATATACAGAATAAGAATAAAAGAATCCGGAGTGGCTTTTTCGTCCGCTCCGGATTCTCTCTTACTGCATGTTTTGTCCACTGACGATTTTAAAGTATGCATTTGATGTGATGCGATAGACCAATACGTAAAAGACGCCGAACACCAACAGACTGACAGCACATGTCCCCACAAAGAGAAGCACATTGTCCAGATTAAACAGCAAAAGCAGTTTATTGATGAGGGGGAATGCAAAGCATAAATGGATGGCTGCCGTGATGAGCGGCAGGAAAAATACCGTCAGCATCTGAGAATTGATGCTCTTACGGATTTCCCGCTTTGTCATTCCTACCTTCTGCATAATTTCAAAGCGTTGCTGGTCCTCGTAACCTTCGGAAATCTGCTTGTAGTAGATAATCAGCACCGCGGCGCAAATAAATACAAGACTCAGCATGATGCCAAGATAGAACAAACACCCATAGAGCTGGAAGAATCCCTGGCGCTGCGCCTCCCTGCTTTCAAGACTCACGCTAAAGCTGAATTCTGTCTCGCCTACTTCCGCAAGCAGTGCATCCCGAACCTCAACACCAATATCTACTTTCTGCTCGGCCGGAACATCCAGGTCAAAGCTATATTCCCAGTCCGTCCACAATGTTGTGCCAGCATCTTCAAATGCCTTAGCGCATTCAACGTAGTTCGGAAGAATGATATACATCGTCTGCATAATACTGCTGGTTGCATCATGCACCAGCTCGCATGCCTCCATCTCCTCCGCAACTTGAATGGTCGGGCCGTTGGGCACAGTTATCGTATCATAAGCATAATCTCCGCGTGTCAGATAGATGGCGCATTTCCCTTCGGGAATTGAAAGCTTTTTCTCCGCTGTGATGTTATAGTCCTCCAGCGGGATAAAATAGACTTGCCATAGTTCATCTGCCAGCCCGGAATCATACTGTAAATCCCCAGTAGAACGTACAACACCATCCGATAAAACAGCCGTCAGTGCAGCTGTGCGGTAGTCGGCCAGGTTGACTGGGATTGCGTCATAATCATCCAGCACCTCGACGATTCTTTGCCGTAGATATTCCAAATTTTCTTCTTTCATATCACCTGCGCTGGCAAAGGAGGCGCCAATATTGATGTCTCGTGGGAATCGCTTGCGAAGGCCGTCCTCTGCCCCGAAGTTTAAGCTGGCGGTGGCGGAAATCATCACAAGAACCATTGTGACCAGGATGCAGATGGACGCGAGACCGGCACCATTTCGTTTCATGCGATATGCCATGGAGGAGACGGAGACAAAGTGGTTCGGCTTATAGTAATAAGACTTTCGTTTCTGCAGGATGCGGCAAAGCAAAACAGAGCCGGAAATGAACAACAGATAGGTCGCCACGATGACCAGGGCGACGGCGAAAAAGAAGGTGCCAAGTGCGCTCAACGGATGCTCAATGGTAACTGCCGTATAGTAGGCAAAAATCAAGATACCCAACCCCAGAAAACCAAAGAGCCAGTTCCCCTTCGGCGGCTTCTCACCTGCATTTTCACTTCGCAGCAGTGTGATAGCATTTGCGGAACGCAGCTGCCACAGGGTATGGAGTAATATGAGCAGGAAGATAACCGCGAATACCACCAAAGTCGTTGTCACAGCACGGAAGGACACGCTAAAGGCATAGGTAACTTCAGTATGCATCACATACAGGAACCCAAGTTCCGCCAGTTTATACAGGGCAATACCTGCAAAGAGTCCAGCTGCCAGCGAAATGAAAGCAACAATTACCGCTTCCCAAATCACAATACGGCTGATGTTTTTCTTACCCATACCGAGGATATTATAGAGGCCAAATTCCTTCTTCCGCCGCCGAATCAGAAAAGAGTTCGTATAGAACAGGAAAATAAGCGCAAAGATGCCGATGACCTTGCTGCCAAGGTCAAGAACGATTCCAGCCGTTCGTCCGCCGGCCATATCGTTAAGCAACGGAGAGAGCGACAGCGATAAAATGATATAGAACATCATCACCATCCCTATGCAGGTAAGCAGATACGGGATGTAAAGGCGTTTGTTTTTACGGATGCTGTCCCAAGCCAGTTTCGTGTAAAAACCTCTCCTCATTTCCCATCACCACCTGTCGCCAGCATCGTCAGTGTATCGGAAATTTTCTGATACATCTGCTCGCTCGTATTCTCTCCGCGATAGATTTGATGGAACACCTCCCCATCCGCAATAAACAGCACGCGCTTGGCGTGGCTGGCCGCCTTCACGGAATGAGTTACCATGAGGATGGTCTGTCCGTTTGCATTGATTTCCCGGAACAGGCGAAGCAGCTCATCTGTCGCCTTGGAATCCAGTGCTCCAGTAGGCTCATCTGCCAGAATGACCTTCGGATTCGTGATGAGTGCGCGAGCAACAGCAGTTCTCTGCTTCTGACCTCCGGAGACTTCATAAGGATATTTTTTCAGAATATCCGAAATACCAAGCTGCAGGGCGATTGGTTTTAACCGCTCTGCCATCTCATGATGCCCTTTTCCCGCAAGAACCAGTGGCAGATAGATATTATCCTCGATGGAAAAGGTGTCCAGAAGGTTAAAGTCCTGAAACACAAAGCCGAGGTTGTTGCGTCGGAACATGGCCAAATCTGCCTCTTTTACTTTCGAGATATCTTTCCCTTCCAAAAGCACGGTACCGGCAGTCGGTTTATCCAGCGCAGCCAGAATATTCAGCAGCGTCGTTTTACCTGACCCTGACTCACCCATAATGGCTACATATTCGCCAGTCTCTACGCTGAAAGAAACATTTTTCAAGGCCTCTACCTTATTACCGCCAAAGCGGGTAGTGTAGACCTTCTTGAGGCAATCAACTTGTAATACGCTCATTGGGTTTTCCTCCTGTTGGATTGATGACTCAAGTGTAGCAAAGGAGGGAATTGCATCGCCATTGATTTGGCTTACAATTCCCCCGATTTCCTAACATTTTTGTAAGAAGTTCATTCTGTCTCCAGCGGGTCCCGTTCCAAATCAATTCTCACAGTGGTCCCCTTGCCCGGTGCAGACTCTATCTCGATTCGATGGCCGAGGTTACGGCAGATGCGCCGGCACAGATACAGTCCAAGGCCGCTGGCAGCTTTATCCTTTCGCCCGTTATATCCGGTGTAGCCTTTTTCAAACACGCGAGGCAGGTCCTCCGCCGCTATCCCTATTCCAGTATCACGGATACAGAGGGTTTTATTTGGTTCCGTATATATGCTGATGCTTCCTGCCGGTGTGTATTTCAATGCGTTAGAGACGACCTGCTCCATTACGAAAGAAAGCCATTTATCATCTGTTATGACCGTCATTTGCACCGGCTCATAGACCAGGGAAATCCGTCTGTCGATAAATTCCCCGGCGTATTTATGAATCACCCGCTTGATAATGCTGTCCAAATCATATTTCTTTATTACATAGTCTGTACTGTTCGAGCCAAGGCGGAGATACATCATCACCATCTCCACATATTGCTCAATGTGGAACAGGTCTGTCTCCAATTTTCGGGACAGTGGGGAATCCTCTCCCTGTAAATGCAGACGCATGGCCGCTATCGGGGTTTTGATTTGATGCGCCCACGTAGTATAGTAGTCCATCATTTCAGCATAGCGGGCATCTTGTGCGGTCATCAGCTGCCTCCGGCTCTCCAAGAGCATATGGATGATGTCTTGGTAGTCTTTGTCGTCCGCCCCTGCCGGTTCCGGGAAGGCACTTAGGATTCCATCGGTCATCCTTTGCAGTTCCAATAGATGCAGGTGCTTGTGATAGGCACGCCGGAAGTGGATGGTAAAGATAATACTGCCTGCAAGGACGCAAAGGAGCACGGGGTATATGACAGCCTTGACAGGCAGGCGGTACAGCGCAAAAGATATCAGCAGGATAATGAAAAAAAGCATGAAAGAAGCTACCCCGACGACCCGCTGCTTTAGGTAGGAACCCAAAAACTTCTTCATGCACTTCCCTCCATCCTACTGTATGAAGTATCCAACACCAAACTTGGTGCCAATGTAATCCGTCAGCCCTGCGGCTTCCAGCTTCTTTCTAAGCCTGCCGACATTGACCGTTAATGTGTTCTCATCTACGAAGCTGTCCGTCTTCCACAAGGCTTCCATGAGTTTTTCCCTGCTTACGACCTTCCCTTTATTCTGTAGCAGCACCGTCAGAATGCGATGTTCATTTTTCGTCAGTTCGATTTGTTCCCCGTTGTAGCTGAAACTCCCATCTTCTGTGTTCAATATGGCGCCTCGATGTTCCAGCAGGGTGACAGAAGCGCTGAAATCATATGTCCGGCGCAGCAGAGCGTGTACCTTCGCCATAAGTACATTTCGGTCGAAGGGCTTGGCAATGAAATCATCGGCGCCCATGTTCATGGCCATGATGATGTTCATATTATCTGATGCCGAGGAAATGAAGATAATGGGCACTTTGGAAACCTTGCGAAGCTCACTGCACCAGTGGTACCCGTCAAAAAACGGGAGTGAGATGTCCAGCAGGACCAGGTGCGGGTCAAAGGCTACGCACTCTGTCAGAACCTTTCGGTAATCCTCTGCACAACGCACCTGCATATCCCACGTTTCCGCCTGTTCTTTAATTGCTTCCGCAATGCTGCGGTCATCCTCCACGATAAACAACCGATGCACTTCTTCACCTTCTTCCTTCTGAAAGTATATTTGCTGAAAATTATAGCAAAAAGATGTGAACATTTCTATCCATACAGCAAGAAAAGCGACAGCACATGCTGCCGCTTTTCTTCTCAACTTTAATTAACTAACCGGGCTAACCACTTGTCGGCATCGCCCTTTTAATTCTCATCATAGCGGATTTCACTGCATTGTCAAGTAGGCAGGTATTCTATTAATGCAATCTGGCGCTTGGCCAACGTAGCGATTCTTGAGCATTGTCTGGATTTTCCTTCATTAGACTTCGTTGTTGTAATATTTGATTATCAAATCGGCAATGTCTTTTGCCACTTCACGAAATTCAAAGCATTCGTGTTCCCAAATATAAATGGTTGATGCATCTGTATTACCGTCCTCAAGAACACGATAACCATAATAATCACCACAGCCGTTTGTTGCGAAAGGAACAAATCGGTTGACTTTTTCTTCAAATTCTTCGGGTTCAAGATATTCAGAAAGTATTTCTCTATTTGTTTTTACATAGCTAATGATTTGCTCTGCTGAAAGCAAAAGCCAGCGGTCTCCATTCGTTTCTTGTAACAATGCTATGAGTTCTTCAGGGAATGGAAAGCCCAAATATTCTTCAGCCCTTCTTATCTCATCTTCGGGACACGGTTCTTGCACATTCGCCCATTGAATATCCGCTGTTAGTTTTTCAATCAATTCTTTATACATAGCAACACCTCTATTGGTTTTAAAGCAGGCGGTAGTTGTGATACACGGCAGCTCCTTATATTGGACACTTAAAGCACACCTAATTCAACGCAGAAAACCATGTGTTAATCTCCAATAATACGACAACGCACTGTGCCGCGCAAAACATTAGCGTACCAATCAAGGGGATTACAGCCAAAGTAGCTCCCTCAAGATTGAACCGCGAGCCAGGATTACGCCTTACGTTCCTGTTGTATTCTACTTTTTCGCCAACTGGCAGAGTAACGAAAATAAAAAGGCAATTATAGCAAGTACAGCAGGCGCACTACAACTCCACAAACAGATAGCTTTGGGGTATCCAAGCCCGACTAACATGCAGGACAGAAAGGATAGTGCAATCGCAACCCTGCTAACGTAAAATGATGTTTTCCATCTCTCCGCGTAGGTTCCGTATTTGGACATATTTCTCCTCCCTCCAGCAAATACATTGTTATCTATAGAAAGCATGGCGCATTTTATCCCCGTCTCATTTTTTCATGTAATTATCTAAAATGTCTTCGTATTCCACTGGAATTGTATAACACCATACGGTATAAGGCTTTGGCGACCCATCGCTATTATGCTGGTCCGGAGAAATCGTGGTGGTGATACACCAGCTTCCTTCCACAGTACCAAGATATCCAATATATTCCGTACCAATGGGACAACCTTCGTATCCGACATACAGCACTTTCATGCTTTGTGTATCATTGGACTGGTAGATGGCTTCTGTCACAAAGGAAAAATCCCCGGATGCACGAGAAAGGATGTCTGCAATGGTGTCGCAGAACATCTCGTCCTCAATTTTCTTCCCATCCCAAAACACACATGTAATTTCTCCGGAATTTGGAATCTCATAGTCATCTCTCACCAGCAGAGACTGGTCTAAAAAACTACGGAGAACAATAAAGGTGTGAGACGAATCTTCCTCTACTTCGTTGATTTGCCAACCATCCTCTGTTTTTGCAATAGTTCGCCCTTCTGAATATTCTCCATAAGAAGGCACATACATCGTGTCTTTCCAATAGACGCCTTCCCCGCGGCGCTGGCCTGAGCGGTCAAAGACAATAACACCTTGCGCTATAAGTAGAGCAGCCACCGCCAATATAACTACAGCAAGGGCGAGAAGCAGAATTAAACTTTTTCTTGTCCTGCCCTTCATCACTTATTCAGGCCACTCCCAACCGTCGCAACGCCCAATATAGTCGCAGGGGATGCCTTCAAACTTACCCGCCGGCAGTTCCTCCCCTTCCATCGTAATAACCATGTTCTTACATACACGGTGCCATTCCAGTTCCTCCAGAGTGTCGTAGATGCCTGATGTGTAGGCCTTCAATGTGTAGTTGGCCAGGATATCCCGTTCCTCATCGTTCAATTTAGCGAGAATATCATTGATTCCGCTTTTCGCTTCTACGCCCTTGACCTCGCCGCGCTTGATGCTGGTCATGGCGGCACAGGAGCCGGACAGCTTTACAAGGCTGTCAATCAACGACTTATAATTTTCCAACCCACTGCTCATGAGTACACCTCCATAGTTGTGCGATGCATGTTGTTTATGCCCTATATCATACCACCCCGCCGCCTTTCTTTCAATTCTTCAATTCCCATCTTAAAGAAAAGTTCATTCTCACGGAGTGGATATGTTAAACTTCATGGACAGATTGCCAGCGGTAGTTGGTTGCAGAGGCGTCCTCTACCCTGCTATGATGATAGTGAATATGAAAGGGGGCTGCACCATGAACTTCAATGAAAAGCTCATAGAACTGAGGAAGTCAAAGGGTCTGTCACAGGACGAATTGGGACAGAGATTAGGGGTCAGCAGACAGACCATATCCAAATGGGAGCTGGCGCAAAGCTACCCGGACTTTCAGCGCCTGGTCCTGTTGAGCGACTATTTCGGTATGTCCCTTGATGCGCTTGTCAAGGATGTCGACGTACAGGATGTACGGGAGAAAAATCTGAACGACCAAAAGCTGACCGCTATCTACGACGATATCCAATCCGCAAAATCAACGTTCAACACGATATTTAATGGTCTCGCCATTTTTGGCGTCGTCGGCACCGTGTTTTTTCTCCTCCTCGGCATTCTCCTGCGCTGAACTTATATCGCATGGGCGCCCTGCCGGCACAGGCTCTTTCCCTGTGTCGGCTTTGTCATTCCACCATACTGTTGTGAACTGCTCAATGACGCACGGAGGATATGAGTCCATGCGACAAGCAGTATTAACACACAGGAGGAACAAAGAAATGCAGGAATACCGCAGAGTCATGGTGAAGCGCTACGGTTTCGCCCAAATCCCCGCCGATTCAGATACAGAGGCACTGGAGGAAGTCAAGTCAATGAGCCACAGTGACTTTGACTGGGGTGACGTGGATACGGATGACGCTGAAGTTATCGACGTGTTGGACGAACACGGGAACTCCATTCAAAGCTGATGGATGCCATGATAGACCGTAATTTGCCGGCACAGCGCATTGAAACGGCGCCAGCATCGCCTGCAGATACACAGGCGCAAAATACAATTTGGTGGTCGTCATCAAACATTATCTCCCCGGCATCCTTCCTCGCCCTCCCGGATAATCGGGGAATCCCCCACGAAAGGCTGGTGTCGGAATGGCGAAATTTCTATGCCTTGCACCAGCTCCTGCTCTCCATCGGAGGGCACGAGACCTGTTTCCCACCGGCTGAGGAGGACATAGAGGCCATACTAAAGCGCGGCCGCTTCTATCCCGGCCACTCAAGGATGATGGTGGGCAAGCCGAGCCAGTGCCACAGGAACAGCTGCGAACTGTGGCTGAATAACCGCCGGCAGTTCCAGGTCAGTATCGCCACCGGCTACGCCCTTTCCACAGACGGGCTTTGGCGCCAGCACACATGGCTCATCCATCGCTACAGGACCCGGACACAGAGCCGGCTGCGCCTTATTGAGACCACGGAGAAGCGGCTTGGCTACTTCGGGTTTGAGATGACCGAGGAAGAAGCGATGGCCTTCTGCAGCAGCAACGGATTATATTGAAGGAGGCAGAAATGGAAACAGAATATCGGAATACTGTACCGGACGCTGTTCTGACGCAGCGCTCCGGAGAAGACGGATTTACAAAATCAGAGATTGTGGAGATGCTGGATAAACTCGTCCTGTCTCCTGACGAGGAAGTGGACGCCATTTATCTGGAAGGCGACTCCGCCATCGCCTTCGGTTTCATCCGCATGGCAATCAGCGAGGAGAAGCTGTCCTTTGAGACCGGACAGCAGTCAGACTTCGGGCGTCAGGCCCTCACAGTCGTCAATGACGTTACTATGGAGAACGAGGACTGCCGGTACAACTTCGCAGGCGTTGATACGCTGATGTACTATTGACAGGAGGATATCTGTTATGCTCTCCCCTAAAGACGAAATGCAGCGCATTTTTGACCGGCTGCGGAAAATTGAGGCGGTCATCAATCCAACCAATGCCCCCTTCTACTTTCCTCTGGAGCATGAGCTGTGCGCCGAACGCAACCAGCTTATCACGGCCTACTATGAACTAAAGCGCTACGGAGACTGGTTTTTCAAACGTCATCCGAGCATCCTCATCGGAATGCATCTCACAGGAGCCACAGCTCTGCAGGCACGCATCAATCACGCCGTCGCCTGGAACACACGCTGAATAAAAGCTTTGCCTCCTTGTTCTTCCATACTGGCAGAACAAGGAGGTGCTTTTCTATTTCTATGAACACTGTTATCAACGCACTGCTTATCGCACTTGACGCCAAGGACCCCGCCAGCGCCGCACACTGCCGGAACGTAGCGCTCATGACTGGCAGACTCACAAAACACATGGTTCTGCCGGACACGTTTTCATCGCTTCTCCAGTCAGCCGCACTCATCCACGATGTTGGGAAAATCGGTATTCCAGACGCCGTGTTGAATTACCCCTGCTCCCTCAATCGGCCAGGCATGGCCATTATCCGCTCCCATCCGGACATCGGCGCGCAAATCCTTTTGAACGGGGATATCCCCGACTCCATCATTGCCTGCGTGCGCCACCATCATGAGTTCTGGGATGGGTCTGGATATCCATCCGGTCTTTCCGGCCAGGACATACCACTTGGCGCCCGTATTATCACTGTGCTGGATGCCATTGACGCTATGTGCGGGCAGCGGTGCTATAGGGGCGCCATGCCTCTGAGCGACTGTCGAGGGGAAATCCTCCGTCTACGTGGAAAATGGTATGACCCGCAGGTGGTTGATACGCTCATGGAAAACTGGGAATCGGTCACTGACGGATTATACCCCTGACGCTTTTCTGTCTTTTATTCTTTCATACTGCCATATACCTGCTCCAAAGATGACAGGAGAATATATCTTACGGCGATTGAAAGGAGACAGAGCATGAGTTATACTATCGAATACAACCGACAATTCCTGCGCTCCGAGCGAGGCATCACACCCGTCTGGCTGTCTGGGAGCAACAATGTATGGGAACCGAGACCCTATGGTCGGGAACGCCGGTGCCGGGAATGGAATTGTTTTATGAACCTGCTTGGCGCTCCCGAGGCAGAAATCATGGAGGCTGTCCAGAATATGTGCGGCGGACCCTATCAGGAGCATTGGAAATCAAATGGACGGTGGGTGGATGACGCCGGGCTTATCCGGTGGGCAAAAAACGGCATCAGGGACGCCTGTACCGTTGAGGAGCTGCTGTCACGCAACTGGTGGTCCTCCCTCTCCGCCTATCTCCACATCTGGTCCCGGGACCTGAAAGACTCCATTGAGCTGCACAGCCGCATTGACGGAACGGCCGCTTTGGACGCCTTCATTGACAAGGCCAGAGCGCGCATCGGCAGCAAAGCGACCGGGGAGAGCATTTATCCCCATATCGTTTTCCCTGAGGAGCAGTTCCATAAGCCCCACGCCGTAGAGCGCTCTGCACCAAGGGGCGGCGACACCGCTTTACAAATCACCAGCGGAGAGCATACCGGCGCATACATCCATAAAATCACGCGCCACAGCTACTGGTACAGCAAGAACCCAAAAGATGCCCGGCTATACTGCGGCGTCAATGCCGCAAAGCTGGCGGCAGAGCGTCTGATGAAACGGCATGAGACACTAAACCTTGTACCCGTGGTCTTAAAGGCCCCGGGCACTGTGTAATATACGGAGGTAGTCATTCATGAAATATATCATTGGAGATATTCTCACACCCAACCCTTTGGAAGACCATCTCGTTATCGTTTGTCATCAGGTCAACTGCAAAGGCGTAATGGGCGCCGGGCTTGCCCGTCAGATTCGAGAAAAGCATCCCGACGTCTTCTCCCTCTACCGAGACAAATGCCTGCAGATTGCCGCAGGTATCGGCGGCCTTGGTGATGTGCAGTTCTGCTCTGTGATTGCGGATGCCGGCTATGTCGTAGCCAATGTCTTCGGGCAGGATGGCTATGGACGGGGAAAGCAGTTTACGGACTATGCAGCGCTGCGCAAGGCTTTTGAACATATTGCCATGGGTTTCCCGACCAGCACAATCCGCATCCCCTACCTCATGGGCTGTGGACTGGGCGGCGGGAATTGGGACGAGGTGCTTCGTATCATCGAGGAGACACTTGATTCCAAAGGCATCGACGTGGAAATCTGGCAGCTCCCCGCGGACTGATTTCTCTCAACATCAAAAGAGGGCCGTCCATCACCATGATGGGCGGCCTTTTCCATGCCCCTGTTCATGCATATTGTAGACGTACCCCTTACTGATGCATGGAGTTGGAAATATGATTATCAAAGGAGACATGGAAATGAAGTATAAGAGCAACGCCCAGACCATCGTCATCGACTTCGATGATACCCTGTGTGAATTTGTACGGCCGGCTCTTGACCGGGTAAATCAGAAACATGGTTGGGATGTCCGGTACGACGACATCACCGACTGGTATTTCTCCACCTTCCCGGAAGAAGTACGGAAGGCTATCTATCACGAATTCTCCCGACCTGAGCTGTACGAGTCCCAGACGCCCATCCCCGGCTCTGGTGATATGCTGCGGCATCTCATTGACGCCGGCCATGATGTTATCATCACCTCCTCCGCCTATCCCGAGTATATGACGACACGAGCCACGCAAATTATGACCCTGTTCCCCATGGTGTCGCAGGAAAACATCCTCCTGGGAACCCGGAAGGATACCGTGCAGGCAGACATCATGCTGGACGATGCCAGACACAACATTGAGCGGACACGGGCCAAGTATCCCATTCTTATCCGCCGGCCATGGAACCGCTCTATGACGGGACTGCTCTCCGTCAACAGCTTTGAGGATTTTCTGTGCCTTGTAGAACGCATCGCCGCACAGAACCCGCAGCCCATCCTCCGTCCGGACAATGAACCGAGCGTTATCTGTCTCGTGGCGCCGTCCGGGGCCGGAAAATCTGCCATTGCCCGTGCCCTATCTAAACACCCCGCATTTGGCATCCCCAAATCCATGACCACGCGGGAAAGGCGCCCGGATGAGCCAGTCGATGCGTACCGGTTTGTCAGCGACGCCACCTTCGAGCAGCACCTGAAAGCCGGACATTTTCTGGAGACGACCGTCTATTCCGGCCATAAGTACGGCACACAGAAAGAGGAAATCACGCGGCTCCTGGACAATGGCCAGCATGCGGTCATTCCCATCGACATGTGCGGTGCCGCGTCTCTGAAAGCGGCTTTTGGAGACCGGGCCATCCTTGTATTCGTGCGCAGGGACCGTGCCGCTGTCATTCAGGACATTGTTGCCCGCCGGGTGGATGATGCGGATAAAGTGCGTCGCATCATGAGCCTGGACGCCGAGTACGCCAATGAGGACCTGTGCGACTTCACACTGGTCAACAACAGCACCCTGCAGGATGCGGTACATCGCATTACCGCCTATCTGAAAACAGCCTGATATACTCAACAACACAGCAGCCGTCCGGCACCATGCCGGGCGGCTTTGATTTTGGGATATTAGCCTGTCGCTGCGCCCCGTTTCATTCACCCATACTGCTTTTGTGATTTGATTCTGACGACAGGAGCGCAGGCAAATCAACACTATCACAAAAGGAGGTCTATCCCATGCGTATCAAACGAACGGTTATCGCGGCAATCATCTGCTGCATTCTGGGCGTTGTTCTGTTCCTTATCTTCCATTACATCGGAAATCTGAACAGGCCTGCTCCGGCCCTCGGCGGCGAGCTGCTGGTCGCGCTTCTTCCCTTCCTCGTCTATTTTATCTTCCGCCCTATCCTGCGGGACATTTTCTGCGACATTATGTGAAAGGAGACCGATGCCATGATTCCCTTATCCCTCGACAAATCCAGTATCAAATTGGATTCAATCATCTACGCCATTGTCCCCACAGGCAAACGCAATGCTTTGGGGCGCTGGCACAACTCCCGCAATCCGGCTGAACTTGAGGTCCTGCCTGTCCGTATCACCGGCATCCACCTGCAAGCCGCCTCGACGCCAGGTGACATCGCTGCTCTGCGGGAGGAGTGGGCTGTAGAAGGGTTTGAATATAAGAAGGATGCCAGTCCTTTTACCCTTCGCTCTTTTGACAGCCTATCGATACAGGACTGCTTCTCCAACATTATCGAGGCCAATGTGGAATGTGTAAAGCGCATCAATAAGGTTACCGGTGAAAAGGGTGTTGTTTTGGAGCTGTGTCCGGAATGCCAGGAGGAGGTCATCATTTACAACGAGGGCATTACTCCCTGCCCCGATTGCGGTGAGCCACTGGTGCCCTGCAGCATCTGCGGGGACTGCGCTACAACCTTGTGTCCATATGGCTGCAGAGGCATTGGAGACTCTGAAAGGCTCAAGCCCACCAATCCCGTTGTCCCGCCCGCTATTCGCCAGCAGGCCCTTAATCATATAATCGAGGAGCAGGAAATGAAGCGCATCCACGATGTCCGGCTGGAAGCAATCCGTGACTTTATCCGCTTTGAAGAATCCAGTTCGGAACGGTTCCCGTGGAGCGTCCCCGCCAAAGAGATGTTGAAGGATGAAGCAAGGCTGAAAGATGTCATGCACAGGCTCAAATGGCACAATACGGAATACGAGTCGGATGACCTCTACGGCCTGCTGGATAAAACCTTTGGCGTCAATCCGGAGGTGAAGAAAGCATGAGGATTCTGATGTATACCGAGCCTTACCTTGACGCAGAACATACTCGGCCGCAGCAAATCTACACCCTGCTCCATGTATTAAAGGATGCCTATAACGAGGAGGCGGATGATGACGAGGCGTACCTCTCCATTGACCATGTGGCGGATGACGACATCATCTTCGGTTCAGATGACCCTCAGGCCATCCTCGATGTCGTCAAGGATTGGAACGACATGGTTGTGGACAACCTGCGGGAAGCCCTGAATGGCTATGTTGTCTCGTTCAACAAAAATAAGGGGCATGATAATCCTCTGGCTGTTCTGGACAATACGGCCACCTATGAACTGAAGAAGGCTGCCATGGCAGCGGATAACGACTTCTACTCCTTTGCTGACAACGCGCTTTATATCCCTGTTTCAGGGATTGGCGCTACTTATTTCCACACCGTCTTGTCAAATGCTGACCTGGCACGGGTGCGGCAGGAACCGGAGAACTTTGCAATCCTTGAAGTGCCGGCGAAGTGACCCGTCTAATCTATAAACACGAAAGGAGACCCGAACATGGCGCATGATATGCAGCACCACGACGTTGCTTACTTCCTGCAGGTATTCGTTCCCAACTCCACACCCGAAAATCTCGATACAATGACTGAGGATATCGGGCAAGTATTGGAGTCTGAGGGCATCTGCACCCATTACGGTGACCAGGAGCCGGGAAAGGAATTCACCATCCTCCACTATGACTGCGACGGCTTTGGCGGCACGGTCACCGGGTTGGACGAAGGCGCCTTGATATCCGTATTTCAGAAGCTGTCCTCCCGGTATCCGGACACCTACTTTGACCTCTATGCGGAGGATGAAGATGACGGCAAGCAGAACAGCAGCTATGTGTTTCGCAACGGTCAGCACCGAGTCGACCACAGCATACTGATTGATTCCGAGATTCAACTGGAGCCGCAGAAGGCTGCCCAGTACGTTATCACCGCAGTTCTGGATGAGGATAGTCTGGAGAAGGTGAAGACGCTGCTGAACTTCATCGGCTTCGACTATGTGGTGGAGCCGGGAACGGACGCTGTTTGATACCTATACTCATGAAAGGACATATCCTCTATGAAACAACGACCCTGGAAAATACACTTAACTGCCAACGGCGTCCCCTGCTTCTGCTGCGGCAAAGTCGAATATCCCTACATTGACGGCATCTGCGACGCGCATACAGAAGGCCTCTACAAGCTGTACCGACATCCGGAGTTTCAGATGATTCTGGACTACCCGACAAAACAAATCGGGTATATCCTCAATACACTTGCTGACGCAGTGCAGAGGGGTGAACGATTTACGCCGCGATTCATTGCTGGCATCTTTGAGGACTGTCTGATTCAACTGGTGCCCATCCAGTTGGAGGACACTCCAGCTTTTCGGGTCATCATCCCCGACAGGCATAATGTCTGGCCCAATGACCCTAAGTGCGAGCATCCCTACAACAAGCAGCTCCTACACCTCGACCAACTACAGCGCAGCAGATAAACTTGCATCATCACTTCATAATGTAATTTGAATCGTGTCAGCAAAATCTCCCTCTGTCCATAAATGACGGAGGGAGATTTGTTTTATATACCGACACGTTCCAAAGCATGGACGTCATTTCCTAAATCTTCTTTTTCCCAAAAGGACGGTTCATATATTTGGGATTGATGTAGAGGATATAGAACAACATGACCAGAAGCATCAACGCCAGGCCCACAATCCCCAATTTGAAATAAAACGTACACAGTGCAATGCCGAGCTGTATGGAACAGTACAGCAATTCGATTTTTGCATTTTTTCTTCTTTGCCGTATATCCTTTTCGTACATCAGGTTTCTAACCATCCATGCCGAACAGATGAAAAGGAAGGCAACGTTGATAAGCATCAGCTGGTAATCAGGTAACCTCTGCCCGTCGACTGTCTTATAAGAAATCTGCGTACAGGCGTAGAGGAATCCCGTTTGAATTGCTATTGCCAACACGGAGAGGTTCGTACGCAGAATCAGATTCGGCTTCCTCTTTGCGCTTTGCTTTTGCAGAAACGATTGCTCCTCGGCATACTTCTCCGGGTCTACAAGTTCAGATATACTGATTTCAAAGAGAGCTGCCAGCTCTGTTAGATTACTTGCAGTAGGGTCCGATTGGCCGGTTTCCCATTTTGACACAGCCTGCCTGCTTACTCCAAGCTGGTCAGCAATATACTCCTGTGACAATTTCAATTCTATCCGCTTGTTTTTGATATTCTCGCCTAAGCTCATATCGGTCACCCCCTGCCTTAATTATGCAGAATGAAGCTGTTGCAATCCACCAACTACATGTCAACCGTTAGTTGCACATGAAGTCTGGAGCCATTTTACTACCTATCGACCATAACTTTTGCTCAAACTACATGTATGATTATTACGATATATTTTAGCATGACCGGCTTTCGCGGACAACATCCGAAAAGCACAACCTGTTCACGAACATATGGCCTGAAACTCCCTCTCCGCGCCTTGCTGAAAGGGCATAGGCATGGTATGATGGAGGCACACTAAAACACGTGGGAAGGAGGCGTCAACGATGCCAGAAAAGCAGCGCACATACATCGCAATAGACCTGAAATCGTTCTACGCTTCCGTCGAGGCGCGGGAACGTGGCCTTGACCCTATGTCGACCAACCTTGTTGTGGCGGATGCCAGCAGGACGGAGAAGACCATCTGCCTTGCTGTCTCCCCTTCCCTCAAAACCTATGGCATTCCCGGTCGGCCACGGCTCTTTGAAGTTGTGCAGAAGGTCAAAGCCGCCAATGCTGAACGGCAGCGTAAGGCGCCAGGCAGACAGTTCACCGGGGAGTCTTATGACTTTACCGCATTGCAGAAGGACCCCTCTCTTGCAGTATCCTACATTGTTGCGCCACCTCGTATGGCCTACTACATGGAATACAGCACACAGATATACGGCGTTTACCTCAAGCACGTCGCCCCAGAGGATATCCATGTCTACTCCATCGATGAGATTTTCCTTGACGCCACCAGCTATCTCAAGACCTATAAAATCAGCGCCCATGACTTTGCCATGCGTATCATCCGGGATGTTTTGAAGACCACCGGCATCACGGCGACCGCCGGCATCGGCACCAACCTGTACCTCGCCAAAATCGCCATGGACATCGTGGCCAAGAAGATGCCGCCGGATAAGGATGGCGTTCGTATCGCGGAACTGGACGAGCTTTCCTACCGTCAGAAGCTGTGGACGCATCGCCCACTGACCGACTTCTGGCGGGTGGGAAAAGGTTATGCCCGGAAGCTGGAAGGGGTTGGCCTGATGACCATGGGCGACGTCGCTCGCTGCTCCATGGGCGGTCCCGCCGACTACTACAATGAGAAACTGCTTTATGATATGTTCGGCGTCAACGCCGAACTGCTGATTGACCATGCGTGGGGTTGGGAACCGGTCACCATCGCAGACATCAAAGCGTATAAGCCGGCAACCAACAGCATCAGCTCCGGACAGGTGCTGCAGGAGGCATATGACAGCCAGAAGGCAAGAATCGTCGTCCACGAGATGGCGGAGTCCATGGCACAGGACCTTCTCAAAAAGGGTCTTGTGACCGACCAAATCGTACTGACCGTCGGATATGACATAGAGAATTTGACCGACCCATCCATCAGCCGAAGCTATAAGGGAAAAATCAAGGAAGACGCTTATGGACGCAAAGTGCCGGAGCATGCGCATGGCACGGAGAACCTTGGCCGGCAGACGTCCTCTGTTAAACTGATTACCTCTGCTGCCCTGCGGCTTTATGACCGCATCATTAACGAAAAGCTGCTGGTTCGCCGTCTGACCCTTGTCGCCGGCCGCGTGGTGGATGAGTCCTCCGTACCCAAAGAGCAGCCTCCGGAGCAACTGGACCTGTTCACGGACTACGCGGCTA
>JAFQBW010000009.1 GCA_017399555.1 Methanocorpusculum sp.
ATAGTGCAGCCATAGCCGTGGCCTCGGAGTTGATAACGTCCTTCAGCAAGGCTTCTCGCAGCCCTGTACAATACTCACTGGTACACTGGATAGATTTCTCTGCCAGCCCCTTGAACTGGAGTCTGCCATACGTCCGAGTACGTCCGACTATGGTGTCATATATTGGGTCTATTTCTTTTAATGCCCACGCCTCTTCCAGTTCCTTATCTTCCCAAGGACGATAGGTGCTGTTGTAGTAGTTACGCCACCACTTGGCTATGTCCAGATAGTCCTTGGCAATCTCATACTGCTTGGTCGCCAGATAGGTTGCAGCTCCGGTATTCAGGAGAGCTACCGCAATAGCGGCAGCCTCCATGATTTTTCCCATTGCCCCCTTGTTACTGTCTGACTGGCCGTGCTTACAGCCATCACCACTAGTATCATGTTTGGCTATGTCTTCAGCTAATTGTCCTATGCCCATACGCTACTCCTTTACATGTCGCGTTGTAATAGCGGTATCTACTTTACGCCACGCGATAGAAGGTGCGTCAGACTCCATCGTCTCTATACGTATCTCATTGATATTCATAAACCCAATAATAGTCATAAGGTAGTCAAACATGCCCTGTTCTATTTCTTTTGTAGGCGCGTACCACACTTCTGCTTGTAAAGTGTTAGCATCGTATAGGATAGGTACGAAGCGAACACCAATGAAAAAGCCCACAGGCTTGTCGTCCTCGTAAGCTATAACAGGTACAAGACTACCCATGAACCACATCTGTACGAAAGTAAGTACATTGAAGTTCATATCCTTGTTATACAGAGCCTTGCCTTTCTTCTGCCAGTATTCACGCAGCAGCGGAAGTAGCGTGTTCTGCATGAACTGGATACCCTTCTCAGGAGTAGCCGGAGGGTCTATGTACTTGTATGTGATAGCCATGTTACTGTCCTCTATTCACGGTCATATGTGTCATCCCAAGGTCCACGAAATCAACATTGCCTGTTCCATAAAAGCCGACTCTGTAGTTAAGGTGTCGGCCAAGTCTGCCTAATCTGAAGGGGGTTTCATCCGATACATACCGCTCGTAAGCTAGGTCAGGATAAGGGGTAAGCAACTTGAATGTCGTACCCTGTGTACGTACTTTGGCAGATGTTGGAGAATACTCACCACCAAGGTCCAACTCCCTACTCTCCCACATATACTCTCGTAACTTATCCCCAGCGTTCCAGTGGTACACCAACCTGTCACTATCAAGCATGAGGAGTTCACCAGTAGAAGATGTTATCATATCCACAGGCTTATCACTTATTGTAGTCAGTGTACCTAATTCATAGTCGCTATATGTGTTGCCGTCTATTTCAAGCATGAACGACACTACATCCGTAACACATACGATATATCCTCGCCAATATGCCAGTCTAACTGTATCAGGACGAATCTTAATCCAGTCCTCGGTACTAAACCAGTCCGATGTGATTATGTCAAACGTGGCATTAGGCTTCAGTAAAACCAATCCATCCTTGGAACTGTAAAGCATACCGAATGGTGTTGCTATGGCCGAGTTTGGATACCCGCAGGATATATCCGGTAACGGGATGTCTGCATCTTGCGCTGGCCTACATTTACGCGGCTCACAACTTGGGCCACCCTCGATGACATAAGGATAACCGTCTGTAGATACCATGACATAATCATCTACCGTAACCATATTTACTATGTTGTAGGGTAGTGTCATGTCATATTCTGCGGGCCAGTTGTGTGGTTGATACGCGGCGGAGAAATGAACCTCGTTATTCGTCACACCTGTCAATACCCCGGTACCACGCATGTATCGTATTTGTCGTAAGTCCTTTGGTGGAACACGCCCCTCCCGTGTGTTATTCACAGGACCAAGATATTTCTCCATCAGAGAATCCACATGCGAGGTTTGTACAGCAGGAATCTCTGCCACTTTCAGAAAGTCGGTCAACGCTTCCTGTTCTTTCACTCTGTCATCTCTATAGGCGGTAGCGGTGCGGTAGATGTGAATCTCCACGATACCATACCCATCAGGTGGTGGCAGCAGTCCTGTCAACGTAACAGAGTCACCATCCTTTATGGTAAGCTGTGTACTAACAGGACTGGGGGCTGACTCCTCACCAAATATGTTCACATAAGTGTACATATAACTGCGGGCTGCACAGTCTCTGCCATCCTTCTGCGTACCCGTCACCATAGGTGCAGCTAGGGGTGCTGGTACACCAAGATAATAATACTCTGGGGTGCAGTTGTTTAGAATAAATGTCTCCGGTCTATCCACCCGTCCTGTTATGAACTGTCGCCCATAATCTGTTACATATTCAGCTACAGTTACACACTCAGGCCATGACAACATACAGCAGTCTTTGGAGTAGATAGAGGTAGCATTATCTACAGACATGGCTATAGGCTTGCGCTCTCGCCAAGCCTCTATCTTACCATTCCGCAATTTTACGTTATGCGCTATAGTAGCTTGGTTATCCCGCAGTTCGTGCCATGCCAGTCGAGGTACTATACCACCAAACTTATTGATAACAGCCATAAGTTACCCACCAGCTTGGACTATAGACACATCCATAAATCCGCCAGCCGTTATGGCGGCTGCACTTACCAGAGTGATTGTGTGAGGGCCAACGTCAATGTTACCAGAAGAAACAGCATGAATCTCAGTAACCATGTTTGCAGTCTTGTCGTACCAACCATATGCGTTCACCGCCGTATCATCAATGCGTACACCGTACCCACTTGGTAGGTTAATAAATCCTGTCTGTGTATTAGTAGGTACTGTAACTTCTACAGCTCCCTTATACACAATACGGTATTGTCCTGTGGTGTTACTATTTACAGTCATATTGGTAGTATCACGGTTTGGTCCGAAATACTTACTGAACTGTGTATCAGGTGTTCGCACTACAGGTACTATAGCTTCAATAGAACCGAATCTATTTACCGCCAATACATTATAGTAAGGGTCAATCGTTTGCGGTTCCACTTCAATCATGCGCGTGGCTTTAGTAACCCGCCCGGCCAAATCCAAAGATATATCCCATCCACCCATGCGATATGTATCTGGTTCAACACCAGATTCCGCTAAGGATATGGTAACAATCTGCTCCTGCTGATTTACTTCGATACCGGGACCTTGCGTCACACTCTGTACATATCCAGCCCTGGCGTCCTTGTAACCTATAATCCTGCCATACGCATCAATAGTGAAACTACCATACGTACCGGCATTAAGTGGTGACTCCGCCAATCCTAGTACAAAGGGGTCAGCTACATCACCAGAACCCGTAACGACAAGAGCATCTCGGTCATTGGTCTGGATGTAAGTTAGGCTGGCATCTGTAGCTGCTGCGGTAATAACCAGTGGGTCTCCGGCAGACCCGGAGCCTTTCAGGGAGATACCTGCACCCTCGTTGACGTGAAGAAAACCTCCCAGACGGCCTCCACTGTCAAAAGAAAGCAGGTTGCTTATGTTGGGTTGTAGCGAAACCGAAGCATCACCAGAACCTCCACAGGGGCTTGCTGCTGGAGCGCAGGGGCCGGGGGTATATTCAAACACGGGATTTGGTCTGGCTGATACAATGCAGCCATTCTCCACCGTGATTATCCCATACTCGCCATCGGGAATAGTCGGGGTCCCATCCACGCGGAGACACTGGCCATCGAAAGACAACACACGCCCAAACGGCAAGCACACCTCAAAGGGCTGGCACACAGGTTCCGATGGAGTTCCTATCTGTTCCGGTTCACATTGAGTCTGCTTCGGATGTTTTCTGCAATAGTCGTTCATGGTAACTCCACTAGAACATGCGGGGCCGCCGAGCCTTCAATGCACCACGCTGCCCACCTGTCAATGTTTCAATCGCAGCCTTACGAATACCCTTGTCAAACTGCTGCTTGTGGTATTCCAGTCGTTGCAGACTAGACCACGGCTTGTTACCCATACCATAAAGGTCTGCTCTGACCCCATCCATAACGAGGTCATAATACTGCGTGAGTAGTATTTCATCTACTTCACACGCATCATAGGTAGGAGCAACAGAAAATTTTACATCGTAACAATTTCCACATCGAGCATCACTGATGTGGATAATGTTTGGTTTCTCAAACCAAGAAAATGAACCACACGGCAAACAACAAGGTTGTCCAGTGAGTCTGGTTATTGGGCTACAGCCACAGTTATCACGCTTGCAGATACCCATGACCGCAACTATATCCATACAGTCCTGTGGTTCAAGCCGGTAGTTATCAACACAGTCCTGTGTATGGATAGTAGCTGTACGGCGCAACACATTACCACGTCTGGCTATATTGTTAATAGCCTTCAGTATAAAGTGAGCAAATGCGTTCTCCGGCATATCCGTAAACTCGAAAGACAACTCAGGAATAAACTCTTGAACAGAGACTTTAGGATATGCTTCGTAAACTATATTAGGACTGGACATTAGCAGCACTCCTGTCCTGTACAAGCAGTTCTTGATTAGCCGAGGCCCGCAGCAATTCCCAGAACGTGGTCTTGTGCTTGTCAGCTACAGAGATAATAGCGGTGTTATTCTCACCATCTACCATCTTGGCACGGTAAAGTACCCACTGGATTACAGCAGCCCTAAGCTCTGTGTGTATGTTATAGTCATCACCAAACGTATCAGGTATCACAGAACATTCTACAAGAATATAAACATCAACTCCTGCGGGGACCTGTGGATATACCCACACCTTATCGGTGACACCATCTACATAGTATTCCTGAAGCTCAAATTTTTTAGGATGTACTCTACAAGAACGACCGTTCCATACCAGCTTGTCTGTGCCAGACTTCTTGAACCGAAGATACTTTATAATACTACCACTAGCAGTGGACTGTCCTATCACTCTACGTACCTGAGTACAGTCACAAGTATCTTGCACTACGGTACAGGGTTTAACTTTAACAACGCGAGTTTCTATAAACAAGTCCGGGCGTTCTGTAAAAGCTATTTGTATTGCTTCCTCCAGATACGCCCGTAACTGTTCCCGTGACCATGTAGTAAACTCATGACCGGGAGCCGCATCGTTCAAGTCCACTGCTATCTGGTCAAGCAGGGAGCCGAATTTCATAACTACTCCTACACATAGACTCTCGCGTTGAAAGCCTGTTGGATAGCATCACCAATAACAGCATTGGGTTGACCATTTACTAATGGTAATGCAGCCTTCGTGGTAGAATTGTCTGTATAGTCCTTGGAAAAATTAGAGGGTACGCCCAGTGTAACACTAGCGAGATTCATCTGCGGCACATCACCGAATACGCCACCAGCTTCAAAATCTTCAAGGAAGAACATCAAACCCTGTGGAGCTTCCAACTCAGGACGGGATGTATCTTTGGCTACAGGCTCCGGCTCCGACTTCTGCTCCACAACCTCTACGTTGGCATATATATCCACGTAACGTCCGTTA
Organism: Methanocorpusculum sp.; assembly: GCA_017399555.1. GTDB lineage: Archaea > Halobacteriota > Methanomicrobia > Methanomicrobiales > Methanocorpusculaceae > Methanocorpusculum. The sequence goes on from JAFQBW010000009.1 coordinate 5,441, forward strand.
CCATCGGAACCACCCGGCGCACGACCACGCCACGCACGTTCATCCGTATTGCCGTACTCGTCACAGTTGTCACACAAGTCAGGTCTGTTGGCAAAAAACTTAGACCACTCATGAACTTCACCCGTTGACTTCAACTTGATACAAGGAGAGACCGGAAGGGGGGGCCGCTCCCAGTTGGCAGCCCCCATCTTCCGCAACTCTGCAACGCGTTCATCGTAATCAGCGTAGGTAAAATTACCCAGTTGCCTGTCCTCTTGCATCTGTCTTACCACCGCACTTTTCATTGTTATACTCCTATCTGCTACCAGCACGGGTACGCTTAATCTTACGCTCACCATTACCACCCACAGTGGACTCGTGGGACATGGTAGTAGAAGCCTTCAGACGCAGCTTTGCCGGACGTTGGGTAGTATCACGGGCGATGTCGCCAACAACGCCCTTGGGATAACGAGGGAGATTACCAGTAGCCATAATGACCTCCTAATAGTGAGTCGGACACTCAAAGCCACGAATCTTGGCAGAGAGGAACCAACCATTAAGTGCCATGTCCAATGTCACATTGGTATCCACCGGGAGAGACACGACCTTCAGCGACAACAGGATGTCGCGTCCAAAAGTCGGCTGCGTATTGGCATCGGCACCGGGTACAGTGGGATTGGCATACAGGGGTACAGCATACCCACCAACCACCTTGGTCAATGACACATAAACATTACAGGGCTTATCCAACGGAATAGGAGTAAGTGCAGCCTGAGCAGCCACAGCATCTTCCACATCCTGAATTTCCGTAATGATACGGCCACCGTTACCGTCAGACACAGCACTGAAAGCTGTAAGAGCCACAGAAGCTCCAGCCAAACGCGGGTCCGGCTTCTGAATCTTGAAATTCAGATGCGTTACATAGTGGTTCTGCGGAACGCCGATACAGTGGATAACATCATCCACCTTGGTAACAGCAGACAGAGCTTTACGCTGCCACTCCATCATGTGAGCCTGAATAGGCAAACCAATGGTAAAATCACCAAGATTGTATGCACCATCCACGTGCGAATCATAGGGAGGGGTATCCTCCAGATTGCGAGAACCGAAGTACGGATGGAACTGCGAGTAGTCCTGTTCGCACCACAAGAGTTTCACATCAGGACGACCGCCACGATGCAGGAAAATATCAGCCATGATACACCTCCTTAGTTAGTGCGGAACGTCCAGTAGGCCACAGCGATAGCTTCGGGGTACAGCATCTTGCCACCCCAAACCGCCAGCATCTGATACTCAAGGCCGAAGGTGCGCTGAGCCTCAACGATACGACCCTTGATAATATCGGATGCGTAAGCAAACGCCGAGCGATGACCCGCAATAACGTAGAAACAAACACGACCATCCTGCTCCACAACATACGGAGCATGAGTCGTTTCAATCACATTGAAGCCGCCAAGCGGAACATTCCACATGCCGTCAATACCGAAACTGCAAGGCTTGCAGTTACCAGTCCATGCAGCATTGGCAAAGTTAGACATGGACAGCACAGGGCGGAAGGCGATGGGCATGACAATAAACATCTCGCCATCCCTCCACCGAAGCTGCTCCATCAGTACCTGCTGAAGCTGCGCCATGCGAAGCGGGATGTTATCCTTGTCCACCACAACAGGATTGCCGCGAGAGCCAAGGTCAATGGTACCAAACTTGCCAGCAGCAGAGCCACGGTTCTGCGGACTGGCTTCCATAATCATGGCAGTCAGCACCCATTCACGCTGCATGGAAACGTAGGACTCATAAACTTCATCAAGGAATTTTTCTTCCCAAGGAACCCAACGCTCACAAGCAAAGTAAATATCCGTTTCATCAATCTTAATGTCGTTGTACGCAGCGTTACAAATGTCCAGACAGATAGCATCAGCAGAAATCTGGTTGGGTACCATCTCCTGATTCTTCTGATAGGAACGCCAAGGCCCGACAGTGGGGGACTTCATAATCTGCACTTTCTGATGACAGTGAGTGATACGTTCATCAATCTCACTGTTGGTAATTTCAGAAAGGAAGTCACGCTCGTACACACGAGTAATAATCTCGTTGTAGTAACCGGGACGCGCAAGCGGAGTAGCTTCAAGACCCCCATAACCTGACGAGGATTGCATACGCATATTCGCACCTCTACAATGATTTACAGGAAGCTATCACTGTGCTTCCCTATGTTTCTCCATAATCTCCCTAAACTCCTGTCGGGAGATTTGCCTACTCTGAACCTTGAACCGCAACTCTGCCAATTCCTCCGGGGTAAGTCTGCCACTCTTGTCACTACCAGCCGCAGAAGGTGCAGTCGTGGTAGAAGCAGGACTGACAGACGCTACGTCCGAAAGGTCTGTTTGCACACCCGCTTTGATACGATTCAGTACATCAATGATGTAATCAGCGTTCCCCTGCCTATACTCAGCCGCTACCAACTGTCCAATAAGCACCCCTGATTTGCCACCTATCGGAGATGCCATTGTACGTTGATATTCGGGAGTCTTTTGTAGCTGTTCAAGGTCAGGATGCGCCGCAAGAATAGCAGCCTTGGTTTTCTCCAGCTTACTATAATGCTCACGGTCATCCAGTTCCTTGAATCTGGACTTTAGTGTTTCTTCCTGTTCAGCCAGCTTGCGCTGGAACTCTGCATGGGATGCGTTCTGTTGCTGCCGCATAGTCTTTATAACAGGACCGAGCAGCTTCTTTGCATCATCCATATCAATACTACGGAAGTCAACACCGGAGTTCTTTAGGAGGTTTTCAAGCTCCTGTTCATCATGCAAAGCCCGTAAGTCATCAGGTATCTTACGAGCCTCTTCAAGTTGCTTGCGTGTTTCTTCAAGTTCGCGCAGGAGTTCTTCATTCTTACGGCGGAACTCGTCTTCCTTGTTATCACGAGGTTCGGGTTTGGGTTCTGTCTCACCGGCCATAGCCTTACCCAACAAATCCTCGTAATCTTTTGGCAACGGTATATTCACCACAGGTGCTGTGTTTACCGTTGTACTGGTATCCGGGGGTGTCACCTCCGATACATTGTCAGAAGGCTGGTCATTAGGAAGCGATGGAGGGGGGGTCAAAACGATGTTATTCACCGCACTATTAGCAGTCGATGATGTGTCGTCACTTCCATACAGATGTGCAAATTCCTGCTTCAGTTTAGCCGCATCCCCCGCTGCAAAATGTTGACGGCGAGGCTTCGGTCTCACTTCCCCGGTCTGATTTATATTCATCCTGCTACCCTCTTTCAATTAGTGGCCGCGGCTTCGCAGTGCTATAATCTTGTCCCGAATCAACTCCATACCGCTAACGACACCCTGTTTGTGAACCGCCGCCATACGGACATCGGGATTAAATACAGCCGCTCTGGAAGCCTTTGTAAACTCTTCATCTGCTACTTGCACCAAATAAGTAATATAGTCAACAAGCGCAGAAAGTCCCTCGGAATTGGTACTCAGCAGCTTCAGTCGAGATTCATCGAAAGAAGCTGCTGAAGTACCATCGACATACTGCCTATTTAGGGACATATGTAAGCCCTGTAATACGGGAACGCTGGTCTCCAGAACCACCAGTTCTGCGGATTGTACCACCCACGGGTTTAGGCACAACCGTTCCATTGGCTGAAGACTTCGGACTGGGGGCGCGTATTACTCTCGGCTTTCTACAGGCACCGCATCCCATAGTATTAACCTCCGTAACGTAAGTCGTCTATTTTTGCAAAACCGGGCCGCCGTTTACGCATCTCACAGCGGTGATTCTGCGCTTCAAATTTACGTTCCATATCACGTTCTGTCAAGAAGGCATCCCGCTCACACGAATTGAAGTCCCCCGCAACACGCATAAACGGCCACTCTGGTCTTTGTTTTACCGGACCTGTGTACATATAAACTCCTTACGGATTCACCGGAGCGGGATAATACGCCGGAATAAGATAACCCCCAAAATTCAGATAAGCATCCGGGCGACCCAATATCTGGTCACGAGTAGCCCCAACAATTATGGTAGGTACATCCGTATTCTCAGACGTGACAGGAACTGTTGCTGCAACACTAGGTTCCACAGCACCAGCTATAGCCTCCCGCATCTGTTCACAAGTGGGTATCTGCGCCCCAGCAGCATGGTCTGCGCCGTGGCAGTCTTTGAATATAGCAGCAATGTCATCGTCTGTAATATCAAGACATTCTCCCACATGAGGACAAAGTTGTTTTGCAAGAGCCTGTGCCGCAGCATCGTCAATCACTACATTATTTGTGATTCGCAACCCAGACACTTCGAGGTCCGTGGACTTACCATTTATCAATACAGGGTTGATAATAGTGGGGTCATTCCACGTACCGCCATCAAACGGACCAGTAGGCATACAAGACATTTTACCTTTCTCCTATAAAAAGTTTTGACTTCCAAGGAATTTCAGACTTTGAATAGGTACGCAAGTAAACCCTTGCATTACCCAAAGCTGTACCATCGTTCATCGTGAAACAGTAAGACCCCGGAATATCCAAGAACAGAATGTTGTGATTCTTAGATATGCCAATAGCACACCCATTCACGCGCAGTGTTTCACGCTCAATCAAAGAAGTCTGATATTTATTGAGGTCGAAGATACGACAATCTGCGGGTTCGTCCTTCAGAATATCCTCGGAGAAAAGTAGCATCTGAAGACAAGCGGCCTGTTCTACCTGAAGTTCTGTCTTATCCGCACGAGCTTTGTAATCTTGGAATCCAAAACCCTGCAACATAACAACATCACCCGGATGTACGTGAAAGAACGCACTATCCATAGCTGCTGAAATGGGAGAAAACAGCGGGACGTATATGGTTTTATCAATAGCCATAGTTATGCCCCTGTTGCGATTACAGTATTCATAATCCCAGCAAAGTATTCTTTGGGTAAGTATGAAAGTATGGTAGCCTCCCATGCGAGATACTCAACCTCCATCGTACCAAGCATATCTGCTTCTTCAAGTTCCAACTCGTAGATGCCGGGTACAGCAATCATAAGCTGAAGTCTGGATTGAGATACATCGGCCCGCTTTATCAGAGACCAATGCTCACTGCTACCACCCAGAGTCATACGTTCCCTGAAAGTTATCTTACCGTCAGAACCAAAGGCATGGTCAAACGCACACGGGTCACAGTTATCACCAGCTATAGGACCGAAGTTAGACTTCACAATCCTGTTCACAAAAATGTGATAATCTTGTGGCATATTGTACGCATCAATAAGTACGACCTGTCCCGGAACTACAGTAAAGCTGGGAGAGAAAATAGTACCGTGTGGGGTATCCGGGCAGAACAATATGTTTTTGCCGGGAGTCGGTACCATCACACCCCCGGTTACAGCAGCACAAGGATTGCTCTGCATGGCATATCCTGTCTGGATGTCACTGCAACGTCTCATACTAACCTCCAATCAACCAGTAGCCAAACACGCCGAGTATGATGCCATAAATCACACCCCGTACAGAGGCGCAGCACCAACAAGGTTCGTCCATCCAAGGAATGGGCCAGAACGCCCAGCACCATGCGTCATAAAACCTGCTGGGAGCTTTCTCAGACCCGTCACTGTTGGTAGGGTGGCACCAGTTAATATGGTCAATGAAAAAAGCCTTAGCTCTTTTCCACAGGTTCTTCCACATCTTCGTGGCCTCCAAGCTGGAAGATGACATTGACCTTATCATACATAAGAACAGCCAAGCCCACAAAAGCTCTCCACAAGCGGCGATTCTTCGGAGGAGTGATGATATAGGGGTCAGCCCAATACACGCGCTTCTGATTACCGATGTACCCACCATCACGGAAATAGGACTCGCTGGTTCCGGTCTTTACGGTGAATCCACCGTCCGAGTTGACACTGGTAACGGTACCAGTACCCAGACCCATGACAAACACAGAATCGCCCAAGTTTACAGGATAACCGTCAAGCATGTTCTGTACCTCTTACATATTACCAGCGGCTTCCTGTGCTGGCATTGAAGGTTCTGCCGGACCCGGAGCCGCCATCCCGGTAGGGCCGGGTGTTTGTGGTCCAGCCTGTGACAGTAGTTCCGATGGAACACCCATATTTCCAAGAACATTATTTAAGGCCCATGTCAAGATGGCTGCACCATTTGGCATGGCAGTCAACTGGTTCCCCGCAGCAGCAGTCAGTTGCAGAATCTCGTAACTGTTCTGTCTATCTATTTCACGCTGCAACAAGCCAGTAGAACCCTGTGCCAATACCTTACAGTCACCCTTAATAGACTCATCACTGTGATAAACCATATTATAATTGTATAGTAGTTGACCCATCGGCTCAAATACGAAATGGTCTATATTACCCATAGCGGCCTTGATAGACTTGGTGGCATTGCCCTGAAGCATAGCTGCACCACGGAAGGTTCTATTCACACCAGAACCCTGTGCTGTACCATGTAAGGCTGCGGGTATGTTGGATATGCGGTCAACCAAATCCATGAAGTATTGGAGAACCTGCATGTACTGTCCCATAACACTCGGTATAGAATAAAATCTCAATGCGGGTGTGTTTGTACCTATCTCCGAATCTGCAAGATAGACAGTATTAGGTATGAGCTTACCCAAATCCTCGTCTGTCATATACTTGCTAAGTCTGGCATAATCCGCTTCAGTAATAGGTCCAGATGCACTGGATGCGTTAGATATGAGATACCGCAGCGTTGTAAGATAACAACGCTCCACATCCCGTATCCGCTGTGGAATACTGAAACTGGGTATGCGGTCATGTGTCTTGTAGAAACTCGCCGTGTGTACAGGACGGATGTTAAGATTAGGATTAGGTGGAACCACAACCTGTACCGTGATACCATTTATCACGGTAATCATAGCATTATAGAACTGAGTATCTTCTACATTGCGTATGTGATATTCTTTCAACTCTTTACCACTGAAGTACCCATAGTGGATAAGCACATCCACTGTAGCCGAGCAGTTAGCCCACATGGCAAGCTGGTCGTCCGGTTGGTCTGGATTGGCGGACATCCACTTGAAGTTGTAGTCATAGCCTTCTGTCCCCTTCAACACTTCCATAATGTTGGACTGGATATAACTACGCATCTGTGCGGCTTCCAGCAGCTTTTGTCTGGTCCACCGCTGCCGGATGAATATACCAGTTCCACGCTGTGTATCAGGACTATCAGGTGAATACCAGAAGTCCCAAGGAGACACACTATAAAACTCGTAGAAGGTTTCAACCTTGGTGTGCAGTTTGTCTCCACTCCACTGCAAGCGGGGGCGGCGTACTGGTACAGGTCCATGTAGTACAGCAAATGGATATACAGTAAAGTCGGTGGAGAAACCAAACATGGCAGTATTCCAGCGTCCTTCGAGACACTGGTCAATCATTAGTTTCTCCATAGCTTCAGCAGCCCGTTTGGCGTGGTCGTACTCCTTACGCAACATAGTACGCTTCAGATTATAGACCAACGCTTGCAAGTCTCCAGAATAATTATTCTGAAATATCTCTTGCTGTATTTGTGCCAGTATCTCATACTTGGCAGATTCTGATAGCGTGGGAATAGGAGTCGGGCTGATAGTAAATGGCAGAGTAGATGCTTGAACCAGTGTCTCCATCAGGAAAGACTGCACAAGTCCGGCTTTCATAGCCGACAAGTTCACATAAGCATCCACACCAATTTCATCAGCAATCTCTTGGTCTCTACAGGAAAGATTACCATTGAACTGGTCATAACACTCTCGTAGTACAGTCTTTAATGACCTGTCACCAACCAGCTCCTGTGATTGCCAACGTACAGCTTCATTAAACCGCTGAATTGTTATATTCGCAAGCGGGTCTCGTGACTTCGGCGGTACTTCAACAGTACGTGCATATTCATATACGTCAGCCATCACATCACCCTTCTTAAAATTTTTCTACGTTGGGATAGCTGCCTTATAATATGTGAAGCCTTGCGTTCATCATGTACATCCTCACGAACTATATATAACGCCCCGTACTGTACGGCATCCGCTATATGTGAGTGTGAATTTTTTTCCGGCTTCGCATCATAGGCTGCACTCACAGAACCCATTATCCGTAAACGCTTATACCGATACCCACCCTGAAACGCTTTAATTGTCAAGTGGCAATGTGGTGATATTACCAACCCACCGATACTTTTATTCAGTAATTGGTCAACCGCACGTATGCGAGTCTTGGGGTCGTTGGTTTTGGGCATGTGAACCTGTAACCCTTTCTGTTCCAGATGCGTACTTGGAGACAAACCAGTATAAGCATCCTTGGCGTTAGCAGGGTCACAGGATACGATATAGTTACACTTCTGGTATTTATGAAGTAATAATGGTAGCAGTGCTTGTTCTACGAAAGCCTCCAACCCCATATCCTCTCCATAAAGTTCGTCAAGTATAGCCCACCGTCCCTGTACCATCTGATAGAACACAGCGGCTGGATGGATGCCAGATGTATCATATCCTATAATAACTGTGGAGTGTAATACAGGTTCTATCTCCGACTTAGCCACGTGTATATCATACTTGAACATAGGCCATACAGGCTTACCATCCCGCATGGGTACGTCAAGCATACAAAACAAAGAGTCAATCTTGTCAGTACGTCCTTCCAATTTCCAAGCAGCTATCTGATTCTTGTAGTAATCCATGCCCTTGTCATGCAAGAATGTACGCTGTGCTGCTTCTGTCCACTCATTAAAGTCATCCGGTTTACGTTTTGCACCAAGATTATACAGGTTCTCTGCATCAGGATTAACCTCATATTTCACGTTACCAAGGTCATCCTCTATCTTGAAAGCTGCTGGAGGTTGTTCAAATATAGCCCAGTTCTCTTCAGGATTAGCTTTCATGTTAAGAAGGAAGTGGCCCTGTGGTGGCTGGTTAGAGTCAATCAATACTCCTGCATAAGAACAACCACCCATATTCTCTGTAGGGTATCGTCCGACACGACCCATCACTGCGGTCAGGACTTCATAATCAATGGACGTTGCTTCATTGATAATAGCAAATGTCCAGTTGGCCGACTTGATTTTCTCGGCATCCTCAGCCGCCTGAAGAGCCTGAAGCACAAACTCTACCTGACAAATGGTACCCATCCCCGGTTGCCACGGCTCTCCCATGCGGATGTAATCATAGGGACCATCACCCACAGGGAAGCGATACAAACCATGAATAGGCGCACCACCCTGCCGAATAGTACCATATTGTGCCGGAAAAACCTCCATAATGCTTCCTCTGGTCGTGGAAGCCAATTCCGGGTATGTGCCTCGCACTACGCCAATTCGTGTCCTACGAATCCCGTCAGAGGATGGAGCTTGTGACAGCGCGTAAAACTTGGCATCGTTCATAATCATACAGGTCTTTCCAGAACCATATGGTCCGAACACCAGCTTCACAAACGCATCCGAGTCGTGAAAAGCCAAACCCGTCTTTGTTGGCACATAATTAAAATCATCTACTAACATGGTGCTACCCCGTTATATCTATGACATTATTATGTGACTGCGCCACAAGGTGCGCTAACTTCTTGTTGGTTGGTAACTTGGGTATATTAAACGCGATGTTCACGTTTGTCTGCACTGGACTGGTATCCTGCTTTGGTTCTGCGGGTGCAGCAAGCCCAGCACTTTTCATAAGTATCTCAAGGAAGCTGATAAGGTGTTTGTCATCCAATTCTCCAGAACAAGCTCGTGCGTAAAGTCGTTCCTGCAAATCACCAACTATAGCTTCTGCCCTAAGCCTATGTCCTGCAAAAGGACCTAACTCTTTCATACGAGCAAATTCAGCCCGTACCAAGTCTATGAATACAGGAAGTTTGGTAAGCGTTACAAACTCTGATTCCGTAAGATTGTAAGACTTGGCTATATCTTCAGCGGAGTATGCAGAATTAGCATTTGGCTGTGTCATCATAGCAATGTCACGTGCTATCATAGGCCACTGATGCTGCATCTTTAGCAACACAGGAGAAGTATCGGTAGGTGTGGTCATAATACTAATCCTCGCGTTTCGGGGGATTTACTTCCCACAACCACTTGTATATCGAATTAACAAGCTGACCGTGCAAATAAGCCATGTGTTCTTCTATTTCACGGTCTGCATATATATTTAATCCAGCCATATTAGTATATTTAATGATAAAATGAAATACTTCATGCGCTATGACTTCCATTGTCCAGTCATCTTTCAGTAGATGTATCTCTCCCACAACATTAACTGATATATCTGGAATGTATAAACCATCAGTATATCGTAGTACAAACTTTGGTGTACAACAGCAGCCTCCCATGTCTGGGTCGCCGTCACCTTCTGGTATATTCGCTATAAGAGACTCAACATCTTTCCATAGGTAAACAGTTACATAACGGTCACTATCCGGTAAATAAAACCGTGTATGTGTGGCCTTGCTCAAATCCTTGTTTTCCTTAATCGCCACGGTGCTACCCTCGATTAAAAATTAAAAGGCGCGGAGATAATCTCCACGCCTTCAATATATAGCAAGCTGTGCCTGACCGCAACCTACATAGTCGTGGTTTCTTTATGCACATGCTCTACAAGTTTTTTCAGTTCGCCCTTCTCATCCGGGGTAAGATTCTCCTTACGGATGCGGGAGAACAGGTCACTCAATGCAAGAAGCATATGACCGAACTCTTGCTTGGCTGGGATGTTATACTTCTCAGCGTTGTAAGCACTCAGCTTCTTGTATTTCATCCAACCTTCACACTCGTCAGCAACACGTTTTGCGGCTTCCTTCGGACTGGTAGGCGAGGTGTCATCCTTACCTTCAGTCATGATAGGATTGCCATTGCTGTCTATGGCTAAGTATCTCATGGTAATTCCCTTATATATGAAGTGGCCCGGCTAGGCCGGGCCACAGTAAGACTAGGCCGTAGGAGCCGTTGCGGTACGTGTGGGCGTATAGTTGGTCAGAGCAAAATTCTGCAACTGAGCCACAGCAGCATCGGCTATGCGGTTGCCACGCAGGATGTCAGACAGTTCTTCCACCTTACGATGCAAGCGGGCATTTTCATCTTCCAGACGATTGGTAGCGATGTAGCTACGCAGTTCAGCAATCTGCTGAGTTGTGGAGCAGCAACAATCATCAATCTTCTGTCCAATACGACATTCCATAGCAGCGCGGGCATTTTCCTGCTTCAGAGCTTCGAGTTCAATCTTGGCACTGAGGTTGGTATTGACATCACGCACGTCACGGCTCAGGCCACTGATTTCACACAGAATAGTGGACATCTGAGCTTCCATCTTGCAGCAGCAAGCAGAAACCATGTCAGCAACGCGGTCGCCCTGATTCCGTACAGAATCAATTACGGAAGCGATAATGGAACACAGTTTGGTGTCGAGGTTAAGGAAACCTGTGGCAGATTCAGACTGCGCTGCGTAGATGCGGTCGTAAAGACCAGTAATCTGAGAGCAGTTACTACCAGCAGCTTCCGCAAAAGCCTGACGGTTCTGCGGACTCATACCGCCCCAACCGCCATTGGCGAACAGGAACAACAGAAGGAACGCCCACAGGAAAGCACCATCACCGCCGAAGCCATTGGCATAGCCCTTATCCTTACAGAGAGCCAACAGACCGGGCAGGTCCATGCCCTTATTCCCCTGCATGAGAGCAAGCAGGCCAGCAATATCGCCGTTCATAGATGTATTCTCCTGAGACGCCTTATGGTGATAATGATGAACTTCCTCTTTCGCTTCGGGCATACCGAATACCATACCCTTACCAGAAAATTCACCATCCATTACTCGATAGCCACCCATTTAAGGGCCTCCAATAAACAAGTGTTGTGGTTTTACAAACCGGGCATATAGCCCGTTTCCTCTGCCACATCAGAGGTAGGCACGGTCGGAACGGATGTCAAGATGCTCTCAACCTCTTCAACCGAAAAACCGAGCCGGAAAATTTTGGCTTTTTCATTTTCCAAGAGTTCATACTGGATGTACTTGGCAGGAGCTTCGGCAGACTCCTGTTCCACTTCAACTTTGTGCGTGGCGTCAACAATACCCTCGGCCTCACTCTCAAGTACGCCTGTAGGCAACCACATAAAACGGGAATCAAGCAGCATCTGATATTCGGGTGCCCACTGTTCAACAGGGAAATTAGCCCGAATATACTCATAATCGTGCTTGGTATTCAGATTTTTGGGAAAACCTTTCATAGTGCCTCCTACGTAAATGTATGGTATCTACGCATGTTTTTTATGGTTGTTACAAAGGGCAGGTGGCTATCGTATTCGTTCATCTGTCGCTGCAACACCACACTGGTAGTAAACACCACGCACTCGCGCCCGTCAAGCTCAAACTGTAACTGCATACAGGGCTTGCCGGGAGCAGCCTTGGAATCCAACATCCTATATGCTTTCACTAGTATCTCTTTACCAAATATGTCACGCATCTGCATCTTATCGCCAGACAGATTTATATCCTCTTTAGCAAAATCACTGAATCTTTTTACATTATTTGTATTCATGTAATAACTCCCTCACGTGTCTAATATCTATAGATAACTTCAAATTATAACTATTGGCCCACTTTAACCAACCCAATGCACTATCTACCTGTCCTATGAATCTAATAAAATTAGCATGTCCCTTCGCTATACTGGATTTGATATAGGTAACTCTGCGGCGGATGCGCTTGGCTGTACTCTTGCGTACTAAAATGTGTGTCTTGAAATGCCGATAACCTAAAAAATCCACACCGTGACTAGTGGGAAAATACTCACATTTACTAAAACATAAATCCAATACGTTAGTTAAAAAGTTTCTAAGCTCTATAGCTGCTTCACATAGTTTATGCTTATCATTAGAGAACAATACAAAATCATCACAGTACCTGATATAGTCTTTTATCTTTAGTGTGTGTTTAATAAATGTATCCAGTTCATTGAGGTAGATATTACCAAACCACTGTGACATCAGATTACCAATAGGTACACCCCTGCCCGGTGATAACTCTGAACAACTACTAGAACTGTCTATAATCTCGTACAATAAATCTAACACACGTGGGTCTTTTATCTTTCTACGCAAAATTGCTTTCAATCTACCATGATGAATACTATGATAAAACTTGGATATATCACACTTCAAGACATACGTATTATGCCGAACCATACTCATGCAACGCAAGCTACCCGCGTGTTGACCCTTCTTCTGCCTACAAGCATAACTGTCATAGATGAATAACTTATCCCAATAATCGCCCAATACATTCAGAATAGCGTGATGAACTATACGGTCAGGAAAGAAAGGTAGGCTATGAATAGTACGCTGTTTTGGTTCGTGGATAATCTGGGATTTATAGGCAGCAGTCTTGTAGTTACCACTAACCAGCATGTTATGTAGCTTGTCTATGTATTTCTCTGTGTTACGTTCAACTTTACGCACCGCACCAATCCCACGTTTACCTTTGGCAGCCTTACGCAACGCCAACCGAAGGTTATCCTTATCAACTATCTTATCCCAGAGTTTACCGATACGTTTCATAATCGTAAATTGTGGTATCACTGACTTTCGCTTACTGCTACTAGCCAGTGATACCCACCGCTATGTGTTTCCCCGATTGGTGAGGCAGCTTTAATGTTCAGCCTCGGTGTTAGGTCAAGACTCCGAGTATCAGACGCCCCCCGCCCGCCGTTGTTCGCGTTGACGTTAGCCGACACGTTGTTCAGATTGACACAACGCGGACCACAATAGGACGAGTTATTCCAGTTGCCACCAGCGTGGAGCCGAGAAAGCCTCATTGGTATAACATTAAAGCTGGCTTGAAAGTTTTTAACCTCCAAGACCAGTCGAATGTAAGCTGACTTACGAAACCTGTCAAGTAATTTTTTCGTATCGCGCTCCGCGCACCGAGAAGTAGTCGAACCATTCTTACAGTAGAAAGGTCGTAAAACGCAAGGGAGACTTGACGAAAAGTCGCCAAGTCTCCCAGTCGTAAGCCGTATTCCGTAGGGCGACTAGACGAATCGCGTCCGAGGCTCAGACGCCCCCCGCCCGCCGTGGTCCGCGTAGACGTGAGCCGACACGTAGTGCAGAGAGACACAACGCGGACCACAACAGGACGAGTCAGCCCAGCGGCCACCAGCGCGGAGCCGATAGAGATTACCGTAAGTAGAACCATAGGCTTCCGGGTCAACAGCGGAGTTGTAAGTCGAAGAACCCCAACTAGAGCCACCAGCACCTGCCCACTCGCACCACTGCCACATAAACCCACACATATCTTCCAGACCCCAGTTGGAAATCATGCGGCGATTAGCGGTATCAACATGACCGCCCGTGGTACCCCAGTCTTTGGCCCCGGAGATAGCAGTACGGTTGTTACTGCCCCATGCGGCCACGACAAACTTGTCACGCGGGATATTGAATTTCTTGACCTTGGCAAATTCCTCGTTGAATTTTTCACCGTGGAATTTCACCGTGGATGCGCCGTCCGCACACTCGCCACCAAAGATAGAACAGAGTTTGGTACTATCATAGGAAGCCAGATAGATGTCAACCCAAATATCAGCTTCTTCAATATATACCATCCCTTCCGGCTCAGACTTGGGGCGGTGCAGCAGGTCCCAGATAGATGCGGGCAGGATGTCACCTGCCACATAAGCGGACAAAGTGTGTCCATCAATGGTACCCACATCAGCGCAGAGGCAGTGGAAACCACCAATTTTACGGCTGTTATTAGCATTATATCCCGAAGGTGTCGTACTGTTCAAAGACAGGACAAACTCAGGTACGATACCCGTTGTGGGTTCCACGGCGTAAATGTACACATCCTTGGCCGCACGAGCGGTAGCGTTACCAACAGAGGATACATTCAGTGTCACATCGGCGTTGGTAGTGTACGACTTGCCGTTAATCATCACGTGCAGTGGCGCGGGCAGCGTCACGGTAGTCTTGGTAACGGTAGGCCGGACAGACCGCCAGTATGTGGGGTAAGGTCCCTCAGCAACTGCCAGCGTGGTCATTATGGGAAGAGCTACCGGATTAAAGCTCTTGGTAGGTTTGTCATGCACGTAAATGCCCATTTTAATCCTCCAGTGCTTGCGTAGTCAGGGCCTCTTGGTCCTCAATGTTTTCAGACAGGGTGACAGTAACTATCGGCTCCAGTATCGGCTTCAAGCTGTAACCCTCGGACGCGGCCATAATAGCAAGGTCTCGTGCTTGTTGTTCAAATAGTTCGTTCATATCAATATACCCCAGACGATTACTGCGAGTACGACCGGACAGTACCAGTCCATCTGACTGGCGTATTTCCACTGCCAGAACGCCAATGCTCGCAGTTCCGGGTAAGTGGTATTCTTCCGCAGCAGCGACTCCGCCTGTGCATGTTCACGACCCCAAAACCACAGAATAGGTACCAGCGTTCCCATAGTTATGTAATCTGTGAAACCAAGTAGCTTACAAATACCTATGGCAACTACCTGCATCAGTAGTCCGTAAAGTGCATGTTCCACAGGTGTGAAATCGCCACCGAGAAATTCACGTAACGTCACGGTTTATACCTTCGCTTCCAACGCAGCAATGCGCTCCTGCAACCGCTGAAGGTCAGCAGCAACATTATCAATGTTGACTTGCAGGTCGCTCTTGGCGTAGGTCCCCACTATAATGTACATGTAACCCTTGATAGATTGGGTCTGTACGGTGGTGATGGCGTTGCTGTAGATGGGATTACTACCACTGGCATCTAAATCAATCGTCTGATAAGTGTAAGCATTTGTACCGCTAGAACTTGACGTATCCATCATCGCAGTACCATTACCACCGTCCCGCAATGCACCACTTGGATTTGCTTGCGCAACATCGAATTTGCGGGAACCAACATTTAACTTACCCGTTATATTCGGCAACCCCGCCTCAATCAGGTCACCGACCGCGTTCTTGTCGATAGTACCCTCGACATGACCCGTTACCTTGGGGATGCGTACCGTACCGGCGGTGGTGTCCAACACGAACTTGCCGCAGACGCCGTAAGTAGTGACGCTGTTCTGCCACTCGGTCTCGGTGATGAACAGATTGTCATGCTCGCCAGTGTTCTTCAACTGCACCATGTAGTTATAAAATGCAGCGAAGATGCCTGTGCTGTAAATCAGCGAACCGTCAAGCAACTGGAACCCGGCACCACGGATAGGCAGCAGGGACCAGACAAGCTCACCGATAGCGCGGCCCACCACAGTAGCGTTCTCGCCACTCACATGGAGCAGACCCGTGTCGTGCATGGCATCGGATAGCGTAGTAGCGTTAGACGCGTCCAGCGTCTCTACCTCATCCGTCCAGTTCAGCGAAGACACAACACCATCAGAGACCTGAAGATTCTCACCAACTTGCAACACACCACGCTGTACAGTGCTACCTATCTTAGCGGCAATAGTATTATCAACACCAAGGGTGCCGCCTGTAACAGTGATAGCCTCACCAGCCAGCACCTTAGTAGCGGCCTTAGCCAGAGGATGACCACCAGCAGTCACACCATCCTGCACAACGACCGTATTAGTCGTTGTATCCACAGTCAACTCACCAGCAGGGCCGGTGTAGTTAGAGTGCTGCATCACCGTGCCGCGATACTGCTGCACCGGCTCTTTAGTATTACGTGCCATAATTTACCTCACTATATAAACTGAAGGGGGGCCTTGCGGCCCCCAGAGCAAAACTTAGTCCATAGTACCGTAGTCGGAAGGAACGATAAGGTTGCCACTGTCGTCAATCTTGGCGTTGTTACCAGTAGCGGCCAGCTTAAGGCTGATGACCTTGCCTTCAACTTTCACACCGTCACCAGCAGTGTACACGTCAATCAGGTCAGTCACGTTGACCAGAATCTGCTTGGCAGAGCCATCAGCCAGACGGAAGTCAAAGTCAAGGTAAGTGCCAGTCAGGGTAGCAGAACCATCACCATCGGGGTCCACGGGGTTGACCGCAAGAGCCACGTTCTCCAGCATGGAGATGCTGGAGGGGATGGTCACGGTGCCAACAACAGTCACACCGTCCTGACCGATAAGGTCCAGCTTGCCGCTGGTGGTGTCGTAAGCAAGGTCAATGTTGGCCTGAATCTTACCGTCACCATCAAGCGACAGCAGCTCATCATTGGCCTTGACCAGAGCCGCAGCGTTACCCACGGTCAGCTTGCCATCGGTACCCACGCTCAGGCCATTGTTGACATCAGTGGACACAAGAGCCGGAACAAGGCCGGTAATAGACAGACCGATGGTAACATCCTGAGCGAGAGTACCCTCAGCACCACCGTTGACCTGCACGATAGTGCCGTCAGCAGTCACCTTGCGGGACTCTTTGGCAAGCGGATGACCACCAGCAGTCACGCCGTCCTGCACAACCGCTGTCATTTTGGTAATGTCAACGGTTACTTCGCCTACTGCCCCCGTGTAACCCGCATGTTGGTCGGTAGTACCGCGATACTGCTGGACGGGGTTGACAGTGTTACGAGCCATTGGAATAACCTCCAAAGTTAAGGGTTACATGGTACCGTGGTCAAGTGCAACAAACAGCTTGTCATCAGTACCAAGTTTGATTGCGTTGCCTGTATCAGCAGAAACTACAGTAGCCAGAGCAGCAAGAAGCTCCGCAGCAGACATACCCGAAGTGTACAACTTACCGTCAGTACCAAGTGTCAGCTTGTTACCAGCCTGAATAGAAAGTAACTCTGTCGGCTCGGTACTCTTGGCAAACAACTTGCCATCTAGCCCGACTGTAAGCAGGTTCTTCTCCTGCAACGACACAAGCTCTGTTGGCTTGACTGGCGCACTATAGAGCTTACCATCGAGACCCACTGTTAATGTATTATCTGCCGTACCAGACAACAGGTCCTCTGGTTTAGTCTCTTCAACGTAGAGCTTGTTGTCAAGCCCCAGCTTCAGCGCGTTGCCCTCCTGTACCGACAATAGCTCCGGGATGTCTGACGCCTGAAGCCCACCAGCAGAGTACAACTTGTTGTCGCTGCCAAGCACGATTGTATTGTCGGCATCCTTGGAAATCATCTCCCCAAGAATGACAGACCCCACGTTAGCACCATCAAGCTGTATCTCGCCATTGACGTTGAAACCCAAACCACCATCGGTAGCCAATCGCACCGATACAGTCAGGTCAGGGTCAATCTTAACGCCCATACCTGCCCGATAAATATCAGACAGATAGGACATGTTAACATACAACTCCTTGGCGTTGCCATTCTGCAAGCGGAATGTGAACAGCAGGTATGAGCCGGGCGACTGCCCCAAGGGGTCAATCACAAAGTCCACATCCTCCAGCACAGACTCTGCGCCAAGAATAGTGACTTCACCCAGCGATGCACCATTGACACCAAACATCCGCAGCAACCCGGTAGCCCGCTCGTAGGCCACGGCAAACTCGGAGCCGATAGCACCATCGAGAGTCTTGTACAGCAGCTTGTCCCCAGCAGCGACCGATGCCTCCGCGTGAGTAGCCAGCTTGCCGTTCTCCACCCGGATAGTATTACCATCAACCAACCCGGCAAGGTCCACAGACAACTTGCCGTTGTTATCGACAATAGTGGCACCATCCGCAAGATAGTCCGCGTTGATAGTCAGCTTGCCAGTACCCGGCTCAATAGTCAGCCCGTTACCAGCCATACCAACAGCGACATCCTGTGCCTGTAGCATGGCACCCTTGTCGGTACCGATAGACAGGATGTTGCCCGCATCCGTGGAGACGATAGTTACATCAGCCCCGATACCAGCATCCTTCAGTGCTTCTTCGGTAAGCTGCACCTTGCCGTCCGTGGGACTAATGGTAAGAAGGTTATTTACAGCATTAGACAGGATGTCGTTACCATCAACGTACACACCCTTATCTACGCCGTACCGGGCGTAATTGCCCTCCTGCTTGGACACAAAGTCCGGCAACTCCTGCGGCTCCACAACCAGCTTGCCGTCAAGCCCGACAGTAAGCAGGTTACCCGCAGTGGCACTCACCATATCCTTGGCCTGTACAGTAAGCCCCAACGCATCCGACTTCAGCAGATTACCCACTTCTGTAGATACGGGGATGTACGACACCTCAATCACAGAACCCTGCTGGGCAACGATATGTTGCCGACCATCAGGACCTACTGTGACTGGTTTGAAAAACATCGGCATACGATGCCTCCTATTGAGCGGACGTTGGTGGCATAACGCCGCTCTGAATGTACTGAATCTCCGTTAGCCTACTATTTGCCTCGTCCAGTTTAGCATCATACTGACCTATTACAGTAAGAAGATGCTCAACTGTGACTGGAGATTCATCTACCGTTGGGTGTGCAATCGGTAGTAACAGACTACTTGGTACCTTGCTTGGACTCACTTCTATGGAACGAGCGCAACCCATGCAAAAGCTCGTCAGGAATAACAATATGCAACACAGAGCGAATCTGCTCATTCTGCGTTGCCAGTCTCCTGAGTCGTGTCTCGAACCTGTCATATTGCACCTGTCGTTCCTGTTCCTGTATCGCGAGACGAGTCGTGGCCGTCTCGATGCGGTTCAGCAAGGCAACCTGTTTTTCAAGGCTATCATTGGCAATTTTCAGGTCGGTTGTCAACCGCTGATTCTCGTTCTTGAGAGAATCTATCCTGACGTGGCTGTACCATAGGGTTGCCAATAAAACAGCCACCAGAAAGCTCCCTAGAAGTTTCATGACCTGCCCCCTGATTCCTAGCGTGTAGTCTGGCGTGTTCCTTGTGGAACGGACACTCGACTGCGTGTATCATACGCTCGGTCGCCGACATCTGTTCTCGCATCTCCACGATGTCCTTGACATTCATCAAGGATAATCCGTTGAGTCTGCGTATGATGGTATTCAGTAACCTGCTGGCCGCACCACCCAACGCACCGTACAGCATCAAGTCCAGCTTCGGCTCGATGGGATAAAATGTGCCACGGAAAAAATCTATGGTACTACTGACAACAACGGCTGCACCAGCACCTATCATGGCTGAGAATACCACGCAGAATAGTATCTGAGTCGTGGTATTCTCATAGTAGCTGGTACGAAAGTAGCACATAAATAGTGCAAATATAAGTACAAATACTATAGGTGCGTACATGTGTAAATCATTTATAGACATATAATCACCTATAGTCCCTTGTTTTTGTTCTCTAGGTTACGAAGTCGTGCTTCCAGCTTGGGATGCTCGTTGCGTATATGTGCCTCCAGCCTGTACTCAACCATCTCTGCGGTTTTTTTAGCACTCATGGCGTCTGCCCGTACCTCATTT
Source organism: Methanocorpusculum sp. (assembly GCA_017399555.1). Taxonomy (GTDB): domain Archaea; phylum Halobacteriota; class Methanomicrobia; order Methanomicrobiales; family Methanocorpusculaceae; genus Methanocorpusculum. The sequence continues at coordinate 25,665 of JAFQBW010000009.1, forward strand.
TTGGCCTGAATAATACGATAGTGGCTACGCTCCTCTGCACGGTTTACCATGTAGCCAACCATATATCGTAGCGCACCCCACAAGATACCCGCCAGAGATATTATCCCTAACAAGACTTTGAGCATTTGCTCTGCTGTGGCGTTATTCAGCATGTCCATTAAACACCTGCGCTTATTATCTTGGTAATACTCTGCAATAGTGTTTCCAGAATTACAACTTTGGCACCGGGGAAACATCCGGGTATGAAAGTACGCGCCATCATCAGGAACAAATCATTAAGAATCACCAAAGACGCCGAAAAATACACCGTACAAAACAGTACGCGCTTCCACAGGTTCTTGGACAGGAGAAAAGCTATTGTGCTTCGCAGCCTACCACGCGGCTTTTCCGGCGGTGGATAAGTATTCCGATACATAATTACTCCCAATCACGCTCCTCAAGCAGCGTATAAGTGAAACTATTACCATATCGCGCCTTGGATTCCCGGAGTATGGACAAAAATGCGTTGCGTTCCTCCACTCCGGTACCTACCTGACAGCCTTCTGACCAGTTATCTACCAGTTTGGACGTTCCTGTCTTGGATGACCAGTGGATATTTATCCCGAAAAGCCCGGTATCGGGATTATTATAGTCCATAGTCATGTCACCATTGCGGTCCCGGAAGACAGTTACTGGCTTTACCTGCACCAAAGCCTCTTCCTTACCCCTGTGCAACCCCAGTTTATAGGCTCCACGGTATTGTCCCGGCTTCAAAACTGCCCGTCCCTTGGCTGGAGGAGCCTTCATAGGCCCTCTTCCGGGGTCTGTGGTAAACGGGAAGTAGTGTACAACGAACTTTCCATTCACCTTGTACACCATCAGTAGCACATCGTCAAACGTATTCGTAACGATGGTGTTCTTGCGAACACCGATAATGTTTACGTTGTAGTCGCCATTCTCAAAAAAGGCGTACCCTTTCTCATCCATGACCCACTTGGTTGATTCAAACGATGGCTTGAACATAGAATACCTCCTTATTCTGTTTATAAACAGGAATTTTGGAAAGCTGTCAATGAGAACTTGACATGGATAACCGGCTGATTAGTCTATAGACAAGGCATCTTTATGTCCTTGGTTAGAGCGGGCAGTCCTTCTGGGTCGGGACTGCCTGCATTTCTATTGACACCGAACAGGATTTGGATAAAGTAGGGGTGTGCCTATTTGTGGTCTGAGCTGGTCCACGAATACGTATCCTCCTCTTGATACCCCCCGGAGCCGCTGCCGGGGGTTTCTTTTTGAAAAAATTTTGGGGAGGGTGAAAAGACCCCGGAAGAGTGGCGTTGGCAGAGACCCCCCGTACCACTTTTATACAGCCTCTGGATAGGTTTTAGACAGGTGAAACTTGGATTTGTGGGGGGATGGATAAGGGTAGAGGGGTTGGTAGGCAAAGAATGGTAGAGAGTACATTGTATTTTAGATAGTGTGGGAGAATGATATAGAGATACATTGTATTTTAGATGGTGGAGGGACGCATCGTGGGCCTTGCGGTTATGTAATGTATAGGAATTTTGCTCTACTTCGTGCGCGTTGCTATATATGTACCACTCCGCCCCCACGCTGCGCCTCGTCCAATTCCCGCCCGTACCTCTCCACAATCATGCAGACAACACCACGCAACGTCCACCACAACATCGAATCGCGCAACGCGCAACGCCCACCGCGCAACATGTAGCATCGGAAGCATCACACGTTGCATGATACTGGTATTTGATTTGCATGGTAGCACGAAACAAGCAAAGCGTTACACCATCCAAAATTATAATGTTGTATCTGCATACGACTACTGTAAATGCCTAGAATCGTTGAGCTTTTTTCCTAACCTCTATAGAGGTTTAGGTGTGTGATTCCTAAGTATCTGAAATTATTAGGAATTGCAATTTTGCCGGGCCGCGTTGCCCATGCAGAAGCAAGAATTGTGTAGCGTATAAATCCGACTATCAGTGATATTGTGTGCATCACAATGTATATCCTAGCAGTTTAGTATGGTCTGGATGTTGTTGATTGGCGCGGCTTTGCCGGGATTGGTGCAATGTAACAGGACAAGTAAAAAGAAAATTTTGGTTATATATTATATTATTTAATAAATAAAATAATATATATATATGTAACTTTTTGAAAATGGCAGCGACAAGCAGCGTTTCGCCGATTCGTGGTTTTTTGATTTATCGCGCAATGTACCGCGCAACGCGCCCTGCTTCTCTCCGACTGTTTTTTCAGGATTTTCTCTTCCCTCTGTTTAAAATTGACTTTTTGGCTTTACCTACACAAATATATTGCTATCTCCTTGATATTCCTAAACTTTCCACGCTCTGCATATCATTGCCCGCGTCAATTCCAAAAAACCGACTACACACAATAACACTGTAAAATCCGCGCCATTCCTTACTTTCCCGTCATCTGCATATCATTGCCCGCGTCAATTCTCCACCACGCAAAATTGCCATTTGAAAAACCATTTCAATTTCACATTATATCCAGAAACCTGCGCAGTACAAAATCCTGTACATTGCACATAATCCCGTACAAAGTTTTATACTGTAAACAAAAACAATAACTTACATACACAAATTGCAATCCATCCTGTACCATTCCCAAACCTATCGCGCAATGCAGTATAAATTTTTATACTATACGCTATTATGTGATACACTGTAAATACTTGAAATTGTTACACTGTTTATTCTCTGTCCAGTTTGGCACGGGCCTTGCTATATGTGAGGTATCTGCAACGCGCCTCATGGCGCATATATCTAGGAGCGAGGCGAGACTATGGCGTACCAAGAACTGTGGGAAGAATTGAGCGCGATTCATTATGTTATGAATATATCACGCGCATGGGCTGGGAATCCAATAGCCTTACGGGCTTTGGACATGCGCGAGACTGAGATAACGCGGGCTTTGTCCAGTTTTAGACAATCATAATTTAACTGGATAGGAGTAGAAACGATGTCAATTCGTATGACACTTGAAAACATGGGACACGCTTTTCGTACCGCGCAACGGCGCGGGTATTATAGCGATGCCCATAGTCTGGCATCCGCCACGACATGGGCTTTATCCCAATGCTCTAACCTGCTTCCGTCCAGTATCGTAAGATATTGGATGGATGGCTATAAAATTGCTTGACATTGTATCCGAACGGCTATACATTATAGCCATGCGGATACAATGTTTCATGTGAAACAGTAGGAACTAACTTAAAACACTGGAGGATACTAACATGGCAGCGACTTTTAATCCTATGGCAGCAAGTACTTTGAGAGAAGCAGGTATTGACTTGCGGGAATTTTGGCAGAATCTGTCAGATGATTTTACCCTGACGGCAAGCGATGGAGCAGAATACCGCTTCATCTGTTCGGATAAGATAGATGAAATTATGCAAGATGAGTTAGCTTCCGATATGTGTTTATTGGGGTGTTTTAACTCTAATTTTTTGGCAGATATTCTTAATTTGCCGGAAGTCTTAATATCGGCAGCGCAAACGGCTGGAGCATATGAGGCCATCGGAGAAACAGTTATACAGTTTAATAAGCTGGAAGACTTACAAGAGGCATATGTCAATGCCGATGGCTACGGCCACCATTTTGCATACTATGACCATGAGGAGCTAGAATTGACTATTAACAGCGAACAATCATTCTATATGTTCCGAATCAATTAGATTTTAATAATTCTCAATCGGCTGGACTTCATCCAGTCCAGCCGATGAAAGGAGGCTTAAGCATGCTAGACTATAATAATATCCAAGGTTTTACTTATGAGCAATTACCTGTTTATAGACTACCCGCTACAGGGTACGGAAAGAAAATACCTACAGGGTACAAGTTGAAAATCAATAACCGATGGCATAGAGTTTATTGTACTCGCTACAGCAATATAGGAACTCTTTTATAAGATACCACAATCAAGATGTAGTATTGTGCGAACAATCATTGCAGGAAACACTTGACCGGTTGACGGAGGTCTAACCATGTGTGATGCTACTTGTTTTGAACTGATTCCCGATAGCTATGGCCAGTATATCCCGCAAATTTTCGCTGAACAGTACGGCAGAAATTGCCAGAATGTTAAGCAGGATGATATGGCAATCCTGTTAGAGGGCCCGGACAATCCCGAATACTGGGAGGCATGGAACGACATAGAACAGACGGCCATACTTATCGGCAACGATGGTACACGCTATACACTTTATCAAAATTCCAATCTCTACGCTATCAAAGAAGGTGAGGAGCTACCAGAATACTTGACCGGATTTTAATTTATCCAGACTTGCCACAAGTCATCTGACTTGTGGTAAGAAGTGGACAAGTTAAAACACTGGAGGAGGTATTATAATGCGAGAAGTTACCATTAAGCTATATCAATATGGTGAGTTGTCAGAAGAGGCAAAGGAAAGAGCAAGAGAATGGTTTCTATCGGACTATCCAGAATATGGATGGTGGGAGTTTGTATATGAGGATGTAGATGTACTTGCTAGAAACATCAGCTTGATAATCAAGCCACATACTAGCAGGAATATGCGCGGCGAAACTATAGCCAAGCCTGGATTCAATTTTGACCTAGACCGACAGGAGCTTATATATCAAGGATATTATGTCTATGATAAGACGTGGAAGGATAAGTGCCGACATGAATATAGCAAGGATGTATTCAAGCGAGACAGTGCTTTGAGCAAGTTCCTTAGAGCATGGGAAGAAAAAATCTTGGCTTTGCAGAAGCCCGCCTTTTATGGAATCACCATTGACGTTGATTGTCAGAGGAGCATTAACATTGACGTTCACAACGTCTATGACAGGGAGATAACGGACACGCAATTAAGACAGGTAGAAGAATTGATTGAACTGTTTAATGACCATGTGTTAGATATGCTACAGAGAGAGTATGACTATATTACAAGTGAGGCATATGCGGAGGAGATGATAATTGCCAATGCTTATGAGTTTACTGAAGATGGAACTATAGCCTAAAGACTGGAGGAATCACTTATGGAAATTGATATTTATATGACTTTGGAAAATGGGCAACGAATAACAATTAGGGATATAATTAAACTAGCCGTGGAACATCAGGACGAACTACCGGAGGCACTAACTTATCTTGTATCAGACATATCAGGAATACAAATAACTGATATAATTGTAAACTATAAGGGAGACAAATATCCATTCCCAGAATCGTACAGATATGAGAACAAATACTTAACGGATGAACAATGGGATAGTCTGCTACTGGACATGGAATACATGCAAAAGGTATTAGACCATACGCAAATGTCCATACCTAGAGCATACATAAACATATGTTTATACAAACAGGAAGTCTTGTCTATGGAACAGTTTGACGCGGCGAATGGTGGGAACGTGCCTCTCACTATAGGAGACCTGATTGACTATGCCAAAGACTTGGCAGATAACGGAGTTATTGACATACCTGAAGACTTATACCCATATATAAACTGGGCAGCATTGGGCAAGTCTTTTGTTGAAGGACGGGAGATGACAGACGAGGACTTGCACACAAACGAACAATGGTTTATAAACTAACGGAGGACGCCATGCGTAACAACACACTGACATACATATTTGCAGGATTCTCACTAACATTCATGGTCTATTGTCTGGACGCGCAACACGACTACATAGACCTGAAGCAGGACTATGCACGGCTGCAAAAAGAATATACCCTGCTCCAGTCCAGACTGGATGAGGCACTGGTTAAACCAGACACACAAGAGCCGGAAGCTACTGTACTGGCAGTCAAAAATAATAATCCCTGCAACGTCAAGGTTTTGAGATATGACACATGGCAAGGTCAGACCGGAGCAGATAAACATGGCCATGCTATCTTTGATACTCCAGAGCATGGCATCCGGGCTGCGGCCTATGTCCTCAAAAACTACGCCACACGACACGGTATTGATACCGTGGAGGGGATAGTCAAGCGGTTTGCTACTGGCAACCAGGAGCCGTATATCAAGTTTTTGTGCAAGCGACTGGACTTGAGGGCAAATGAATCGTTCAACATCCTGCATCGGCTGCCTGAGCTTCTCAAAGCTATGGCAAGGTTTGAGAGCGGGCAGGAATGGCCTGACCACATGTTCAATCATTATGACATATTGGCTAAACTGTAAACCATCCTAGAGGCTTGGTATATCCTAACGGCCACAAGCCAGACAAGCATCCAGACTTGTGGCCGCAATGGGTAAACTAAACCAAGGAGGATAACATGAATCGGAGAGAACAAGTGCTTTGTGAAATTGGCTACGGCTTTGACATTGCGGTAGGTTTGCGTAACGCTTGTAAGAGCGGGAGGTGCATAGTGGATATGCTGGACAAGCCCTGTCCTTTCAGGAAGGATGTTGCTTGTAGTGAGGTGGAACTGGACGACTGGCTGGACGTATTCAGAGACGCGCTTGAAGATGGTACGGTATAATGGATAAGCAAGGAGAATACTAATGCAGATTGACTTGTATGTCCTGAATTATGAGGTGCAGAAAGAGATACTGAATACGGTAGCCTTGTTACTGGTTGCCAAGTGCAGAGGCTCATCTGCATGTCCGTGTATCGAGTGCGTAGAGTGTCCTATAGGTAATGTGGTTAATAACAAGGAACAGACAGATGCAATTATGGACATTATACGTCCATTGCAACGGGTACGCACTATGGCACTGGAACGACTGGCGAATATCTGTTGTCGTGGTGATGAATATACGATAGGCACACACATTGAGTGTCCATTTTCAAACAGGGAGTGTTACGAGATAACAGCAAAAAGACTGGGCTTTCTACCTCTGTATAGTAGCGGAGAGGGAGCAACAAGATAATGCTTCTAAGTGAACCTATGGCATACCTTATCCTAGTATTGCTGTGCATAACAGCAATACTATGGATAAAATAAAGGAGGTATTATGTCTGTGTGTTACAAGTGTGGTATGCAGAATCCTGAGAAAAGTTACCGTTGTATATATAACTCGGACGGTGCAAGGGTAACAGTTCTGTTGTGTGCAAAATGTTCTGCCACATATCCGTTCACTAATGTGATTAAGGATATACAACAGAGAGACTTGCCGCTACTTATCAAACGACTGCCAGTGATAGAATCCATGCAGCCTGTAGTCGATGTAGCCAGAGCAGAGGAGGAGGCAGAACGCTATGCCCTTTGGGCTGCCGCCGTCCTGATAGCTATCGTCCTGATTGTGGCTGCTATCACCATATGGAGCGAGATATGATATATGTTTACAAGATTATAGACCCCTATACACAGAAGGTAGTAGGCGAAGGCGGCATGAATTTCATGAACCGCAGGACGATAGCTGATGCCATACGGAGGCAGACAGGGACTGTCACAAAGAAAGGCACAGCCCATGTCATCCAAGTGTATCGGCTTGTGTGGGAGCTTCAGGACAGGGTAACAGGCCACCCCATCTACCGGGTCATCGTTACAGAAAATAAATATGCTGAAAATGCTTGACAGTCTGTAAAGACTGACATAGGATGTAAAAAACAACAAGGAGGATTTATCATGAAGGATATGGTATTCGGTGGTATTGTTAGATTGCACACAGATTTTGCATGTTCCAAATGCAAACAGCGTATGGACGATGATGACAATGTGATGCTTATCAAGTATGATGGTGAACCTATCCAGTTACTTTGCTCTGACTGCAATGAGAAACGGGTAAAAGCTCTGGTCGATGAGATTAACAGCTACACTGAGGCTCATGCCGGTAACATTGACGAAGACGTTGTTACTACCTACGTCAGACAGATAAACCCGTTTGATTCTGTCAGCGACATAATCATAGAACTGATAGAGGAGGCTGAAAGTTGTGACTGTCCTGTATGTCGTAAACGGCGTGGAGGCAAGACGCGATGAATGTGCAGGTAGCTGATGTGTATGACTTGATAGAGAGCGCGGAAGATATTGGCGTCAAACTGGAGACCATACTTATACCGGGTTTGTCATTTGCCGCGTTCAAACGTGAGCTGGAGCGATGGCAGGTTGACCATCCGGTAGAGATGAAAAAATTTGTCGGGTTGCGTATGGTTCCACACTACCCCACCGTATCTAAATACAATAGTCTTGCTGACAAGATAGATGCGGTGATACAGTTCTATGCTCAGGTGGCAGATGATGGTGTCGATGTTGAACGCGCTGTCTATAATCACTTCGGTATAGATAGAGCAGAACTGGCAATGGAACAGCAGATACTTGCAGCTAACATGGGGAAAGCCGATGCGATTAACAATTAACTCGGAAATCCAAGTCTTGAAACGCAAGACGGCACAGTACAAGGCCGACTATGATGCAGCCAAGGAACAATATGAGAACGCACTTATGCGATTAGCCTTGGTCTCCTGTCCTTGGGAGATAGGCGACATCGTAAAGGTGGTCAGATACAAGGCTCGTTCTATCCATCGGGCCGTGGTGGTTCAAGTCCGTCCACCAACCTATCTTAAGGATGCAGAACTCTATGAGGTGGGAGTAAATATCTTCAAGACTAATGGCAGCCAGTCCAAGATGGTAGAGTACATAATGCCTAATGACATACTGCAACTGCTGGAGGAATAACATGGCAGTCATTGACCATATCAAACCATTGGAACATCACAGTTGTGGTATCCCTCCGCAAGTTATGTTCCACATGAAACGGCTGGATAAACAATCCAGTAAGCGTATGATTGACTTGGCTATGTCATCCTATGATAAGCTAGTCTATCTTATAGAAAAGGCATTGCATGGTGACGTGCCTGTAGATTCCGAGGAACGCGCTGCTGAGTACGCAAGTCATCTCATACTGGACGCTGCCTTTATCCACGACTGCTTGTGTCATGCTGGTTGTATCGTGGGAGCGTTTCCTTATGACCACTTGGCAGACAGGATATTGCCTAAACCAGAGCAGGAACAGAAGGTGTTGCAATGAGAACTTATGTATTAGGCTTCATTTTTACTGCGGATGAGAGCGGACTACTGGATGTGCTTCTGATACGCAAGCACCGTCCTGAACCGCAGGTTGGTAAGCTCAACGGTATCGGCGGTAAAGTGGAAGATGGGGAACTGCCAGTATTGGCCATGTGTCGTGAGTGTGAGGAGGAGATACGGTTGACTTTCCACCAGCACGACTGGACAGAGTTTGGTACGGTACAGGGTACGGACTTCAAAATACATCTGTTCTACCTGTTATCTCCTGCCATCCAGTTGCCCTACCGCTGGACTGCTGAGGGCTTGCTCACCCGCATGTCCGTAGATAGTATCAGTGCCTATGAGCATGAGTTTGTAAACCATACTCCGGCTTGCATCATGGCTGCTATCGCACATCATAAGACCCGGAATTTTAATCTGCACTGGGTTTATGATACATGTGATGAGAAAACGCTTGACAGGTCTGTAAAGGACTAGCTATACATAACTCACGGGGTAGGCCCGTACAGAAAATTTCTATAAAGGAGAAGGTATTATGACCACTAATTATCGTGAACTGGCTATCGAGTTTGCTAACAAGCAAGCTAGTATCAAGCCCATGTCTGCTGCCGAGTTTGCTCAGTGTGTGCGTGAAGCCGAGCTTGAGTTGCGTAAACTGGATGAACCTGCTGAAGCTGTTACCTCTGGTGCGCCGGAACTGGTGTGTGACCCCAAGCGGGCTATCAAGGAGAACTCCGTCACCTGCGCTGTCTGCGGGGAATCATTCAAGGTCATCACCAAGAGTCACCTGTTGTCCCACGGTATGACACCGGAACAGTACCGTGAGTTGTGCGGTTATGCCAAGGGTACACCGCTGATTGCCAAGTCCTTGCAGCGTACTCGCCGGGCCAAGATGCAGGATATGAAGTTGTGGGAAAAGCGTAAGGGTACAGACAGCGGCGAGACCCCGGCTCCCAAGCCGGTGGCGAAGCCCGCCCCTGCCAAGAAGGAAAAGCCTGTTGCCACTCCCGTGAATGAGGGGTAGGTTATGGAACATCGGGTAGCGCAGCTTGAACAGCAGCTTGACGCGCTCATTACCCGGTTCCTCCCTCCGATACTGGAGAGGTTGGAGAAGCTGGAAGCGGGGCAGAAATCTGCCTCCGCTACCTCAGCCCGGAAACGCAAGGCTATGACAGCCGAGATGTATGATGCCGTCAAGTACCTGTCCAAACATGGCAGGACGGATAAGGAAATATCAACAGAACTCAACATCCCGTACACTACGGTGCGGGCCTACCTCCGGCTCTCGCCGGAACGAGTAACGGAACTACGCCGCAAGCAGCTTGATACCTTGCGGGACAAAGCCTCTGAAGAGGTTTCTCAGGACACAGAACCAGAGAAGCCAGCCCAATCCCGTGAACCTAATCCAACGGGCATCCACTTGGGGCTGGAGATGGTGCAGGATGTGTATGAGAATATGCCGGAAGAGTCTGTGGGTGGTGTGGGAGAACCCTATGAGGTGGCGTGTGACCCAAGTCCCGGTGAGTTCGGTGAAAACGGATGGTGGGAGTGGTCGCTGGACAACAAGCAGCTTGCCGAACAGTACAAGCAAGCAGACGGGTACCCTTTCTACTACCCGGTAGAACGCAACACTATCCTGACTGTACAATACATGAATGAGAATGTGCAGAAAGATATAGTGTCACAAGAAGTTGACTGGACGCCTAACGGTGGCGTGTTGCGGTGGAAGATTGCGTCCCAGTAGTTTTAGAGATACCGCCGAGCCTCGGCGGTATCCACTAAACCTGCAAGGAGGTAGTCGTGGAAGGTAAGAGGTTCGGGAATCTGACCGTAGTCAAAGCTGCGGATACAACAAATACGCGGTGGTTATGTGCATGTGACTGTGGTAACAGTAGAATCGTACACACAGATACATTATTATCCAGCGACCTCCTGATTTGTGGAGTACATTGTACAATGTATCGGAGACTGTATTATACATGGAATACCATGCGCTTACGTTGTAATAGTCATAATAATCGGGACTACCACAAGGTGGGTGCGCTTGGTATCAAGTACCATCCAGACTGGGATTACTTCGATAAGTTTGCTGTATGGGCCAAGGCTACTGGGTATGTCAAGGGCATGTGTCTGATTCGTCTGGACGAACACGCAGACTTTACTCCTGACAACTGCAAGTGGGTAACGTGGAGTGAAATGGTGTCACGCACAAATAAGGGTAGGGTGCATAAGCCACATACCAAGAGTAGAAAACTGACAGCCGATGATGTGAGATTCATACGCCGCTGGCCTAACGACCCTGACGTAGAGATGGCTGCACGGTTCCGTGTTTGTGTAAATACTATCAGGAATATCCGCAACTATAAAACATGGAAGGGTATATAAATGGAAACCGAACACATCTATGGTGAACGTAAATGTCTAATCTGTGACACGGTATTTTATCCTAAACGTATCTGGGATATAACCTGTAAACCGGAGTGCCGTACAGAGTGGCAGCGGCGTAGGTGGCGCAAGAACTCAAAGGATGTCAAGGCTCGGCGTAAGCAGCGGATGGAAGATTTAATCAAACAACTTGGTGATGCACAGAAACATATAGAGTTTCTTGAAGGTGAAATAAAACGGTTGCAGCAGAAAATATCCACCAAAGACTTAATGACTTGTGAACGTATGTCTTTGCGGGCTACGCAGTTGCTATGTGGTCAACGGCATGAGTGCTTTAAGCCTGAGCGTTGCAGCCAGTGTCCTGAAGATGCAACCATAGAGAACGCATTTGACCCGGCGACTTTGGTAAAGCATACAGGAGATATATAAATGACCTGTATCTATCTTGATTTCGAGACGTTTTATGACAAGGACTACACGTTAAAGAAATTATCAACTGAAGCATATGTGCGTGACCCTCGGTTCGAGGCACAGCTTCTTGGTGTGGCAATAGATGATGGGCCAGTGATGATGGTTCCCGGCCCACAGATAGCAGAAGCCCTGCGGCTTCTTAACCTCAACAGCCCTGGTACTTTCACGTTCATACAGAACGCCAAGTTTGATGGGTTCATTATTACACAGCATTATAATGTACCACTAGCCAACCCGCTCTGTACACGGGCTATGTCTCGCTGGACTGGGTTGTCCCGTCTGACCAGAGAGTCCTTGGAGGCGCAGTGTGAGTTCCTTGGCACGGGCAAGAAGGGTGGTTTCATTGCCAGTATGATGGGCCGCCGGGCCAGTGACCTGTCACCGGAGGAGTATCAGGACTATGTGAACTACTGTACACAGGACGTGGTACAACTACGGGCTAACGTAAAGGCTATGCTTCCTTGTATGTCGACGGAGTCCTTGGAGTTTATCATTATGACTACAAGGATGTACACCAATCCTGTCTTGCAACTGGATAGACCATTGCTTGAAGATTATATGGACAGGCTTAACAAGGCGCATCAGGAGAGTCAGCAGCGGTTGCAACATCTCTTCCAGTTCAACTCTCAAGAAGAGTTCCTTAAAGCCCTGCGGAGTAAGAAGAAGTTTTGTGACCTGCTTACATCCATCGGTGGTGTCGTACCATACAAGGTAAGTGAAAAGAAAACCGAGACTGCCCGGAAGAAGCTGGAGCAGGAACATGCGGAACTCATGGCTTTACAGACTGACGACTCCGCTACGGAGATGGGCATCATCCAGAGATTATCTCAAATCGAGCGGGAGTTGCAGGACGAGAGTTATACCGTGATGGAGCCAGCTATTGCCAAGAAGGACTTGGAGTTCATGGCTCTCATGGATTCCGACAATCCTGATATTGCGGCACTGGCTACGGCTCGTGCGGAGAATAACAGCAGCATTGCCATGTCCCGTGCCAAGACTTTCTTGGATATATCCAAGCGTGGTAGTCTGCCTGTACCACTGGAGCCATACCTTGCATGGACAGGACGTTATACTGGTGGTAGTCATGTCGAGAATGTAAAGTCTGATGGAGTGAACCTTTGATAATTGGAGGTTCTAAAACCGTGTGAACTCAGGGAACATCCTATTAGGACAATCCTGAGCCAAGCTAACCCCGAAACAGCTTATCTACTTTAAGGAGTACACGATGCCTGTTTGGAATAAGATTACCGAGGATGAGAAGAAAATAATAGTTGATAAGTTTTGTAATACCGACTTACCTCTGCAAGACATTGCTAATTTAGTTAACAGGAGTTACGCTACTGTGTTTAGATTCATCCATAGAATTTTTTCTAAAGATGAAATTAAAAACAGGAAACGTGTATGTTATAGCAATTCTAAAAAGGGATATAAAAATCCTATGTATGGTAAGTTTGGTTCTGGCCATCATAATTATAAAGGTGGTTGCATTACAAAAAGTGGATACCTTATGATATTAAAACCCAGTTGGTACACTAGTAGAAAAACACAGAAACATGTATTTGAACATCATGTTATTATGTGTGAGAAACTAGGACTTACTGAGATTCCTAAAGGCTATATGGTACACCACTGTAATGGAAATAAACTTGACAACTGTTTTAGCAATCTTGTTCTTCTTACAGTAGCTGCACATACCAGATTACATGCAGCACTCAAGCGGGGTATAGAAGGTGCAACGACTATCTCGAAAGAGAGTACACTCAAGTGGGTGGAAGCGCACGGTGGCGGTTTATGGCAACCGTCAATGATATAGTCTGAACTGTATGGTAACATACAGCAGCTTGAATAAAGCGGGTATGGAGTAACGAACCATGCTGAACATAGTGCAAAATCTAGCGAAACGTGGTGGTGACAAGACACTACGGTATGCAATACGCGCTCCAGAGAATCATATTATTATAGCGTGTGACTCTTCACAAGTTGAAGCGCGTGTCGGTGCATGGGCAGCAGGTGCAACCAGTTTGCTAAGTGACTTTGCTTCTGGTGATGACCCCTATTGCAGACTTGCATCCGCTATCTATCCTTATTCTTATGAAGAAATTTATTACTGGACTAAGGGTGAGGGTAAGGATATACTGGATGAAACTGGTATAAAGAAGAAGCATGACTTCCATCGGTTCGTGGGCAAGACCGGGATTCTACAACTTCAGTACGGGTCTGGTGCGAGTAAACTTGCACAGTTTCTCAGCCAGAGTAGAGCCAACTTGCATATTACCAACGAGGATGGGACAGAAGACCACTCCCCAGAGGCACACGCAGCGGAATGTAAACGTGTCGTGGGTATTTACCGAGGTACTTATGCAGCTATCCCACAGTTCTGGAAGCAGTGTGAGGAGGTTATCAAAGCCCTTATCAATGGATGGCAGGGATACTTTGGTGGGCCAGAACAAAAAGTATTCTACTATGATGGTCAGCATACTGTCTTTGGTCGGCGCGTCCCTGCTATTATGTTGCCTGATGGTTATTGGATTCGTTATCCTAACTTGCGGATTGGCATTAATCCTGATACTGGCAAGCAAGAATATCTGTATGACCAGTTTGATGCGGGGCGTAAACAGACTGTAAAGCTCTACGGAGGTAAACTATTCAACAACTGCATACAGGGACTAGCGTTTGCAATCATGCGCTGGCAAGCATTGCAAATTAACAGAGAGCTTCCTGTTATTATGAATGTTCATGATGAATGGACAAGTATTGTAGAAGAGTCTCGTAAAGATTGGGCTATGGAACTATATATGAAGTGGATGCGTACCTGCCCAGCGTGGGCACAGGGTATCCCCATTGATTGTGAAGCTAAAACAGGGAAGACCTACGGAGAGGTGTAAGATGACTGTTGGAGACCTTATAAATATACTGTCACACTACGACTCCGATACTGTAGTTTATCTTCAACGTGTGGATGATGAGGGTTATTATGATGGCGTTTACGAGGTTACAGATGTTGACTTAGAAGACCCTAAAAGACTTATAATATCGTGAAACATTAACAAGGAGGACATACGGTGAAGTTTAATGGTGTTGGAGGATTATTATTCCGGGCTAGTGACTGGTTGTCATCGGTCGGAGATATAGTATCTTACAACGTGCGATACAAACCCGGTATAATTAGGATGGACTTCTATCTATACCGTAAGGTACAACAGAACCGAGTGTTGTGGGACTGTACGGTGGAACAGTTCGCCGAGTTTGACCGTGACACGTTTATGAAGTGTTTGGCTGGGTTCATTGAACCTATAATGGAAAAGGAATTTGTATCTCGGATACTGCCTAAACTACCTAACTTTAAGGAGGACTCCAATGAACGCAACCCCTAACCTTTTGATTGGTCATGTCAAGCAACTTGTTCGAGTGCAGGGCAAGAAGAACAAGTATATGATTACTCCAGCCCAGTGTACTCACAGGGTGGACGATATTATTACAGACTCACAGGGTCGGCGTTATATAGTCATGCCCGGCTTCTACATTCGCCGTTACACAGGAGCGTAATATGAATATCGTTCTTTCTCCGAGCAATCTTAAAACATTCCGGGACTGCCCCCGGAAATTCCAAGCCCGGTATGTTACCAAGGAACTGAAGTTTACCCAGTCTCCTGCGGCTGCCCGTGGTGAGCAACTCCATGCGCTGATGGAGGCTGCTGTCAAGGATGGGTGGGATAGTATCAAGTGGCCGGAGCCGGGTAATCTTGAGTATGCTCGTGGCTTTATCCAGACCATATGGAATCTGAAAGCTGCTGGGTGGCTTGTAAAGGCCGAACTTGAAACGGCCACAGATGGCCTTGGGAATGTGACTGGCTGGTGGGACAAGCCTCCTCAGAACTTTATGCGGAGCAAGATTGACGTGTGTGCCACACACCCTGACAAAGACCATGTGATTGTCATCGACTGGAAAACAGGGAAGGCATATGACACTGACCTTATCCAGTTGGCAGTCAACGCACTGTGTCTGTATCCCATAACAGGCAAGACGAAGTATCAGGCTATGTTTGCCTATCTGGACTCTGGTACAGTGAAGGATGCCAGTCTGGAGATAGACATCCTGCATCCCGCTACTTATGAGCTGAAGGACAATAGCCCACTGACTGATGTTATGCTGGCTATCCGTGGGGTGAAGAAGGCGTATGACGAGAATCAGTGGCCCGCTACCAAGAACAGATTTTGTAATTGGTGTGAGGTACAGGCTTGTCCTAATAAGTAGGAGGTACTACGATGTTCTGGTGGGGTGTAGTAGAGTGTACAAGATACTGTCTGTGTGGCCTTATATTCTATCTGGGATATATAATGCTACGGGATGGTGTATCCTACGGTGGGTGGATGATAGTTATAGCATTACTGGGTTTATTGCTTGGGGGGTATAAATTTAGTGCCAGCCGTTTGGCAACCTGCCCTAAGTGTGGACATAGTTTTGAAATAAAAGCGGGGAAGGACAATGCCAATACCCAAACCTAAGAAAGACGAGACACAGAAAGATTATGTGTCCCGGTTTATGAAGTCCAGTGCAGCTAAAGAATATAGCACACAGGAACAGGCAGCAGCGGTAGCGTATAATACTTGGCGCAGGGCCAAGAAAAAGAGGAGACAGAAGTGACGGATATATTACCCTGTCCGTGGTGTGGTTCAACACATATACTGGGAGACTATGAATTTAGTGATGCACCCGCGCACTGGATATATTGTCTTACCTGCAAAAATTATGTAGTTGCTCCGCGTGGCGGTGCCATAGCTGTGTGGAACTTCTTGTACCACCGTATGGAGCAGGAGAGAAAAGAGGAGACAAAAAATAATGCAAACTAGGCGTATTATAGAGGTACTGGTATTCATTTTGCATCTTAACCCGGTTACAGACCGCTGCGAATCTACTAGGATAGTAGCAGTTAGTGATGACAGGAATAAATTGATAGACTGGTACAAGTCACAACGTGCGGAGAAACCTTACAGAGACGATGATGGGTACTTAAAAGTCTTTAGAAAAGGCTCTTCGTTGGAAATGTTTAATCCTATAAAGGAAGATGAATTTGAGGGGCGAAATATATTTGGACACGGTATTGAAATGGCGTGGGTTCAGTTGGACGCTATAGGCCAACTCCAAACTAACCATCACTGGGTGGACTAAAGGGGGTTACTGGTATGGGATTTGCGTACGGTGAAACAGTTATTGTGTATAACGAACCTACGGATATTGAGCAGGAGGGCAGGTTTATTGCCGATAGTCCAGAGCTAGTACATCGTTATGCAGTATTACGGGAAGCTGATGGTCATATCTACGTTGACAGGTTCAAACACTGTGAGAAAGTTACTGATAAAACGGGAACTACTACACAGCCTAACGATAAACCTAAAGGAGATAGTAAAATAAACCCTGCCAGTTGTCCGTGGTGCGGTAGTGACAGCGTGTATTTTTTCTTAGATGAAGTAAACACAGAGAACACGCGGGTAACGTGTATGTCGTGTAATACAAAACTTATTGCAAAAGACGCTTTAAAAAAGTGGGATAATCTACGGGAGGTGCTGTATAAAAAACAGATTGAAATGGTAATAGACGCGGCGAAAGAGGTTGCAAGTGTGATAAAGGCTAAACAACAGCTAGTTACGGGGCAGCCTGTACTGGTGCGGGACCGGGATACTGAGGAGTGGCGTTACAATTTGTTCAGTCATAAACAGAAGAAATATCCTAACTACGTTTGTGTAGGTAGTCATTGGGTTTACTGCATACCCTATGAAGGGAATGAGCATCTGTTAGGAACTACTGATGATAGTCCAGCCGCTCACATACAGGAAGTAGAACCAGAAGTTCCTCTTATGAGACCGGACTATGTGGAACAACATAAGAAACTCGTGGATGCTATTATAAGGGAACCCTATCATGGTAAGCCGGAGGCTTGTTGTTGCAACGATGCAGTAACGTACAAATTAAAACCATGCCCTTGGTGCGGAGAAACTACCTGCCTATCGTTCCGATATAAATTTGGCGACCATACAGTAGTCCAATGTGGTACGTGCCATAATAGCGTGAAGGCTATGGATGCCGCAAGGGCATGGAATGATTTACCTCGTAAGGAGAATACTAATGAGTAAACGTGCTGACCAGTGGAAAACTTTTGCATTGCGTGTGGTTGACCATATTGAGAAATATACAGTACCACAATATGGGGATTATCCCGATGACCAAGCAACTAGTTTTACGGAGGAAGAAATTATTAGTCAGTTCAAACGCTATGTGAACAGACTGAGTAGTAATGCCCGTGGCGAAATAGAAGCGAAGCGTGACCTCTTTAAGATTGCTCACTACGCGGCACTGCTCTATTTTAAGCGATATGGCGACGAGCATGAGTGTAATTGTGAAAAGCCCTGCGAGAACTGTAGCTGTGAGAAAAACTGATGGCATACAACACGCCCGAAGGGAAAATCAAAAAGCATGGGCGTGACATTTGCCGTAAGCTGGACTTGTACTTCTTCCCTGTCCAACAGGGAGGTACAAGTCTGGCTGGAATACCAGACGATGTGCTGTGTGTAAACGGCAAGTTTGTCCACATAGAGTACAAGGCACACATGGACTGGCGACCTACTTCTAAAGTAACTGCCACATCCATAAAGACACTCCCGACAGAGAAGCAGTGCAAGGCAATGGAACGCTGCCGGGTAAGTGGCGGTATAACACTAGTGGTAGATGACAGTAACATAGACCACCTGTTAGGTGACTTAGAAACTATAGCGGGTGGTAAGTCTGGCGAGGACATCCCGCTTTATAGTGGATGGAAGTGGTTTCTGATAGACTACATGCGTTACCGCAGTGGCGCGTTGTCTATATGTCAATACAGTCCCGGCTATATCCCACATCCTGAAGGCACACAATATGTATGGAGGATAAAATGAAAATCTTAGATGGCCCTACCGTAGAAGTTATTGACTACACCCCTGACCCAATAAAGATGATAGCTCGTGCTGCGCGTACTTGCTACCAGTCCATGTCTGACGGGGCTGAATCTGACCTCAAGTTATGTCAGCGGCTGATTGTGCGCGGGCATACCGCCATGCTGGAGTTCGCGCACCTCACGTTCCGTATCGTGACAGACCGGGGTATCTCCCATGAGTTGGTGCGCCACCGTATAGCCTCCTACGCACAGGAGTCCACTCGGTACTGCAACTATGGTGGTAAGGACATGGAGTTCATAAAGCCTAGTAGTATTGAACTGGATTCAGCCGAGGGTAAAATCTGGTCCAATGCAATGGCGGCTGCCGAGCTTAACTATAAGCGGATGCTGGAGATGAATTGTTCTCCACAAGTTGCCCGGTCTGTCTTGCCTAATAGCTTAAAGACAGAGATTGTGGCTAAGTTCAATGTGCGTTCTTTCCGCAATTTCCTGTTCCTGCGGACGGCTACTACAGCCCATCCTGACATGCGAGAATTAGCAGACCAATGTTATTCGGCTGCGGTATTCTATGGTTATGCACCACTTATAAACGACTGCGTAAGAAGGGGGTAACTAATGTCTGCCTACACTATTCCTGCGGGTGTTACTGGCAAGTGCTGGAGTATATCAGAAGCACAAGACATGCAGCATGTGGTATTGGACTTGGAAACTCTTAGCCTCCAGCCAGATGCTAGGGTAATCTCCATAGGTGCTGTTGGACTGGACGCAGCGTTTCAAATAGTTAATCATTTCTATATACCATTACGCATAGAATGGTTTGCTAATCCTCGGTATTCTATTGATACGAATACCTTTAACTGGTGGCTGAAACAGTCTGAGGAAGCCAGAGCTGCTCTGGATATAGAAGATGGGGCTTTGTACTCAGATGCAGCAGAACATTTTAGTAAATGGGTAAAGGCTAATGGAGACCCTGCAACTATTAAGGTGTGGGGTAATGGGCCAGAGTTTGATATAGTAATACTGCGGTATTTGTTCGGTGATAATCATACTGAGTGGCCCTTCGCTTACAACAGCGCACAGTCTATCAGGACTATCCGGATGCTGAATGACACACTCAACCTTGGTGCTGTTTGGACTGAGCCTAGGGTCAAGCACCATGCCCTCTATGATGCAGAAGCGGAAGCCCTGTTCTTGCAGGATGTGATGAAGCGACTGTTGGCAATGGACGCGCAAATCTCTGATTCTATGGATAGGTAACATGAGCAACCTACTTGTTGTGCCAGAGACTGGTGTCATCATTGACAGGGAACACAATAACTACATCCTGAAAGTAACGGATACTGGTGTGTTGGAACGGCTTACTAAAAATATCCCGTACCTATTCACGCAGCCTTATCAGGATATGACATTAGCTGTATTACCCGTACATGATGACGCGCTTACTATCTTGCGGAACTTGGGATTCTCTACAACTGGTATGGAGCCGCTGTATTGGGAATACCAATGTCCACTTATCGAGGGTGAGTTCACAGCTATGGCACACCAAGTAACAACAGCGGCATTTCTAGCATCCTTTAAGCGGGCGTTCTGTTGTAACACAATGCGAACTGGCAAAACAGGCAGTGTGGTAATGTGTACAGACTATCTCCAGTCAGTGAAGGGAGTACCCGGTGCGGTACTCGTGGTAGCAACGGTATCTAATCTGACTGGTGTGTGGCTGCATACTATTCGTACCACACTGCCTCACAAACGGGCAGTCGTAGTGCATGGTGGTGTCGGTAAACAGGACAGGCTACGCAAACTACGTCAGTATGCTGACTACTACATCATAAACTACGATGGTATCAAGATGGTAGAGGATGAGCTTATCAAGATGGTTAATGATAAGCGTATTGGGATTGCCGTACTGGATGAACTAACTCACTACGGCAATCCTAAATCACAGCGGTTTCTTTCCATGTATAACATACTGAATGGTAAATCCAAAGTACCATATGTGTATGGACTTACCGGGTCTCCCGGCGAGAACCCACTCCCTATCTTTGGTTTTGTCAAGATGGTCAACCCCGCAAGACTCCCCTGTAGCAGACTGTCCACATGGCAGGAGCTTACACAGTTTAGATATGGCAGGGAATCATGGCAGTGGCGGAATAAAGCAGACTGTCCAGATATTATTTACCGTACCATGCAGCCAAACATTCGCTTCGATAAAAAAGATATTATGGATTTACCTCCTATCGTCAGACAAGTACGGGACTGTGAGTTATCCAAAGACCAACGTGCCGCATACGAGCGTATGCGGGATGAAATGATTGCACTGACTAAAGATGGAGAAATTATTGAGGCAGTCCACAAGGCTAGTATGTCACAAAAACTTTTCCAGATTGCATTAGGTACAGCTATTGCTTCAGACAAGAAAACAGTTATCGAACTGGACAATAAGCCAAGACTTAAACTTATCGAAGAACTTATAAAGGAAGCTGAACAAAAAGTCGTAATGTTCTGTGCCTACACTGGTGCAATCGACCACTATGCAAAACAACTTAAAGCCCTTGGATATAGCGTAGGTGTCGTAGATGGTCGTGTTACCGGCAAGAAACGAGATGACATATTCCAGGCCTTTCAGAATACCAAAGACCCACACATACTTATATGTCATCCACGGACTACAGCTTTCGGTGTGGAACTGGCAGCCGCTGATACCATGATTTTCAATGGCCCACCAATCAGTGGTGACTTCATCTATGAGCAAGCACTTGAGCGACTGTCCAGTCTTAAACAAAAGGCTAAACAAATTTCCATCATTCAGGTGGTAGCCACCGAGGAGGAGAGAAAATTTTTCGCAGGGCTTGACGCGGGTGTGAAATCCAGTGAGTTGATTAACGACATGTTTGCCGCTGTCACCCGTCCCCAAAAATAGTTACAGACTTACTTGACAAGATTTCATATAATTTGTATATAAGTTTCAACAAAGGAGGAAACTATATGTCAGTGGTGGATGTCAACGTATTGGTCGAACAGTGGCGGACTATCCGTAAGCAACGCCTTGAACTGGACGACCTTTCCAAGAAGTTGAAGAACGGTCCCGAAGCAGAACTGAGGGCGCAAATTCTGATGTGGTTGGACTCTCAGAACCTTCCGGGTGTCAAGACACAACATGGTACAGTAAGTCGTACCAAGAAAAGTCATCTTGAAATCCGGGATATTGAAACTTTCTTGCAGTTCCAGTTCGGTAATATGGCTACTTGTCAACAGGAAGGGAAGCCGCTTACCGATGCACTGGTTATGCAGAAGACTCCACTCAAGAGTGGTATTTTGGAACACGTGCAGCAGGTTCTTGGACTCGACAATCTTGATTCCATCTCCGATGAAGAGTTTAACAAGGTAGCATCGACCTTCGGTATTGAACGTGTCTCTACCGAAGATATAACCTTCAAGTCCTAATAGGAGTACATGATGTCTCAGACCAACACCCCGGCTATTCTCCCCTCTGCAATGCAGAATCTTGTCATGGCCCCCCCTGCGGAGCTTATGACCGCTCTGTCTGGTAACTTCGCACAGGCATATGAGGACTTCAGCAGCCAGTTCCGTTCCATCTCTCTGCGTGGTTTCCAGTTCACGTTGAAGGAGTCTGGTAGTAGCACCGTCCACCCGCAGCAGTTCCTGCCCGCTGTTATCCTTGGTATGGCTCCTGACCGTCACTGCTCGTGGTACGCTAAGAAGTATGCGGGTGATGTGGATGACAATACGGCACCTGATGCAGTGTGGTGGGAGAAGATGGGTGCGCCAGCCAATGTGCCGCCGCAAGCGTTGCAGAAGGATGCGGATGGGCGTAACCAATATAGCATCCGTCAGCGTATTGCTCTTGCAATTATCAAGCAGGATGCCAACACAGGCAATATGTTCGTGGACCTTGACAATCCCTACATTCTGGATGTGGGTGCGAAGTCCCTGTTTGGCAAGGACTATCCCGACCAGTTTGCTTTCTCTCTCGCGGGCCTCATTCGACTCTGTGCACGTAATCGCATCCTGCCTTTGCAGTTCGCTGTGCAGATTATCTTCGACCGTTCCGAGTCGGTTCCTGCCATCCGCTTTGTCCCGGCCAATCAGAATGGTCAGATTTCTTTCCTCGATGCTGCCACGCTGGAGGCTATTTACCGTGTAGCCGCGCAGCCCCACATTGCGGATATGTTGAAGGTGCGTCTGCGTCCTGACCCCAACGCGCCGCTGCAAGCCTCTCAGCAGGTTTCTCAGCCGCAAACTGCGCCCGCTCCTGTAGCTACTGTCCAGCAGCCCGCGCCGATACCTACCCCCGCTCCAGCTCCGGTGGCTGCTCCGGTGGCTGCTCCGGCTGCCCCGGATGCCACACCTGACCTTATGTCTGTTGCCGCTGCTGCTTCTGCTCAAGCTGCCGCTGCACTGGCACAGCCCGCATCGGCCCCGGCTGCTGCCCCTGCGCCTACCCCTGCGCCTACCCCTGCTCCGGCTGCTGCACCACAGGCTGCTCCGGCTGCTGCACCACAGGCTGCCGACACACAGAACGCTTTGCAGGATTTGTTGGCTCGTGCCAACAGCTTTGGGTCATAGGAGCAGGTCATGGTCAAGCAGGTCTTGGAGCTTGCCAAGACCGCCAACATTCCACGGAAGGTGGTGGCGCGGATACTGGGTATCTCGCTCCCCACCCTCCAGACTTGGTTACACCGGGGCGTCCCCGAACACAGGGTCGCCCTACTCCAAGCCTTGCAAGAGACTATCCAGTATTGTCTTGATTCAGGACTCCTGCCACGAGATACTGATGAGCTGATATTGAAAGGTATCCTGCATATAACGGAATGTGAGCGGTTATGCAACAAGCGATAAAATTTCTCCACTCAGTCCTAGCGGAAGGACCTTTCTACTGTACCAGCAACATCGGTCCGGGTACATCCGGTAGATGGCGTGACACACCCCATGTTGCGCTGGAAAGTATGGTACAGCAGTGCTTCGCTGCTTCCAAGCAGGGTAACAATACATACTATGCCATGTCAGCTTTCAACCAAAGCTGGTATGTAAACGAGAAGAATAAAAAGGTTTTCCGCACACAAAGTAATGCGCTCCGGCAAAAATCACTCTGGCTCGACATCGACTGTGGTAAACACGATAGTCCTTATAATACCGCAGCCGATGCCATTACTGCACTTACTGATTTCCTTCAAAAGACACATCTTCCAGTACCCACCGTTATCGGTTCGGGGTCAGGGTTGCATTTATACTGGAGCTTCTTCGAGTCTATCCAGACTGGACAGTGGGTACAACTGGCCGGGATGCTAAAGAACGCCTGTGTCCAGTTCGGCTATGTA
The DNA here is from genome assembly GCA_017399555.1 of Methanocorpusculum sp. Classification (GTDB taxonomy): domain Archaea; phylum Halobacteriota; class Methanomicrobia; order Methanomicrobiales; family Methanocorpusculaceae; genus Methanocorpusculum. The sequence goes on from JAFQBW010000009.1 coordinate 49,750, forward strand.
GCTGACCACAGTCGTACTACGGATGCTGCCAGTGTGTTGCGTATCCCCGGTACGATGAACTATGGTAAGGATGGTATTGCCAGACCTGTTACCATACTACACCAAGCAGAATCTTTCAGTGTTCTGGATATTGCGGAGAAACTTCTCAAGCTGACGCAGAACACACCTACAACGTACTCGCCCACGCCCCTGAGTTTACCAGCGGCGCAGACTGCACCAGCATATCTCCCCAAGCCTCCTGCCGGGCTTAACTTCGCTGGCATGGATACCATGTTCGAGGGGCCGAAGCGGCATCCGGCACGTATCATTCAGGAGTGCAAGCAAATCCAGCAGTCTGGTACTGGTACATATACCCAGTGGTATAACATGATGCTCGTTATGAAGCATTGTGTCTTCGCCGAAGAAGTTGTACACGAGATAAGCAAACTGGATACTACACGCTACGATTATGATAACGTCCAGTCGAAGTTACAGCAAGCCATAGATGGTGGCTACGGTCCTGCTCGTTGCGATACATTTAATGATAAAGACCCCGGTATCTGTGAACAGTGTCCATACTGGGGTAAGATTACATCCCCACTCATGCTTGGGGAGACTTATGTAGAGCAGAAACCTATTGATATTCCACAAGCTAATGTTTATGCAGAGAACCCCAATCAGGTGGTATCTAATGATGGTCCCACCATTCAAATAATACCATTTAATAATAAAGAATTTTCTGTCGTTCCCGGCAGAGGGATTATCTGGCACAAGAGACAACTGGTTACAGGAGAGGGTGTTGACCCGGATGAAGAAAACAAACACTATGTTACCAAAGACATCCTTATCTGTGAAACAGAAGTCTATATCCATAGTATATTTATTGATAACACAACACGCGAGTTGAAGCGTAGTTACCTCATACGCAAGCAGCCACAGGAGCGGGCAGCCGAGGACATTCAGTTCGACATAGCTACAGACTATGGCCCGGCTACACTAGCCAAGTGGTTAGCTACACATGGTATGGCTCCTGTCCATCCCAAATACAACAAGGCAATGAGTGACTTTATGAGTACCTATCTTGCATCTATCCAGAATAAACTTCCTGAAGTTTATACACGAGACCATTTTGGTTGGGTGCGTAACCATGACAAGGTTACAGGCGAGAACTACGATGGCTTTATCGTAGGGCCACATATGTATTCTGCTCGTGGTACGTCACAGGTTAAGTTAAATGATAGAGCTGCTGACGTAGCTACCAGTTTTTCCCATGAAGGACGGCTTGACCATTGGCTCCCCATACCACAGATGTACCGTCTGCTTAATCAGCCGTTCCCCATGCTCATGGTGCTTAACTCTTTCTCCGCACCATTTATGAAGTTCGGTATCGGGACAGCTACCAACATCGCATACAGTATCTGGGATGCCAAGGGTGGCAAGGGTAAGTCCACGATTCTGGAAGTAGCAGCCAGTGTTTGGGGTCATCCCAAGCTGCTGCTTCAGACCAAGGGTGATACCCCGGCTTCTCGTTTCCAGAAGTTCGCAGTCCATAAGAACCTGCCTATATTCATTGACGAGATAACCAATATCTCCGGGGCCAACTTGTCTGACCTGACGTATGATATTGTGAATGGCCGGGAAAAATCCCGCTCAACGGCTTCTGGTACAGGATTGACAAAATCTGGCACATGGGCCACGGCCACCATGTTCACGTCAAATAAATCCTTGTACGAGCTTTTACGCGGGTATCGCGTCCAGTCCGATGCAACCTGTATGCGTATCCTTGAGATGCAATGTGACTTCCAAGACTATGTTGGTACACCCACAGGGCAGTATATCCAGTCCATTCAGAAGGCTCTGGAAGGGAACTATGGACTGGCTGGCCCGGCGTTCATACAGTATTGCTTCCAGCATCCTGAAGTCTTTAACGAGATTCACTACAAGTCACAGGAATATGCTAACCGTTTCTTCAAGCAGAGTGATGAACGCTTCTGGGCTTATGGTGTAGGTATCCCACTGGCTGTGGGAGATGTAGTAGTCCGTGCGGGACTGCTTGACTATAACATCCCGTGGCTTGCTGATTGGATAGAGGAAATTATGTTCCCCACTATACGCAGCGTAGTTAAGTCGGTTGCACCTACGGGTAGCAACCTCCTGTCTGACTACCTGTATGAACATATCAGTAGCACTCTTACAGTTACAGCAGAGAAGCGTGACCCATCACAGGTTGACCCCGGTACACAATCTGGACTGGATACTTATGTGCGTGGCTATCCGACCAAAGGTCTATTCATCAGGCATGAGCTACGGACGAATACGTACTATGTTAGCGTCAAACACTTCCAGAAATGGTGTAATGCTAATAACCTTTCAGAAGAGGTCGTGTTGCAAGACTTGGCCAAGGATGGTATCTGGGTCCGTGGTGACAAGATTTCTGTCAATCTTGGCAAGGCTGTATCGGCACTGAGCCGTAGCAGGTCACTGTCGTACAAGTTTAGGTTAGTGAATTAGGGACGGGTATTGTTATGAACATTGTAGCGTTCAAGGAAATCGCCAGACACGGCCCGTGTCGCTCACACCTGAGTGACATGGGCAGTGTCTATGTACCTAAAGTAATGGGTGGTGTGTCTGTACAACTGGATGAAGATGATGTGCAGGTAACTATAAAATTAATCCCGAATGGTGAGAATTGGAAGCGTTATACGTACATAGGGATAAGCATAGCAAGAGTTTTATTTGAACGTCTATCCAAAAATAAACAGGATGTATCTACTATCCCATTGTTTTTCGAGTACAATAAAGAAGAAAATTACTGGTTTGCAACCATCCAGAAATAGAGAAGGGCCACACCCGGAAGTGTGGCCCACATAGCGGTGGTATGTCCGTGGGAGGACGGAGTTACCATAGCCGCGCATCCCACAGGTTGTCAATACTATTTGGTAGCTTTCGCCGATTTCTGTGCGGTAGGCGCGTTCACCACATTTACCTTGAACTGTTTGCTAATGTTGGCCGACCCCTGTGCATTGGCAGCGGCCACAGAAATAGTGGATACCGCAGCAGCATCAGGCGTACCACTCAGCCTGACCAACGCCCCTTCATACTCAGCACCCATCCATGCGGGCATCCCCGTGACATCGAAGTTGATAGGGAGCGAACCGGAAAATTGCAAACGCCCCTCCCACGGCTGACCCACAATGGCAGTCGGCAGGGTAGCTTTGGTGAATCCCACAGGTGTTACCTTGCAGTCCCCCTCGCAGCAGTCGTGGTTACAAATAAGCCACGCAATCACGGGAATGGATGCTTCAAAAAATACGCAAGAGCCTTTGGGGAACTTACGAGCCTCACTGCCACCAACAGCGCGTTCCAGCACAATAGTACCACACTGATTGGTAGCCAGTACCCACTCACTGTACAGGTTGTCCTGAATAGTGAGATAGGTAGAATCACCTTCAGGGATGTGAGCCAACAGACGCGCATTATCTCTGTCAGTCAGCGTAAGATGCTTGTCGTCAGCAAGAAGAACATCGGCCAGATTAACAGTGATTGATTTGAGAATCATCCTACTACCCTCTTTGTTACAGGTTACAGTCCACGCTGGTAACAGATACAGCGTCAACCAACACAGGCGTAAAGCACAAGTCCAAATCCAGTTTGGTCAGGATAGTGCCGTTAGCCAGTTCTACATAACCCCAATACCTACCGGGTGGCAACTCAAAAAGCTGCTTGTCGAACCTGAAAATTATATCACCATTATCATTGGTATCAAAAGCAGGATATACCACAGCAGGAAGTTCATGCGGTGGTGTCTCGCCAAGACGTGGTAAGTTGTCATAGCCCGGCCAGCACCCGGTCATTATGATAGGAGACTTCAACAGGTGGTTACATTCGGGAGCTTTGATAACCAGTCTGAGGTTATCCACATCTACGAGCTGACCACCACCGCATCCGGGCTGGACGAGACGTACTGCAAGCTCCGGCTGGCCCTGACATATCTTGACTATAGCCATACTATTCTCCTTGGTGCCGTGACCCCGGACCACTACGGGGCCACGGCAGTCTGACATAGAGGGGTAGCGGCCCTGTGTCAGAACAGTGAGTCCCACAACCCAAGCAGTGTGTCATCTATATAGGGTTGTGGATTTGGACAAAGATTATTGAGATGTTCTACAATAACTATAGCTTGGTTTTTAGTTAGATATTCATTGCAGTTTTCAATGATAATGTCATCACTATTACAGTAGCACTTGGACGCATAGACTGTGCCAGTATCCCATGCTGTTAATGCACGGTTCAATCCACTACGCCAGTTACGCGGACGGAATAACTCACCAATGCCGTTGCGATTTATGGCAAATCCCAGATGATTGAAACGGTCTTTCCATGACAGGAAGAATGAGAATGAACTATCCAGCGTCCGAGTAAATAAACAATGCTCGGCAATAATAGTACCACCGTCACAAGCCCATGCACCAAATGCTCGTGTGTCAAAGTACATACCCCAGTCATGTATCCAGCAGTTACGCATCGTAGCTTTGACACCATGCTTTACTTCAGGACACCTACGACCGGACCAACCTATAAAACAGTTCTCCATTACCAACGAGCCATGTGTGCTATCAGCAATAGGATACTCCCCATTACCTGCCATAACAGCTTTGGGTCCACCGAGAAATATACAGTTCTCTATATGGACATCTGCGCCGTTGACACAACTAACAAGTTCGTCCAGTGCATCGACATCATAGGACAAGAAGTTGAACACACAGTTCTTTATGACGAAGTAATCGCCGGGATTGCCAAAACAGCGTATGACATCACCATTGTCATAGCATGGTTTATCAAACACTTGGTTTTCAATAACTGTCATGTGCTACCCCATCACAGATTTTGCAGAGCTTGTTGTGCAGCCTCGATGCTACGGTATTTACCGAGGTGCTGCTTGTTCTGGAAATAATTAGCCATTGCCTGTTCTCGTGTCCAGCGTCCCCCGTTTGGTCCGATAGTCGGGATAACGACCTGCAACCCATCCACATCTTGGATGACAATAGCTGCATCGGCTGCGATACTGCCGTCCGAGTTTCTTGGAATAACACGGTCATCCAATGTTGTGGTGCGCGGCTCTACGGCACTCATGGGTACTTCACCACGCAACTCTCTGGAGGCTTGTTTGTCCGGCGCACCCCAACGTCTGCGGTTGCCCTCGGTATAAAAACTGAGTTTGGGCATAAGCTCCTGAAACATCTGATGCTGTGTCGCACCCCAATTAGCAAACTTCTCTCGAATAACAGACTCTTCCATATCAGGACCATAGAGCTTGTCCAGTTCCTTACGGAAGTCCGAGTTCATATCGGACAGTTGCTTTTCTGTCTTGGCAAGCGCAATGTAGTCACTGATTTCTGTAGGCAGGAATCCTGCAGCCGCAAGGATACGTTTCTTGTCCTCTTCATCACCCTTAAGTAAGTGGCCCACACCAGCGGTGCGAATCATATTCTCATAATGCTCACGAGCCTCATAGTAGGCTGTACGCTCTAGGTTAAGGGCTGCGCTATACAACGATGTAATCCCCATAGTTGTCCAGAACGGACCGAGTTCTTCTCGTGTAGTCTGGTACATGGGATGTTTATACAGCGGGTCAGCCTCCATCCATGCCACGATGCCTTGGAGAACACCACCCATATATCCATTAGCTACTGCCCGTAATTCTTCTGGAGACCAGTCTATTGTACCACTAGTAACATCATATATCCACTTGGCTTTCTCTTTCCATGTCATATGTGTAGTAATGTTACCACGGTCTGATTGTCTCTGGACGCGGTTGTATGAATCGTAGGTAAGCTGTTGGCCTGAGTATGTACGGTTAGTAGCTACCTGCATAGCCGGAGACAAAAGCATGGGTGATAGAGTTTGCATGATAAAGGCCATCGGGTCCTTACTAAACTCAAACGCTGGCATACTATTAGGTACGAGCGACTTGGCAAACGTGGTAAGAGCCGTAGCCATGAAGTCACCATAGCTCAGTTTACCACGTTCAATCCGGTCAAAGCCATAGGCGAACAGTGAACCGAACATGGCAGGACCGAAGCCTGTGGGCCACTTGATATAACTGCCATCACCCCAAAGACCGAGGGGGATAAATGATGCAACCTGTCCAAGTGGAATCATGTCCAACCGTTGCTGACCTTTTTCTTCATCCTCATCCTCGGTGCGGAGACCACCAGCGATAAGGGGCATTAACATACGTATGGCTGCATACGTACAAGTCATTACAGCCCAGCCCTTTATTGCACTCTTGCGTAGATGTGCAGCGTTAGGATGTCCACCGAAGGTCATGGTGTGCAGACCCATAGAGTAGAGCAGATTGCTGGCAGTCTGTCCGATGGAGTTTACAAAAGGAAATAGTGCTGCTGCGGTACCAGCAGTAGTACCGCGCTGCTGCATATTCATAAGTGTGGTAACACCGTACACAGTCTGCCGCATGTCTATCTGGTTCTCACGCATCTTTATGAATTGCGCGAAAGCCGGGATGGAGTAAAAGAAGTCACCCCATTTGGTAATGACACTAACAACCTGCTTCACCCGCTTCTTTCCAAGACGTTCTATCTCGGAGGGGATATTCTGTTCTATCTCGGCGATAGACTTCTTGCGGAGATTACTCAACATCTTGTTGTAGTTGCCGGACATGTCCGTGCCACTATTGAAAAAGTCGTCAAGATGCTGGTCAAAGTATGAGCTACCCGAACTACCAGTAGTCCAGTACCTAGCCATACGGTAGAAGTTGACAGGATTCATAGAGAACCCAATCATTTGTGCAGCTATCTTTAATCCACTTACCTGTTCCCCACTGTCGTTGGTATATGTACGGGTCGGTAGGTATGATGCACGTTCCGTAAGGTCGCGTACACCAGTAAGTATCGGGAAATAGGGGCGCAATCTGGTATATATCCAAGCGTAACCGCTTGTGATTTTTGCCATCTTGTTAATAACCGAGTTGGGGTCAGCCGAGTAGAACGGGTTACGCACAGCGTCTGCAACATCGTTGTCACGCACAATCTTACCAGTCTCATCCTGTTTGGCAAACATGACATAGTATGCCTTGGTAACAGAGCTTCCCGTATTGGGGTCTGGTTCAACTACGCGGATAACTGTAGTGGCATGTTCCTGTACTGACTTGGCCCATGCTACTGTCTCACCACTGGCATGGATGTCGTCATTAGCTACTGCGTTGATATAGTCAGTCGGCATCAACCCCATACCATCGTAGAAGTTGATACCATCCAGTTTACCTGTAAGGTTGCCACGTGCCTTCAGTGTCTGATACGCCTCGTACATCACATAGCTGAACTCGGACATACCGACAGTGCGAGATGCACGGCACCCATACTGGACAAGTGCCTGATACCCGTCCTGTGCAGGAGTGGTGGAACCATTGCGGTGAAAGTTCTGACGCGGCGAGAAGTAGAAGATGTCGCTATTGGACTTGTCGTTTGCCAGCGTTTCCACAGTCAGTGGTGTATAGTAATTCCATTCATCGAAGCGAGTCACGTCTTGTTCAGAGAGTTGCCCGTTCTCCATAAGCCACCGGGTTATCCAGCGCAGCCCGTTGTGGAGATACGTATTACCCTCGTCCAGTAGGGCTTGTCCCTGCCCCCCGGTAAGGGCATCCATCTCGGTAATCAGTCGGTCAATCTCGGCCTGAGCTTCAGCCACGCTACGACCACCATAGACATCCACGTCCTTACGCGCCCCGGTCTGTCTGTCGGCAAACCTCTGTAGAGCTTCCTCAGCAGCGATAACAGCATCGGCCTTGGCTTGACCTGCGGGCATCACATACGCCGCTTGGAGGTCCTGTTCCAGTTCTATTTGCCGTTTGTAAGCTGCCTCGATGGTGTGGAGACAGGTACGGTACAGGCCGACATTGTGTGCCAGTATGTCGGGGTCCACACTGTAACGACTGGCAATACCTTCTGCCCATGTGTGGATAGGATTCAACACGGTCTCGGTGAATATCTTGGCTGCACCGAAGATGTTATTGGACAGGGTACTGAAAGACCGCCAGAGTGGGTTGTTCATGGGGTCGCCCACGGCATTGGAGAAGTGCTGGAGGCAGTACAGGTAGAAGTGTGCGCCGCCGTCCACCAGATTCTTGCGGAGCCATGTAGCGGCTCTGGCCCACAGTCCCGGCTTCCACATACCGGCCCATGTAGTTTGGGATACTTGTGCCACTTGGGCAGCACGGAACGCGGCACCACGTTGCAGCGAGGCTTGGTTCTCTATATCCTGTATGGACTGAGCCAATGGTTGCGTAGCTGGAGCAGCCTGTTTCAGGGACATGACCACAAACGTACCGTCCCCACTGTCCAGTTCTTCACCCTCTAGGGATACGTTACCTTCTGCCAATCCCTCGTTGAGCGTAGTTACAAGCTGTTCGTGTGCAGCCAGTTCTTCTTCGGGTGTGGGCTGAACAGGAGTTTCCAGCACAGACTCTGCGTCTCGTACAGTCATGGATACGCGGTCAGCCATTACGCTGTTAAGCTCGGTAACAGCGGCTTGTACCTCGGCAGGGAGCTGGCCGTTAGCCAGTTGTATGAGGTCAGCATCTGTCAGACTATTCTCTGTAACCAGTGGTGATGCTATATCCGCCGGGTCCTGTGCAGCTTCCAGTTTGGCTTGTGCCATCACATTATCGGGGTTGGCATAGGCTTCCTCAGCGATATTGGCAGCGTTGGTTGCAGATGCGGTATCTGCGGATTCGAGTTGTGTCTCAACACTGGCAGCTACTTGCACTTCCGGTTCTACTGTAGCCGTGTTACTTGTGCTATCAATCTGCTGCTCTGTGGTTGTATCATAACCTGTGAGTTGACGGTCAAATACTTTCTGTACTTCCGCAGATATTGACCTGTTCAGAAGCATCTTGGCTCGTTGATAAATCTGTATCAGGAGTTCCCGCATCTTGGCAAACAACCCATCCAGTTCAGGAGTAGGGGCAACACCATTGCGGAAATACTGTTCAAAAGCTCTGGCTACTTTCTCGTGTGCATTTGTTGTCCACGCATTAAAGTCTGTAGCAACATCCGCTTTGATACCAGCGAACTTGGCAAGCTGTATCATGTCAGCCATGAGTTGTGCTTTCTGCGGAGACCCCGGAATAGTGGGGTCATTCAGGATACGCAGAGACTCCGTGACAAACATATGCTGGAACTCGTGAATAGCAGTAGAAGCATCCGCGTTCTCTCCGAACAGGATGTTCATTGTGCCATTACTTAAGAGGTCTATACGACCACGCTCGTTGGTCTGGTATAAAGTATTTATTGAAATTAAAGCGTCTGCTGGAGTAATTATTATCTGTTCGCTACGCGGTAGTAGTGTGTTATCTAAAGCGCGTTCCGTCTGTTCTGCCAAACTCGCTAAATTATTTTGTAACCCATATAGGTAACGTAGTTCGCTATTTCTAGCTTCTACTTCGCCCGCAAGACGTTCATACACAGCGTTACGTGCATAAACATCTGCTTCACTTTTTATAGCATCTGGTATAGCGGAAAAACGTGTATGTTCATAATTTTCATACTTTGCTTGTGCTATACCAAATTCTGTATCGTGTGGCTCAACTATATGTCCAAATTCAGATAAGCAAAACTCATCAAAACTTTTTGGTGGATATTTAGAATCTAGGTATTGATAATAAAATTTCAAATAGTGTGGTTTACTTGCCCCTTTATCTGCATCACGTGGAGTTCCACCCAAGGCGAAGCCTTCACGATGCTGTATAGCGTGTTGTATTTCGTGTATCAGTGTACTGATTAGTTGAGAATCTGGTGCGTATGCGGATTCTTTAAGTTGATTCTGAGATTTATTTATAGAATCATCATTTATTACTATCCAGTTATCTTCTACCGCAAATCCAAGTTGTTCTGTTAGTTCTGTAAATAATACACGAGTATATCGCAATTCTGGATATGCTCTATATAGGTCAGGCATATCGTATATATCTTCTAAATAAGTACCATAATATGTGGCATCACCCAAATCAAACCGCTCTAATGTTACATCAGGCTTTAACTTACCGTCCGGTAACTCATAACGCCACAAACCATCAGCACCACGTTCCCACCCAGTAGCCATTTTTATTATACTGGGTGAATTACGCCCACTATTTTCCATAACTTCCGCAAGTTCCAAATTATCTAGTATCTTCATACCGGGTTCATAAGTATTGAAAGACTTAGCACCCTTCTCACCAATGAACTGATACAAAGAATTTACAACTTGCATTTTATCTACAACAGCACCAAACCGCAGACGCTGCAACTGTTGCGCGGGCGTAAGACCGGACACAGAACCCAAAGTATTGAGCATCCGCATCAGCACCTCAGTCTCACGTTGCGCCTGTTCAGGAGTTCTACCAGAAGCTACCAACTCCTGTTCAACGAAAACTCTAGTCTGTGCAGTGTCTGCATCAGGACTTAACCCAGTCGCCTGAGTCCCGCCAGACTGCGCTGCGCGTCCAGCATTGCCTGTGCGTTGGACTGGCGTTGCAGTACCGCCTCCGTTCCCAGTATTTGATTGCGCGTTGCCGGGTCCATTTGCGCTATTATTTCGTCCGCTGTTGGTTCCCTGCCCGGATGACCCCCCCACTGGTTGATTAGCTTGTACATTGCCAGTAGCCGTTCCGGTGCCCGTGTATGCGGTCCCGCCAGACCCTGTGCCTTGAGTTGTTGCATTAACTCCACCAGCAGCTTGAGTACCTGCGGCGATATTTGGTTGGTTAGTTCCCGTGGCAGGGGCTGCTGGCTGGCTACCTGTTGCAGTGCCGCCTGTATTACTTCCACCTTGGTTAGCCTGGGAGACTGGTTGCGGGGCTGCGGGTTGTCCTGTCGTGGGCTGTTGTGCGGTTGCTTGCTGTCCGACATTGGGCTGCGCTCCTGCCTGTAAAGAGTTCTTTACGGACTGATATGTAGCTCGGATGTCCGAGGTATTGTTCGGGTCCTTGTTGTAAATATCCTGTACTGCGCCAAGTATGGAGTCTATGTAATCAGGATTGGCACCAAGATTCTCTGCATCAATAAGCGCGTTCATTAACGGCAACGTGTCCGTAGTTTGCGGAGCCTTGCTGATAGCATCCACCCAACTACTCGCTACTTGCAACGCATCGGAAATCTGGATGTTCTGCTCGGTAGTGTTGGGGTTGTACTTGGCGTTCTCTGTACCACCTATCACCTGCTGTGTGGCAGTCTGTCCCGGAATGTTGATAATCCCGGCCTGACTGGATGTGTTTGCAGGGGTAGGCTGACCCCCAGCCGGAGTTGGTTGTGGGGCTGTAGAACCTCCTGAGAGGTTCATATTCGCAGGTGCAGGAGGCTGCTGCGTACCACCAGCAGGAGGCTGCTGTGTGGCATCCTTCGGTCTGCGGATACCACCCATGCTACCCAAGACACCACCAGTGAAGGCACCAAGAGCCGCAGCTTCACCCATGCCCTCGGTAATGTCCCGTGTGTCACCCGTAGCCACGTTCCAGCCCACGTTCTGTATTACCTGCTGTCCACCTTCTTCTACGGCCTCACCGGGAGCGGACAATACACCAGCCGTACCCATCCGCTTGACGATACCACCCTTGACCAGTGGTTGCAGGATACTGGTACGTGCCAGCATGGTCTCAGGACCAAGGATACCTGTGGCCGCAGTAAGTATGGCTGCTTGTGGTGCTGCCTCTGCTACAGCCTTGGCAACCATCTGAGTGCGGATTTCTCTGTCACTGTAACCCTGCCCAGCCAACTCCTGATACTGCGGCAGTTTGGACAGTTGCTGGATGTCTGCACTGAAAATCTCCTGTGCAATACCGGACGCTACTTCACCAACACCCTGTAATGCACTCATGGCAGAAGACGCCAGTGTGCCACCAGCTACAGTACCAGCAGGACCTGCGAGAGAACCAACAGCACCACCAGCCAGTGCTGCCCCGGCTTGCGGTAACATATTGGCAAGCTGTTCAACGATAAGATTCCCAGCATAGCCGGGCCTGTCCATAACCTGTCGCCAGAATACCCAGCCGTCAGGATTGGTGTGCCGCAGGTCCTCGGCAATCTCCTGACCCCGGCGGTAGTCATACATCCGCTGAGGGATAGCCTCACGCCGCGCAGCCTCATTGGCCTCGGACTTGGCGAGAGCCTGTGCCAGATTGCCCATAGACTCCTGAAGCTCTGTCTTGTTGGCATTATAAGAGGCCAGTACGTCATTAAGCGCAGTCTGTGTTTTCAGGACTTCTGCATCATAGGCTTCTTGAGAATCAAAATACTGACGCTTGAAAGGCAAGTCCTGCAATCTATCCTGAAGTTCTTTTACCTGCTTGCCATAATACTGGTCCTGCAAGATGTCAGGCAGTGTGCCAAGAGCAACAGCACTATCGTAAAGGTTATCGCCACCACGTTCTACACTGGCCCACGCATTACTTAGGGTATTACCCAGCGTATCGTATGTAGCAGCCTGTTTGTTTATCTCATCACGAAGTGTCTGTACGATGTGGTTCTTGTACAGGTTAGCAGTAGTCAGGTCATTGCCCCAACGCTGCTCCGCGTAGGGACCCCACTGTGTGTCTATGTAGTAGTCCACAATCTCTGTCTTACGTTCTGGAGTGGAGGTGGACCAATCCGGCAGATTGCGGAAGCTGTCAATAACCTGTCGTGTTTCGGCAAGCATTGCCTGATGGGCGTTCTGCTTATCCAACTGTTCCTGCTGCTTCTTGGTAAGTTTTGCCATGTTGCTACCCTGATATGTGTTAGGCAAAGTCGTGTACAGGAGTTCTTTCTATAAGTTGCATCAACGCATCTCGGTATGGCATCTCCAGTGCAGCCACTTTAAGGAAGTCCTCGTCAGGTCCTTCTACCACACCAGCAGCGTGAAGCTGTTGAGCCAGATAATCCTCTGGCGTGGATGCGGGGATAAGCTCGGCTGCCTGACTGCGTGGGTCTGCCAGTAAGGATGCCATACCCGCTTCCAGTGAAGGAGGCAAGTCCCTTGACTCAATACCGCTGGTCTGTACAGATTGGGGCGGAGCCAGATGAAACGTGGGCGTATCAATAGGGCCACCCGTTTCCAGTGAGGGCGCACCCGTAGCTGGAGGGGCTATACGCACTACTGTACCTGTACGGCTTACAGGCAACTGTTGCACAAGCGTGGGTTCATCAATGTGCTGTGAGGGCCACGGATGGACAGGTGTACCCTCAGCAGGGCGGAACAGCGTGTTCATCAATGCTGCTCCGGTCTCTGGTGTAAGCGGTCCGGGGGCTATGGCAAGTGGACGGCGGCGAGAGTACCGCTGTTGCAGCATCTGTCGTACTGCATCACCAGAATAATTCCCCGGCATCTGGAGATTACCTGTGGGGAATGTAGGTGTAGTCGCCGTATTTGTACTAGTGGGTAGTGAAGCGCGTGGCAGATTCATACCCTTACCATAACGCTCCAGTGCTGCGTTATAGGTGTTACGTACAAACTCTTCACTGCGAGTGCCGTGCAAGTTTCTATCGTGTGTGGATGTAGGTAACGATGCCCAGCGTTTGCCAAGTTTCTGGTAAGCCGCATCGAAGTTACCACTCTCCATATCCTCCAGTGCGCCCACATCCATAGCCAGTAGCAATGCAGCACGGTCCTGATTCTCAGGACTAAAATCAGTAAGTATTTCTGGATACCGCTTCTTCAAATCATTCCATGTAGATTGGAGGAACTGGTATCGTCCTGCCGCACTTGACTTACGGAGTTTACCATCAGCACCACGGTACTGACCATATATACCGGGGTGGTCTGCATAAGAATCAAACGTGGCACCTTTACCAAATGCTACGTTATAACCCCCGGTATTACTGGCCGAACCGATTTCGGAAGCTGCTATCGTATCAAGCCATGCTTTTACGATAGGATTCCGTAATGCGTTGTCGAGTCTTTCTTTTGTAACTCTAGCCATAACTGGCTCCTACTGGACTTGAACTGTTGGGAAACGACCCGTATATCTGTGCGTAATAGAACCGTCAACTACTGGGAATATATCTAAATAGTCACCACGTTTCGTAGCAAAATTATTTTGGTCAATCCACACACCCTGATTCTCTTGCAGTCCCCTGAGTACACCCCACTGGTCTTGGGTAAATCCCGATGTGTCGTAATATCCAGTAAATGGTGCCTTCATGTTGGCATATACTGATGGATTGGAAACCGCAACACCGTTGGCCTCTAATGCCACACGCTCAGTCTCACCTAGCGGGGTCCTTCCGGCAGCCAGCGGTTGTATATTATCCAAAGCGGCTCTATTTACCACCATTGGAGTAAATGGA
>JAFQBW010000002.1 GCA_017399555.1 Methanocorpusculum sp.
AGGTTCCACCCGGACCCATTCCGAACCCGGCAGTTAAGCTCTCTTGCGTCGACTACTGTACTCAGATACGCGAGTTCTCGGGAACTAGTCAACGCTGCAACCCCCCTTCCTTTTGTTGAAACTATTCTTACCGTAATCTAACACACAAGCGAAAGCGCTCTTATTCTGATTCCTCTTGGAAATTTTACTGACACTATTTTTGCCGCATTCTGAAACTATTTTTATACTCAGTATCAATAGTATACTGTGCCATAACGGCATTCTATTTGCAGCTTTCAAAATAGCGAAGAGAACGATCACATTGGAATACCATCATTCCCTAAGCAATCCGAATGACAAGGATGAAGAAATTTCTGCAATAATGACGGTAAACACAGAAATCTGGGAAATCTTATTCCCCCGTGACTGTTCTCTCACCGCACCAGTCTCTTTTCCAATATTCACACTGACTAGAAACGCATAAATAACAGTGTGTCTATAATATAATCCATGAAGAAAACAATTCTCTTAGGAATTGCCGTTCTTGCGGTATTTGCCGCAGTAGTCGGCGCAGGATGTATCGGTGCAGATCCGATTGTCGGAGAATGGAAAGCAGGAAACATGCCGGTCACCTTCAACGATGATGGTACCGGAAGCTTTGAAATCTCTATTCTTGGATTCACTAAAGAGTACGGATTAACCTGGGAGTCAATCGAGGGATATGACAACACCTACAGAATTTCTACCACAGAAAACGCAATTCCAGTTGGAGAGTACATCATCTCTGAAGATGGAAAGACCCTCAAAGGCCCGATTACCTTAACCAAAGTGGTTGAAGAATAAAACCACTTTTTTATTTCCAGGCGTCAACCAGCGCCACACGTTCAATCACTAACTCTTCTATTCTGTTTTCGCCTGCCGCTTCCATCTCTGCATCGGTTATACCAAATTCTGCCTTCAGCTTCTCCTCGTTTGGTGCGAACGGTTCGCACTCAGTGACAATCTCGCGGACAAGTGCTGATGCTTTTTCCTCGTCTCCGTCTAAAATCAGCACATAGACTTTGTTCTCCCCGTCGTGCAGTCCGAACTTTGATGCAAGCGAACACTGGCGCTGTCCGGAAGCATAGACTAAAATCTCCATAGAAAGCGAACGGGCAATCTGCTTCCCTTCTGTGAATGATCGTTTTGCATGGACAACCGCTGACTCAATATGGGCAAATCCGGCAATCTTGTCTGCATCGAACAGAACCACCGTGGAATCTGCTTTGTCAGCCGCATCATTAATCTGTGCAATCGTCTCCTTTACCACAGAGACCGTTACCGTTCCGCAAAAAATAATCATCTCATCACCTCAGAAATCAAACAGCGTCGGCTGTTTTTTTGTCTCCGTCTTTGTTTGCTCTGCAGCCTCTTCATTCTTTTCCACCACATCGTCTAACTCCTCATCGCGTTCTCTTTTTATGCCGCCTTTGCGCATCGCTTCTTTCAGCACATTCTCGGTTGTTGCCGCTCCAAGAATGGACACAAGCTCTGCTTTGTCAGCCGCAAGAAGCTCTGTCGGATTGGTGATTCCGCGGGAAAACAGCCGCCGTGCACGAACCCTTCCAATGCCCTTTAAGGAAATCAGCGGGATAAGCTCCTCCTTGACACCGTTTGCAATCCGCATCTCTAAGATATTCATCTCTGCTTCCAGAGACGGCGCAAACTCATGACAGATACGCTTTGCCGCATGGAGCAGCCACTTCAGATTCTCTACAGCCGCATGAATATCTCCGCCTCCAACACCGAACCGCTCGGAAATCATGTCCTCGGAAACTTCCGATGCCCACTCTTCTGCGACCGCCGCAGTTTTCACTGCCGCGAAGAACTCCTCGGTACACTCCTCGGACCACAGCTCATCACAGCGGTCGGTCAGAATCTTATCAACCAGTTTCTCATCGGATGCCTTCAGATAGAAGCGGAACATATCCGGCGTCATGCACAGCAGATGCAGAACACCGAACGGCGAAAAGTCCTCCCCGGCATGTTCGGAGAATGCCGCCTTCATCATAAGAGCTGTCTCCGGCATCAGATAGAGCCGCGAGGAAAGCGCTCCAAATCTGGTATAAGAGAAGTTTCCTGCAACCTCATCAATCATCCCTGCGTCCGCGAGGAAATCAAGCGCCTTGTTTACGTTGCGGTCAAGTCTGCGGTGAACCGCTTTCTGGCTTGCGTAAAACGACCGCTCCATGAATGCGGATACCTCGTCGCGCGTGGAAGCAAACCCTGAGGTAATCAGCGCAAGCAGGTGACCTCTCAGTTCACTCTCCCGCTGGCACTGCGACTTGATATCCTCTGCCGGAGCGTTGATGAACTCCTCAAACAGTTCATCAATTCGTTTCTCCTCTTTTGCGATTAAGACTGCTTCGCCATACGGGTCGAGTCTCGGACGTCCCGCACGTCCTGCCATCTGCCGGTACTCCATTACCGGAATCTTGTTCATGCCGGTCCGCACATCATAGCGCTGATAATCCCGCACGATAACCCGCCGTGCCGGAAGGTTGAGTCCAGCGGCAAGGGTTGGTGTCGAGGAGATACTGACAATCTCGCCTTTTCGAAACCCCTCCTCCACTGCAGCGCGTGCTGCCCGCGGAAGACCTGCATGATGGAATGCCGCGCCCTTCTTTACCGCCTCTGCGAGAACTTTTCCGGAGGCCGTTGTGTCAGCCTTTGCGATAATTTCCGAATAGCGGTCAAGCTCGGGAGACGATTTCTTCAAAGCGGCAGCCGCTTTTTTTGCAAACGCTTCTGCAGACCTTCTTGACGAGACAAAAACCAGACACTGTCCGCCTTCTTCTGCCGTGTCTAACAGAAGATTCAGGTCATCATCCTTTTTCACCGAAGGCACTGCCCGCTCTGAGTCGCCGAAGCGGATTTTTCCCTGATAATAAACACCTTCGCGTAAATCCACCGGACGCCATTCGCTGGTAATCAGTGCTGCATCCAGCCACTTCGCAAGTTCCTCGGGGTTTCCCATCGTTGCGGAGAGGCCGATAATCTGCATGTCCGGATTCTGATACCGCATCTTGGCGATTACCATCTCCAGCGTTGCCCCGCGCGTGTCGTCTCCTATCAGATGAATCTCATCCACGACCAGAAGAGAGACGCGTTTGAGCCACTCTGCCTTATTCCGGAGCAGGGAATCGGTTTTTTCCGAGGTCGCAACAATGATATCATACCGTCCAAGGTACTCATCCTTCTGGTCAGGGTCGCCTGTTGCGATACCAACCGTGACGCCTTTTCCGGAAAAATCATCATATTTCTCCGATGCCAGGGCTTTTAACGGTACAATATAGAGGCATTTTCCCCCTTCTGCGATTGCTTTCTGCATTGCAGTCTCGGCAATCAGCGTTTTTCCGGAAGCGGTAGGAATGGCCGCTAAAATGTTTTTCCCGTCTAAAAGTCCGGCTTTTACACAGTCAGCCTGCGGCGGATAGAGCTCGGAAATCCCAATCGCCGAATACGCGTCGCGCAAGGCTTTTGGAATCGGCAGTGTGTCTATTTTCATAAAATACGCCTCCGGCGTCGAGACCCCTTTGTTGCGAGTGGAACTTTGGAAAACACGTCTTTGTATTTAATGGTTGTGAATGCCCCAAAAGGATTAGTAATAGTAGGACATCATGTCCATCTTTGCTTCCTTTCTCTTGCGGTCGAGGTAACTGAACACTGTTGTGTGTTCTGAGCCGCTGATAAGCATCGAAACTGCGGTGTGGGCATCGTTCATCTGCTCGGGAAGGCCGATAATGGCAACGGTTTTGCCGTAAACTGAGATAGAGGTGCCGGTCATGTTTTCAATCTGCTCGCGGGCTTTTCCGTCACGGCCGATAATTCTTCCTCTGATACGCGCGAGTTTGTCAGGAGTGTCTGCAACGTCTGTTACATCAATGATGTCTAAGACCATGTCCTCATCTTCGAGGAGTTTCTTTGCACGCTCCGGAGAGAATCCTCTGCCGATGGCTTTGATTACTTCCATCGAGCGGATTTCCGCTAAGGCATCGTTTTCGTTGGTGATTTCTACAATGCCGGTTTGGCTGTCGACATCCAGTGTTACCTTGAGAACTTTTTCCAGATGCTTGCGAGTCTCTCCGCCTTTTCCGATAATTGCGCCGATTCTGTCGTTGGGGATTTTAACTTCCTGAGTCATGATTATATCTCGAAAAATTCTTCGCCTACGATTTCGCGGAAAATCTCATGCGGGTCGCGGATAGAACATTTCTTGTCGAAGAAACGGTTAATATTGACAATGTCGCGGAAAAGGAAATTGTAGGCTTTCGGGTGTTCGGGGGTTACTGCCTGTGCCATGTCGATTAAAATCAGACCGTCCGGACCGGTTAGAATATTATACTCGGATAGGTCTCCGTGGACTAGGCGGGCCTTCTGGTATAAATCGCGAATCAGTCCGACTGCTTCTGCATAGGTCTCTTCTGCGGATGCCGGAAGACGCTGTCTCATCTGCGGATACGGAATGCCGCCTTCGCCTAAGAACTCCATAATCAGGATGTTTCTGTCAAACGCGTACGGCTTCGGGCACGGCAGACCGGCATCGGATGCTCGTGCCAGGTTGCTGTACTCCTTCTTTGTCCAGGCAAAAATGATGTCTTTGTGCGTCCGGCGAATCGATGCGAACCGCGGGTCACCGATGATGTACTCGGACATGGTGGTGAAGTTTCCGGTTCTGATACGGTAGATTTTCACTGCCGCACCGGTCTCGATTTCATCCTCAACGCGGCCTGCGATGAAGACGTTCGCCTCTTTTCCGGAAGAGATAGAGCCTCCAAGCGATGAAATGACTTTTTTGTTTACGAGTTTGTAAAGCGATAAAAGGGTTACTTCATCAAAAACCTCACCGGTAACTTTGCGGCTGTCCTCATCCTTGATTCTGATGCCAAGACCTGCGAGCTTTCTGTCGAGTTCTTCGATGCGGCCTGCATGCTCGGCATGGTGATACGCGTCTGAGTGCCGTCCTTTGCGGGTGTGTTTTGGAGGTGACATGGTGGTGATAACAAAGATTTCAACCGGGTTAAAATCTATAGATATGTTTTGCCTGAAAGGTATTAAGTGTTGAGTACCAAATCCATTACATAATCGTCCATCACAAACCCTTCTCCAATATCAGTTACCACAGAATCAACCGTTTCAAAGCCCCAGTTTTCATAGACGGCAATTGAGTTCGCGTTTCCTTTGTTTACGGTAAGCCTGATGCGGGAAAGTCCGTTTTCCCGTGCGGTGTCTTTTACGAGAGCCAAAGCCTTTGAGGCAAACCCTCTGCCGCGGGATTCTTCTTTGAGGTAGAGTTTGCTTAAGAACAGATGATCTTCCCGCGGCTGAACACCGACATATCCGATGATTTTTCCCTCTGCTTCGAGCAGGAAATAGGTGTATCCTTCCTCTATCTGTTCTTTGATTGCTTTTTCCGACTGGAAGTTTTCAACCATGTAGGAGACCTGTGCGGCTCCTAAAAGCGGAGTATAGTACTCCGCCCAGATTTCTTCTGCGGTCTTTGCAGTCTCTGCGATTTCTTCTGCGGACTGCACTGTAGTACACATGATTCCGGTCATTTTTTCCTCATATTGATAAACTGCTCCTGTGCGGGAGTTCCGCTTCCCTGCGGCAGAGCATACCTGCCGGCTGCATCAAGCCGGTAGCCTTTTGCTTTGTCGGAAAGCCAGATGGAAAGCAGTTCGCGGATGAAGTCGCGGCACTCTGTATCATACACCGGGCAGAGCATCTCGATGCGTTTTTTGAGATTTCTCGGCATCATGTCCGGGCTTCCGATGTAGAGTTTCGGCTCTCCGCCGTTTTCAAAGAAATATACCCGTGCATGCTCTAAAAACCTGCCGACAACAGACACGACGGTGATGTTCTCGGAAAGTCCGGGAACGCCCGGACGGAGCATGCAGATTCCCCGCACGCACAAATCAATCCGTACGCCTTCCTTTGATGCCGCATACAGTGCGTTGATGATGGTCTTGTCCGTTAAGGAGTTCATCTTCATGATGATTCTTGCATGGTGTCCTTCCTTTTTGCGGACAGTCTCCTGCTCAATCAACTGGAGAATTCCGTCTTCGATTCCGTCCGGACTTACCAGGATGCTTTCAAAGCCGCCGGAGATTTTGCCGTCGTCAATCTGGGAGAAGAGCCTTCTGATGTCCCGGCAAATCCGCTCATCTGCGGTAAAGAGGGAAAGGTCGGAGTACACGCGTGCCGTTCCTGCATTGTAGTTTCCGGAAGATACACTTGCATAGTACCGCTTCCCGCCTCCTTCTTTTCGGGCAACCAGACAGCATTTTGCATGCGTTTTGAGGTCCGGAATGCCGAACTTCACATCAACGCCTGCTTTTTCGAGCTTCTTTGACCAGAGGAAGTTTCGCTCCTCGTCAAAGCTTGCTTTCAGTTCGACAACTGCAGTCACCTTCTTTCCGGCTTCTGCTGCGGAAATCAGTGCATCCGCAACCGGCGAGTCCGAACCTAAACGGTAAAGCGTGATGAAAATCTCGGAAACATCCGCGTCATCTCCGGCGGCTTTGAGGAAGTTTACGAAGGCGTCAAAGCTCTGGTAGGGGGTGAAGAGGATGGTGTCTTTTTTGGCAATAGCGGAAAACACTCCTTTGGTTGTTTCCAGTCCCTTCGGCATGCCGGGAGTAAATGCCGGAAACCGGAGCCGCGAAAAGGATGCGGGGATTGTTTTGAGGTCTGCAATTCCGAGCGGTCCTTTGGTATCGTATACGAGTTCCGGTGCGATATCGAGCGCCGAGACCAGGTGTGCGGTGTAGCCGAACGGCAGTTCTTCGGGGGTTTCGAGGCGGCTTGGCAGACGCTCGGAGAGTTTCTGCTCGCCGAAGATGATGTCGTCTGCATCATCACCTTTGAACACCTTCTCCGCCTCGCGGGTCAGGCGGACCGGCATTACGGCATACACATCTTCAGAAAACAGCCGCTCGGCATAGCGCCGAAGTACATCTTCGGCGAATACGAAGGTGTTCTCCCTTCCTGGGACTTGGAGGAATCTGCCGTTTTTGTCGATGAACTCCTGAATCGGTACTGCGGCTCTGCCGTTTCTGGTCTCGGCAAGCAGGGTAAAGCCTTCCAGATGTTCATCGAGCCGCATATCGGCGAACCGTTTTCCGCGAAGGACTCTGAACTCTTCCTTTTCTATGCGGGAGAAGAGTCCCTCCTTCTCTTTTTCAGAGCAGGCTTTCCAGGGTATGAGGTGAATTCCTGCTGCGTCAAGCTGCGGTTCGAGTTCCTTTCGCCAGAGGGTTGAGGCTTTCCGCATAAGAGAGATTACCCGCGGGTAAATCATCTCGAATGCGGACTGTGCGCCGGCGATTTCCTGATACTCGTCGCTTTCGATGCGGGAGTTTTTCTGATATTCGGGAATTCTTACCTGGAAGAATTCATCAAAGTTTCCTGCAGTGATACTGAGGAAGTTAACGCGTTCAAGAAGAGGGTTTTTGGGATTTGCCGCTTCGGCTAAAATCCGCTCATTAAATTTTATCCATGACAGTTCACGGTTAAAGTAGAGTCCCTCGTCCTCTGCGATTTTCGAGAGATCCTTTAACCGGATGCGGTTTTTCTTTTTCTTTCCCATAATTAGAGCAGGTAGCAGTCGCCTGCGATGACCCGCTCAACATCTCCATCGTCTCTATGGACGAGAAGCGCTCCGCGTTCATCGATGTCGATTGCTTCGCCGTCGAATCCTTCATGCAGGGTGCGGATTCTGACACGGCGGTGGAGGGTGTGTGAAAGGCTTCTCCATTCACGGAACAGCGGTTCGGTCTCGCCTTTTAAGATCATGGTGTATCTGCGTTCAAACTCTTTGAGGAAGACGGCAAAGAACTTTGCCCGCTCCACATCGTGTCCGAGTTCATCAGATAAGGAGGTAACAATGTCGCTTAAGCTTGGCATGGCTTTTTCCACGGAGAGGTTGACATCAACACCGATGCCGATTAATCCGTAGCGGATTCTTCCCTTGTCTGCGGAGAGTTCAAGAGTAGTTCCGGCAACCTTTTTGTCTCCGATGAAAACATCGTTTGGCCACTGGATGAGGGCTGAGAGTCCGAACTCATGGCGGATTGCCTTTGCAAGAGCCAAGGATGCCGCGGCCATGATGACGAATGTGTGTTCCACGTCAATATCCGGCTTGACGACAATAGTTGCCCAGATTCCACCTTCGGGACTCATCCAGACTCTGTTGAGTCTGCCGATTCCGCCCGTCTGCTGTTCTGCGATTAAGACTGTGCCTGGCTGTACTTCGCATCCGACTTCACGCATCATCTGCCGCGCTAACGCGTTGGTAGAGGATACTTCTTCGAAGTGATGCATTTCCCGTCCGATGCTTTTGGTCTTTAAGTGGCGTTTGACTTCATAGGGGAGAAGAAGCCAGGTGCGTTTGCGAAGCGCATAGCCGGTTTTCGGGGATGCGTCAATGACGTAGCCTACTTCACGCAGGAGGTTTACATACTTCCAGAGGGTGGTTCTGGAGATGTTGAGTTTTTCAGCGAGGATTTCTGCCGGTACTGGATTATTGAGTCCGGCTTCATCGAGCAGGCGCAGAAGGTCAAAGATAGGATTTGTCATGGCTTTCCGTCTCCGAATTATCTATACGTTTGTTTACGCCATTCAAAGGGAATAATATTTCGGATGGTTTGAGGTTTGTTGTATAATTGTTATGGGAAGGGAAAGAAAAAGTCGGTTTGGATTGCGGCAAGAATCTTTCAGAACTGAGATACAAAAGAAAAAGAAAACAGTGGGCACGATGAGATTCGAACTCATGACCTCCCGGTTATCAGCCGGGCGCACCACCTAGCTATGCTACGCGCCCTGTTACCCTATAAGATAGGTTGTTGATGTATTTATACTTTGCGAAGCATCGTTTCACGGCATGCCGTATACTTAATCCCCTCATATAACCAATATATAGAGAATCATGGCAGAAGAGAGTTCCAGAAAATATCTCCTTGGAAATGACGCAATCGCCCATGCGTGCCTGGAATCCGGAATAGACTTCGTTTCCGGCTATCCCGGTACTCCGTCATCGGAAGTAATCGACAGACTTCGCGCACAGAAAGACCCCGCATACTACCTGGAATGGTCAGTGAATGAGAAGGTCGCGTTTGAAAACGCGCTTGCCGCAAGCTGGTGCGGCCTGCGCTCAATCGTTACCATGAAGCACGTTGGATTAAACGTTGCAGCCGACCCCTTAATGACCTCATCGTCCACCGGAACCAAAGGCGGATTTGTCATCCTTTCCGCAGACGATCCGTTCGCACACAGTTCCCAGAACGAGCAGGACTCGCGCATGTACGCAAAGTTCGCGCAGATTCCCTGTCTCGATCCGGCATCCGTTCAGGAAGCGCACGACTTCATCAAGAATGCCTGGGATATCTCTGAAAAGTTCGCCCTTCCGGTTCTCTTCCGCCCGACAACCCGCATCTGCCACTCCAAGAGTGATGTGGAACTTGGAGCCCCAATGCCGTCTGAGCGCAAAGGCGCATTCGAGAAGAACCCAAAGCAGTACGTTGTTGTCCCTGCACACACCAGACCGCTGCACGCGGAGCTTACCAAAAAGCAGGACGGCGTTGCAAAATATTTAGTTGACGCCGGATATAACCGCGCAGAAATTCGCGGTAAAAAGGCAGTCATCGCCGGCGGTATCTCTGCATCCTATGTAGAAGAAATCCTTCCTGAAGACATCTCCTTTGTAAAAATCGGCGCATACCCGATTGACCGCAAGTGGCTTGCAGAAGTTGTCGCACAGCACGAGGAAATTCTCGTCGTCGAAGAACTCATGCCGGTTATCGAAGAGGCAGTCCTTGCCGCTGCAAACGGTGCTGCCGTTCACGGAAAGCTTGACGGAACGCTTCCGCACGAAGGCGAGTTCTCCACTGCCCTTGTTGCAAAAGCCCTTGCCGCAGTCGGATTTGCAGAAAACACCTACCCGGAGTCTCCGGCTCCGGCAGAAGTTCCGGCAAGACCGGCAATTCTCTGTCCGGGATGTCTGCACCGTTCGGTCTTCTACGCAATGAAGAAGGTTTTCAAAGACGGCATCTTCCCGTCTGACATCGGATGCTACACCTTAGGACTCCAGCTCGGAGCAGTAGATACCACCATCTGTATGGGTGCCTCCATTACCGTCGGTTCCGGAATCGCCCACTCCGTCGAAGGCGCAGAAGTTGTCTCCACCATTGGAGATTCCACCTTCCTGCACACCGGAGTCAACGGATTAATCAACGCAGTCTACAACAACGCAAACCAGACCGTCATCATCTTAGACAACAGAATCACCGCTATGACCGGCCACCAGCCGAACCCGAACACCGGAATGACCGCCTGCGGTGTTGAGTCTCCGAAGGTTTCCTTAGAAGAGATTGCCCGCGCCTGCGGTGTCAAGTTCGTCGAAGCCGTTGACCCGTATGACTTAACCCACCTCTTAGCCGTCCTCAAAGAGGCAAAGGAGAGAGAAGGCGTCAAGGTCATCATCGCCAAACAGCCGTGCGTTATCATGAACAAACGCCTCGGCATCAAGCGCTCCCGCTATGTTGTCGATTCCGACCGCTGTCTCAAATGCGGAGCCTGCATCAGATACGGCTGTCCGGCCTTGGAGACTGATGAAAACGGCGCAGCCCGCACAACATCCCTTTGTACCGGATGCGGTGTTTGTGCAGACATCTGTCCTGCAGGAGCAATCCACAGAGGAGGTGCACGCTCATGAAGAAGAGTTATGATGTTTTAATTGTCGGAATCGGCGGTCAGGGAACCATTCTCGCATCCAACGTCTTAGGAGATGCCTGTGTTCTTGAGGGACGTCATGTCAGAGGAGCAGAAACGCACGGAATGTCCCAGAGAGGAGGATCTGTCGAAACCCACATCAGAATTGACGGAAAGTTCGGCTCCTTAATCGCTCCGGGAACTGCCGACCTCTTAATCGCTTTCGATGTCTTAGAGGCACTGCGCTACCGCCACTTCTTAAAGCCTGCCGGAACCATGATTGTCAACCGCGAGATGGTTGTTCCAACCTCTGTGTACTCCAACAAACTTCCGGTCCCGCAGATGGCAGAGGTCGAGGCAGAACTCAAAGCCGGCGGACACAAGGTCATCTTAATCGATGCAACAGAAATCGCAACCCAGGCAGGAAGTCCGCTTGCGGCAAACATCGTCTTAATGGGGGCAGCATCCCACACCCTGCCGCTTGCGGTAAAGTCCCTTTCAGAAGCGGTCCGCAGAAACGTTCCGCCAAAGACTGTTGAGATTAACGAGAAAGCATTCAACCTCGGTCGCGAGGTAGCCCTCTAACTTTTTTTAATGCCGGTAATTTACCTGAATAATGCCGCAACCTCCTGGCCGAAGCCGCAAAGAGTAAAGGATGTTTTAGCGGAATCCCTGGAACTCCCGGTCTTTGGTTCGGGAAGAACGACCGGAACGCAGGGGATTGACTACATCAGCCTTGCCCGCGAAAAAGCGGCAGGACTGTTTCATGCTGATGCAAAACAGATTGTGTTTACACACAGTGCAACCGATTCGCTGAATATCATAATCAGCGGCTTTCTGAAAAAGAACCGTGGATGCCATGCAGTTGCAACAGCGCTTGACCATAACTCTGTTCTTCGACCGCTTCATGAGTTCCAAAGAGACGGCATTCTCCGGTTCGATATCGCAGATTTTGCAGGAGGATATGTATCTCCGGATACGATTTCCTCCCTTATCCGCAAGGATACGAAGTTTGCCGTGATGACGCATGCAAGCAATGTCTTAGGCTCGGTTCAGGATGTGCGGGCAGTTGCTGACATCCTCGCAGATAAGGACATCTTCTTTATCGTGGACGGCGCACAGACAGCAGGGCACATCGCTGTCGATGTGGAAAAGATTGGCTGTGATGCTTTCGTATTTACCGGACACAAGGCCCTTCTTGGGGTTGCCGGAACCGGCGGATTTTACCTCAAAGATGCAGAACAAATTGCACCAACCCGCTTCGGCGGCACCGGAACGCAGTCATCCGAACTGTTCCAGCCGGAAGACATGCCGGAGAAATTCGAGTGCGGAACGCAGAACATAACAGGCCTTGCGGCACTTGCAGAAGGCATCTCCTATGTGAAATCCCGCGGTGTCGCAGACATCCATGCGCAGGGCATGCGGCAGACAAAGTATCTCGTCAGCCGCTTCCGTGAAGCGGAAAACATCCGCATCCACCATGAGACACCGGGAGTTCCGGTCCTCTCCTTCAACATCGAAGGACTTTCCTGTGAGGATGTCGGGTTTATTCTTTCGCGCAAATACGGCATCATTACGCGAACCGGACTGCACTGTGCCCCGCTGGTACATGAGAAAATTGACGGCGGATCAGGCAGTGTGAGAATCAGTCTGTCCTGCTTTACCACTGACGCTGAATGTACAGCGGCGGCAGACGCTGTTTTGGAGATTGCAGAAAATGCGGCTAAAAGGTTCAATTCAGCATAAATCCTGCGCGGACGGCTCATACATGAAGGAGTATCAGCTCGATGAGCCTCTTTCAAAGGAGTTCTTCGAGTATCTGAAGTACTTTGGGCGGGTGACCGCGCTGGAAGAGATGGGGGACGGCTACTATAATTTTGAAAAACCGAACTGGTTTTCGATAAAAGGATTTGCCGGAGATACCACGGTTGAGGTCCGATTCAAGCGGGAGACGATGGAGATAACAACCGACTTTCTCTATCTGCTGTTCTCTTCCTTTAAGGAAGGGGCAGACATCACCGCACTGAAGGAGAAGGAGAAGTTCCGGCAGAAGCGGATTGCAGAGCTGCTGAAATGAAGGAGGGAGACATCTTTGGGCTTCATTATTATGAAGCAGGAAAAGGCGAACCGCTGGTTCTTCTGCATGCGCAAGGGACGGACAGCACAAGCTTTGAAAGCGTCATCCCGAAACTTGCAAAACACTATCATGTCTATGCGATTGACTGCTTCGGGCATGGAAAAAGTCTGCATGATGCAGAGCGCTACACGCTCATAGACTGCGCATCCGCAGTGTCGGAATTCATCTGCGAGGTTGTCAAAGAAAAGGCCATCCTTCTCGGACACTCATCCGGAGGACTGATTGCGGCACAGGTTGCGGCAACAACTGATTTATGCAGCAGGCTTATCCTGGAAGACCCGCCGTTCTTCTCCTCGGAAGGCGGGAGGAGGCTTTCCACCTTCAACTATGTTGATTTGTCCTCTGTCTGTCACGCATTCCTTGCGCAGACAGATGAGACGGATTTTGTGCAGTACTATTTCCAAAATCAGTACGCATGGAACTTCTTCCCGGAAGAGTCGCGGGAAAAGATTCGGGAAAAATTAAGCGGCATGGCGAAAAAGTACCGGATGCGCCATCCGGGGAAAAATCTGAAAGTCCCCTTCTGGCCGAAAGCAGCGCTTGCGGCTTTTGTCGGGATGAACAACTATGACCCGCGGTTTGGAGAGGCGTTCTATACGGATTCCTTCCATGCAGGTGTCACGCACTCAGAGATTCTGCAGAAGATTTCCTGCGAGACGGTGTTCCTGAAGGCAAAGACCAACTTCAGCTCGGATGGGATTCTGTTCTGTGCCCTCTCGGAAGAAGACCTGGCAGAGGTTGAGCGTCTGGTGAAAAATATACGGGTTGTCCGGTTTGACTGCGGACATGCAATCCATATCGAGAAAAAGAAAGAGTTTCTGCGGGCTGTTGAATCCTGCTGAAAAAAGTTATGAGATTTTAATGGTGGTGAGTTTTACGGACTCAACACCTTTGAGTGCCATTAAGCTCTCGGTTAAGCTTCTGAGTTTCTGTCCGTCCCCTCTGACAAGAATCACTTCCATACAGCGTTCATGGGTTAAGTGCGAGTGAATCGAGGACTGGATGATATCGATATTTGCATGCTGGACCTCGGTTACTGCCTCCATGAGTCCTCTCTGGTCATGGTCGTACACCATAGTAATAACACCCTGACGCTCTCCTTCGACATCGTTCATCCACTCATAGTAGGTAATATAGGAGCGGATTGCATCGCGGATTCCCTCAGAGCGCGAGGAATATCCGCGTTTGTCAATGATGGAATCAAACTTGTTCAGAAGGTTTTCCGGCAGAGAAATGCCGATACGGGAGAGCTCAGAGTCGCCTACCATACCTGAATATTCGCGTTGAAACTATTTAGAGTTATCATAAAGTATGAAAAAGAGGTGAACAACAGCATACAAAAGATGTCAAAACATGAGACTCCCTGTCTTCCGTCTGCGGCAGGCATACAAAAGGCAGGGCGGCTATTTTTGCTGAGGGGTATTTGCAATACAGCGCTTCGTTGTCTCTGTATATTCATATAATCGGGAAGATATTAACTGTTTCCCTCGAAGAATTAAAAAAAGTAATCCCCGGGGCTAAGGAGGCATAGCCTCCGCATGCCCCTTAGGCGTCGCGGGGATATGGGCGGTTAAAAGTTGTAGTCTGCTGCCGGAAGCAGTTCCAGACCGGATTTCTTAATCTTCTCAACAGCATCAGCCGGGTTTTCGACCTTTGCAATCAGTGCTCCATAGTCCTTGGTACGGTAACCGTAAGAGTACTCGATGTTGATTCCAAGGTCACCTAAAAGACCGACTACCTCATAGAGACCTCCCGGGACATCGTTCATCTTGATAGCAAGAACATCCGTGTACTTTAAGACATAGTTCTTCTTGGCAAATGCATCGAATGCAACCTCCGGCTTGTCAACGATTGCACGGACAACACCGAAGTTGTTTGCCTCTGCGATATAGAATGCCTGAATCGAGATGCCTGCATCAAGGAAAATCTTTGCGATTGCAGCCAGTTTTCCTGCCTTGTTCTCAGAGAAGATAGACAGCTGTTTGATGATATACTCTTCACTCATTTTACATCACTCTCTTGTCGATAACACGTCTTGCTTTACCCTCAAAACGCGGAAGGGAATTCGGCGGGCACAGTTCAACTCTTGCGGAGACATTTAATGCATCGCGGAGTGTACGCTCGGCAATTCTCTGCATCTCCATAAGTCCGTTGATACCGTCAGTCATTGCATCCGGTTTCAGTTCGACTTTGACCAGCATATCATCCAGACGTCCCTCGCGGGAAACCTCAATCATGAAGTGGCTGGTTAAGAACGAGTTCTTCAGGAGAGCATGTTCAACTGCAGATGGGAATACATTGATTCCGCGGATAATAAGCATATCGTCCACACGACCACTTAAGCGGGCAATTCTGGGGCTTGTTCTGCCGCACGGACAGTCACCCTCAAGGATAGAAGTAATGTCTCCGATTCTGTAGCGAATCATCGGGATTGCCTCCTTCTTCAAGACAGTCATGGTCAGCTCTCCCTTCTCTCCCGGCTCTAACTGCTCGCCGGTTTCAGGGTCAATGATTTCAACGTATGCTAAGTCTGCACCGATGTGGATACCGTTGAGTTCGGAACAGTCGGTGAACATCGGACCGGAAATCTCGGAAGTTCCAAAGATGTCGTGTGCGACGATTCCGGACTTTTCGTAGATGTACTTTCTCATCTCGTCAGTCCATGGTTCTGCACCAAGGATTGCGGTTCTGAGTTTGGTGTCCTTTCTGATGTCGACACCCATCTTCTCTGCGACATCGAGCAGGTGGATTAAGTACGACGGAGTGCAGGCAATAGCAGTGGACTCTAAGTCCTGAGCAAGCTCAATCTGACGCTCGGAGTTTCCAGTGGATGCCGGAATAACAGTGGCGCCAACCTTCTCTCCTCCGTAGTGGAGACCAAGACCTCCCGTGAAGAGACCGTATCCGTAGCAGACCTGTAAAACATCTTTTTTGCCGATGCCGCAGGAAACAAGGGAGCGGGCAAGAGCTTCAGTCCAGAGATTATCAATATCGCCCTGTGTGTAGGCGACAACCGTCGGCTTTCCGGTAGTACCGGAGGAAACATGGTATCTCACCACATCGTCTTTTGGAACACAGACAAGCTTATCCGGATAATTGTCGCGGAGGTCGGTCTTGCGCATAAACGGAAGCTTGGTGATGTCCTGAATACAAGTAATATCATCAGGACGAACACCTGCTTCCTTCATCTTTCCGCTGTAAAACGGAGAGTTAGCGTATAAGCGGGTGACTAACTGTTTTAATTCCTGATACTGGAGCTTTTCCATCTCCGGTTTCGGCATCGTCTCAATCTTTTCGTTGTAATACTGCATATTTAAACCGTCCTGCGGTCAATAACACGTTTTGCTTTTCCTTCAAAGCGGGGAAGTGATCCCGGCTCTTTGAGTTCAACGCGGGCACGAATGGTCAGCGTCTCCTGCAGAGCCTTCATAATTTTTGCCTGGAGTCTTGAAAGGTCCGCGAGTTCTCCGGAGAAAACAGACTTGCTCATCTCGACTTCTATTGTCATCTCGTCGAGGTGGTTGATTCTGTCGATATATACCATAAACTGGTCTCCGACATCCGGGATGTTCTTCAAGACATGTTCAATCTGACTCGGGAATACGTTGATTCCTCTGATGGTGAGCATATCGTCGCTTCTTCCAAAGAAGCGGGCAAGCTTCGGACCTCTGCCGCACGGACATTCATCCTCCATAAGCATGGTGATGTCTCCGGTGCGGTAGCGCAGAAGCGGCATTGCCTCTTTTACGAGCGGCGTTACGACGAGTTCTCCTTTCTCGCCGGCTTCGAGTGTTTCTCCGGTCTTGGGGTCAATAATCTCGACGAGGTAGCTGTCATGCCAGATATGAAGACCGTTCTGCTCCTGACATTCAAACGCGACTCCCGGACCGAAGAGTTCGCTCATGCCGTAGCTGTCGTAGGCCTTAACGCCCAAGCGGTTTTCCAGATCGCGTCTGGTATTGTCCGACCAGGCTTCTGCACCGAAACAGCCGACTTTTAAGGAACTTAAGTCCGCGTTCATTTCCTCGGCTACTTCGGTTAAGTGCATTGCATAACTGGGGGTGCAGTGAAGAGCAGTGACGCCGAAGTCCTGAATCATCTCAATCTGGCGTTTGGTGTTTCCAACACCAGACGGGACTACAGCGCATCCGATGGCCTCAGCTCCCATGTGGATTCCAAGACCTCCGGTGAATAAAGAATAGTTTGCTGCGTTCTGGAAGATATCGCCTGCTTTGAGACCAACCATCGTGAAGTTGCGGGCTAAAAGTTCTGTCCATGCCGCAAGGTCGTTTTTGGTGTATGCAACAACCGTCGGCTTTCCGGTAGTACCGGACGTTGTGTGAATCCGGTTTACCTGATTCATCGGAACAGCTAAGAATCCGAACGGATATCCGCCGCGGAGATCAGACTTTTTGGTGAACGGAATTTTCGTGATGTCATCCAAGGTCTTGATGTCATCAGGGGTGATTCCTGCCTCTTTGAACATCTGTTTGTAAAATCCGATATTCTGCGTCTGCTTAATGGTTGCCTTCAGGCGTTTTAGCTGGAGATCCTTTAGTTCCTGACCTTTTAAGGTCTCCATTTTTTCATTCCAAAACATGATTCTATCCTGCTCTTATCTGCTGAATGTGACACAAGGTATCATGCTACACTCTAGCAATCATAAATGTGTGCGCTGTAAGATATTAAGGGTTGCTTTCCTATGGGTGTGATTCATCCCCCGAACGATTATCTACTAGCATAGACAATATATACCGTAACTATCGTGAAGACCATGTTGGATTATCGGGTAATCTTGGAAGCTGCATGGATTGTCAAGGACGTAACCTCTGTTCCTGACGCCATCGGCATCGCCGTGAGTGAAGCAGGAAAACGCCTTCAGCCGTCGGCAAAATTCGTAGACGTTGATATCTTAACGACTCCCTGCCCGTACTGCGAGCGGGAAATCGACACGGGAATGGTTGTTGCCAGAACCGGCTTTGTCGGACTTCTTTTATCCATGAAGGTTTTTTCCGCAGAAAATCCGGAACATGCGGAGCGTATTGCAAAGACCGTAATCGGCAAAGCCCTTCGCGACATTCCGCTTTCCACCTACAGCATCGAACAGCTCGATTCGGAGGAAGCCCATGAGTAATCTGATTTCGGTAACCGGCCATCTCTGCAATGATTACATCCTAACCGTCGAAGAGTATCCGCCGGTTGGAGAGTCCCGCAGAGTCATTGCCCGCGAAAACTACTTCGGCGGGGGAGCGGCAAATATTGCTGTCGGCATTGCCAGACTCGGCGGAGATTCGGAACTGATTTCCGCTGTCGGCCGCGACTTTCCGGGAAGCCCGTATGAGCGGCATCTCAAAGAACTCGGAGTGAAGACCTCCTTCTTTGAAAGCCCGGAGAACTGCTCCACTGCATTCATGGTAAACACCACTGCAGGAGACCAGATTACCTACTTTGAGTGGGGCGCAGGCGAAGCCTTTGCCAGAAGCGAATCGCCGAAGCGTGATTTTATCCACATGGCAACGGGGGACGCCGCATACAATATCGGCGTTGCCAAAAACGCCGGCTTTGCCTCCCTTGACCCTGGTCAGGATGTAAAATACTACACCAAAGAACAGCTCGAAGAGCTTTTCGCAAACATCGACCTCTTAATCTGCAACAACTTCGAACTCGACATCATGGCAGACACCACCGGCATGACGCATCAGGATATCATAGCCGCCGTACCTTCTGCTGTCATCACCGAAGGAAAAGCAGGAAGCACGCTCTACCGCGGAAGCGTTGAAAAAATTCCGGCGGTAACCGTTGAAGCCGCAGATCCGACCGGTGCGGGAGATGCGTATCGTGCAGGACTCTTTACCGCATGGAAGAAAGGCTTCGACCTCGCCGACGCCTGCCGTGTCGGTGCTGTCGTTTCTTCCTTTGCGGTTGAAAAAATCGGAACACAGACCAACCTTCCCACCTGGGAAGAGATGAAACTGCGGTTTGAATCTGCATTCGGAGAACTTCCGCAATGAAACTCGCAGCGCTTACCTCCGGCGGAAAAGACTCCATTCTCGCAATCCAGAAAGCGCTTGATGCAGGACATACCGTAACCCACATGATTACGGTCGTCCCGGAAAACAAGGAGTCATACATGTTCCACTCCGCAAACCTTGCGGCAGTCCGTGTGATGGCGGAGAGAGCCGGTATGGAGTATCGGGAAATCCCGACCGCCGGAGAAAAGGAAGCAGAGATTCTCGACATGCAGGAGGGAATCCGCGGACTGGATACCGAAGGATTAATCGTCGGGGCAATCGCCTCGACCTACCAGAGAGAACGCGTGGAAGCCGTCTGCAAAGCCCTTGGGATTTCCGTCTTTGCTCCGCTCTGGGGAATGGAACCGTCTGCCGTTGTTGCAGAAGTTGCATCCCGCATGGATGCAAGAATCGTTGTGACCGCCGCAGACGGTCTCGGCGAAAATGTTCTCGGTAAAAGAATTGATGCTGACTTAATCCGCGTCTTACAGGCGGTTTCTGCAAAGCGCCGGATTCACATCGCAGGCGAAGGCGGCGAGTATGAATCCCTTGTCTTCGATGCGCCGTTCTTCTCGTCCCCTCTGAATGCAGACGGGATGCAGACCGTCTTCGAAGGAATGGTCGGAAAAGTAACTTATGGGAGGTTTTGGTAAATGAAAATAAAAATCCGTCAACTGCAGCCGGAAACACTCACCCGCTTCATGTTTCGTGCACCGCAGTGGTGGCAGTCTCTTCTTGCAGTCTTTGCCATTGGAGCGATTATTGACCTCATCGGATATGCAGTTGGTTTCGGCGTTGGTCTGGGCTTTGCCTTTTCCATCCCTGCCGCTGTTGGATTCCTGACCACAAAACCGCTGGTCGATGTTCTTGGCCGCCAGGAGTTTACGTGGAACCGTTCTGCAATGCTCGCGCTTGCCGGAGTGCTGTTCTCCATCGGATGGATTATTCTCGGTCCGGTTCTCGGCGTTCCCTTCGCCTACGTGTTCGGTCTTGGCTACGTCTTTGCGATCCGCATGATTGTCTTAGTGGCGGTTGTCGACTACCGCATCCCGCGGATGATTCTTCCGGCGGCAACGCAGACCCTCGCATCTGCGGTCTGCGGTCTTGTCTTATTCGGCAGTGACCTGATTATGCCGCTTATCGTATCGGTTGGTACCTTCGGTGTCTGTGTCTGCGTCTTCCTTACCATCTTCGACATCCCGCTGAAACGCTCCTGCGGACTTTCCGGCATGCACTTTGTCAACGTCTTCTTCGGACACATAACCAACGGCTCAAACGACATGGAGGCATACTTCCGCAAAATCAGCGACTTTGTCTCCGTGCCTGTAACCACCTTCTTCTTCCGCCGTGCGGAAAAGAAGGACATCTGGTTCGTTGTTCCAAACCTCCATCCGGGACCGATGTCTGATATCGGCGGAAGCAACTTCCCAAATCTCCTCTTCCGCGAGTTTGCAGACGAAGCAACCGTCCTTGTCTCGCACGGCTGTGCAAGTCATGACTTAAACATGATTTCCAACAACGAGACGGTAAAAATTGCCGCGGCCATCAGAAAGAGTCAGCCGTCTGCGAAGTTTTCCGGCACTGCAAGCAGACCGGTTCGCAGCCGCTGCGGCAACGTCTCCATTCTCTCGCAGAAGTTCGGCGACTCCCTTCTGATGGTTACCACCCGCAGTCCGAAGATGACCGAGGACATGGACTACTCGATTGGCAGAATCATCATGGGAGAGGCAAAGCTTCGATACGGAAATGTTGGTTTCGTGGATGCACACAACTGCATGACCAATGTTACCAAAATCATCTATCCCTCAACCAAAGCCGGAAACGAGTTCATCACCGGCGGAACCGCAGCGCTTTGCGCGATGGAAAATGCCGAGATGTTCCCGCTTAAAGCAGGCGTTTCCCATCTGGAACTTCCCTTTGACCGCGACCATGGATTCGGCGACACCGGCCTTGTCACGCTGGTAACCGAAGCAGGTGGGGAAAGAACTGCTTATGTTCTCTTCGACGGAAACAATGTCAAAGAGGGAGTCCGCGAGACTCTCCGCGATGCCGTCCTTGCGGAAGGATTTACCGAATGCGAAATCCTGACCACCGACTCCCATGTGGTAAACTCCATGTCCGGCAGAAATCCGGTAGGTCTTGAAGTGGATGTTTCCGAAATCCTGCCGTTCGTCCTTGACGGAATCAAGCGGGCAGTCGATGACTTATCGCCGGCGGATGTTGGTGCGGCTACGGAAATCTGCGAGGAAGTGGAAGTGTTCGGTCCCGGAAAGATGATTCAGCTGACGTCTATCGTCTCCGGAATCGTCTCGAATCTTATCCCGCTGTGCATTCTCTTCCTGCTGGTGGCATTCTTTGCAGTCCTTGTTGTCTGCATGCTGGTGCTCTAACGCACCTAACTTTTTTGAAAAAAGATTTGAGAGAAGTACTTACTCGTACTTCTCGTTGAAAACGATATCTTCGAGCTTCTTCTTCTCGGCAAGTCTGATTCCGCCGACATCCGGGACACCTGCGGCAACAATAGACATGAGTTTGTATTTGTCCGGAACTGCAACAAGTTCTCTAATCGGCTCTGCGTAGTCTTTTCCGTGTCCGGCAATCCAGCATCCGCCGTATCCGTATGCGTGAAGTGCTAAGAGCATGTTCTGGGTTGCAGCAGAACAGTCCTCTACAACATACTGGTGGTCAGCCTCTCCGAAGACAAGGATACCAACGCCTGCGCCTGCAATGAATGCGCCGTTTGGTGCAAGCTCTGCGATTTTTGCGAGCGTCTCTTTCTCTTTTACGACAACGAAAATCCACGGCTGCACGTTTCTTGCAGTCGATGCTTTGGATGCACACTCAAGAGCCTTTCTGATGAATTCCTGCGGGACTTCTGCGTCCTTGAACTTGCGGACACTGTGGCGGGATTGGATGACGGTAATGCCGAAGTTGGCAATTCCCGGATTTCTGGTATTCATACTATGAATTTGTACATACTGTAATAAGTTGTTTTCTGAACGGTACGCTTTCCAACCCAATGCCTTATCACCTTTGCGGACTAAAAGTACTATACCGAAGTACAGGAAGATACCTAATCAAACGTGATGCCGCATGAAAAGATGGATTATGGAATACATCTGCTGTCCTGAATGCCGGGGCAGTCTGCGCCTGGATGAGGTTTCAGGCGACGAAAACGAGGTTCTGGAAGGAACGCTTACCTGTACGAAATGTGAACGCACCTATCCGATTGCAGAAGGAATCGCCGACCTTCTCCCGGATAATCAGAGGTAATCATGGCACTTGTTGAAGTTCAATTAAATCGTCTCGGAATAAACTCCCTGGAAATATCGACCGACAGTGTTGATGTCAGTGTGGGAACATCGCTTCATGTGCATATCATAAACTATGGAGCTCCAACGCATGCAACACTGAAAACCGAAGCAAATCCCTACACGAGTTTCACCTACGAGAATCTCTATGTACAGGATGAGTCAGAGGTCAGAATCGACATCCTGCCGAATGCAAATCCGGGAAGCTTTGCGATGCAGATGATTTCCGGATATGGTATGCACCGTGAGGAGTTCATGGTAAATGTTCTGCTCCCTGAGCCGGAACCGTGTGTCTGCGAAGAGCCGGAGAAGGAAGAAAAGGAGCCGTTCAAGATTCCGCTGCAGGTAATTAATGCCGTAATGCCAATCTTAGCACTCATTGTTCTCATCCTCTGGATTGCAGTGTTCCCCAGTGCGCCGGGAATCTTAATGGCCGTGATTATCTATGTGATTATGCTTGCCGGCATTCTGATTGCATGTCGTTCGGCTCAATAATTCTTTTTTTCGCCCTTGCGCTTGACCGCCTGATAGGCGATCCGCGGTCGCGGTTTCATCCGGTAGCCCTCCTCGGAAATCTGATTGGGTTCTGGGGCAGGATAAACTTTTATCCGCGTTCACTGGAGCGGGCAGCAGGGATTCTCGGCTGGCTTGTCACGGTTGGCATCGCTTTTGTTCCCTGCGTTCTGCTGTATCTGTTTGCCCCGACAGCAGTGTTTGTTATCTTCTCAATTCTTGCTCTTACCTTCTGCATCGGCTGGCGGTCTTTGGAAGAGCATGTCTCAGCAGTTGAGGAGGCGCTTGCAAAAGGGGAAGAGGAAGGACGCCGTGCGGTGTCCTATCTGGTAAGCCGCGATACAAAGACGCTTTCCTTTGAACAGATTCGCTCCGGTGCGTATGAATCGGCGGCGGAAAATCTGGTGGACAGTATCATTGCCCCAATCTTCTGGTTCGTGGTGTTCGAACTGCTGTTTGGTGCAGGAATTTTCGGTGCTGTCCTCTTCCGCTGTGCAAATACGATGGACGCCATGCTTGGATATACGGATGAGAGAATCCGTCTCGGCTGGTTTGCCGCACGGGCAGATGATGTTCTCGCGTTCATCCCTGCACGGGTTACCGGAATTTTACTTCTTGCCGTCTTCGCATTCAAAGGAACAGCTAAAGATGCCCTCCGCTGTTACCGCCGCGACCGAAAGAAGCGTCCGGGCTTTAACGGCGGAACACCGATGAGTCTGATTGCCGGCGGCTGCGGAATTTGTTTTGAAAAACCGGGAGTGTATACCATTGGTGATGCCAGGCATACACTTGCGGAAGGCGGAAAAGAAATTATTTCTGCGATGCGATGGGCGACCATCCTTGCGGCAGTAATTGGAATTTTGCTGATGGTTCTCTAACGATTCCGTTAGAGAACTCTTTTTTATTTCCGGCAGACGATTGCCGCGTGATCAATGTGATACGGATTCAGCCAGAGCGCCTTTTCGACGGTCAGTCCTGCCGCTTCCAGTTCGGCACAGCTCTCTGCAAACACCTCTTCGGGTGTTTTTCTGATATCAACCGAGCGGGTTTTCAGCATCAGAATAAGCCTTCCGCCTTTCTTCAAAAACGGAAGATGGCGAATTGCAATAGCCGCCTGATTCGGCTGGGCAACATCCTGATACACCATATCTGCCGGTTCTAACAGAGCGGCATACTCCTTTGGTCTGGTTGCGTCTCCAAAGATTGGAATAATATTTTTCCGCCGTGCAGAAACAGCTAGTAAATCCTGCATCGGACGCGGAGCAAACTCCACTGCATACACACACTCGGTGTAATCTGCAACATGGGA
Source organism: Methanocorpusculum sp. (assembly GCA_017399555.1). Lineage (GTDB taxonomy): Archaea > Halobacteriota > Methanomicrobia > Methanomicrobiales > Methanocorpusculaceae > Methanocorpusculum. The sequence continues at coordinate 24,010 of JAFQBW010000002.1, forward strand.
AACCGTTGTTCCGTTTGCCGCACCGAGATAGAGCACCACTTCGTCCTTCTGTAAATCGGTTGACTTATCCAGATACCAGAGAGCGGAAAGCTTACTCCGGTATGGATCCCAGACACGGCACCCTTCGAGCATCCGCTCACCGTACACGCCCCCTGCTCCTTCCGAGACCAGTGTTCCGCGAATATCCTTCATGCTGCTTCCTCCATCATCCGGTCAATTTTCTCATTCGCATCCGCAAGGAATGCTTCGTCAAGTTCTCCGCGGAATGCGTCAATACGGGCTGCGATTGCAAGTTTTGCGGCTAAAATGCGGGCCACTTTTCCGCGGACTCCGCGCGGTGCATTGTGCACTCTTCTGTGCTGGAAAATCAGACCATGTTTTGGTGAGGGCGATCCGCTTCTGATATGGGAAAACAATGCGGATTCTGCTCCAAGCACCTGGATTGACGATGCCGCCATGCGGGAAATCAGGGTAAGTCCGCCTGCACGGGAAACCAGACGGGCCGCCACCAGACCGCCGACCAAGGCACTCATATTCGGGATTACCTCATCAGCCATGCGGGATACATCCTTCATCAGCTGCAGGCGCAGATTCGTCAGCGATAAAATCTCGCGGGCAACCTGCCGCATGGAGAGGTTCTTTGATTTGGCAATCGTCTGAATAAACTTCTTTGATGCGGCACGATTGTATTTTCTTGAAGAATCCGGTGTTGTTGACTGATGCCACTCTGTCAGGCGTTCTGTTAAGAGGTTGATGACTTCGTCCAACTCATCGAGCATCCGAACCATCTGCAGCAGTTCTGTGTCCTTCTCCGAAAGAGCTGCGGCAATTCCTTCTTCCGCCATCGCCTGTGCAACGTTTCGGACAGCAGAAATGTACTCCTTCCGTGATGACACAAGCCCTGCAGACTGCAGTTCCTTCCAGTCGCAGAGATGTTTCGGTGAAGAATCAGTATTATTCCGCACCCGTGCAGACGCTTCGCTGACATCTGTCGAGTACGAGCCGGAATTCCCATACCAGTTCATGTGATTACTATTTGTCTCTCCTCCCAGATTAGTATGCCGCGAGGAGCAAAACCCCACGGCAAAATAATCAGTCAGGAATAACAAATAATCTAGTATGCTGAATACCTATAGGGGATGTCTGATAGGGGCAGTTCTTGGAGATGCTCTTGGAATGCCGTATGAGACACTTCCTGCAAGACGGATGGAGCGGTATCTTCCTCCGGCATTTGGGAGAGCCTACCGTGGACACCCGAACCATAACCTTCTGCCCGGACAGTACACTGATGACGGACAGATTATCCTGATTGCCGCACGCAACCTTGCAGAAGGTGCGTTCAACGGCGAGGAGTATGCAAAAGAACTGCTGAGAACACACGCCCTCAATAAATTCCGCTATCCGGACGGAGTTCTCTTTGCGGCATGCAAACGTATGGACTCGTCAGGAAACCTCCGTGAATCCGGCGTGAACTCCGAGTCTGCCGGCTGTCTGAGTCTTGCAGTTCCCTTTGCACTCGCATTCCGCAACCGCCGCGAGATGGCACAGGCATTAATTCCTGCCTGCAGTATCACTCACACACATCCTGCATCACATGCGGCAGCGCTTGGGCTTGCCCTCATGCTCAACACTCTTTTGGAAACGCATGATGTTGATGCGGCATTTGCCGCTCTGGACTCTGCGGCACAGAATATGGATGCGGAACTATTTACCCGTCTGCAGACCGCATACCGGTTCGAGAAGTCCGGTATGAGTGTGGATGAGGCGGCGGCAGTTCTTGGAACCTCCTCTTCAGTGTACCAGACGCTTCCAATGGCTGCATTCCTGTGCAGACGCTTCTATGTCCCCGAAGAACTTCTTGCTGCGGCTGTTACCTGCGGAGGAAATGCGGGAACCATTACGATGATCTGCGGGGCATTTGCGGGCGCTCGTTTCGGCATCGAGTCTCTTCCGGCAGAACTGATTCGCGGTCTTGAGCGTGCCGGAATTTTTGACGAACTTGCCGCAAAGTTCTACGCGGCATCCAATCCACCGGAAGAAGAATAACTGCACAAAGGGCGGAAAGTGTATAAGAATTACGCCCTAATATAATTCTATGAATACCATCCTCCAGACAGCACTGGATTTAACCGAACTGTCGCGGGCAATGCAGATAGCCCGCGAAGCTGTTCTCGGCGGAACCGACTGGATAGAAGCGGGAACTCCCTTAATCAAAAGCGAGGGAATGAACGCGGTTCGCGAACTTGCCAAAGAGTTCCCGAATCACAAAATCATCGCCGACCTGAAAACCTCGGATACCGGCGGACTCGAGGTTGAAATGGCGGCAAAGGCAGGCGCAGATGTGGTCTGCATCCTGGCATCGGCGGACGATGCCGTAATTCTTGACGCTCTGCGGGGAGCGGCGCTCTATGGTGTCGAGCTGATGGCGGATATGATGAATGTGGCAGACGTTGCAGGCCGTGCAAAGCAGCTTGCGGATATGGGAGTTCACATCATCAATGCCCACGTGGGAATTGACCAGCAGATGGAGGGAAAAAACCCGCTTGATATCTTATCCGAAATCAGCGGGCTTGGCGTGAAAGTGGCTGCCGCAGGCGGACTGAATGCGCAGACCGCCGCCGCCGCTGCCGCTGCAGGCGCAGATATTGTGATTGTCGGAGCAGGCATTGTCAAAGCCGCGGATGTGGAAGCGGCAGCCCGCGCTGTCCGCGAGGCGATTGATTCTCCATCCGCCGCCAAACCAAAGACCAAAACGATGGATGACGAGATTCGCGAGATTCTCCGCGAAGTCTCCGCTCCGCATGTAACCGATGCCCTCTACAGAAAAGGGGCGATGTGGGGAATTTCTGCCCGGCATGTCCCGAAGAAGATGGTGGGAAAGGCTGTTACCGTGCAGACCTTCGGCGGCGACTGGTCAAAGCCGGTGCAGGCAATCGATGTCTGCGAGGAAGGCGACGTCTTAGTCATCAACAACAGCGAGCGCTGTGATATTGCCCCGTGGGGAGAGCTTGCCACCCGCTCTGCTATTAACCGCGGCGTTGCCGGCATCATCATTGACGGCGCTGTCCGCGACTGGGACGACATCATTGAACTCGACATTCCGGTCTATGCAAAGGCGGTTCAGCCAAACGCCGGCGAGCCGAAAGGATTTGGGGAAATCAACGCAGAGATTACCTGCTGCGGACAGACGGTCCGCCCGGGAGACTGGATTATCGGAGACCTCTCCGGTGTTGTGGTAATCCCGCGTGAGCGTGCATACGAGGTTGCCCGCCGTGCCCATGAGATTTACAAGACCGAGATTCGCGTACGGGAAGAGATTCGCCGCGGCGGAACGCTCGGTTCTCTGCAGCAGCTTCTGCGCTGGGAGAAGAAATGAGAAAGCCCAAAGTCACCAATCCGTCTGATCCGGTTCTCTGGTGCAAGGAAGCGGCAGTCAGAATGGAGGCAGGAGACAACAAGGGCGCGATTTACTGTTATCAGGAGTCGCTCAAACTCCGCCCGGAGGTTTCTGATGTCTGGTTTAACGTGGGCTGTCTCTATGAGAAGGGCGGGGATAAGAATGCGGCGCTCGGATGTTTCCTTACCGCATCCAGGATGTTTCCCGCAGACTTCCGTTTCCCTGCCGAGCGGGCCCGCATGCTTGCGGAGATGAAGCATTACTCGGAGGCCGCGGAGGTTATTTCGGATGCCGTCTCCATTAATCCGCACTCGCCGCTTCTCTTGTCCAACAAAGCGGCGTACCTGATCTTCGCACAGAATCCGGCAGAGGCCTTAACAGCTGCAGAGGAAGCGCTTTCCATCGACCCCGCATATACGGCGGCCTATCTCCACAAGGCACACGCACTTCTCCTCCTTGGAAAAGGAGAAGAAGCCCGCAGTGTCTTAAGCGGGGCGGATGCAGACGACCCGCGGGTTGTAAAGATGCAGGCAAATATCAGCCTTCGCCTGCAGGACGCAGCGGCAGGTCTTTCCGCCGCACAGAAGCTGGTGGAGATGACGCCGGAAGATGACGAGGCATGGAGTCTTTTCGGCTCGGCATCCGCTTACTTAGGCGACACCGAAGGGGCGGCGAAGGCCTTTATGCAGGCAATGAAGCTGAATCCGAAGGAGAAGTCCTACAAGGCAAATCTTCTGGCAGTAAAGAAGATGACCTAACCTTTTTTTATGCAGCTGAAGCTTACCGTTCCGTTTAATCTCGACCTCTCTGTCTCCTGCGGGCAGTCTTTCCGATGGAGAAAAATCAACGGGTTCTGGTATGCGCCGGTGGGAGATTCTGTCTGGAAGGTAAAGCAGGAGGGAGATACGCTCTTCTACGAAGGTGCCTCTGATGCGGATATCATCCGCTACTTCGGGCTTGACATTCCGCTCGATGATATCCTGCAGGATATTGACCGCGACGAGCTGATTCACTCTGCGGTTGCTTCCTGCCGCGGCCTGAGGCTTCACCGTCAGCCGCCGTTTGAGTGCCTGATTTCCTACATCTGTGCAACGTGCGCAAACATTCCAGGCATTCAGCTGCGGGTGGAAAATCTGGCAAAGACGTACGGACGCGAGCTGGAATCTGACGGGATGACATTTTACACCTTCCCGAATCCGGAGGATTTGGCCTGCGAGTCTCCGGAAAATGTCCGGCTCTGCAAGGTGGGATATCGTGATAAGTACATCTGCGGGGCGGCGGCATATGCCGCGGAGAATCCGCAGTGGGCGGCGGATATCTTTTCGATGAGCTATGCGGATGCAAAGCGGGAGCTGACGTCGCTTTCGGGTGTTGGTCCGAAGGTTGCTGACTGTGTTCTGCTGTTTGCGTTTGAAAAGTATGAAGCGGTCCCGATTGATGTCTGGATGGAGCGGATTTTCAGGACGCGGTATCTTGGCTCTGAGAAGAAGCTCTCGTATGAGAAGGCGGCAGGGTTTGCAAGAGAGCATTTCGGAAGGTATGCGGGGTATGCGCAGGAGTACCTGTTTGCAGAACGGGAGATACTCGCGAAGAAGGGTGAGTGATTAGGGATAGTTTTTCAAAAAAAAGCAGGCTCACATAGGACCCATAGGTCCCATGCCGCCTTTCTGCATCTGTTTCATCATCTTGCCCATAGCCATGCGGTTTCCGCGGAAGCCTTTCAGCGTCTTCTGCATCATCTTATAGTACTTCATTAAGTCGCGGACTTCATCAAGCGATGTTCCCGAACCCTTTGCGACACGCATCATACGGGAGGTATTGATTAAGGACGGGTCGTCAAGCTCCTGCGGTGTCATCGAATCCATGATGATTCTAAACCGCTTCATCTTCTCCGCCGTTCCATCAAGCGCTTCGGTCGGAAGCTTCATGCCGCCTAACGGAAGCATAGACATGACCTGCTTTAAAGGTCCCATCTTCTGGACTGCTTCGAGCTGTTTGTACATGTCGTTTAACGAGAACTTGCCGCGAAGCATTGCGTTGACGTCAACGTCCTCCGCATCAATGGACTCCTCTGCCTTTTCGACTAAGGCTTTGAGGTCACCCATTCCAAGAAGGCGTGAGATAAATCCGTTCGGTTCGAACTTCTCAAGGTCGTCGATGGTCTCTCCCTCTCCGATGAAGACGATACCGGACTGGGTTTCGGCAACCGCAGACATTGCGCCTCCACCTTTTGCCGTACCGTCCATCTTGGTAACGATTACGCCGTCGATACCGATAGCTTCGTGGAATCTTCTGGCCTGCTCGCGGGCTGCCTGACCGATAGCCGCGTCGATTACCAGCCAGCGGTGGTCGGGCTGTAAGAAGTCGTTAATCTGGGTAATCTCGTCGATTAAATCGTCTTCTAATGCGTGACGTCCTGCGGTATCGACGATGATGACCTCATTGTCCTTTAATGCCGCAAGACCGTCGCGGACGATTTTAACCGCATCCTTTTCCATCGGGTCGCCGTAGCAGGGGACGTTAATCTTTTTACAGAGCGTCTCGAGCTGTGCAAATGCTCCCGGACGGAAGTTGTCGGCGCCGATGGCTGCGACTTTGAGACCTTTTCTCTGGAAGTAGCGGCAGAGCTTTCCGGTCGTTGTGGTCTTACCCGAACCCTGCAGACCTGCCATTAAGATTTTCTGCGGGCGAAGGGCGAAGTCTGCCTCCTTTCCGACGAGGCCTACTAACTCCTGATACACGATGCGCAGCACATGCTCGCGGGCGTTCATTCCCTTCGGCATGTCCTCAGCTAAAGCGCGGGACTTAATCGACTGGGAAAGCTGCATCACAAGCTTGACGTTCACATCAGAAGAAAGCAGGGCACGCTGTAAGTCGCGGACCAGCTCATCAACTGCGGCGCGGTCAATGACCGTCTTTCCCGCGAGCTTCTTCATCGCGTCCTTTAAGGAGTTGGAAAGGTTGTCGAGCACCATTTAGTCCTCCTCCCCGAAGATTTCGTCGATGATAAGCGACGGGGTAAACGGTTTCATATCAGTGTACTCCTGACCGACACCAAGGAACACCAGCGGCTTTCCAATCGTGTAGGCGATGGAAATGGCAGCTCCTCCCTTCGGGTCCATATCGACCTTGGTTAAGATAACTCCGTCAGTGGAAACGGTCTTTTCGAACTCTTCCGCACGGATGACTGCGTCATTTCCGGCAACTGCTTCGTCCACGTAGAAGACTAAATCCGGCTTCATGACACGCTTGATTTTGTCAAGCTGGTTCATGAGGTTGACTCTGTTGTGGAATCTTCCGGCAGAGTCTGCAAGGACAACATCAGTGTTGTGTGCCTTTGCATAGTTTACCGTATCAAAAAGGACTGCAGACGGGTCTGCCCCTTCCTGGTGTGCGATGAGTTTAACACCTAAGCGGTCGCAGTGAACGCGAATCTGCTCCACTGCTCCGGCGCGGAAGGTATCTCCTGCACCGACCACTACAGAGAATCCCTGGCTCTGCAGGAGGGCGGCGATTTTTGCAACCGAGGTGGTCTTGCCTGTTCCGTTGACACCGGTGAAGAGAATTTTTACGGGCTTCTCGTGAGTATTGATATATTGTACGAGGTCGAATCCGTCTCCTAATACGTTCTCGATTGCATGTTTGAGCGCTTCTGTTACCACTTTGTCTGCGGAGTCAAACATCTTGCGGTGCGTTCCGACGAGCTCTTTTTTCATGTGCTCGGTGATGGCTTCGGCAACCGGGTAGGCAACGTCTGCTTCGAGGAGCACCATCTGTAAATCAAAGAGGGTCTCTTCGATGTCCTTTTCGGAGAGCACGAACTCGCGGTCAACGACTAAGGTCTTTAAGCGGGAGAAGATGCTGGGTCCTCTGGTCTCTTCCTCCTCTTCGACTTCCGGTGCAGGGGAAATGGGTGCGGGGGCAGCGGGTGTCGGTTCCGGCTTTTTCTCTGCCGGAGCCGGTGCCGCGGCAGGAACAGATGCAGTATTTTCTATTGGAGTCTCGGTTTCTGGTGCGGGCAGTTCTGCAGGAGACGGGATTTCCTCCTTCTTTTTCTTGCCCAGACCGAGAACTCTTTTCAGTCCTTCAAACATTATGTATTTATTCGGCGGTCAGCCTATAAATTCCTCTCTGTTCACTTAGCCCGCTGACGGTAATTTTTACCGGACAATATGCGGAAAATAGCTGGTTTGGAAACGAAGATTTTGTGTGCCGAAGCACAAAAAATGGATTGGAGGTGGTATTTATGTTATTGGAGAGAGTATCTCTGTTCTATCTGCTTACTCTTCGACGAAAGACTCTTCTGCGAAGGTCTGGATGACCTTTCCTTCTGCATCAGTAAGGGTAAGTCCTGCGTCAGTGATGGTGAATCCTGCAACATTCTTTAAGGATGCGAAGTATGCATCTTCTGCCTCAATTTCCGGACCGTACATCTGAGTGTTTCCAACCTGCTCAAGGGTTAAGGACTCGCCATCCTGAACATAGTTTCCGAAGTAGTTGTTAACAGGACCCTTTCCTGCAAAGGTTCCGTCTTCAAAGAAGCTGATGGTGACACCGTCAGCGGTTTCCCAGGATCCGACAACGCTCTCTGGTGCTTCGGTGAAGGTAAGGCCTCCGGAGAGAACGAGTTTGCCGTCAATGATTTCATAGGTCTGCTCACCTGCAAGGGCCGCGAAGAATGCATCTTCCTTCTCGATCTCCGGACCGAACATCTGAGTGCTTCCCATCTGGGTGAAGGTAATCTTGTTTCCGTCAAGCGTGTATTCGCCGAAGTAACGGTTTACATAAGACTGACCGGCAAAGGTTCCGTCTGCGTTAAGGGAGAGGGTTACGTCTGTTCCGCTGATGATCCAGTCTCCGACCGGAGAGTCGGAGTTTGCAGCCGTGCTGATACAGCCGGCGGCAGCAACGATGCCGACAAGGGCAACGGCTAAAACGACAAGTGCTGTCTTTCTCATACTACATCATTACACCTTGGAGCATATATACTTGGTTTAAGTTACGAAAAATTTCGCAGTTATTAAACGCTTGTTTTTGAAAAACAAGCTTAATTTGAAGTTTTTGAAAATCGGGGAAATTGCCCAATGCCCACAAGCGCGGAAAAATCCGCTCAGCAAAAAGACCTATATTCTTTGCAGACGATAATCTCCTATGCAAGACCGCCATATTATCGAGGCCGCAGGAATGACGCGGATTGTCATTGAAAACGGAAAAGTTGTCGAGACCGGAAATCCGAAAATCTCCTTCTGTCCGTTTGCAAAACGCTTTGCGTCTCCGATAAATCCGGTCACTCCGGATGCAGTCTCAAAAAATATTGAACACCGCATCGCATCCTTTGGAATGTGCACACGAGACCGTGTTGTTCTGGATGATGAATCGCAGGTTCTGTTCGGCGCATCCGAGCTGTTAACCACTGCTTTGAAAAACAAAACTGTAGATGCCGCTGTCATCTGCTGTGACGGTGCGGGAACTGTTGTTGTTACCTCTCCGCATCTGATTCAGGGAATCGGCGGCAGGATGTCGGGACTGGTGGAAACTGTTCCCTATCCTGAGGTAATCTCCCGGATTGAAGAGGCAGGCGGTATTGTTATAGATAAAAAAACAGCATCCCTTGACGCTCTGCGGGGCATTGCCGAGGCAAAGGAGCGCGGATTTTCAACGGTTGCGGTTACTGTTGCGGGATTCCAGCATGAGCTGGCAGAAGAAATCCGTGCTGCCTATCCGGATGCAGTAATTATTGGTGTTCACACAACCGGTGTCCAAAGCCTCGAGGATGCCAAAAGACTCTGTGCCGCGTCCGATCTTGTCTTTGCCTGTGCATCCAAACATATCCGCGATGCCGCAAAAGAGTATGCCCTTGTTCAGGGGGGTGTCGGCGTTCCGGTCTTTGCGGTGTCGCCGATTGGAAAACGCATTGTTCTTGAACGGCTGATGGATACTAACGAAACCCTCCTCATCAAAAATATGAAACTTCCCGTCTGCGACATGGGAAAACAGCCGGAACCGCTGGTCTAAACTGCGAAAGCAGTTCCTTTTTTATTTTCCGGAATAGATTTTCTGGATTGTTGTCCCTGCCGTTTTCAGTCTGCCTTCTTCTATCAGCTTCTCGACTGCCGCGGTTACTGTTGACCGCTGGTAATATTTTGCCATGCCGTACCCTTTGTGCCGGCGAAGACCAAGGGTTTTTGTCTTTAAGCGGTCAAGTCCGATGAGGAAGGAGACGAACTCTGAGAGAGTCAGCATCCCTTCCAGTTCGCCTGCCGCAAAGACGATGTCGTCCTCCATCTCTTTTGGAAGAAGTACCGCCGGCTTTGCGGCTTTGTTCTGTTTTGCAGAACGCTTTGCCTCCCGCTTCTTTGCCGCACAGTTGTCGCAGTTTCCGCAGTTGTCCATCTCCTGGTCAAAGTATTTCAGGAGAAGTTTTCTTCGGCACTCCTTTGTTTCGCAGTAGAAGTAGAGTTGGTACAGCCGTTCGCGGACGGCAGGCATCTTTGCTTCGTCGGTTTCCTTTTCCATTAAGCGAAGCATCTTTGCCCGGTCGCCTGCGGAGTAGAACAGCAGGCAGTCCGATGCAAGCCCGTCGCGTCCGGCGCGGCCTGTCTCCTGATAGTACGATTCCAGATCCTTCGGCATATGAGCGTGGATGACGTAGCGGACATCCGGTTTGTCGATGCCCATACCAAAGGCGATGGTGGCACAGACGACCGATATCGTATTGGACTGGAACATCTCCTGCACCCGTGCCCTGTCGCGGGTGGACATTCCTGCATGATAGGGCGATGCCATAATCTGGGATTTCATCAGGTATGCCGCCATCTCTTCGGTGTCAGCCCGCGAGAAGCAGTAGATGATGCCGGAAACGTTGCGGTGCGCCATAACATAGCTTGCAATCTTTTTCATCCGGACTTCGCGATGCGGCTCTTTATAGACGGCATAGCGCAGGTTTGGGCGGTCGAAGTTTCCGATGAACACATCAGGGCTTTGCAGGCGCAGTTCATTTATGATGTCTTCGCGAACCCGTTTGGTCGCGGTCGCAGTAAATGCGGCAAACGGCACTCCCGGGAAGAATGCCCGAAGCCCCTTAATCCTCCGGTATTCCGGGCGGAACTGATGTCCCCACATGGAGATACAGTGCGCTTCGTCAACCGCGAAAAGAGAAACACTGCATTTCTGGAGCATGTCCACAAAGTCAGCCTGCACGGCACGCTCAGGGGAGACATAGAGAATCCGGATTTTTCCAGCAATTGCCGCGGCTTCAATCGAGCGCTGGCGGTCGTAGGTAAGCGACGAGTTCAGCATGGCGACATTTACTCCCTGCGAAAGCAGTGCATCAACCTGGTCCTTCATCAGAGCAATCAGCGGGGAGATGACAACGGTCATGCCGGAAAGCATCAAAGCCGGAAGCTGATAACACAGCGATTTGCCGCCTCCGGTGGCCATAATCGCCAGAACATCATGTCCCGACACTACCGACTGGATGATTGCTTCCTGATTCGGACGAAATGTCTGGAGATGGAAATACCTCTCCAGCGTGTCCTGAATCTCATGCCGTTTTTTCAACAGATTCTCCCACTATTCTCGACTATACACTTGGAATACGAATGACTATACACCTGGAATATATCCATTTTCCACTCGCCTGTATGCCTGCGACACCTGCAGAGCATTCGGCTCGTATCCCTCGCCTCAACCCTGCTGTCCTGACTATACACCTGGAATATATCCTGCTTCTTCTTTGTAGTACGGAATATAAACAATTTCCGCTGAGGTTACGTCAAAGGTATACCGGAGGACCTGCAGGATTCCCGGTTTCTGTGTTTCGTAGCGGAGATAGAGGAACTCCGAGAGTTCCTTTGCGGTTTTTTTGTTGATGAAAACCGGCATGCGTTCCGGCACTTCCTCTAACTCTTCAAACTCCGGATTGCGGATTGTTAAATCAACCTCCCATGGTTCGGAGAGATAACGCGGAATATCTCCGGCACAGATGTAGTAACTGCGTTTTCCTTCAATATTCGGAAGACCTGTTTCGGTCTCTCCCTCGCTGAGATAATCGGAGACCTCAACATCTGCTGAAAACTTCCAGAACGGAATATACTGCGGTTCGCGTCCTTCCATTGCTGCCTCAGAGAGCAGATTCGGTTTTGCCGCTGCATAGGAGACCATTTCCACTCCGTCTGCCGTTACATCCAGCAGTTTTCCGCAGGCCGCACAGTGCGTTACCACTTCTCCCCACGGCTGTTCAACTGCTTCTCCGCACTCCGGACACTGCAGGAGTTTACTTGCGTGCGTCAGGATTTCATAATCCGTCAGCTCTTTTGGAATCCGAAGAGACGGACGCAGACGGTTAATGTTCTTCATCGTTCCGGAGGCTTCCACCGTTTTTCCTGAGCGGAATGCCGGATAGGTAACCATGCACAGCGCAATTCCCATCAGGAGAATAATAATCTGAATCAGCTCGGAGACCATAAACGTCCCGGTATGCAGAAGCATTCCAAGAGCCGTTCCAATCATCAGACCGCCTGCGGCAAAGGAGAGAATCATGAACCGTGTTCTTGCGGTGAGATTGGCAGGCGATGTTCCGCCGAGAATTTCTCCTCTGACACCGTCAACAATTACTGTGAAGTGTCCGCTTCCGTAGGTGTAATGGACAATCCAGATTGGCACATACACCAGCTCAAACACCTTCGGGATAAGGAATGTTTTATCCAGCGTCACATTCTGGATGCGTTTTGCCATCTTTTCCCGAATCATCGCATGGATGGCTTCCCGTCCGCGGGTACTTGCTTCTGCCGCAGATCCGCCGGCATCCATCACCGCGACACTTCCCGGAACATAGGGGACTTCCCCTCCCGGTTCAAGCCAGAGTTCATGTATGCCGTATTTTCCGGTATCGCAGGCGCATTCTGTCCAGACAAACTCCTCGTCGATTAACTCCTCGAAGACATTGCGAAGGAGATTTCCTGATGCTTCCCGGTATTCCGAGTATCCGCATCCGACCGCTTTTCCCTGTGCGATGAAGCGCCAGAACGGAATGTAGAGCAGATAGTTTTCGGTGATTCTGGCTTTTTCTGCGAGGTCAGGTGCTTTGACACCTTTGGTAAACCACCTGCGGACTGCTTTGTCGGCAACTCCTTTGGTGATTCCGGCAGGATACATTGACTCTGCGATGCGGTCTTCAACCGAGCGTTCAAGAACCATTTTTTTCCTCCTTGGTCTTTACCCGTATGAGGGAAAACATTCTGCTCTGATATACCAGGAAGATAACAACAGCGGCATCAAGGATGAAGAGTACCGGATGCAGCAGAACGGCTGTCAGACTGATTAAAACCAGCGGCACAAAGGCGGCGGCGGCAATCTTCTTCCAGTTTATCGATTCTTTGTAAGGGTGCCATTCCGGCAGGACTTCGCCTGTTTCCGCATCTATTTTGAGCATGTATACGGATTTTTCTATTTTGTAGCTGATGAGCCAGAACGGAACTGCGGTCAGCCGTTCTCCGCGGGATATTCCATAGGTGTCAGGGTAGTAATATGCCGCGTCTACGGTTGCCGGAAGTGTTGTCAGGTCTGACGGAAGGTTTTCTGAAGGTGTTGTTGTGCGGATGAGTTTTTGTAAATCCGTCATGAGGGTTCCGCATGCCGGGCGGTAGGTGATTTTTGTCTCGTTTCCGTCCTCGCGGATGAATTCCCAGAATGGATAGTAGACCATTACTGCCCGGCCGATGCGGTACTGCTGTTTTCGCGATGAGATATTTTGTGACTCAATCCAGCTGCAGGCAAGCGCTTTCGCTCCTTCTTCGTCGATTTTCGGCAGGAAGGCGGCCTGAACGGTTGGTTTTTCCGGAGTCTGCAGGGGAGTCTCGGACATGATTATCCTATAGTTTCACGCGATAGAAGAAAGATGTTGTCCTTGAGGAAGGTATCACAATTCCCTATAGAGATGATATCTCTATATCTTCTATAGATTCTTGCTTTTACTATATCTATGTCGAATATGCCTATATCGAATCAGCAACAATCTGTATTTGGTTATGACTACACGTAAAAATCATATTTTGGGAGGGTTTGCCCTTGTCATACTTCTTCTGACCGCAGTCTTTGGTGCCGGATGTATCAGCACAGAAGACACTGAGACCATCAGCATTGCAGGTTCAACCACTGTCCTGCCGGTTGCACAGGCGGCTGCTGAAGAGTACATGAATCAGAACAGCAATGCAGATATTCAGGTTTCCGGCGGCGGTTCCGGCGTTGGCGCAACATCTGTTATCGGCGGAACTTCCGACATCGGCATGCTTTCCCGCGACCTGAAAGCATCGGAAAAAGAGGGTAACACCTTAAAGGAATTCGTTGTCGGAAAAGACGGCATTGCTCTTGTCGGTCATCCATCCAACACGGTATCTGACCTCAGCTTAGAACAGGTAAAGGCAATCTATCAGGGAGAGATTACCAACTGGAATGAAGTTGGCGGCGCTGATTTGAAAATTGTCTTAATCGGACGCGACAGCTCATCCGGTACTCGAGAATTCTTTACTGAGTTCGTCTTAGACAAAGAGGATGCCGCAAAGGACATGCAGGAGTTAAACTCCAACGGTGCAGTTGCTCAGGCAGTCTCAATCACTCCGGGGGCAATTGGATATGTCTCCTTAGAGTATGTTGATGACAGCCTCAAAGCATTCAGCATCGGCGGTGTTGCTCCAACGGTGGACAATGTTATCTCCGGAGTTTATGAAATCAACCGTCCGCTTCTGATGGTCACCAACGGTGAGCCGGAAGGACTTGCAGCAGACTACCTTGCCTTCATCCTCTCTGAGGAAGGACAGCAGATTCTCAAAGACAGTGGATTTATTCCTGCAGTAGAATAATCATGAGAAAAATCACAAACTGGAAGGAAAGCGGTATTCGCGGAGTGTGGTTCACCTCCGCCCTTTTTGCTTCCCTTGCAGTCATTTTTATCCTCGGCTATCTTTTGATAACCGCACTGCCGGCGTTTCTTGAAGTGGGTATTTTTGAGTTCCTCTTTGGGGCAGAGTGGAATCCAACCGGAAGCACTCCGTCATATGGAATCAGTGCATTAATCGTCGGAACACTTCTGGTAACAGCAGGCGCGATGCTGATAGCCGTCCCGCTTGGACTTTTGACCGCTGTTTTCCTTGCCTATGTAGCACCGAAAAAACTCCGAGATGCAGTAAAGCCGGCGGTTGAACTTCTGGCAGGCATTCCGTCTGTGGTGTACGGATTTTTCGGAATGCTTGTCTTATGCAGTTTCCTCCAGAGAACACTTGACATCCCGAGCGGTTTTTCGTGGGCTGCTGCATCTGTTCTTCTTGGAATAATGGCTCTGCCAACCATTGTCTCTGTTTCAGAGGATGCACTCTCAGCAGTTCCAAAGGATTTCCGTGAGGCATCCTTAGGACTTGGTGCAACCAGATTCCAGACCATATCCCGTGTTCTTCTGCCGGCAGCTGCCTCCGGAATTTCTGCGGCGGTTGTTCTTGGGATGGGCAGAGCCATTGGAGAGACAATGGCTGTTATGATGGTTGCCGGAAACAGTGCGATAATTCCCTCGCCGCTCTGGGACATTCTCTCACCGATTCGGACACTGACCGCAACGCTTGGTATTGAACTTGCCGAGGTTTCTGCCGGTTCAATGCACTATCATGCACTGTTCGGCATTGCAGTGATTCTGCTGGTGATAACTCTTCTGGTAAATCTTGCATCCCGCTTTGTGACAAAGAGAATTGAGCAGGGAAAAGCACTCTTTGTTCTGCCTTCCCTTCCATCTCTTCCGTTCAGGATATCTCCGCGTATCACGGAAAAAGCGGCATTTGCCGGAATTTACCTGGGGACATTTGCGGTTCTTGCCGTCCTTGCAGTAATTCTTGGTAATATTTTCATAAACGGAATTCCTGCGGTGACCTGGGAGTTCCTGACCGAATCGCCAAAGGATTTGGGAAGAGCCGGCGGTATCTTCCCGGCAATTATTGGAACACTTGAACTGGTGTTCGGTGCGATTCTCATCGCTCTTCCGATTGGAATAGGAGCTGCTGTTTATCTGAACGAGTATGCAGGAAGTTCCCGCATCACCTCCCTTCTTCGAACCGGCATCGATCTGCTCTCCGGAACACCCTCAATTGTATTCGGTGTGTTCGGATTTGCATTCCTGGTGCTTTTCCTTGGATGGGGAATCAGCCTGCTCGCCGGAATGATTTGTCTTGCTTTGATGATTCTTCCAACGATTATCAAAACCACCGAAGAAGCACTCAAAGCAGTGCCGCAGTCACTTCGCGAAGCATCCTTTGGCCTTGGGGCTACCCGTTCGCAGACAATTCTGCAGGTGGTTCTTCCAGCGGCTGCCTCTGGTATCATCACCGGAGCCGTTCTTTCACTGGGACGTGCTGCAGGAGAGACAGCTCCAATCATGTTTACCGCAGTGGTATTTTCCAAACGGTTCATCACCTCGGATCTCTTTGAACCGGTAATGGCACTTCCGTTCCATCTCTACGTACTGACGACCAGTGTTCCAAACACCGAACCTCAGCAGTATGCAACTGCGGTTGTTCTTATCTGTCTGGTTGCGGTCTTCTATATCGCTGCCGCAGTACTTCGCAGAAAACTTCAGAAAAATCTTTCATGACACCAATACTTGAAGCAAAAAATCTCAGCCTCTTCTATGGACAGAAGCAGGCGCTCTTCGATGTGAGTTTTCCCTTCGAAGAACATGCCGTAACGGCTTTAATCGGCCCTTCCGGCTGCGGAAAGTCAACACTTCTCCGCTGTATGAACCGAATGAATGACCTGATTCCAAACTGTCGGATTGAAGGAAATCTTCTCTTCAAAGGAAAGGATATTCGGGATTGTGATGCAGTCTCTCTTCGAAAAGATATCGGCATGGTGTTCCAGCGTCCGAATCCGTTTCCGAAATCCATCTATGACAATATTGCCTATGGTCCGAAAGTGCATGGAATCAAAAACAAAAACACTCTCGATGAAATCGTTGAGGAGTGTCTGAAGAAGGCCGTCCTCTATGATGAAGTAAAGGACCGCCTGCATGAATCAGCGCTTGGTCTTTCCGGCGGACAGCAGCAGAGGCTCTGCATTGCAAGAAGTCTTGCAGTAAATCCTGAGGTTATTCTGATGGATGAGCCGTGCTCGGCTCTTGACCCTATTGCTACCGCAAAAATTGAGAACCTCATTGGAGATTTACAAAAGGAGTACACCGTTTTGATTGTAACACACAGTATGCAGCAGGCAGCCCGCGTTTCGGATATTACCGGTTTTATGTATATGGGAAAACTTATCGAATATGGGGAGACACCGCAGATGTTCTCCTGTCCGCAGAATGAACTCACGGAAAAGTACATCACCGGGAGGTTTGGATGAGCGATCATTATCATGCAGAACTTGCGTCTTACAAGGACGAGGTTATCTGGTACGGACGGTTTGCACTGGATGTTTTGAAACATTCTGTTTCTGCGTTTGAGGCTGGAGATACTCGTGTGGCATCAGATATCATCCGTCAGAAGGCGTATGTTTCTTCGCAGTATGAACATCTCTATGGAAAAGGTATTCTTCTGATTGCGTTAAACCAGCCGATGGCAGCAGACCTGCGTCTTATTTCCTGCGCAATGGATGTGGTGACCTCGTCAGAACGCATCGGAAGATATGGAAAGGATATTGCAGAGCTTGTATCCGCTGAGACGGAGAAGTATTTCATCCCGGATAAACTGTATGAGATGGGAGAGCTTACCGGCAAAAATCTGGAGCATATATACAATGTCTTTGCATCAGATGACCTCTCGCTTCTGAAGGAATGCGCATCTATTGAGGATACGGTTGACCGTCTGTATAATGAGGTGTATGCAGAGCTTGTAGAGCAGATTGAGGAAAAGACCGTCTCTGTTGCATACGGCTGCGCCTGTTTGATGATGAACCGGTATCTGGAACGCTGTTCTGATCATGCATGCAGAATGGGCGAGAAGATGTATTATATGCAGACGGGAAAACATGTACCTCTTTCGGAGATACAATAGAAAAATTGAGTGGTATTCAAACCACTGATATTTTATCTCTATTACGGTACTTAGAATCCGAGCTTTGCTGCAAGCTCTTCTAATGGGATTCCGTGAACCATTGCTGCCTCGCGGATGGTTTCGTTGTTTGCGATTGCGCATCCGAGACATCCCATGCCGAAGCTCTGGAGAACTGCTGCGCTTTCCGGCTTCTCGCGGAGGAGGTCGGCAATAGTTGAATCTAAAGTAAGTGCCATGCCTATTATTTTGGTTTGGCAATACTAATAGGTTTTTCATATGATATCGTTATGGGGTATTTTTTGTGAGCCGCCGCGACTCACACAATAAAAATAGTTGATGATGTAAAAACACAACGCGGTATTACCGTTTCTGGAAATCCATCAGCGCATTCAAAACTCCTTCCAGAAACATCACGCCGCCCTCAATTCCGGAGACTGCCCGCGCCGACATGGAGATGCGGCTTCTGTCCGGATGGGTGAGGCCGAAGAAAGCGGCATCCGCGGCAGACGCCTCGAAGGTTGAGCCGATGATAATATCCGGCTCTGCAGCAGAGATTTTTTCTGAAATCTCAGTATAGTCTGTAATCTCCTCGCGAGGGAGAGATACGGCGATGTCTGAGCCGAAGTAGCGGGTAAGCATCTGCTCGGCAAAGCGGCAGTAACTCTTCATCCCCGCAACAGCGGCAACCGGCGGCGTGTATTTGTGCAGGTACTTATCTGCGTAGTAGAACATCGTTTCATCCGCTTTTTTCCACTCCGCTTCAAGGGCAGCATAGTCTGCATCAGGGAACCTTGTTTCGAGTGCAGACAGCGTCTCTTTGATGTCCGGGAAAAGGAAGGAACCGAGATTTTCTCCGACACCGGAATCCCATGCGGGATTTGCGGAGACAGAGTAAGGGGCCGCTCCCTCTTTGAGTTTCGCATACGAGTCTGCGGCAAGAGAGAGCCGTACCGGAATGCCGAGAACAGCAAGCATCCGCTGTGCCTCATGCAGGTTTCCGCGGGCAAACAAATCCAGTCCGCAGATGCCGTCGATGTTTACTGCCGATACATCTGTGCACTGGATGTTTAAGGCATCGTATGCCGCTTTTACTCCGGCTTCCGCATTTCCGGAAAAACCGGGAGAATCCACAAACACCGCGTCAGTTCCGGAAAACGCGTTTGCTAAATCCTCACCGGTCAGTGCCGGGATGCAGGTGTTGACAACCGCAACCGGCTTTCCCTCTGCTTCAAGCGAGGAGACAACCTCCTGCAGGCGGTCCACTGTGCCGAAGACAATCTCCGACTCCAGAAGGTAGGTGGAATACAGGTGTGTCCGCAGAATCGAGCGCGGATAATAGTAGCATCCGGATGAACCGTGAATCACCACAGACAGCCCGGCAAAGCCGGAAAGGACTGCACAGGCGCCGGTCATCGCACAAGGCATTACCGGATTTTCAAGACAACTCATCTTCTCTTCTCCCTCCGCCATAAATAGAGCATCTTCAAAACGCCGGCAGCACCGACCGGCAGATAGAACGGCAGTTTTACCGGCATGCCGTCAGCGGATTCGGAAATTCCGATACGCTCCATCGCCTCGCGGGCAACCGCATGACATCCCGCAAACGGTTCAAAGCCGAGCGCGACAGATGTCCCTGCAAGTTCTGCGAACGGTGCGAGCTGTTCTCTCTGGTATTCTTCTTCGGCGAAAACGGCTTCTGCAATTTCCTCTTCCGGAATGCCGCAGGCCTTTCCCGCTTCCTGCAGGAAGGAGATAGAACCGGAAAGTCCTGAGGGGAAGGCGGAGACATACGGCCTTCCAAACCGGTTTGCAATGGTAATTCCTGCCTCCTCCACCCGCTCGTCGCGGATGATGAAGAATGCCGCCTCTCCAAGGCGGACAATCTCTGCCGCCTCGATGTTTCGGCAGAACCGGAGGATGACTTTGATGCCGAGCCGGTTAAGCAGTCTGCAGACCTCCGCATAATTCTCCTCCACTTCGGATTCCAGATTCTTTTCCCCGATGAGGGCGGCAGTTCGCGGAATCGGCTCTTTCGGTTCAGCCAGTGCGGCAAGCCGGATTAATGCGGTATTCTCTCCTGCCTGCGAAGAGCCGCCGAGGAAACCGGATGCCGGAATATAGACAATCCGTTCTGATGCGGGATGTGCGGCACAGACGCCTTCTGTGTCATCGCCGATGGTTTCCGGAACACAGGAGGTGACAACGGAAATCAATGCCGGGGAATCCTCCTCCGCTCTATCGAGCGCCTCGGCAAGTGCTTCCTCTCCGCCGAAGATTGCCTCGCGGTTCTGGATGTTGGAGACGATGACTTTCGGGATGCGGGAAAGGCCTGCGTCTGCCATCATTGCATGGAAACCGGAAAACATCTGATGCGCGCAGCCCTGCGGCGCGTGAATGACCGTGATTCCGTCACGGATAAATGCGGTTACCGCAAGTGTTCCGCCAAGCGCACAGCCGCCGAGGCGTTTTTCAGAGATATTTTCTTGCAAGGTCTTCCAGCTCCTCAAGACTCAGCGGGGTTGGTATGCGGAAATCGTCGTTTGCAAGAATCGCATCCGCACAGCTGCGGTACACATCCGCCTGTTCTGATGCGGGGTCGTGTTCGAGTACAGTCATGCGGTTTACTTCCGCCGCCTGCACGGACTTGCTTCGCGGGATATAGCAAATCAGCTTCGAACCGATTCTCTCGGCAAACTCTTTGACGAGTTCATATTCATTATCCATATTTTTCGCATTGCAGATGACGCCTCCCAGTTTGCACTTTGCGGTACTTCTTCCGCCGAGTCTGGCTACTGCCTTGCTGATGTTGTTTGCGGCATAGAGACTCATCAGTTCTCCTGACGTTACCAGATACACCTCTTCTGCATAGCCGTCCCGCATCGGAAGTGCAAATCCGCCGCAGACAACATCGCCTAACACATCATAGACGACCACATCGCCAAAGAGCGCCTGCATCTTTTCGAGGAGCTGGAATGTCGCGATAATTCCGCGTCCTGCACAGCCGATTCCAGGCTCAGGCCCTCCTGCCTCTACACAGCGTACGCCGCCGAACCCTTCAAAGATGATGTCTTCTTCTTTGATGTCCTTTTTCTCGTACATCTGTTCGAGAACGGTCGGAATCCACCGTCCGTGCATGAGCATTCTGGTACTGTCATGTTTCGGGTCGCAGCCAATCTGCATGACGCTGAGATTTTTTTCCGAGAATGCCGCCGAGAGATTTGCGGAGGTGGTGGACTTTCCAATTCCGCCTTTTCCATAGAGGGCAATCTGTCTCATTGAGTTATATGTTGTCCCTTGAAGGGGATAAATATTAAGTTAAGACAGATTAGACTGTCCAAATATTATATCCCCTGAGAGGTCGAATCATACGTTATGAGTGAACGCCCGATTATCAGCTTCTTAACCGAACACGCGGATAAGCACACCGTCTCCTTCCACATGCCGGGACATAAGGGTTCTGCAATCTATCGGAAGTTCGGCTACACCGAATTTCTGGAAAAGATGATGGACTGCGACATCACGGAGATTATCGGGGCAGATAATCTGTTCCAGACCGAAGGAATCCTCAAAGCCGCACAGGAAGAGTATGCAAAGCTCTACAACGTCAAGCGGGCATACATGCTGGTAAACGGAACATCCGGCGGCGTAATTGCCGCGATTATGGCAAGCGTTCCAAAAGGCGGAAAGCTGGTTATGGCAAGAAACAGCCATAAGGCAATTTACAACGCCCTGCTTTTAGCAGACATCCAGCCCGTCTATGCCTATCCGGAAATGATTGAGGAGTACGGCATCTCCGGAGAGATTACGGCTGAGGAAATCACCCGCTGTCTGGATGAGAATCCTGATGCGTCAGCTGTCATCCTGCCGTCACCTAACTACTACGGAATCTGTTCTGACATCAGAAAGATTGCAGAGATTGTCCATGCAAGGGGCAAGATTCTGATTGTTGACCAGGCGCACGGAGCACACCTGAAGTTTTTCAGCGACTGCGGATTTTCCGATATGCCGCAGTCTGCCGAAGAGCAGGGGGCAGATATTGCCGTCAACTCGATTCACAAAACACTTGCCTCCTTTACCCAGAGTGCCGCCCTTACCTTCAACTCCAACCTGCTTGACCACTACACCTTAGAGGACAAACTGCAGATGATTCAGTCAACCAGCCCCTCTTATATTCTGATGGGGTCTCTTGACATCAACGCAGACATCATCAAAAACCACAAGGAAGAGGTCTTCACTGCATGGCATGATGCGCTTGCATACTTCTATGCGGAAGCGGAAAATATTCCCGGCCTTGCGGTCATCCGCGATGCAAAGCTCGACTTCACCAAGATTAACCTTGACATGAGCGCGTACGGACTTTCCGGCGCGGAGCTTGAACATCTCTTAATGGAGAAAGGAATCTATGCGGAGCTGACAACAGGAAATATTCTGATGTGTATGACCGGAATCGGCAACACGAAAGCAGATATGGAAAAACTGCTCGAAGCCTTACGGGAAATTGCGGCATCGCACCCGCTTGCCGAAGGAAAGAAACAGACGCCGCCTGCAGTTCTGGAAGCACGCTTTGAGCTGTGCGCTGTTCCGGCAAAGAAAGAGAGAATCCCGCTTGAGATGGGGGCCGGAAGAATCTGTGCCTCATCTATTATTCCCTATCCGCCGGGAATTCCGTTTATCTGTCCCGGCGAGCGGATAACAGAAGAGGTTATCACCTACATTGCCGCACTGCGTGAGGCGGGAGAAAAAGTAATCGGCGTAAACGCAGAAGGGGAAATTGTTGTCGGGGCTGAATAACCCCTTTTTATTTTGCGAGCAGGTGGTTTGCCACGCGGATGACTAAGCACTCTCCGGTTGAGAGTTCATAAATCGTATCTGCTTTTTTATCGTATTTTGCATCGGCCCGCCAGAATTTGCAGGCTCTTCCCATACAGCGTTCCTTGGTTATCGGACAGATATTCCCCATATAGCTAACAATAGGAAGTGGGAGATTATAAATATTGGTTCTTCGTATCTTATGGGCATGAGTATTACTGTCCGCCCGTATACTGCTTCGGATTTGCCGGCAATTACGGCAATCTGGAATGAGATTGTAAATGAAGGAACATCCTTCCCGCAGGATGTGCCGCTCGATTCTGTCTCTGCCGCGGAGTTTTTTGCCATGCAGAGCAGGACTGCGGTAGCCGAAGAGGATGGGAAAATTCTCGGACTCTACATCCTGCACCCGAATAACGTCGGACGCTGCGGACATATTGCGAATGCAAGCTATGCGGTTGCCGGAAACACCCGCGGAAAAGGTGTCGGCGAGCACTTAGTCCGCGACTCGCTTGCGGCAGGAAAGGAGCTTGGTTTTCGTGTTCTGCAGTTCAATGCGGTTGTCAAAACCAACGACCGGGCAGTTCGTCTGTACACAAAACTCGGCTTTACACCGCTTGGTGTTATTCCCGGCGGCTTCTACATGAAGGACGGACACTTCGAAGACATTATCCCATTCTACAAGGAGTTAGTATGAAGAAAATTCTGTTCGGTATCGCACTGATTCTCTTTGGATTCTACGCGACCTATGTCGGAACGATTTCTCAGGAAGGAATCTATACGCTCATTGGACTTGGCTGTTCCGTGCTTGGTCTTGGATTTTCGATTGTCGGATATTTCAGCAAGTCTGAAAACACTCAATAACTTTTTTCAGCGTATCGCTATACGCATCGCTGTTCGCGTAAAAATGTTTTAAACCCGTTACCGCACAGCGTAGGCGCGGGCATCGGGTGAGAAAAATAAATTTTGTATTGGGGAGAGAATTTATTCTGCTGCCGGTTCTTCGCCGCCGAAGATTTCTGCAAGAGTCTTCTCACCGTATGCAGTAATCTTTGCGTTAACCTGAACGAAGTCCGGTGCGATTTCAGATCCGCGCTGGGTCTTTCTTCTTCTCTGACCGTTGTGCTGGGAGTGGAATCCGAATCCGTCGGAGAGAAGGAGTCTTCTCTTTCCGTTGCCCGGAAGGTCTGCGCGTGCCGGAGTTCCGGTCTTGTCAGATCCGCCGGTGATGGTGATCTTGTAGCCTGCAAGTCCGAACGGAGTTCCGTCGATTTCAGTTCCGATGGTCTTTCCGATGATTGCACCAGCTGCTGCGCCGGTTGCATCGATGTTGTATGCCTTTCCGGTCTGTGGGTCAGAAAGGACGACTTTTAAATCTGCCATATATTTACATCTCCTCGATATCTATTTGTGATTCCGAAGTACCTATATTATTGGTTCTAACTTATTTATACTATTTTCCCCAGAAGGGTTGTGTTTTGCGGTGTAGGGCAACGTACTCTTCGAGTGCCTCGACGGTTCCTGCATTAAGTGATTTGAGCATCTCCGTCTCCAAAACCTTGACGTGGCGTTCCGGAACGGCTACGTACAAAACGTCTCCAACGTCAATCTGGCGGCCGATAGTGACTCCGTCGATGGAAACCGCAACTTCTGCGCCTTCCTTTGCTTCGGAGACATTTTCCTTGTTCAGCTTAATCTGTTTGACCTCGCCGACAATCTTTCCCTCGCGCGTCATGACATCCACTCTCGGACGAAGCGTTCCGCCGAGAACGCGCACACCAACGACGGCAGGTCCGCTCTGGCGGAAGACGCAGTCCGGAAGAAGGGTAATCTTTGCCGGAAGGACAACCGTCTCGAAGCGCTTTGCCTCCTTGGCACGCTCAAGCTCGTCGCGCCACTCGATGTAGTCGTCGATTAACTTGTAGATAACGCGGTTGGAGAAGATCTTCACATCGCTTTCGCCGTCGTTTACCATAGCCTCTGCGTCCGGAAGCATCGGGACGTTGAAGAGAAGAGCAGTCTTGAAGTTGTCCTCCTTCATGACACCGATTTCGATTAAGTCGCGGCGGGACAGCGGTCCGACATCGGCACGCATAATCGGGATGTTCTTCTCTTCGAGTTCCTTGGAGAGTGCTTCGAGTGCGCCGATAGTGTCTGCACGAACGGAGATTCCAACCTCGGAGAGCTTGACGTTTAACTCCTGCATCTCATCCTCAATCTTTGCGAGGACTTCATCCTTGTTTCCGCGGATGACGCGAATCGGAGAGCCGGCAACAGTACCCGCAAGGTTTGGTGCGGTAATCTTCACACCTGCCGCTGCGACGACGGATTTTACTCTCTGGAACTTATCCTCGATTAAAATCTCCTGCATCGGCCGCGGCTGGAGCAGTGCTCTGACCTTTGTAGCGGTCGCACCGTCTGCGGTGGCGATTCCAATCTCGTCTCCGATGTTGATAATTCCGTCATACAGAATTACATCGAGTGTTGTTCCAAGACCTTTCTCCTCTTTGACCTCGAGAACCGTTCCCACTCCCGGACCTTCGACGGTGGTCTTCAGGCCTTCGGTTAAGAACCGCTGGGCAAGGCCAATCATGACCATTAAGAGGTCGCCGATTCCTTCTCCGGTCATACTGCTGACCGGAACAATCACGAGGTTTCTCTGGAAGTCGGAAACGCGGTCGAAACGCTCGGAGTTGAATCCCATCTCGGCAAGCTTTCCGACCAGCTCGTAAATCTTGGTCTCGCAGTCCATCTGTACGCGGTCGCTCTGGTTCTTGAACGTCTTCATGAAGGATGCGTTCGGTGTCTGGCGCCATCCCGGAATCTTGTCGAGCTTGGTTGCGGCGATAACAAACGGCGTCTTGCAGTTTCTTAAAATCTGTAAGGCTTCGATGGTCTGCTGTTTGAATCCCTCGTTTACATCAACGACCAGGATAGCAATATCTGCGAGTGCTCCTCCGCGCGCGCGAAGGGTTGTGAATGCGTGGTGTCCCGGTGTGTCAATGAAAAGCAGTCCCGGCACATTGGTCTTGATTTTGCCTAAGTCTCCGTTGAGTTTGATGATGGACTCAAGCGGGATGAGTGTTGCACCGATGTGCTGAGTGATAGCACCTGCTTCTCCTGCGGTCACTTTTGAGCCGCGGATGCGGTCAAGCAGTGAAGTTTTACCATGATCTACGTGACCAAGCACGCAGACAATCGGTGTTCGTAAATGTTCTGCCATGGTGTGAATTCCCCCTCTGTCCGGCAGAAAGCTCTGCCGAAGTGAATACTGCTTATATATTGTCTATATCTGGTATTAAATTGAGTCGGACCTTCCAAGAGATATGTTAATATCTTAGTACGTCGTATGTTATAGAGTATTTTGGCGATACGCCGAAATCTTTCATGCTAAGGTAGGGTAGCTGGACATCCTTTAAGACTGTGGATCTTTAGACCCGGGTTCGACCCCCGGCCTTGGCCTTTCTTTTTCTGAATTTTCTTGTATCACAAACATCTTAACGGATGTTTTCCATATAATTTCCCATGGGATTCTTCGATGATTTAAAAGCAACCGCAAAGACGGAGATGGACGGCGTCAAGAAAAATGTAAAAGCTGCACAGCTCCAGTCTGAATTAAATGACTTAAAGCGTGCAGAGACCGAACTCTATGCAGAGATTGGACGCATTTGCGTTGCAGAATCCGGAGTCGAAACCTTTGGCGATACCGGTGTCAAACTCATGGATGTGCAGGAAAAAATCCTCGCAAAGGAAGCAGAGATTGCCGAAGTCAAAGGGCCGATAGCTGAGAAAGTCTGCCCGAAATGCGGAGCGGAAGTCACTGCCGATATGAAGTTCTGCGGAAACTGCGGAGTCAGACTCGGCGACTAACAGAAAAAAAGTGTTTAGAGCACCAGAGACGGTGCAGAGTAAACGCGGGCTGCAAGCTCGGAGTTTAACATGTACAGACTCTTTGCATCGTCTCCGAATAACTCCATTTTTGCAATCAGGTCGTTTGCGTTCTTCTCTTCTTCTCCCTGTTCTTTGACGAACCAGTCTAAGAACTGCATGGAGCGGAAGTCGCGTGCTTCATAGGCTGCGGCATAGATGTCGTTGATTAAGGAAGTTACATACATCTCGTGTTCAAGGGTTGCGGCAAGCGGTGCTTTCTTGTCTGCGAAAACCTTGTCCGGCTTGTCGATTGCTTCGAGCTGGACTTTGATTCCGTTGTTTAACAGGTAGCGGTAGAAGAGCATTGCGTGGTCTCTTTCTTCCTGTGCCTGAATCATGAACCAGTTTGCAAAACCGTCAAGGCTGATGCTGTCGTAGAAGTTGGAGATTTCAAGATAAAGGTATGCGGAATAGAACTCTTTGTTCACCTGCTGGTTTAAGAGTGCAACGACTTTTTCGTTTAACATACCAGAGTATTGGACGTTTTGGAATAAATATATCCGCTTCGGAGATGGTGAGGATTTGCAGCTTACATCGTAAGCGCTTCAAGTCCCCATTTTTTCCGCATATCCGAAACTCCGGAAACGGCATCCTCTGCGTCCAGCTCCCACTCCGCTCCGCCTTCAAACACGCCGGCATCTTCAATGACGCGTCCCTCGAAGTTACAGACCATGCTTCTTCCGCAGTAATCTGTTCCGGTACTGTCGTCATAGCCGATACAGCCGCAGCCGATAACATACCCTCTGTTTTCCAGAGCTCTTGCCCGAAGCAGAAGCTCCCAGTCCGCAGCGCGTGCGGCAGGCCAGGCGGCTTGTACAATCACACAGTGTGCGCCTTCTTTCAGGTACTCGCGGAAGAGTTCCGGAAACCGCAGGTCAAAGCAGACTGCACAGCCGAACTTCATTCCGCCAAACTCAAAGCATACCGGAGCACTGCCGGCAGAAAATGCGGCATCTTCCCCTCCCGGGGTGAAGAGATGCACTTTTGCATACTCTGCTATCACCTCGCCTTCAGGGGAACAGACCAGCATCACATTCTGCGGCTTATCGCCTGCGGGTTTCTGATAGGAGCCAACCAGGCATACGCGGTACTGCTTCGCTAAAGAGAGCCAGCGGTTCTTTACCGCCTCTGCATCCGCGGATGATGCGGCACTTCTCCATCCGGTTGCATACTGCTCGCAGAAAATCACCATGTCTGCGTTGGCTGATGCAAGATATTCTTCAGCCCGCATAAACGCAGAATCGACATCCTCATACACCTGACTAATCTGGGCACAGCAGATTCGCATAACTCTTATTCTGTGCCGTTTGGAAATAAATACCTGAGGATATCTGTTGAAAAAAAGGATGGTGAAGAAATTTAGAATTTAATTTCTTCGCCTGCTGCTTTTCTGTCGTGGAATTCTGCTGCTGCAGTGAAGAGCGCGTCAGTAGAGGAGTTCAGACCGGTCTCACAGGAGTCCTGTACAACACCGATAACGAATCCGATACCGACAACCTGCATAGCGATTTCCGGCGGGATGCCGAAGAGAGAGCATGCCATCGGGATAAGAAGCAGAGATCCGCCTGCGACACCGGATGCACCGCATGCACCAAGAGCGGCGACGAAACTTAAGAGAATCTTCATCAGAAGAGGGATTTCGATTCCAAGGGTGTTGACACAGGCTAAGGTCATGACAGTGATGGTGATAGCTGCTCCTGCCATGTTGATGGTTGCACCAAGCGGGATGGAGGTGGAGTAGTTCTTCTCGTCAAGTCCAAGGCTCTTACAGAGTTCCATGTTGACCGGAATGTTTGCGGCGGAACTTCTGGTGAAGAATGCGGTGACGAAGGACTCCTTTAAACACTTGAAGACCAGCGGGTATGGGTTCTGGCGAATCTGGGTGAACACGATAATCGGGTTCATGACTAAGGCAACGAATGCCATACAGCCGACGAGGATTGCGAGAAGGATACCGTAGTCGATGAAGATGGAAAGACCGTTCTCTGAAACTGCGGTAAAGACCAGACCTAAGACACCAAACGGTGCAAGGCTGATGACCCACTTGATAACAAGAGAGACTGCATCGGAGACTTCCTTTAAGAAGTCCTTGGTCTTGTCGCTTGCACGTCTGAAGGCGATACCAAAGACGATACCCCAGACGAGGATTCCAAGGAAGTTGCCGCCGACGATTGCACCAAGCGGGTTGGTGATAATCTTTGCAACCATAGCGCCGAGAACATCGAAGATGCTGGTCTTGACATCATATCCGGTAACTGCCTCAGCACCCTCGAGCGGAAGTGTCGGGGTGAAGAGAGTACAGAGAAGAACTGCACAAACCGCTGCAGCGAATGTTCCGATTAAGTATAGAAGGACGATTCTTCCCATCGTCTTGCCGCCGCCGGTGACGGTTCTGGCAAGAGCGGTGGTGACCAGTACAAAGACGAGTACCGGTGCGATAGCCATTAAGGCGTTTACGAACAGCGTACCAAGCGTTCCAATAATCGTAACCTGCGGGATAATGAGTGCGAGGATGATACCGATGATCATTCCGCAGAGAATACGTTTAATTAAGCTGATGCTGTTCCATTTCTCGAACAGATTCATAAATCTCCCTTATATGTCAGAGGGATACTATCATAAAAGTTTTGAGTGATAGATTTATACTATAAGAAAAATGTGTCGGGTCAGGGAGGAGGATATGGAGGAAAGTGTCTTACAATCCGTCAGCATTGATATGCCTGTATTCTGTCCTCTGAATGCCTGTCCTCTTCAGACTCTTTTCAAAAATATTTATGAGTGTATTGTGCACTCGGTTTTATTTGCGGTTACTCGCTCTTCTTTCCGGTCAGGAGGTTTTTCAGTCTATAGAAGTCATAGCGGGTTGCTTTGAAATCAAGTGTCAGTCCGATTAATATTGCTCCAATTACATCTCCAATAAAGAAGGCGGTAAGAGTTTTGATTATCGGTACACCGTTTGCGGTGATGGCGAATCCGCCTGCAAAGAGCAGAACCAGAATTATTCCGATAAGAATTGTTGCGGCAAAACAAATCCATCGGACGACTGAAACCGTTTTTCGCGGGGTGTCAGGGAGGGGGTAGTCTTCCTTTTTTACCATGCGGGAAAGCAAACCCCAGAACACAAGTCCGAAAGCAACGCCGATGATATACAGCAGTGTTATCTCTTCAGCTATTGGATTTTGTGGGGTGAGGATAATTACTGCGACGGCGGCGGCTCCAGTGATGAGGGCTTCGAGCAGCCCTTTTATCCGCATACTCATTGTGACTGCCATATATTATCATTAGTGAGAGGGTATATGAATGTATTGGGCATAAATTCGCACCCGTGAATTGTTTGAATATTTCTGGTTTACCGCTTCGCGTACAGCGGATCTGCTGTGCAATCTGATTTTTGAACTGAATTAACCTGATATCTACACTCTGTTTTGAAAAGCAGCCATTTTACAACAGTTTACCTAACCTCTATTCCATATTCCATATTCCACACATAACAAAATTCAAAAAAGAAATATTGTAGAAAGGGATTCCTCCTTCTTCCCTGCTCATTGCGCGAAGCGTCGCACGCCTTTCAGGCGTGCTCCCACCTTGAGCTACTCACTGCGTTCGTATCTCAAGGCATTAGCAAGCATCAGCTTGATTCTGTTTTCCTGATTAATCTTCGTTGCTCCCGGGTCATAATCGACAGCAACAATATTGGAATTCGGGTAATCGTCCTTTAACTTTCGCATCATACCCTTTCCTGCAACATGGTTCGGCAGACAGCCGAACGGCTGGGTACAGACGATATTGTTTGTGCCTGAGTGAATCAGTTCGAGCATCTCGGCTGTCAAGAGCCAGCCTTCTCCCATCTTGTTTCCGCATCCAAGATATCCTTTGACTAACTCCTGCAGTTCAGAGAAGTGAGACATTGCCCGGAAAGTACCGTCCTCTTCGATTACCTCAATCATAATATTCTGACACTTGATAACGAAGTTCTGGAAAATCCACATCGCAGCCTTCTTAATCGGGCTTCCTCCGTAGAGTCCGACATCCACATAGCGGTTGTTCACCTTAAAGATGATAAAGTCAGTAACGCCCGGCACAACCGGCTCTGCCCCTTCCTTTAACAGGAACTCTTCGAGGTTATTGTTTCCAAGCGGTGCATACTTCACATAAATCTCGCCGACAATTCCAACCCGCGGCTTTTTCTCATTGGTCCGCTCAATCTTTGCGAAGTCTCTGACCATCTCCCGCATCAGATGGCGCATCGCACCAAATCCGATACCCTTTCCTTCCGTGAATAAATCCACCATCCGGTCAGTCCAGGATTTAATCAGCGCATCGGTTGCGCCTTTCTCCACCTCATACGGTCTGCACTGGTTTCCGAGATGCACCAGCATATCTCCGTACATCATCGCAAACACACACTGTGCACCGAGCTTTAAGGAAATCTTGAATCCCGGATTCTTCTCCATACCGCTTAAGTTCAGCGAGATAACCGGAACATACTCAAGTCCTGCCTTCTTCAGCGCTTTTCGAAGCAGGTGGATGTAGTTGGAGGCACGGCATCCTCCGCCGGTCTGCGTAATCATCAGCGCTACCTTGTGCTTGTCGTAGCGTCCGCTTTCCACCGCCTCGATTAACTGCCCGATGGAGAGAATTGCCGGATAGCACATATCGTTGTGGACATACTTGAGACCGGTCTCGACAACCTTCTGGGTGTTCGTCTCCAGAATCTCGATATGATATCCGCCGTCCAGCTCGACCAGCTTTACCAGCATCCGGAATGTCACCGGAAGCATCTGCGGGACAAGCAGGGTGTACTCCTTTGCCATCTCTTCGGTAAAGAGCAGGCGTCCTGTCTCGTCGTAAACAAGTTCTGCCATTTAGAATCCTCCCCTCTCGCGGGCTTCGACCGCCGCCATCAGACTTCTGATGCGAATCGTAATCGCCCCTAAGTTGCTGATTTCATCAATCTTAATCTGTGTGTAGATTTTATCGCCGTTCTCTAAAATCTCGCGGACTTCATCGGTTGTTACCGCATCCGTTCCGCAGCCGAAGGAGACAAGCTGCATTAACTGCATGTCAGGCTGTGTGGTTACATAGCGGGCGGCGGCATAGAGACGCGAGTGATAGGTCCACTGGTTTAAGACCTTTCTCGGTTCTTTGTCCATCAGGTAGGAGACTGCATCTTCGGTGATTAAGACAAAGCCGTAGGATACGGCAAGCTCGTCAATGCCGTGACCGATTTCAGGGTCGATGTGGTAGGGACGTCCCGCCATGACGAGAATCTTTTTGCCGTTCTCGCGGGCATAGTTGATGTACTCCGCTCCCTTCTTGCGGATTTCATCCTTGTATGCCGCATACTCCGCGTATGCCGCTTCTGCCGCACGGCGTGTCTCCCGCTTCGGGATGCCGAACTCGTCTTTGAAGTATTTGGCGGCCCGCTTGATGAAGTCCTTTTCGCGGTGGAGACCGAAGTAGGGGTAGAGGTAGCGGATTTTTTTGAGCTCTTTGACGTTTGCCGCAAGGAGTTCCGGATAGTAGGCAACCACCGGGCAGTTGTAGTTGTTGTCTCCAAGCCCTTCATCGAAGTTGTACGGCATGCAGGGGTAGAAGATGGTGTCAACGCCTGCGTTCATCAGCTCAAGCACATGTCCGTGCATGAGTTTTGCCGGATAGCAGACGGTATCCGAGGGAATGGTGTGCTGACCAAGCCGGTAAATTGCCCGCGAGGATTCCGGTGAGAGGACGACCTCGAATCCGAGTTTGGTGAAGAAGGTGTGCCAGAACGGCAGGTTTTCGTAGGTGTTGAGACCAAACGGAATGCCAATCTTTCCGCGGGGTGCGCCTTCTACTCCATGGTAGGATAAGAGTTTGTCATACTTGTAGCGGGCAAGGTTCGGGAGAGCGGACTTTTCTTTACCCAAAGGTCTGCTGCAGCGGTTTCCGGAGACGAAGCGTCTGCCGTTGTCGAAGGTGTTGACCGTTAAACTGCAGTGGTTCGTACAGAGTTTGCAGGTAATCGGCTTTGCCTTGTGGACGAATTCGGCAAGCTGTGCTTCGGTGAGAATCGAGGACTCAGCAAGTCCTAAGTCCTTTGCATGGAGTGCCGCACCGTATGCTCCGGAGATTCCGGCGATGGTAGGGCGTGTTACATTGCGGTGTAATTCCTGCTCGAATGCCCGAAGCACTGCGTCATTCTTGAACGTTCCGCCCTGCACAACAATGTTTTGTCCAAGGTCGTCAGCGCTTCCTGCCCGGATGACTTTGTAGACGGCGTTCTTGACGATACTAATCGAAAGACCGGCAGAGATGTCGGCAACCGAGGCTCCGTCACGCTGTGCCTGTTTGACGGATGAGTTCATGAAGACGGTACAGCGGGAACCGAGGTTTACCGGATGCTTGACAAAGAGACCGAGTTTGGAAAACTCTTCGATTTCGTATCCAAGAGCTCTTGCAAACGTTTCGATGAACGAACCGCATCCGGAGGAGCATGCTTCGTTTAAGAAGATGCTGTCAACAGCACCGTTTCTGATTTTGAAGCATTTCATGTCCTGTCCGCCGATGTCGATGATGAAGTCGACATCCGGGTTGAAGTGTCTGGCAGCTCTGAAGTGTGCAACCGTTTCAACCAGACCTGCATCCAGATTGAATGCGTTTTTAATCAGCTCTTCGCCGTATCCGGTAACAGCCGCTCCGCGGATTTTGATTCGGTCGCCTGCCGCGGCATAGATTTTCTTCAGTTCCTCAAAGACAATCTGCACCGGATTTCCGCGGTTTGAGCCGTAGTAGGTGTAGAGGATGCCGCCGTCTTTGTCGATGACAACAAGCTTCGTGGTTGTACTGCCCGCATCAATGCCGAGCCAGGCGTCGCCTGCATATTTGCTGATGTCAGTTTCCGGCGGGGCGTTTGCGTTGTGGCGTTTCAGGAACTCTGCATATTCTGCTTCCGACTCAAAGAGCGGCGGCATGGTGTTGGTGATTACGGCATCCGAGACACTGTCTTTGATTCTTGCGCAGACGTCTTCGTACTTCTGCGGTTCGAAGCCGTCGGTGGAAAGGGCTGCTCCAAGTGCCGCGAAGCAGTCGCCGTTTTCCGGGAAGATTGCATGGTCATCGTCGAGGTTTAAGGTTTCCTTGAAGCGTGCGCGAAGTCCCTTGTAGTAGTACAGCGGTCCGCCAAGGAAGACGATGGTCTTTCCAAGAGCTCTTCCCTGGGTTAAGCCGGCGATGGTCTGGTCAACGACTGCCTGATAGATGGAGGCTGCGATATCCTCCTTTCTTCCGCCCTGATTTAAGATGGGCTGAATGTCAGTCTTGGCAAAGACTCCGCAGCGTGAGGCGATTGGGTAAATCTTTTCGAAGTTTGCGGATAAGCGGTCCAGCTCTTCAACGCTGACGTTTAAGAGCGTTGCCATCTGGTCGATGAATGCGCCGGTTCCTCCTGCACAGGAACCGTTCATGCGTTCTTCAAGACTTCCTTTAAAGAAGATGATTTTTGCATCCTCTCCTCCGAGTTCGATGACGGAGTCGGTCTCGGGGATGTAGGTTTCAACGGCTTTTGCGGTTGCAAATACTTCCTGGATGAAGGGGATGTCTGCGGATTTGGAAACACCTAGACCTGCCGAGCCGGTGATTAAGAGGGCGATTGTTTTTCCGGCGAGAATCGGCTTTGCCCGCTCTAATACTTCTGCAGTCTTTTCCCTGACTTTGGAGAAGTGGCGCTCGTAGGAGCGGAAGAGAATTTCTCCGTTTTCATCGAGGATGATTACTTTGACGGTGGTTGAGCCGATATCGATTCCTATCCGGTAGTCGGCTTTTTTTGTATTGAGTATGGAGTCCGTCATTATTGTCTATATTATTAGGTGTGAGGGGTTATAATGTTGCCCGCGGGGTTTGCGGTTACTGGGTGTATTCTTAGAGTGTGCGGGAGCATCCTCTGTCATGATGGGAAGCATGTTTGCCGGAACTGATGAGGCCCCTGGTAAGACCATCATCGTCAAAGGCAGACGTTACAAGCAGTACAGAGGTATGGGTTCACTTGGCGTTATGACCTCTGGTAACTCTTCTGACCGCTACTTCCAGAAGAAGGGAATTGGAGCAAACAAGTATGTTCCAGAAAGTGTCGAGGGCGCAACCCCGTATATCGGCTCTGTGACTGATGTAATCTACCAGACTATCGGCGGATTAAAGTCTGCTATGGGATATGCAGGATGCGGCGACATTCCGACCATGAGAACCAATGCACGCTTCGTGAAGATCACCGCAGCAGGTCTCAAGGAATCCCTCCCGCACGATATCGTCATCACTGACGAAGCCCCGAACTACAGGGCAAACCTCTAAATCTTTTTTTCCAGAACTGTATTCTTTGAAAACTCAGCTACCGTAAGATATCAATGTCAGCGGAAAAAAAAATATTGCAAGATAAACCAAACAATAAATAAGAATTAGGCGCAGGTTACGTATAATGAAAACAATTTGCGGAGTTAACTGCAGTGAATGCAGTTTTAATGATAAATGCAGGGGATGTACAGAAACAAACGGAAATCCTTTTGGAGGGGGGTGTATTACTGCTAAATGTTATAAAGCGGGTGGTGAAAACTGTTTTCTCACATACAAACAACGTCTGATAGATGAGTTTAATTCTCTTGGTATTTCCGATATGCCAACAATAACAGACCTTTGTCAGTTATGCGGAGTTTATGTTAATCTGGAATATACACTCCCAAACGGAGATAATATCAAACTGCTCGATGATACTAAAATATATCTTGGATACCAAGTAGAAAAAACAAACAGCGACAGATGTTTTGGACTCGTGGCAGACGACAATTACCTGCTCGTATGCGAATATGGACAAAACGGTACAAACCCTGAAATTATTGTATATAAAAAGAGATAAACAAATTCCAACAGACATCCATTTTGAATTGTAAAGAAGAGAGATTATTTTCCGAATTGAGTAGGGCCGAATCTCTCTTTTTTAAAATATGGGTTGTTAGAAACCCTCAGATATTTTTATTCCAGCTCAAACGCACCTGTATAGAGCTGATAATACCGTCCTTTTTTCTCAAGAAGCTCTGCATGGTTTCCGCGTTCAATGATTCTTCCGCCTTCGATTACCAAAATCACATCAGCATTGCGGACCGTTGATAAGCGGTGTGCGATGACAAACACTGTTCTGCCCTTCATCAGCGAGTCCATTCCTGCCTGCACGATAGCTTCGGTTCTGGTGTCGATGGAGGAGGTTGCCTCATCTAAAATCATCACCGGCGGATTGGCGATAGCGGCTCTTGCGATTGAGAGGAGCTGGCGCTGTCCCTGCGAGAGACTGCTTCCGTCGCCGGCGATTACGGTGTTGTAACCTTCCGGAAGTCTGCGGATGAAGTCATGAGCGTTTGCAAGTTTAGCTGCTGCATAGACCTCCTCGTCTGAGGCGTCAAGCTTTCCATAGCGGATGTTTTCCATAATGGTTCCGGTGAAGAGATTCACATCCTGCAAAACGATACCAAGCGAATAGCGCAGGTCGCTTTTGCGAATCTCGCGGATGTTGATTCCGTCATAGAGAATCTTTCCCTCCTCAATATCATAGAACCGGTTGATGAGGTTCGTAATCGTCGTCTTGCCGGCACCGGTTGAACCAACAAGTGCGACCTTCTGTCCCGGCTTTGCCCAGAGGGAAATATTGTGGAGAACTGTTTTTCCCTCGACATATGAGAAGGTCACATCCTCAAAGACCACTTCTCCTTCCATCTTCGAATAGGTCACAATACCATTCTCTTCGCGTCTCCATGCCCACATGTTCGTCTCCTCTTCGGTCTCGACAATTTCTCCGGCGACCTCTTTTGCATTGACCAGACGAACAGTTCCCTCATCCGTCTCAGGTGCTTCATCCAGGACCTCAAAGATACGCTCAGCACCTGCGAGCGCCATGACAACGGAACTTACCTGCTGGGAGACCTGTGAGATAGGCGTGGTAAAGCTTCTCGAAAGCATCAGGAATGCACCGATTCCTCCAAGCGTAATCCAGTTTCCGTAGATGGCAAGGAATCCTCCAACCACAGCGATTAAGACAAACTGAATGTTTCCGATGTTTCCCATAATCGGCATGAAGATGTTTCCAAAGGTATTTGCCCGCGTTGCATGCGAGCACAGCTCATCGTTTAACGCGTCAAACTCATCAGAGACGGCACGCTCACGGGTAAACACCTGCACCACTTTTTGTCCGGTGATAATCTCTTCGATGTATCCGTTAATCTCTCCCAAGGACTTCTGCTGACGGACAAACGACTTTGCTGATGCACCGCCGATTTTTTTGGTCAGATAGAGCATGACGGCAACAATTATGAGAACCATCACGGTAAGCGGGATGCTAATGGAAATCATCGCAAAGAACACCGCAATGATTGTGATAATCGAGGAGAACATCTGCGGTACACTCTGCGATATCATCTGACGGAGGGTGTCAGTGTCGTTGGTGTATCTGCTCATCACATCTCCGAATGAGTGTGTATCAAAGAATCTCACCGGAAGCGCCTGCATCTTCGAAAACATCTGGTCGCGGACTTTCTTTAAGATGCCCTGCGAGATGACAGCCATCAGCCGTGTGTAGAGGAAGGTCGATACTACACCGGCGAGATAGATTCCTGCCATCACCAGAATGGCTGTTATCAGACCGGTAAAGTCAGGATTTGTCTGACCGACAAGAGGTACGATGTAGTTGTCGATTAAATGCTCAATGAAGAGCGAGCCGATAACGCCTGCGACTGACCCTATCAGAATACAGATGAGAACGATGATGAAGCGGAATTTGTAC